>NZ_BAAGQD010000017.1:0-280289 GCF_054783655.1 Nocardioides salsibiostraticola | reverse complement strand
GCACCAAGGCGGGGCCACGGACCTCAACAGAACCGCCGTTCTCTGCCCCCGACATCACACCCTGATCCACCACCACGACTACGCCCACGAAATCAGACCCGACGACACCATCACCTTCCACCGAAGGATCTAGGCGGCGCCGGTCAATCCGACACTAGAGTCGGAAGCATGCATGAACACACGGGATTCGACGACCGGGCAGCGACGTGGGACGACGACCCCGGTCACGAGGCGCGACAAGTCGCAGTAGCGCGGGCCATCGAGCAGGGCTTGAACCTCGACCCTGCGATGAGCGCCGTGGACGTCGGCGGCGGCACCGGTCGGCTGAGTATCCTGCTCGCCGAACGCGTCCGCTCCGTCGTGGTGACCGACCCCTCGGCCGGGATGGTGAAGGTCGCCCAGGAGCGGATCGAAGCGGCCGGCCTCGGCGACACACTGCGCGCCGTCCAGGCGGACCTCACGAAGGATCGGCTCGATGGGTCCTACGACCTCGTGTGGAGTTCCCTGGCGTTGCACCACGTCCACGATCTTCAAGGATTGTTGCGGTCCCTTGCGGAGATCCTGGTCGACGGTGGACGGTTGGCCATCGCGGACCTGGAGAAGGATCCCGATGGGGCCTTCCACGCCGACAAGGTCGACTTCGACGGACACCACGGGTTCGACCGGGACGACCTCGCCGCGCACTTGGTCGACGCCGGCTTCGCCGACGTCAGCTTCACCAGCGTCACCACCATCCCCAAGGGTGACCGCGAGTTCGGCGTGTTCCTCTGCACTGCGACGAAGGCCTGAGCCGATCTACCGCTGAACGGCTCCGAGTCGTTCGGCGGCCAGCTTCACCGCGCCGTCGCGCGCGGCACCGGTCTCCTCTTCGGTGAGGGTCCGGTCGCTGGCCCGGAATCGCAGGGCGAAGGTCAGCGAGCGGGTGCCGGTCTCGATCTGCGAGCCGGTGTAGACGTCGAAGAGTCGGATCGACTCGAGCAACTCCCCCGCCCCCTCACGCAGCACACCGGTTACGGACTCCACGGTCACCGAGTCGGCCACCACCAGGGAGACGTCCTCCTTGGCCTGCGGGTACGACGACAGCTCGGGTCCGCGGACCGCCTCGGGGGCGGCCGCGATCAACACGTCGAGGTTGATCTCGACCGCGGCGCTGCGCTCGGGCAGACCGTGGTCGGCGCACACGCGAGGGTGCAACTCACCGGCGTACCCGATGGGCTGATCGCCGATCAACAGCTCGGCGCAACGACCCGGGTGCCACGGCATCCGCTCGGCCGCCCGCACGGTGAGGTCGACGCCGATCTCGTCCGCGAGTCGACGAACGACCGCGATGGCGTCCGACCACGCAACGGCGCGGCCCTCACCCCACCAGCCGGACCGCTCACGCTGGCCGACGAGCACCACTCCGAGGTGCTGTGGCTGGTCGGGTACGGCGGCCAGCAGGGTGGCCATCTCGTCGTCGGTCGGGCGCCGGTCGACACCGAAGATCGGCGCCAACGCCGACCCGGCGTGAACCGGGGCCACCACGGTGGCGGTCTCGAAGAGGGCAACGCTGCCGGCTCCGCGACCCAGGTTGCGGGCGGCGCTCTTGAGCAGACCGGGCAGCAGGGTGGTCGTGTACGCCGGTTCCTCGGTCGAGAGTGGGTTCGACAGGGGGACGGTCAGACGACGCTCGTCGTCCTCGGCAAGGCCCAACCGGTCCAGGGCCGCAGCACCCACGAAGGGGAAGCTGATGACCTCGATCAGACCCGCGCCCGCGAGGGTGCGACCCAGTCGACGGCGCAATCGCTGCGGGCGAGTCAGTCCGCGGCCACCGGCCGGTGTCGGCAGGACGGAGGGCACCTGGTCGTAGCCGACCACCCGGGCCACCTCTTCGACGAGGTCGTAGGGGTCGGTGATGTCGGGGCGCCACGTGGGCACCGTGACGACCAGTCCCTGTTCGGAGGCGTCGACCTCGCAGCCCACCGAACGCAGCGCGGCCACGGTGGTCTCCGGGCTGATCGCGATCCCGGTGATCCGAGCCGGGAGCTCCCGGTCCAGCAGCAGGGTCGGGGCCACGGGTGCGGCGCCGGCGACGGTGACGCCGGGCTCGGCCACTCCCCCGCCGTACGTCGTGAGCAACTCGACCACCCGGTCGGCGGCCGCCTCGGTCACGGCCGGGTCGACGCCGCGCTCGTTGCGCTTGCCGGCCTCGGAGGAGATCTTGTGACGCTTGCCGGTGCGGAACATCGAGGTGGCGTCCCAGTGCGCCGACTCCACGAGCACCCGGGTCGTGGTCTCGGAGATCTCGGTCGGTTCCCCGCCCATCACCCCTCCGAGTCCGATGATCCCGGAGTCGTCGGTGACGACGAGATCCTCGGGCGACAGCTTCCGGTCGGTGCCGTCCAGCGTGGTGAGGTGTTCGCCGGTCGTCGCCCGGCGGACCCGGATCGGACCGGCCAGCTTGTCGGCGTCGTACCCGTGAATGGGTCGCCCGATCTCGAGCATCACGTAGTTGGTGACGTCCACGGCCAGCGAGATGGGTCGCATCCCGGCCTGGGTGAGCCGGCGCGCCATCCAGTCGGGCGTGGCGGCGGTCGGGTCGAACCCGGACACCAGACGGGCGACGAACAGCGGGCAACCCTCGGCGTCGTCGAGAAGCACCGGGTAGCCGTCGGCGTTGGCGAACGGCACCGCGCGGTCGGCGGGGTCGGTGAAGGGCGCGTCGAAGGCCAGTGCCGCATCCCGGGCGACACCGCGCAGGCTGAGCGCATAGGCACGATCGGGGTTGATCTCGAACTCGATGATGACGTCGTCCAGGCCGAGTACGCCGAAGGCGTCGTCGCCCGGTTCCCCGGCGTCGGCGGGAAGCACGATGATCCCGTCGTGGTCCTCCCCGAGGCCGAGCTCCCGCGAGGAACAGATCATCCCCGACGAGACGTGGCCGTAGGTCTTGCGGGCGGAGATCTCGAAGTTCCCGGGCAGGACTCCACCCGGGAGGATCACCACCACGAGGTCGTCGACGCCGAAGTTGTGGGCACCGCAGACGATCCCCTGCGGTTCACCGGAGCCGTTGGCCGAACCGACGTCGACGGTGCACCAGTTGATGGTCTTACCGTTCTTCTGCGGCTCGGCCTCACAGGTCAACACCCGACCGATGACCAGGGGCCCGGTGATCGCATCACGGGCTCGCTCGATGGCCTCCAGCTTGAGGCCGAGATCGGTGAGCCGGGCCGTGAGGTCCTCGACGCTGACGGAGTCGGGCAGGTCGACGTACTCGTCGATCCAGGAGGCGGGAACGCGCATCTCCTCAGACCTCGCTTCCGAAGGTGGTGGTGAAGCGGACATCGCCCTCGAAGAGGTTCCGCAGGTCAGAGATGCCGTGGCGGAACATCAGGGTCCGGTCGATCCCCATGCCGAAGGCGAAGCCGGAGTAGCGCTCGCTGTCGACGCCGCAGGCGCGCAAAACGCGCGGGTTGACGATGCCGCAGCCGCCCCATTCGATCCAGCCCTCACCGCGGCAGGTGCGGCACTCGCCCCCACCGTCGGCGGCAGAACCGGAGCCCCGACAGACGAAGCAGATGAGGTCCACCTCGGCGCTGGGCTCGGTGAAGGGGAAGTACGACGGTCGGAACCGTGTCGTGATGCCCTCGCCGAACATGGAGGTCGCGAAGTGATCCAGGGTGCCCTTGAGGTGGGCCATCGAGATGCCCTCGTCGATGGCGAGACCCTCTACCTGGTGGAAGACCGGGCTGTGGGTGGCGTCGTACTCGTCGGTGCGGAAGACCCGCCCGGGGCAGACGACGTAGATCGGTGGGGTGCGGGAGAGCATCGTGCGCGCCTGGACTGGCGAGGTGTGGGTCCGCAGCACCAGGTTCTGTTCGGCCGGTGAGGTCCAGAAGGTGTCCTGCATCGTGCGGGCCGGGTGATCCGGGCCGAGGTTGAGGGCGTCGAAGTTGAGCCACTCGGCCTCCAGGACGGGGCCTTCGGCCACCTCCCAGCCCAGGGCCACGAAGATGTCGGCGATCAGTTCGCTACCGGTCGTGATCGGGTGCCGCGCGCCGACGGGCTCACGGTCGGTGGGCAGCGTGACGTCGACGGTCTCCTCGATGAGCATCCGCTCCTCGTGCTCGACCTCCAACACCGACTGTCGGGCGGCCACCGCCTGGTTCACCGCGCCCCGCGCCTGGCCGATGCGCTGACCGGCCTCCTTGCGGGCCTGGGGTGGGAGCGCACCGATCTCACGGTTCGCCAGCGCCAACGGTGAGCGGTCCCCGGTGTGATCGATCCGGACCTGCTTCAACGCCTCGAGATCAGCGGCCTCCTCGACGGCAGCGAGCGCCTCGTCACGGGCTGCTGCCACTTCTTCGGCCTTCAACGGGGTGACCTCCACAGGGTCGTAGTCAGTGTTGGGGCCGGACATCATTGCCTCTCGAGGAGCGGTGCTGCGGGTGAGTGCTGGGAGAAGTCGTGCTGAGGCGAGTCGTGCTGGGACGAGTCACGCTGAAAAGCAGTCTAGGAAGCCGGAGGGTGACGGCGCGACCGGGTTACCCGCTCGAGGGGGGTCGGTCCTAGGGATTCGGGTTCACCGGCCAGGTGGTGGTGATCCTGGCGCCTCCACCGGGAGCGTCGTCGATGACCACGGTGCCGCCCTGAGCCCGGGTGAGACCGTTGACGAGGTAGAGGCCCAGTCCGGATCCTCCCCGTGCTCCGCCGTGCCAGAACTTGGTGAACACCTGACGCCTCTGCTCGACGGCGATGCCCTCGCCCTGGTCGGTGACGACGATCTCGACCACCGACCCGTCGGGGACTTCGTCGGGCTCGGGTCGATTCATCGCAGATGCGGACAGCGCCACTCGCACCACACCGTCTCCGTGCCGGATCCCGTTCTCGACCAGGTTGGTGATGACCTGCGTGAACTTGTCGGGATCGACCAGGATCTGCGGGAGGTCCTCCGCGACGTCCAGTTCCACGTCCCGGGCTGTCCCCTCGGCCACCGACGCGACGATCCGCTCGACCAGCACCCCGGCGTCGGAAGGACGGGGATAGATCTGGAGCCGACCGGTGTCGATCCGGGCCACGTCGAGCAACTCGGCGATCAGACGCGACAGCCGGTCGGCGTCGGAACTGACCGTGTGCAGCATCAGCTTCTTCTGGTCGTCGTTCAGTTTGTCCCACCGGTTCAGCAGGGCCTGCACGAATCCCTTCACCCCGGTCAACGGTGAACGCAGTTCGTGGGCCACCGTCGCGACGAGGTCAGAGCGCTCGCGATCCAGCCGGGTGCGGCCCCGTCCCGACCGCAGGGTGAGCGCCACCGAGGACACGGGTTCGCCGCGGTCCTGACGATGAAGCCGCGCCGAGACCAGCACCTCGGTCCCGTCCGACAGCAGCCAGGACTGCTCGGTGATGGCACGCCGACTGATCAGCCCGGCGTACGGCGAGTTGCAGTCGGTCCACCGTCGACCGTCGTTGTCCTGCAGCACCAACACGTCGTCCAGCGGGGCACCCAGGCTCTCCTCCACAGTCGTGCCGAGCATCTGCGCAGCCAGAGTCGAGATCAGGACGACACGTTGTCCGGCGTCGGCGACGACGACGCCGTCCGGCAGGGCGTCGGCCAAGGACTGGGCGTCGGATGGGGTATCGGTCGGTCCGTTCATTGCGCCCTACCGTAGTGCCGCCGCAGCCAGAAGGGCCTGCGACATGACCGCAGGGTCAACGTCGCCGCGCGCGGGCGGAGGCGTAGAGGCAGACGGCGGCCGCCGTGGCGAGGTTGAGGCTCTCGGCTCGGCCGTAGATCGGGATGGACACCCGGTGGTCGGCGGCCTCGAGCGTCTCCTCGGAGAGACCGGCCGCTTCGTTGCCGAACACCCACGCCACCGGTCCGGCGATCAGGTCGTCGGCCTCGTCGAGGCTCGTCCCGCCCGCTCCGGTCGTGGCGAGGATCGTCAGACCGGCCGCTCGCGCCGTGGCGATGGCCTGCGAGGCGTCGAGATCGACGGCGAAGGGCACGTGGAAGAGACTTCCCACGCTGGCCCGGACCGTCTTGGCGTTGTGGGGGTCCACCGAGGTTCCGGCGAAGACGACCGCGTCTCCCCCTGCTGCGTCGGCGCACCGGACCAGCGTGCCGGCGTTCCCGGGATCCCGTACGTCGACCCCGATCACGGCCAGAGTGCTCCCCGACAGGAGGTGCTCACCGGGTCGGTCCAACGATCGACAGATCGCCACGATGCCGGCGGGGGTGACGGAGTCACTCAAGGAGGCCAGGGCGCGGTCCTCGACCAACGTCCAGGGGGCACCGGCGCGCAGGTCGGCGTACCTGTCCCACGCGGTTGCGGTGGCGAAGACCTCGACCACGCAACCTTCCACGGACAGGGCGCCCTCGAGCGCCTTGGGACCGTCGGCAAGAAAGAGCCGCCGCTCGGAACGTACCGAGCGGCGGCTGAGCTTTCGTGCCTCTTTGAGTCGCGCGTTGCCGGCGCTCAACAGGTGCTGAGGCTCCGGGGAGATGGTCAGGCCACGTCCTCGGAGACGACCTTCGGCGCGTTCACATCGGCCGGGAGGGCGGCCTTGGCCGCAGCCACCAGCGTGTTGAACGTGGCGACGTCGTTGACGGCGAGGTCAGCGAGGATCTTGCGGTCGACCTCGATCTCAGCCAGGTGCAGGCCCTGGATGAAACGGTTGTAGGTCATGCCCTGCGCGCGAGCCGCAGCGTTGATCCGCTGGATCCACAGCTTGCGGAAGTTGCCCTTGTTCTTGCGGCGGTCGTTGTAGCTGTAAACCAGGGAGTGAGTGACCTGCTCCTTGGCCTTGCGGTAGAGCCGCGAGCGCTGACCACGGTAACCGCTGGCGCGGTCCAGGGTAGTCCGACGCTTCTTGTGGGCGTTTACTGCGCGCTTGACGCGTGCCATGGTGATTCTCCTTCAGACGATGTGCAAGTGCGGTTTCCCGGGTCTGGGGCGGAGCCCCAGCGGGGGTACACGGGGGCGGAGCCCCCGGGCGGTCAGATACCGAGCATCTTCTTGGCGCGGGGGACGTCGGCCTTGGCGACCTCGACGGTGCCGGTCAGCCGACGCGTCACCTTGGAGGACTTCTTCTCCAGGTTGTGACGCTTGCCCGCCTTCTCGCGAAGGATCTTGCCCGAACCGGTCACGCGGAAACGCTTGCCGGCACCGGAGTGGCTCTTGCTCTTCGGCATCTCATTCTCTCTTTCGTCGTACGGGTGGTCGTGACGGTGGTCTCGACCGGTGGATCCTGAAGCGGGTGGGCCTCAGGTTAGAAATCAGGCTTCGATCTCGGGGTCGAGGTTCTCCGAGCGACCGCGTTCCTTCTTGGCCGCGACGGGCTTGCCCGCGTTGTGCGCGGTGCGTTCGGCGCGTTCCTCGTCCTCCTCGGCGATCCGTTCGGCCGCCTTGGTGGCCTTCTCGACCTTCGCCTCGGCCTTGGCCTCGGACTTCTTGCGGTGCGGTCCGAGGACCATCACCATGTTGCGGCCGTCCTGCTTGGGAGAGGACTCCACGAAGCCCAGTTCGCTGACGTCTTCCGACAACTTCTGCAGCAGACGGAAACCCAGCTCGGGACGGTGCTGCTCACGACCACGGAACATGATCGTGATCTTGACCTTGTCCCCGGCGCGCAGGAAGCGGACGACGTGACCCTTCTTGGTCTCGTAGTCGTGCTCGTCGATCTTGGGACGAAGCTTCATCTCTTTGATGATCACGTTCGTCTGGTTCCGGCGAGCCTCGCGGGCCTTCTGGGCGTTTTCGTACTTGAACTTCCCGTAGTCCATGAGCTTGCAGACCGGGGGGCGGGCCATGGGGGCGATCTCGACGAGGTCGAGATCAGCCTCCTGGGCAAGGCGCAATGCGTCGGCGGTGGGAACGATGCCGACGGTTTCGCCGCTGGGGCCAACGAGTCGGACCTCCGTGACGCGGATCCGGTCGTTGATTCGAAGCTCGGTGCTGATGGGTCCTCCAGTGTGTCTCGGGGCAGGGTCAGAGAGAGTCAGAACATGTGCCGTGGTGGGCAAATGAAAAAAGCCTCCGCTGTTCCAAGCGGAGGCCAGTCGCGCCCACCCCGTTTCCGGAGCGGATCTCGCATGTTCTGGTCCACGGGCACACCCGGAGGTGTACTTCATAGGCCGGAACCTGCGTGACGGGACCCGACGACCTGTGATGCTGGGCGGTCGATGCGGGTGGGAGATCGTGATCCCCGCTTGTGTGACCGGTCCGAGAGAACTGTGTGAGCCACTCCCAGGCCGATCGGTCAGACCCGAGGCTACCCGATCACTGCGAGGACGGCCGAATCCAGGCCGAACGATCGCCGACCCGCTGAAGTGACCACCCCTCGGCGAAGCCGGTGAGATCGTCCCCGGCGACGACTACCTGCACGGGACCGGCGACGTCGATCAGGAGAGCCGCCGCTCCCTCCTGGACGGCCGAGGCCGCGGCCACCTGCGCGGTGACCGGGACCGGCCTCACCTCGGCGTCCCAGGCGGCCATGGTCTCGAGGCTGGTGAAGGCGAGCAGGGCCTGACGACCATCGGCCCCGGTCAACAGGACCGTGGCCATGTCGCTCGACTTGTCGTGAGTGAGTCCGGCGGCGTCGACCTCCACCTCACCCAGGACCGCCACGACCGGGACGATCAGTCGCGCCGCCTGCAGGGCACGCAGAGTCTCGGGGAAGAGACCGGGATCCGCGCCGTACGCCGCGAGGGCAGTGGCCACCTCGGCAGCAGCGGCACCCACGTCACCCGAGAAGCCGGGGTCGGGAATCGATCGCACGCCGCGACGATAGGTCAGCCGACGGTGTTGTTCCAAGGCGCGCTCTATGGTTGAGGCCCGAGGAACACCTGATGAGGAGGCGTGGACATGGACGATGTGACGTGGGCGGCGCTGACCCTGACCCTGACGGGTCTGTTGGCGGTCGCCACCTGGTTCCTCTACCAACGACGAGGAATGGGTGCCGGGCTGAAGGGCGCCGCGCTGACCCTGCTGCCCCTGGCGGCGTACCTCACCGACACCCTGCGGATGTTCACCCGGATCGCGACGGCCGTCGGTGACTGGGCCACCGGGCTGGTCTTCAGTCCCACGGTGTGGATCGGGATCGTCCTCACCGGGGTCGCCGGGCTCCTGTACGCCGCAGGGCGGGCCGTCGAGGCGAGGCGAAAGCCCCGATCACGCCCGTCGCGGCGATCACGCAAACTCGACGCCGCGGCCGATCCCCCGGCCCCGGCGGTCGGGTCACGCCCCGCGAAGGGTGGCAAGAGCGACTCGGCCGACGACGAACTGGACGAAATCGAGGCCCTGCTGCGCAAGCGCGGAATCACGTGAGTGGACTGTCGGGTGAGATCGCACGGAACCGACTCTGGACGCGGCTGAACCACGCCGTCGCCCACGCGGAGACCGCACTCCCCTCACCGCTGGCCGTGGTGGACCTCGATGCCTTCGACGCCAACGCCGCGGATCTGACTCGTCGCGCGGCGGGCACGCCCATCCGGCTGGCCAGCAAGTCGATTCGGGTGCCCGCGTTGCTCGAGCGTGCCTTGAGCCTTCCCGGGTTCTCCGGGGTGCTGTGCTTCACGTTGGCCGAAGCCCTGTGGTTGGAGGAGCAGGGGATCAGCGAGGACCTCGTCGTGGCCTACCCCACGGTGGACAAGGCGTCTCTGGTCCGTCTGGTTGCTTCTCCCCGGGCCGCTGACCGGATCACGATCATGATCGACGATCCGGCCCATCTCGCGGTGGTCGACTCGGTGCGTTCCTCCCAGGCGGTGCCGGTGCGAGTGGCCATCGACATCGACGCGGGGCTGCGCACCGCAGGGCAGCACATCGGACCCAAGCGTTCGCCGCTCGCCGACGTCGACGCCGTGGTGGCCCTGGCCTCGACCGTCCTGGCCCGCCGGGGCTTCCGGTTGGTGGGCGCCATGACCTATGAGGGCCAGGTTGCCGGGGTGCCCGATCAGGTTCCCGGGGAACGGGCCAAGTCGTTGGTGGTGCGACGGCTCAAACAGCTATCGACGACGCAACTGCGCGAGAGACGTCGGTCCATCGCCGAGGCGCTGGCCGGTCTCGATGCTCTCAACGAGGTCGGCGGTCTGGAGTTCTGGAACGCCGGGGGCACCGGATCGATCGAGGACTCGGCCGCCGACCCCGTCGTGACCGAGGTCGCCGCGGGGTCCGGTCTGTTGACCCCCACCCTATTCGATCACTACGTCTCCTTCCGCAGTCAACCGGCTGCGTTCTTCGGCCTGCCGGTCACGCGTCGACCCGCGCCCGCGATCGCCACAGTGCACGGCGGCGGGCTGGTGGCCTCCGGGGCGGTGGGCGCGGATCGTCTGCCGACCCCCTGGGCTCCGGCCGGGCTCCAACTGACGGGGCTCGAGGGGGCCGGTGAGGTCCAAACACCCCTGACCGGACACGCGGCGGCGGGTCTGGAGATCGGTGACCTCGTGTGGTTCCGCCACGCCAAAGCCGGGGAGTTGTTCGAGCACGTGCGCGAAGTCTCCCTGTTGAGCGGAACCGCCTTCGTCGATCGGGTGGCGACCTACCGCGGCCATGATCTCGCCTTCTGACCCCGCCGCGGTCGCCGACGCGATCCTGAGGATCGCCCGAGCCCGACCCCCCACCCTGGGCGCAGGACGACTCATCTGCATCGACGGCCCGGCCGGCGCCGGGAAGACGACATTGGCCCGCCGGCTCGCCGAGCGCACCGGTGGGGCGGTGGTCCACATGGACGATCTCTACGACGGGTGGACCGGCCTGGCGGCACTGACGGTCCAGCTGCCCACAATTCTCGACGCCCTCTCCGACGACTCCGCAGGGACCTACCGACGCTACGACTGGACCCTCGGGCGCTACGCCGAGACCGTCACCGTCCACCCCTGCCCGTGGTTGATCCTGGAGGGGGTCGGCTCCGCCAGCCGAGCCCACGCGACGCTGGCCACCGTTCAGGTGTTCATCGACGCCCCGGCGGAGGAACGACTCGAGCGGGGGTTGGCTCGAGACGGTGAAGCGGCGCTTCCGCATTGGAAACGTTGGATGGTCGATGAGGCGGGCCTCTTCGAACGCGAACGCCCTGCAGACCGTGCTGATGTGCTCGTGGACGGCACCGGTCGCACACCCCCGGTGGTCCGCGGTGACCACGCGTAGGGCGTGGCGGTCAGTCCCTCACCGGATCGTCGGACCCCGGTCACGTCCGTGACCTACTATCGCCCCGTGGATGTGTCTCGGAACAGCGCGGCGGCTCTCGGCATCATGCTCATCCTCCTCGGGTCGGGGCTGGTCGCCGTGGTGGCACAACCCTCATCGGCAGGCACCGCCTCCACGGCGCTGTCCAGCGCCGCCTCTCCCAACATCCGTACGGCACCGGCCCTTTCGGCGGCCCGACCGCGCAAACCCAACATCGTCATGGTGATGGCCGACGACATGCGGGCCGACGACCTCCGGTGGATGCCCCAGGTCCGCAAGCTCGTCGGCCGCGACGGGTTGAGCTTCGACAACTCCTTCTCCCCCTATCCCCTGTGTTGCCCCGCCCGGGCGTCGTTCCTCACCGGGCAGTACGCCCACAACCACAAGGTCTGGTGGCACGAGGCGCCCGAGGGGTACGCCGCCTTCGACGACTCCCGCACCCTGGCGACCTCGTTGAGCCGAGCCGGCTACCGCACCGGATTCATCGGCAAATACCTCAACCGCTACGGAGCGGCAACCTCCCGGGTGAGCGGCGGGCCGTCGTACAAGTACGTCCCCCGCGGCTGGGACGACTGGCGCGCGGCGATCGAGAACCCGAGGCGGGACGGGATCCACGGCGGCACCTATCAGTACTTCGACACACCGTTCAACGTGAACGGCAAGGTCGACAACAGCTACCGGGGGCGCTACCAGTCGACGGTGATCGGGGACTTCTCGGTCGCGATGACCAAGCGGTTCAGCAAGCAGAAGAATCCGTTCTTCATGTACGTCAACTACGTCGCGCCCCACCACGGCGGCCCCCGGGAACCCGGCGACGTCTCCTCACTACGGGACCGGAAGGGCAACCGTCAGTCCTTCGTCACCCCGGCCCGCCCCCGCTCGGTGTGGGGGAAGTTCGACCGGATCATCGATCGCGGTGCGGGCATGCCGAAGAACGGTGGACCCGCCGAGAAGAACGTCGCCGACAAGCCGCGCTTCTTCCGGTCGCTCCCCGAGCCGAGCCGCAACGAACGCGCCGCGCTACGCAACGTCACCCGCCAGCGGGCCGAATCGATCTACGTGATGGACCGCAACATCGCTCGCCTGATCAAACAACTCAAGAAGTCCGGGGAGTGGAGCAACACCGTCTTCATGTTCACCTCCGACAACGGGTACTACCTCGGCGAACACCGCAAGCGCTCCGGCAAGGTCCGCGCCCATGAGCCCTCCTTCCGGGTGCCGTTCCTGGTCACCGGACCGGGCATGCGGTCCGGTGAGACCCGCTACGAACCGATCACCACGATCGACGCCTCGGCCTCCATCCTCGATCTCGCCGGTGCCGACGCCCCTGATCTGGCCGACGGGCAGAGTCGCGTCGCGACCATGCTCGGCGGTGATCAGGGTTGGGTCACCCCGATCGTCAACGAGGCCACCAATCTGGAGGGTCGGAAGTTGCGTTCGCCCGGCTTCAACGATCGGCGGGTGGCCATCGGGATCCGCACCGCCCAGTACTCCTACATCCGTAACCGCACCGGTGAGCACGAGCTCTACGACCTCGTCCGCGATCCCCTGCAGGAGAAGAACGTCTTCACCTCGAAGTCCTACCAAGCTGAGCGACGGACGCTGACGCGCGTGTGGAAACAGTTCAAGGACTGCGACGGCCCGCAGTGTCTGAAGCCTCTACCGGAGGGTTTGCAGACCGACGCGAGGACGACCCGGACGATGGGTAAGCAGTACTGGCGGGACTGGCGACAGACCTACGGTTTCTAGTCTTCGAGGACCGTAGACTCGGTCCATGCTTTCCCATGGGCTTTCCCCCAGCGGCATCCAGTTCGAGATCGTTCACGGTGGCTACCGCGCCGTGGTCACCGAGGGCGGGGCCGCCCTGCGCCACCTCTCCCACTCCGGACGGGACCTGATCGACGGATTCGGTGAGGCGGACCAGGCCAGTGGTGGGCGAGGCCAGATCCTGATGCCCTGGCCGAACCGCATCCGGGACGGCCGATACTCGGTCGGAGGTGTCTCCCACCAGTTGGCCCTCACCGAACCCAAACGGTCCAACGCCTCCCACGGACTGGTGCGCTGGGTGGCCTGGACACCGGGTGAGCACACTGCTTCCTCGGTGACTCTGTCCCACCGGCTGATGGCCCAGAGTGGCTACCCCTGGGTGCTGGACCTCGTCCTGACCTACCGTTTGGACGACGACGGGCTGCACGTCACGCAGAGCGCCACCAACCGCAGCGACTCCCCTGCTCCGTTCGCGTCCGGTGCCCACCCCTACCTCACCGCGGGCCCCGGACCGGTCGACACCTGGGAACTCACCCTTCCTGCCGCCACGAGGTCGCTGGTCGACGAGCGGTTGCTCCCGGTCGGCTCCGAACCGGTGGAGGGCACGGCGTACGACTTCCGGGTGCCGCGCATCCTGGGGAGCACCGAACTGAACGACGCCGTCACCGACCTGACCCGCACCGAGCAGGGCGTGGCCGTCACCTCACTGGTCGACCCCGCCACCGGCGACGGGGTCTCGCTGTGGGTCGACGAGCACCACCGGTGGCTGCAGGTCTACACCGCGGACGACGTACCGGCCACGGCCCGTCGATCGATGGCCGTGGAACCCATGACCGTCAACGCCGACGCCTTCAACTCCGGACAGGACCTGGTGCTGATCGAACCCGACACCACCTTCGCCGCCCGCTGGGGGATCGTCGCGATCTGAGCGCGAGCGCCACACGCCTCACGCTTGCAGCGGCCACGCGGGAAGTGCCTCGACCTGGAGTCGGCACCACGGGCTGATCTCCCGGCGACCGCTGAGCACTCCCTCGCGGAAGTCGGACCAGTCCACCCATTCGTGGTGCTCGACCTCGTCGGGGTCGGGGCGCAGATTCTCCGGGTCGGGGCAGATGCCGACGAACACCGGGCAGCACTCATTCTCGACCGTGCCGTCCTCCATGACGGCCCGGTAGCGGAAGTCGGGTACGACGACGCGCAAGTTCGTCACGAGGGTGCCGAGCTCCTGCTCCATCCGTCGTACGACGGCCGCCTCCATCTCCTCACCCGGACCCGGATGCCCGCAACCGCTGTTGGTCCACACCCCCGGCCAGGTGCGCTTGGACAGCGCCCGCTGGGTCAGGAGGAAACGACCTGCTTCGTCGAAGAGGTAGCAGGAGAACGCCAGATGCAGCGGCGTGTTCTGGTGGTGCACCGCGGACTTCAGCGCCGTCCCGATCGGTTGCCCCGCCTCGTCGAGCAGCACCACTCGTTCGGGGCCGATCTCAGGGCCGATATCCGGATCGATCTCAGAGCCGCTCACGCTGGCCTGGCCAAAGTGTTGACCGCGAGCGGGAAGACGCCGGGCACGTACTGCGCGGCGGCCACGATCCGCCGCCGGAGAATCGGCACCCGGGTGAGGTTGACCAGTCCCTTGGTGAGCAGTTCATGGCGGCGGACCAGGGAGCGGGCGGCCGCGTCGTACCGTTCGGGTGCTCCCGCTCGCACCGCGTCGACCGCGGCGGCGGCCTGGGCCACACCCAGGGCGATGCCCTCGCCCGTCAGAGCGTCGACGTAGCCGGCGGCGTCCCCGACCAACAGCACTCTGCCGGCGCGGCGGCTCCGCGCTCGTTGCCGCAGCGGCCCTGCGCCGCGCACCGCAGACAGGTCCTGACCCTCGAGTCGCTCGGAGAGTGCTGGGAAGTGCTCGAGCAACTCGGTGAAGGAGCAACGACGAGACGTGAGTACGGCGACCCCGACCTCGTCCTGCGCGACCGGGGTCACGTAGGCCTCCCCCACCGCCGACCAATGCACCTCGACGAAGGGGGTCCACGGGGTGAGCGCGACGTGGACGCGTTGTCCGTAGCGGCGGGTCCCGGTGGCCGGCACATCGAGTCCGATCAGGCGGCGGACCGGCGAGTGCAGACCGTCGGCGGCGATGAGGTAGCGCGTGGCCTCGCCGTCGACGAGCAGGTGATCGCCCTGGTCGGTCACCTCACGCACCGCGGGTCCTGCCACGATGACGCCCGCCGAGTCGACGGCGCGCTGCAACTCGGCGTGCAGCGTCGTACGACGCACGCCCAACCCCTCGGCCCCGCGGAATCGGGCCTGGGCGGTGTGGGTGCCATCGACGTACCGGATGCCCTCGATGCGGTGTCCGACCGGATGGATCCCCAGATCGCGCAGACGCGCGACCGCACCGGGCATCAGGCCCTCCCCGCACGCTTTGTCCAACACTCCCGAGCGCGGTTCACGCACGGTCACGTCGAGACCCGCACGTGCGGCGTACAGCGCGGTGACCAGACCGACGGGGCCGCCGCCGGCGACGATGAGGTCACGCATCGGCGCGACGCTCCGCGACCGGATCCTCGAACGGCGGCAGGGTCGCCAGGGCTTCGTTCTCGACGCGGAGTCTTACGGTGAGGAGCGCCGCGTTGGCGATCGTGAACACGACGGCGGTGATCCACGACGCGTGGACCAGGGGCAGGGCGACCCCCTCGATGACGACGGCGACATAGTTCGGATGGGCGAGCAGGCGGTAGGGCCCCGACTGCACCGGCGGCCGTCCCGGTACGACGATGACGCGGGTGTTCCACCGCGGGCCCAGGCTCGTGATGCACCACCAGCGAAGCGCCTGGGCGCCCACCACCACCGCCACCATCGACCAGGCGAGCGCGGCAGGCACCACCGGTCGGCGTACGAACGCCTCGATCAACATCGCCACCAGGAAGCCTGTGTGCAGCACCACCATCACGAGGTAGTGGCGCTGGCCGGTCTCGATCCCTCCACGGGCGAAGCTCCAGGCCGCGTTGCGCTTGGACACCACGAGTTCGGCGAGCCGCTCGAGCGCGACCAGCGCCACCACGATGACGAACGCAGTCAGGGTGGTCATGCGGGGCCCGACCCTTCGCTCGGGGCGCGCAGCAAGACCAGTTCGGAGCAGAATCCGGGTCCCATGGCCATCAGCATCCCGTAGGTGCCCGGCGTGGGTGGCCGGTCGGCCAACGTGTCGGCGAGCACGTGCAGCACCGATGCGGACGACAGGTTCCCGACCTGCGCCAGCGATCGGCGGGTCATAGCCAGGTCGTACTCCTCGAGATCGAGAGCGTCGCGGAGGGCGTCGATGACCTTCGGCCCGCCGGGGTGGCAGACCCACCAACCGATGTCGGCACGGGTGAGTCCCTGATCGGCCAGGAACAGATCGACGTCCTCGCCGATGTAGTGGCCCACGATGTCGGGAACCTGTGCGTCCAGCACGATCCGCAACCCGGATCCGCCGACGTCGAAACCCATCGTGCGTTCGGAGTTCGGGTAGAGCCGGCTCCTGCTCGCGAGCGTCTCGATGCCGGGGGAGACATTCTCGCGCCCGGTCCCACACGCCACGACTGCCGCGGCACCGTCGGCGAAGAGTCCGCTGGCCACGAGGTTCGCCATCGACACGTCGTCGCGCTGCACGGTCAGGGAACACAGTTCGACCGCCACGAGGACGGCGACCTGGTCCGGGTGTCCGGTCAGGTAGTCCTCGAGTCGAGCGACGCCGGCCGCCCCGGCGACGCAGCCGAGACCGAACAGGGGGACGCGCTTCACGTCCGGCCGCAGCCCGACCACGGACGCGATCCGAGCTTCCAACGACGGCACGGCCAGCCCGGTGACGGTGGCGGAGATGATGAGGTCGACGTCGGTAGGGGTCAGGTTCGCGGCCTTCAGCGCGTCCTCGAGCGCCCGGGAACCCAGCGCGACCGCGTGCTCGATGAACAGATCGTTGGTCTGATCGAAGCTGGTGAGCTCGCCGTACTCCTCGATGGGCAGGACGGTGTGTCGGTACTCCACACCAGCGTTGGCGTGGAGTCGTGACAGGACCCGCTCGTCCACGGTCCCGCGGGCGATCACGTCGTTGAAGGCCGCCGTCACCTTGGCCTGCTCCGTGCGGTGAGGTGGCAGCGCGCCGCGGACGGAAAGGATGCGCATGTTCATGGGTGTCTCCTCGGTCGTGCAGGGGCGGGGCTGGGCGAGCCGGACGGCTCGGGGCGGTTGCGGACGAGTGAGGTGGCCAGCCCGAGGGCGAGCCGTGGGGTGATGCGCCCGTCGCCGAGGCCGAGCTCGACCACGTCGTCGAAGACCCGGGGGTCCCGGTGGGCGGCCCGGATCCCGGCCCGGACCATCACCGGATGCCGGGAGATGCCGGCGGCGGCCCACGTGTGGTGCAGGTGGGTGTTGAGCCGTTGCCGCACGCTGGCGCGATAACGCTGCGCGGCAAGGGTCGGTCGGCCCTCACGCACGGCGGCAGCCGCGGCCCGTCCGGCCAACATCCCAGTCAACACGGAGTAGTAGATCCCCTCGCCCGTCATCGGGTTGATCAGGCCAGCGGCGTCACCGGCGAGGAGAACGGTTCCGTCGGGCTGTTCGCGGCCCCAGCCACGGCCCGACAGGGGCAGGTGGTGAGCGCGCCACCCTGTCCCGGTGGCCACGACCCCGGGGATCAACTCCTCGAGTTGCTCGAGCAGAAGGTCCTTGGTCAGATCGGGACCGGCCAGCTCGCCGTACCCGACATTGGTCAGGCCGTCTCCCCGGTCGAAGGACCAGGCGTACGACGGCTGGGCCCGTTTGCCGTACCGGATGAGTTGGCGTCCCGCGAGGTGTGCGCTGGTCGGGGCGTAGCCGCGGATGGCCAGGGCGCGGGCTCCCCCGGCGGCTGGTCCGCTCCCCCGCACGACCTCGCGCACGACCGAGTGGGCACCGTCGGCTCCGATCACCACCCGGGCGGTGAACTCCTCATCGATGACGGTGAGTTCGCCGACCCGTCGCAGATCCCGCACCCGATGCCGCCGCAGGACGGCCCCGGCGCCCACCGCACGCTCCACGATGCGGGCGTCGAAGACCTGTCGGGGGATGACCCAGACCGAACGGGCCAACGCGCCCTCCACTCGTTGTCCCTCGCAGGAAAGGTCCAACCGGTCCAGGGGTGTCCACCCGTCGACCACGTCTGCGGCGCCGAGTTCGGCGAGGACGTCGACCGCGTGCGGCGCGATGCCGTCACCACAACACTTGTCACGCGGGAACTCCGCGCGATCCAGCAGCAGGACCCGGGCGGTGGGTGACTCGGTCAGGGCGCCGAGGGCGGCGGTCGCCCCGGCGGGGCCGGCTCCGACGATGACCACATCCCAGGGGTCCCCGGGAGCGGACTCGGTCGGGCTGGGCATGTGGGCCGGTACCCCGTTCGGATCGGACACTCCCATCCTGCACCGGCCGTTTCGACTCAGCCGTCGATGAGCAGTCGCAGGGTGCGTACCGCCTGCTTGGCCCGCTCGCCGTCGGAGCCCTGGATGCCCAGCACCGAGACGGTGTGTCCATTCGAGAGATCCAGGGTCACCCACGGGGCTCCTTGCGGAAGACGGACGGCCACGATCTCTTCCCACACGTAGTGGTGGTGGCGGTATCCGTTGATCACGACCAGCCCGTCGGTTCGGGCTTCGGCTCGAGATCGGACCAACGCGAAGAGGGCGGCGTACCCCCCGAGGAGCAGAGCCAGAGCGGTCCCCCGCTGGAACCCGTCGATGGCCTGCTTGGTCTGGTCGTCGAAACTGAGCCACATGGCCACGAACACGACCAGGAGCGCGCCACCTGCGACGTACCCGGCGATGCGGGGACCCAACGGACGGTAGATCTGCGGCAGGAGGACGTCGTCGCGCCCGGAGGACGGGCGGTCGGGATCAGAGGCGGCAGGCATGGATATCGGTGAGCAGGATGCCTCGGGCACCGAGGTCGTAGAGGTGGTCCATGAGTCGCTGGGCCCCGTCGCGCGGAACCATCGCTCGGACCGCGACCCACCCGTCCTTGTGGAGGGGCGACACGGTCGGGCTCTCGATGCCCGGCGTCAGCGCGATCGCCTGCTCGACGTCACTCTCGGCGATGTCGTAGTCCATCATCACGTAGCCGCGGGCGACCAGAACGCCCTCGATGCGCCGCCGGAAGATTCGGAACCCGTCGGGTTCGTTGCCCGACCGGCTGATCAGCACCGCCTCGGACTCCAGGATCGTGTCGCCGAAGGTCTCCAGGCCGGCCTGGCGCAGCGTGCTCCCGGTCTCCACGACGTCGGCGATGACATCGGCGACACCGAGTTTGATGCTGTTCTCCACGGCGCCGTCCAGGCGGGTCACCGTGGCCTCGATGCCGTGCTCGGCGAGGAACGCGCGCACCACCCCGACGTACGACGTCGCGATGCGGGCCCCGGCGAGTTGGGACAGGTCGTCGTAGACCCCGGCGGGACCGGCGAAGTGGAAGCGACTGCGGCCGAAGCCGAGAGGCATCACCTCCTGGGCCTGGGCGCCGCTGTCCAGCAGCAGGTCACGGCCGGTGATCCCCAGATCCAGGGTGCCCTCGCCGACGTACAGCGCGATGTCACGGGGCCGCAGGTAGAAGAACTCCACACCGTTGTCGTGGTCGACCAGGCGCAGTTCCTTGCTGTTCGTGCGCTGGCGGTACCCCGATTCGCGCAGGATCTCGATCGCGGAGTCGGAGAGCGAGCCCTTGTTGGGGATCGCCACCCGCACCAGTGGTGGGTTGGTGGAGCCGGTCGTGGGGCCGGTGGTGGAGCTGGTCATGGGTGCCTTCTCAGAGGTGGGCGTAGACGTCGTCGAGGTCGAGTCCGAGGCTGATCATCAGCACCTGGGCGTGGTAGAGCAGCTGGCTGATCTCCTCGGCCGCCCGCTCCTTGCCCTCGTACTCCGCAGCCATCCAGGACTCGGCAGCCTCCTCGACCAGCTTCTTGCCGGTCGCATGGACTCCCGCATCGAGTTGCCGAACGGTGCCGGACCCGACGGGTCGGGAGATGGCCTTCTCGCTCAGCTCGGCCCAGAGTTCATCGAACGTCTTCACGAGGCCTAAGACTAGGTGCAGGGGGTTAGTTACTGACCGTCGCGTCTACTACCGGACCGTTGTAACGGTCCGGTAGTAGTAACAACGGTCAGTAACCTACGACCGCGACTACTCTCCTGCCATGAGCGCAGGCGAGGTCGTCCAACGTCAATGTCCGTTGTGCGAGGCGCACTGTGGGATCCGGGTCGAGGTCGCCGACCAGCAGGTGCTCCGGATCGAGGGAGACCCGCAGGACGTCCTGAGCGGCGGGTACATCTGCCCCAAGGGGACCGCTCTGGCGGCGTTGCACGACGACCCGGATCGGCTGCGGACCCCCTTGAAGCGGGTGGGCGACGAGTTCGTGGAGATCACCTGGGATGAGGCCTTCGAGTACGCCGGCACCCGGCTGCGCACTCTGCGCCGCGAGCACGGGCGAGATGCGGTGGGGGCCTACCTCGGCAATCCGACCGCGCATTCCTCAGCGGTGTTCGCGATCGAAGGACTCAAGCGACTGCTGCGCAGCAAGAACATCTTCTCCGCCGCCTCGATCGACCAGTTCCCGCAGTACCTCGCCGCTCACGAGATGTTCGGCGACCACACGGTGCTGCCCCTGGTCGACATCGACCGCACCGATCACCTGTTCATCATCGGCGCCAACCCGGCGGTCTCGAACGGCTCCATCACGACGATGCCGGACGCCCGACGTCGGGTGAAGGCGGTGCGCGAACGCGGTGGACGGGTCGTGGTCGTGGACCCGCGGCGTACCGAGACGGTGCGGTTGGCCGACGAGCACGTCGCGGTGCGTCCGGGGTCGGATGCCCACCTCCTCCTCGCGATGCTGCACGTGCTGTTCGCCGAGAACCTCATCCGTCCGGCTCCCTGGGTCGACGGTGTGGACGAGGTACGCCGTCTGGTGGCCCCCCACACTCCGGACCTGGCGGCGGAGCACTGCGGTGTGGAGGCCCGGACCATCGAACGACTGGCCAGGGACTTCGCCGCTGCCCCCTCGGCGGTGGCCTACGGCCGGCTCGGCGTCTGTCACTCCGAGACGGGCACCGTGACGGCGTGGCTGGTCACCGTCCTCAATGCGGTGACGGGCAACCTGGATTCGGTGGGCGGTGCCATGTTCGCCACCCCGCCGGTCGATCTGGGCAAGGTCCTGCGTCTGATCTGGGGCCCATCGAGCCATGACACGTTCCGCAGTCGTGGGTTGGACCTGCCGGACCTGAACGGCGAACTCCCCCTGGCCGCGTTGGCCGACGAGATCACTCGTCCCGGGCCGCGGCAGTTGCGCGGTTTGATCGTGTGCGCGGGCAACCCGGCGCTCTCGGCCCCGGACGCGCGTGCGGTCGGTGAGGCGTTGGGTCAGCTGGACCTGCTCATCTGCGTCGACCTCTACCTCACCGAGACCTCGCGGATGGCTGATCTGATCCTGCCCCCGGTCAGCCACCTCGAACGCTCCGAACTCGACGTGGTGTTCCCCGCCTTCAGCGTCCGCAACAACGCGCGATGGTCACCCCGTGCGATCGTCCCGGAACCGGAGGGTCGCGAGGACTGGGACATCATTCTCGGACTGGCCAAGGAACTCGTGTCCGGTCCCGGCTCGGCACTGGCCCGCCGCGCGCTGTCGGGGGTCCTGAAGGTCGTCGATGCGCACCGCGTCGTCGACGCGCTGATCTTCGTGGGTCCACAGGGTCCGCTCAGCCGTGATTCGTCCGGTCGCCGTCGCGGTCGCGCCGGACTGACCGCGGCTCGCGTTCGTCGTACCCCCGGCGGAGTCGACCTCGGCCCGCTGGAACCGCGCCTGGCCTCGGTCATCCGCACTCCCGACAAGCGGGTCCGGCTCGCCCCGCCGAAGTTGCTCGCTGCGGCCACGGCGTTGTCGGCCTCGCCGTCGTCCAACACTGCGGACTTCGACCTGCAACTCATCGGCCGACGACACCTGCGCAGCAACAACTCCTGGCTGCACAACATCTCGGCGATGGTGAAGGGGCGCGATCGGTGCACCGCCCTGATGCACCCCGACGACGCTGCCGCCCGCGGTCTCACCGAGGCCGCGACTGTGCTGGTCGCCTCTTCTATCGGCTCGATCGAGGTGCCGTTGGAGATCAGCGACGAGATGCGTACGGGGGTGGTGAGCATTCCCCACGGGTGGGGGCACGACCGACCCGAGGCCGGCTGGACGACCGCGAACCAGCACCCCGGAGTGAACGTGAACGCCATCGTGGACGCCACCCTGGTCGACCGGCTCTCCGGCAACGCCGCCGTCAACGCCACGATGGTCTCGGTGACCGCTGCACCCGTCGCGGGCGTCCGCGATTTCGTCGAGACCACCTCGAGGTAGGCACGCTCGTACGCCGAAGGCCGGCTCCGAGTGACGAATCTCGTCACCGGAACCGGCCTTCTGGCGTGCTGCGTGGGGTGTTCAGCCACGCTGGGACCCGGCGCGGCGTGCGGTCGCGATACCGCCGGCGCCGGCCAGGGCCGCTCCGCCGACGAGCATCCAGACCAGGCCCTGGGTGTCGGAGTCGGTGGTGCCGAACTCGCCGGTGTCGATCCGGGTGGGGGTGTCGATCTCGGGGTCTCCGCCCTCACCCTCACCGTCACCCTCACCATCGCCGCCTCCATCGGGGCAGTCGACCTCGCACGGCGGGTCGGTCGGGTTGACCAGGTCACCGGGGCCCTCGAAGCCGTCGTCGTCGGGGCAGTCGACCTCACACGGCGGGTCGGTCGGGTTCACCAGATCGTCGGGTCCCTCGAAGGGGTCCTCGCCGGGCTCCGGGTTGACCAGTCCCCCGGGATCGGTGGGCTCCGGGGAGACCGGAGGCAGGGTCAACGAGTCGGGCGACGACGGCGAGACCGGGGTCTCGGCCGTGGCGGCTCCGGCGCCGAGGGCGAGGACCGCGACGCTGAGAGGAGCGGCGGCCAGGGCGAGGGCGGCGGTGCGGATGATGCTGTTCATGATGATCTCCTAGGGCAGTCAGTTCGATGGGTGCTGGTGGTGTTGCGGTTCGTGGGTAGGAGTCGCGGCCGAGAGGTTTCTGACAACTTCTGAACGACTTTTCTCGATTTCTTTTCTGCGTTCAGACCAGTCGGGCGTAGACGATCGTGTTGTCGGGGTATCCCCCGACGACGGGGTCGCGGTCGCCGCCGCAGGTGATCAGCCGCAGCAATCGCTCCTCGGTGTCCGGCCAGATCCGGTCGTAGGGAAGCTCCTCCTTGGCCACGTCCTCGGACGCGGTGACCACGAAGGTGCTGGAGCCCCGGGAGTGTTCGACGGTGATCTCGTCACCGGGGACCAATGTGGCCAGGTCCCAGAAGACGTCGGGCCCGTCGGGCCCGTGCACGTGCGCGACGATCACCGCTCCGCCCGAAGCGCCGGGACGCGGGCCCTCGTCGTACCAAGCGACCCGGCCGAAGTCGGGGACGGTCATCGAACCGTCGGCGTTCAGCCCGACCGGTGAGAGATCGTGATCCACCCCGATCGCCGGGACGCTCACGTGCAGGGGTCGACCGACCTCCGCGGGCTGCGGCGAGTTGTCGGGTACGACGCGCGCGGGGTCCGTCGCCTCTTGGGCCAGCGTCGGCGGCGACACCGGAAGTGGATGCCGTTGATCCAGGAACACGATGGCGAGCAGAGCGGTGAGGACCAGAACGGCGAGGGCGACGCTGGCGCCGAGGAGCCGGGCCTGGACGCGGCGGTTGACCGTGCTGGTGGACGGGTGAGATGACGGGCGAGTGGACATGGGGTGCCTCCCAGGGTGCGGACATGGACACCGGTGGGAGGCGTGGAGGGCCGGTTTCCTTACAGGTTTCGCACCCGCACGATCGTGGACTCAGCCGGGGCAGGGGGTGACGGCGCCACTGCCTTGCCGCTGCGCCCGATTGCCCTGGTCGTCCACCGCGGTGACGACCAGGTCGATGGGGCCTCCGGGGAACGGTCCCAGACCGGCGTACCACCGATCACCGCGCTGAGTCATCGGCGCTGTGCCGCGCACGGCTCCCGTGCTCCAGTCGAGGGCCACCTGGTCGACCCCGGAATCGTCGGTCACCGGCACCGAAACCGTCACCCTGCGCCCGGTGGAGCACAGTCCGTCGGTGAGCACCGGTGTGCCGATCACCGGCGGGGTTGGTGGCGGGGTGGTCGGGGTGGTTGGTGTCGTCGGGCTGCTGGGTGGGACCGGGGTGCTGGGTGAGGCCGGGTCGGGTCCGTCGGACGGGACCGGTTTCGGGGGCTCGACCGTCGGGGGCTCGACCGTCGGGGGAAGGCTGGCCGGCGGGGGCGCGGTCGTCACCGTCTGGTCTTCGACGGCGGGCGTCGTCTGCTTTGACGGGGCAGGGCTCCTGTTGGGTGAGGCCGGGGGCGCCTTGGACGGGACCGAGGGCTTCTCGGTCCGCGGGACACGGCTCGACACGGTCGTGTCGGACGTCGAGGCGACGGCCGCGTCGACCGCGCGGACGACCTCCGTGTCCGGGCGCAGCAGCAGTGCGCTCACGACCACGCCGGTCACGACCGTGGCGGCCACCCCGGCGGTGATGGCGGTCGCTCGACGTCGGTGGCCGGCCGGAGTCGAGGGTGTGCGGGTGACCGGCGCGCCGGAACGGGGGCTGCTGAGGGCCGCCACCAACCGGGGGTCCTCCAGCACCCGGGACCGCAGAGCCTGCGGCGCCGCCAGAATCGGTACGGCGCCGAGCAGAGCCAGCGGGCTGGCCACCAGGCTTCGGCGACGGGTGCAGACCTCGCACGCATCGACGTGACGAGCCACCCGCTTGCGCCACAACGGTGAAAAGCGTCCGTCCCAGTCGGTGAGCACCGTCTCGAGCTCCGCGCAGTCACGTCGGCCCAGCCGCGCCACGAGCAGCGCGCCCAACGACCGCTCGACCTGCCCCCGCAACCGGTGCAACGCGGTGTAGGCGTTGCCCGCGCTCATCCCCATCGCCTCTCCGAGTTCGGCGCCCTCCAGTCCGTGGCGCAGATGCAGATCCAGCAGCGCCCGGTCGCGTGCGGCCAAACCGGCCGCGGCGTCCCACACCAGAGCGGCGAGTTCGTCGTGCTGCGCCTGCTCCTCCGGCGTCTTGCCCTGGTCCGCGAGCCGCATCAGTTGATCCTCTGCGTCGTAGGCCACCCGCGACCGAGCGCGGAGACGTTTGCGGCACTCGTTGCGGACGATGGAGTACAACCACGGGCGGAGGAGGTCGGGATCGCGCAACTGGGTGATCCGCTCGGCCGCCAGCACGAAGGCGTCAGCGACCGCGTCGAACGCCTCGTCGCGGTTGCGGAGTTGGCCAGCCGCGAAGTCGTAGAGACGGTCGACATAGCGCTGGTAGACCTCGGCGAAGGCCGCGTTGTCGCCGTCGAGAACTGCGGCCACGAGCGCGGAGTCGGACCTGTCGTCGTTGTCGCGCACCGTGACCTCCTGGGCTTCCTGAGGGTGCTCACGGAAGTAGGAGTCCCCAGCATGGCCCGAACTCACATGTTTTCGCTAGGAGTTTGTCCCAGCCCAGTCGGTCACCCGACGCTCAGCGAGCCGCCCAGTGGCTCTCGACGCGGGCGGCGCTGAGCTCGCTCTCGTAGACGGCCACCTGGTCGATGCTGCCGTCGAAAGCGGCGCTCGGATACCCCGAGAGGAGCGGTACGCCGCCGGAACCGACACGCCACCATCCGGCGTACTCCCCGGTGCGGGTGGTCTTCCCCGACGCAACTGCGAGGCCGTCGACGTAGATGACGGCGTCCTGCCGGTTGCCACGCGGAGAGGCCGTCACGACGAGATGATGCCAACCGCCGTTGTTGTAGGCCTGCGGGGACGTGATGGTGGAGTAGGGACCGGACTCGATCCACCCGCCGTACTCCAGCCGACCGTCGGTCCGCATGAAGACGTGCCGGTCGGCGGAGAGCGAGGACGCGTTGCGGGTGCTCTCGAACCCGATCAGCTTGCCGCCGTTCTTCGTGGTGGTCTTGAACCAGAGCTCGAGGGAGAAGGTCGTGGGGTCGGAGATGGCGGGACCACCGGTCACCAAGCGTCCTGCGCCACCCAGCTTGACCGCGAAACCGGCGTTGTCGGGAAGCCCGTTGGTCTGACGGTAGGCCGAGACGGCCGCGAAGGTGCCGGGCCGGGCGTTGCCGGAACTGTCCGCCGCAAGGCTGCCCGAGGCCTCGTCGACCTGGTAGTAGGCATAGGGGGTGTCGACCAGCACCTGATCGGTGTAAGGCTGTCGCGGGGCTTCAGCCACGCTCCAGGTGTTCGAGCCCGTGATGGATCTGGACGTGAAGGCAGCCGTCGCCGTGTGGGTGCCGGAGATCGCCATCCCGGTCGCGGTCACGATCGCGAGACCACCGGCGAGTGAGCCGCCGCGACGAACGCGCCGGATGAGGGCCCGTCCCGAACGAACGGGCCGACGCCCACCCCCGGGGTGATCCCCGTCGACGTGCTCGTCACGGCGACGTCGGGCCAGGACGAGGGCCGCGGCCGTGGCGAGAAGCCACGCTCCCCCGGTCAGTAAACGGCCGTCGGCCAGCCACACGACCGGCCGCCCGATCAACGGAACGAGCAGGCGCGCCTGGGCGTCCAGGTCGGAGGACGTCACCGGCGAGGCGTCATAGGTGGCGTTGGCGTCACCCGCCGTCGCGAACTCGCCGCCGCCGAGGTTCTCCACCACGCGGTGGAGCAGCAGCTCGTCGCTCTCGGGCTTCGCCGGGTTGGGGAAGACCACGACCCGGCCCAGGGGCACCTCGGAGGCCGCATCGAAGGGCTGCGCCACCACCACGTCTCCGACGGCGATGGTGGGCTCCATCGAACCGCTGCGCACCACGAAGCCCGACCAGGTCAACAAGGTGGGTAACAGCGCCACCGTGAGCAGGGTCAGGAGAAAGGCGACGTAGGCCCTGGCCAGCACGTGTCCGATGAACCACGAGCCGCCCAGGATCCTGTCCCTGCGTTCGTCTGCAGGAGAAGAGATGACGTCAGCTGCTCTGCAGTTCCCACTGGAAGTCGATACCCGTGTGCGAACCCTGCAACAGGTTGATCTGTGTCTGAGTCAGACCGACCGTGTCGAAGGTCCACGTGATCGAGTAGGTGCGCGATTGCGTTCCGGAGTCGACGTCCCAGCCGCCGATCCCGGCGTCGTAGCTGTTGGAGGCCGCGAGGTCGGAGAGGGAGGTGTCGGAAGAGGCGGGGATGACGTCCTGCCCCTTGACGTAGCCCTCGCAGGTGGCGAAGCTGCCGCCGGTTCCCGAGGACACGACGATCTTGATGTGGTCCTCGAGCCCGGCCGGGGACGTCACCGGGTTGACGGCGTAGCCCTTGACCGTGCCGGGCACGCTGGCGTTGGCGGTGATCTTGATGCACTGGGTGCCGGTGGCCTCCGGGGTCATGGCCCCGACCTGGAAGCGCGATGCGCCGGCGTCGTCGTCGGTGAGGGTGACCGAACCGGTGGCCCAGTCGTTGCCGGAGTTGCGGGTGGTGCCGCTGAAGGCGGCGTAGGACGACTGCCAGATAAGACCGGCCGCCACGATCACCGCAACGGGGGTGGCTGCGGCGGCGGCGAACTTGGCGGGTCGAGACGTGGGGATGCGCACGTGGGGGATGCTCCTAAGCATGGTGGGGGTGATGAGCGCACCCTGTCCCGGATGTCTCGCCCCCGCAGCCTTTGGTCCCGTAAATGACGATTCGGCGCGCCGGCTGCCCCAACGGACTACCCAGAACTGCCCGATCGGCCCCCCCCTGGCCCGCTCAACCACTCAGAACGATCGCAGGGTCAGCGCCGTCTCCAACGCGGCCGAGGTCGCCTCGTACCCCTTGTCCTCGTTGGACCCCTCGAGTCCGGCACGGTCCAACGCCTGGGCGTCGGTGTCGCAGGTCAGCACGCCGAAACCAACGGCCACGGTGTGGTCCAGAGCGACCCGGGTCAAACCATCGGTGGCGGCGTTGCAGACGAAGTCGAAGTGCGGGGTGCCACCACGGATGACCACACCCAGCGCCACCACCGCGTCGTACCCCTGGGCGGCCAGGGCCGAGCAGACCACCGGCAACTCGAAGGTTCCCGGCACCCGGACGACGTCTGCGTCGGAGACGGAGTACGCCGCGCAGGCCCGCTCCGCCCCAGCGAGCAGTCCGTCCATGACCTCGGTGTGCCAACTCGCGGCGACGATGGCGACCCGCAGGGCGCTGGCGTCGACGGGTGCCGCGGTGGGGGCTCCGTGGCCGCTCATGAGTTCGTCCCTTCGCCGAGGTCGGGCAGATGGTGACCCATCCGGTCGCGCTTGGTCAGTAGGTAACTCAGGTTGTGGTCGTTGGGGTGCGGGGTCAGCGGAACCCGCTCGGAAACGGTGATCCCGAAGTCCTCGAGGTTGCTCACCTTGTCGGGGTTGTTGGTCAGCAGATTGACGCTGTCGATCTTCAGGTCGCGCAGGATCTGCGTGGCGGTGCCGTAGTGGCGGGCGTCGGCAGGCAGACCCAGGTCGAGGTTGGCGTCGACGGTGTCGCGACCGCCGTCCTGCAGTTGGTAGGCCTGCAGCTTCGCGACCAGACCGATGCCGCGACCCTCGTGGCCACGAAGGTAGACCACGACGCCGCGGCCCTCGGCCACGATGCGCTCGATGGCCTCGTCCAGCTGCGGGCCGCAGTCGCAGCGGTTGCTGCCGAAGACGTCGCCGGTCAGGCACTCCGAGTGCACCCGGGTCAGCACCGGTTCGGAGCCCCAGCCGTTCACCGCGCCATCGCCGTAGACCAGGGCGATGTGCTCGGAGCCGTCGACGGTGATCCGGTAGCCGTAGGCGGTGAAGTCACCGTGACGGGTGGGCAGTCGGGTCTCGGCGACCCGGTCCACGAGGTTCTCGTGACGGCGGCGGTAGCGCACCAGGTCGTCGATCGAGATCATCGCGAGGTCGTGCTCGTCGGCGAAGGCCCGCAACTCGGGGGCCCGCTTCATCGTGCCGTCGTCGTTGACGACCTCGACCAGGACCCCGGCGGGCGTCAGCCCCGCCAGCGTGGCCAGGTCGACGGCGGCCTCGGTGTGACCCCGGCGGACCAGCACCCCACCCTCGCGATAGCGCAGCGGGAAAACGTGGCCGGGACGCGTGATCTCCCACGGCTCGGTGGCCGAGTCCGCGAGCACGCGTGCGGTGTGGGCCCGGTCCGCCGCCGAGATACCGGTGCTGACGCCGTCGCGCGAGTCGACCGAGATCGTGTACGCCGTGCGCAGTTTGTCCTTGTTGTGCGGCGTCATCAGCGGGATCTCCAGCCGGTCGAGCATGTCGGCCGGCATCGGCACACAGATCACCCCGCTGGAGTGACGGATCGTGAAGGCCATCAGCTCCGGTGTCGCTTTGCTGGCGGCGAAGATGATGTCGCCCTCGTTCTCGCGGCCCTCGTCGTCGACGACGATGACGGCCCGACCGGCGGCGATGTCCGCGATGGCCCGCTCGACCGAGTCGAGGCGCACTCCCCCGTGTTGGATCTCGGGTCGGGCGGTGGACTGCTCACTCATGACTTCTCCTGGGTGTAGCCGTGAAGAAGCTTCTCCACGTGCTTGGCGATGATGTCGACCTCGAGGTTCACGCGGTCGCCGACCTGGCGGCGACCGAGCGTCGTACGGGACAGGGTTTCGGGGATGAGGCTGACTGAGAAGGAGTCGTCGGTGATCTCGGCCACCGTGAGGCTGACGCCGTCCACGGTGATCGAGCCCTTCTCGACCACGTAGCGGCCCAACCCGTCGGGCAGGGAGATCTCGACGATCTCCCAGTTCTCGCTCGGGGTCCGGGCGATGACGTGGCCGACCCCGTCGACGTGACCCTGGACGATGTGTCCGCCCAGGCGCTTCTCGGCCGTGACGGCGCGTTCGAGATTGACCGCACTGCCGACCTCGACGCCCTGCAAGCTCGTCCGGTTCAGCGTCTCCTGCATGACGTCCGCCGTCCACGCGACCGCCGCGCCGCCGTCCTCGGTGGTGGACACCACGGTCAGACAGCATCCGTTGACGGCGATCGAGTCGCCGAGACCGACATCGGTCAGGACCGTGGCGGCCCCGATGGTCAGGCGAACGGAGTCTCCGAGCTCTTCGATGTGAGCGACTGTGCCGAGTTCCTCGACGATTCCGGTGAACAATTCAGGTGTCCTCTCGCGTGGGAGTCATGGTGAGGCGAACGTTGGCTGACTCATCGTCGATGCCGGGCAGCACGGTGATGTCGGTGATGTCGAGGCGCAGGGCCTCGTCCAAGGTGGGGATCCCGAGATCGCCGACGGCCGCGCGTCCGGCGCCCAGCAGCGTCGGCGCCACGTAGGTCACGACCTCGTCGATGAGCCCGGCGCTCAGGAAGGCCGAGGCCAGGGTCGGGCCACCCTCGAGGAAGACATGCTGACGGTCGAGGGCGAACAGTTCCCGGAGCGCGGTCCGCGGGTCTCGGGTCCGCAGGTGGAGCCCCGCACCGTCGGTGAAGATGTGGGCGTCCGGGTCCACGTCGCGCTTCCCCATGACGACCCGTAGCGGCTGATCGGGCAGTGGCTGATCCTGGTCGTCACGCACGGTCAACCGGGGGTCGTCCACGACCACCGTGTTGGTGCCGACCAAGATCACGTCGGCCAGCGCACGCAGCCGGTGGGTGTCCTTGCGGGCCGCGGTGTTGCTGACCCAACGCGAGGTTCCGTCGGCGGCGGCGCTGCGACCGTCGAGCGTGGTGGCGAACTTCCAGGTGACGAAGGGCCTCTGGTGCTCCACGGCAAAGGTCCAGATCCGGTTCAGTTCACGGGCCGGCTCGGCCAGTAGGCCGGTCTCGACCTGGATTCCCGCGGCACGGAGGGTCTCGGCTCCCCCGGCGGCAACGGGGTTGGTGTCGGTCTGGGCCACGACCACGCGTCGTACGCCGGCTGCGATGAGCGCCTGAGCGCAGGGCCCGGTGCGTCCGGTGTGGTTGCAGGGCTCCAGCGTGACGACGGCGGTCGCGCCTTGGGCCGCCGAACCTGCGGCGAAGAGAGCATCGACCTCGGCGTGCGGTGTCCCCGCGCCGCGGTGGAAGCCCTCCGCGATCACCTCACCCGACGGGCTCAGCAGCACACAGCCCACGCGCGGGTTGGGACCCAACGGCACCCCGGGGGACGCCGCCAGGGCGAGGGCACGCAGCATCGCGTCCTGCTCACCTGACTGGATCATGGGCCTCTCCGTTGTCCGTCACGGACTCCGGGGCCGATCAAGCGACTCGAGAGTGCACGCGCACACCGAGCCACCTGCGTGCGCTTCCCATCCGGACTTTAACCGTCGGTCCAGGAATCTCACCTGATCAACCGGTCATTGGCTATGACCGGGTCGCGGACTTTCACCGCCGGCTCGGAATTACACCGACCCCAGAGCACGCGAGTAGTTCACTCGTCGCGACGATTCTGCCACACCGCACAGGGAGGTGGCAGGTGACCTGCGGCACGTAAGATCCTGGCGTGAGTCCCCGCCGCCCGCCGCGCGATGTCGAAAGCCTGAACCGCGTCCTCGTGCTCTTGAGCCTGCTGCTCGCGGGACTCTGCGTGGGTGTCCTGGGCTACGGCGCCTGGCAGGTGCTCGGTGAAACCCGCCGGGGCGCGAACGGGCAGCCGATGCGTCTGGCCCTTCAATACGGCGTCCTCACCGCCGTGTTCGCCGCGGTGAGCATCGGTTGCTGGCGGCTGTCCTCTGACGACGGCACCGGGACCTGGTGCGAGGACTGTTTGGCGCGCAACGCCGTCGACGCTCCCTTGTGCGAATCGTGTGGGTCTGAACTGCCGAGTCGGCGCTAGTTGTAAAAGACGCGCCGGGTCAGGCTGTTTTCGGCGTCAAGTTGCGCCGACTCACGCGGTGGTGATGGCGGATTGCGCTGTCTGACGGAGTTTGGTGACCATGGCGTCGGGATCCTCGGCGGAGTAGACCGCGCTTCCGGCCACGAAGACGTCGGCTCCGGCTTCAGCACACCGCTCGATGGTCTCCAGCGAGACCCCGCCGTCGACCTGGAGCCAGCACTCGAGACCGTGCCGATCCATCATCGCCCGGGCTGCCCGGATCTTCGGTAGGCACAGGTCGAGGAACTTCTGGCCGCCGAACCCGGGCTCGACGGTCATGATCAGGAGCATGTCGAGTTCGCTCAGCATGTCTTCGTACGGCGCGATCGGCGTCGCGGGCTTCAACGCCATCGATGCCCGGGCGCCGGCCTTGCGGATCTCGCGGGCCAGCCGGATCGGAGCGCTGGCCGCCTCCACATGGAAGGTCACCGAGGCGCAACCGGCGTCGACGTAGTCGAGGGCGTGCCGATCCACGTCGGCGATCATCAGGTGAGCGTCCAGCGGAAGGTCCGTCGAACGACTCAGCGCCTCGACCATGGTCGGCCCGAAGGTCAGGTTCGGCACGAAGTGGTTGTCCATGACGTCGACGTGCACCATGTCGGCGCTACCGATCCGGGCGACCTCGGCCCCCATCTGGGCGAAGTCGGCGTTCAGGATGCTTGGCGTGATCTGTAGTCCCACCCCGCAAGCGTAGTGGGACTCAGCCCTCGGGCTCCTCGTGGACCAGTTCCGCTTCGAGGTTCTCCATCTCACAGCCGAGGATCTCCAGGGTCCGCGCCATCGCGAGGGCCAGCTTCGGGGACGAGGCAAGGCTGACCTGTCGGCTGTACGTCGGGTACTTCGGCGACCACGGCCGCTCCCAGCCGATCCGCTCCAGATGCGCCTCGGTCTCCGGGGACATCTCCCACTCGCCACCGAAGGTCGTCGAGCCCACGCACTCACCGATCAGGAAGTCGCGAGCCGCGGTCACCTGCACGTACCGACGGGGTGACGGGTCGGGCACCTTCTTGTGGAACAAGCCCTTGCCGACCAGGGCGCGACGCTCCCCGATCACCAAGGAGTCGTCCATGTCCAGGCCCAGCATCCCGCCGGCCAAACGTCGATTGAGATCGTCCCACGTGCCACGCATGTGAGGAGTGTCTCATTCTTCGGGCGGAGCCGCCGCTCCGTCACGTTCGTCTCTATCCGCCCACTCCAGTAGCGGCGCGATGTCATAGGCACCGGAGTCCATCTCCGCGTGGAGGTCACCCAACTCGGCGAAGCGCGCGGGCATGGAGAAGATGGTGAAATCGTGGGGGTCGCACTGGTCGATCTCCTCCCACTGCACCGGCGCCGAGACTCGGGCGTCGGGCACACCACGGACCGAGTACGCCGCAGCGATGGTGTGGTCTCGCGCGTTCTGGTTGTAGTCCACGAACAGGTGGTGGGGGTCGCGGTCCTTGCGCCACCAGGTCGTCGTGACGTCGTTCGGTGACCGTCGCTCGACCTCGCGGGCGAAGGCGAGGGCGGCACGGCGTACCTGCTGGTGCCCGTGCTCGGGGACGATCCGCACGTAGATGTGCAGCCCTGAACCGCCGCTGGCCTTCGGGTAGCCCGTCACACCCATCTCATCGAGGACCTCGTGCACCACCCCGGCCACTCGTTGCACCTGGGCGAAGTCCGACAGAGGGCCGGGATCGAGATCTATGCGCCACTCGTCGGGCTTCTCCGGATCCTCACGCCGACTGTTCCAGGGGTGGAACTCGACGGTGGACATCTGCACCGCCCAGATCACCGAACCCAACTCGGTCACGCACAACTCGTCGGCGGTGCGATTCCAGCGCGGAAAGTGCAGGGGAACCGTCTCGACCCAATCCGGGGCACCACGCGGCAACCGCTTCTGGTGCACCTTCTCCCCCGAGAGACCTGTGGGGAACCGGTGCAGCATGCACGGCCGTTCCCACAACGAGGTGACGATGCCTTCCCCGACCGCGAGGTAGTACTCCACCAGGTCCAACTTGGTGGCGCCGCTCTCCGGGAAGTAGATCCGGTCCGGGTTGCTGACCCGGATCACCCGGTCGTCGACCTCGATCTCGACCGCCGGTGAGCTGGCCCGCTTGGCGCTCATGGTCAGGACTTTCGGATCAGGGCCATGAACATGGCGTCGGTTCCGTGTCGGTGGGGCCACAGTTGCACGGTTCCCGGAAGCGGACCGACGCAGTTCGACACCGCGGGGATGAGAGCTCCCACATCCTCCAGGTCGACGTCGTCGCGTTGCTGGAGGGTCGAGACGACGACCTCACTGGTCTCCGCCAGAACCGGGGAGCAGGTCGCATAGAGCACCACACCACCGGGCCGGACCAGATTGAGTGCGGATTCGAGAAGGCGCCGTTGCAACAGGACCAGCACCAACAGGTCGTCAGGCCGTCGTCGCCACCGGGCCTCGGGACGACGCCTCAATGCCCCCAGTCCGGTGCACGGAGCGTCGACCAACACCCGATCTACCGACCCCGGCGCCAGCGGTGGCGCGGTCCCATCTGCGGTCAGGACCCCCGCGACACCGTCGGCTCCCCGCAGCGACCTGGCCACGAGACGGCTTCGGTGGTGTTGGGTCTCGATCGCGAGCAATGATGCGCCCTGCTGGTCGGCCAACCCGGCCAGCAGCGCCGACTTGCCTCCCGGACCGGCGCACAGATCGACCCACAGCCGGTCGGGGCCCTCGACGCGCGCCGCGGCCAGCGCAGCGGCCACCAGTTGTGAACCCTCGTCCTGGACGCCCGCCCGGCCCTCGGCCACGGCCGGCACCGAGGAGGGTGCTCCGCCCTCGAGGACGACACCATAGGGCGAGTACGCCGTGGGCTCCCCCGGCAGTTCCTGGCGGGTCGATCGCCCGGGTCGGGCCACCAGCGTGACCTTCGGTCGTTCGTTGTCGGCCGCGAGCAGATCGTGCAGTTCCTCGTTGCCCACGGCCTGTTTCAACTCCCCGATGATCCACCGTGGATGGCTGAAGGCGACCTCGGCGTACCGCAGCGGTGAAGTCGTGTCGGCCGGGACGAGCAACTCGATCCAGGTCGCCAGATCGTTCTGGGAGACCTTACGCAGCACCGCGTTGGCGAACTTGCCCGCGCCCGAGCCACCCTTGGCGGTGACGAGGTCGACGGTCGTGCTGATCGCCGCATGGGGCGGGACCCTCATCGAGAGCAACTGGTGAGCGCCCAACCTCAGTGCGTCCAACACCTTGCCCTCGATCTTCGAGACCGGGCGGTCGCTGCAGGCTCCGATGATGGCGTCGTAGGTGCCCCGCAGGCGCAGGGTGCCGGAGACCAGTTCGGTGGTGAAGGCCGCGTCGCGGGTCTCGAGACCGAAGTGGCTGATCACCGCAGGCAGCACCAGGTTGGCGTAGCCGTGGTCGACGCGCACCACCTTCAGCGTCTCCAGGGCCGCGACCCGGGACGGGTCCAACTTCGAGGCACTACCCGTGGCCCGCCCGCGGGCTTGGGGCTTGGCCGCGCCTCGGGACTGGCCCTTGCCGGAGGTCTGGGACTTGCCAGAGGCCTGGGACTTGCCGGAGGTGGGAGTACGACGCGCCTCAACCATCCGCATCGCCCTTGGGAGCTTCCCCGAACGTCACGTCGTCGGCGAGGGCCGCACCTCGCGCCCAGTCCGCCGCGGGCATCTCCTTCTTGCCGAACGCCTTGACCAGACCCAGTCGGACCGCCTGCGTGCCGGTCCCGACCAGCACCTCGCGCTTGGTCACCTGGACCGCGCCCGGAGGGAGCCGTTCCTCGGTCAGGGTGATCGGACCGATCTTGATCCGCTGACCCTCGTGCCAGGACCAGGCACCGGGTGCGGGGGTGCAGGCTCGGACCTGCCGGTCCACCGCCACCGCCGGGTGTGACCAGTCGATCTCGGCGTGCTCGACGAGGATCTTGGGGGCGTAACTGGTGCCGTCCTCGGGTTGTGCGCGCGCTTCGAGAGTTCCGTCCTCGATGCCGTTCAGCGTCGCCACGAGAAGCTCGGCTCCGCCCTCGGCCAGTTTGGCCAGCATGTCGCCCGCGGTGTCCTGCGGCTGGACCAGCTGGGTCATCACGCCGAACGTGGGACCGGCGTCCATGGCCTTGACGATGCGGAACGTCGTGGCTCCGGTCACCTCGTCCCCGGCCCACAGCGAGTGCTGCACGGGGGCCGCTCCACGCCAGGCGGGGAGGCAGGAGAAGTGCAGGTTGATCCACCCCTGGGGCACCAGGTCCAGAACATGCTGGGGAATCATCGCGCCGTAGGCGACGACCGGACAGCAGTCGGGGGCCAGCGCCACCAACTCGGCCTGGAAGTCGGGGTCACGCGGGTGCTCCGGCTTGAGGACCGGCACTCCCAGCTCCTCGGCGCGCTGAGCCACCGGACTCGCCACGAGCTTGCGTCCCCGACCCGATGGTGCGTCGGGACGCGTGATCACTCCGACCAGTTCGTGGTGGGAGGCGGCGACCGCCTCCAGGGCGGGGAGGGCGACCTCGGGGGTTCCTGCGAAGACGACGCGCATCAAATACCAAATCCTCGGGTGGCGTGGGGGCTGATCCTGACCGTGGGCTGCTCGAGTCCGAACCACTCGGACTCGCGGATCTCCTTCATCGCCGCCTTGCGGGCGGCGGCGTCGAGCCGGTCGATGAAGAGCACCCCGTCCAGGTGGTCGGTCTCGTGTTGGATCGCACGGGCCAACAGATGCGATCCCTCGATCGTCACGGGTTCGCCGTGCATGTTGAACCCCTTCGCCACCAGGGACAGTGCGCGTAGGCAGTCGAAGGTCATGTCGGGCAGCGACAGGCAACCCTCGGGTCCGTCCTGCTCCTCCCTGGAGAGGTCCAGGACCGGATTGATGAGGTGACCGACCTCGCCGTCGACGAACCAGGTGAACGCGCGCAGTCCGACCCCGATCTGGGGCGCGGCGAGACCAGCACCCGGAGCCTCGAGCATGGTGTCGGTCAGATCGCTGATCAGGGTCCGTAGTTCGCGGTCGAAGGTGACGACCTCGAGGGCCGGCTTGCGCAGGACCGGATCGCCGAAAAGACGGATCGGCTGAATGGCCACGGATCTCCTCGGGACGGGGATGGGAGCGTTTGGACGAAACTCAGAGACAACTGGAGAGAGTTCGCTAGCCCAGTCTAGTGAGAGCCTGTGGGGCTCACAGGGACCCCGGGTCGACGCGGATTCGCACAGCATCGAGTTTTCGTCCCGACCGGACCCGCTGCACCTCGCCCAGTGCTCTGGACAACGCTCCCCCCTGCGCCCGCGGGACCCGGACGACCACCCGGTCCTCGCCCTCGTCCACCCGCACTGGACCCAGGATCTCGGCATCGACCGGGCGATCCAACAGGGTCACCACGTCGTCGACCGCGCCGGGATCGCCGGTGATCGTGACCAGGCGAGAGGCTGGCGGGAGATGGGCCTCCGCCCGTTCGTGGGTCTCGCGCTCCGCGAAGCCTGAGTGGTCCCACCGCACCAGAGCCTGCACGGCGCGGTGGGCGGGGTCCGCCACGACGATGCTGACTCCGCCGGCCCGGATCAACCCGACCGCATTGCTCCAACGCCGCAGTGTCTCCTCGGCGGAGCGGTAGCCATCCCCGTCCAACATGAGCCAACCGTCGAGCAGCACCACCGCGGCGTACCCCTCGGCCGCGACCGGCTCGGCCCCCGGCGTGGCGACGACGATCGCGCTGGACGCGTCGACCTGCGACCGCACCCGGTCCCCGGACGAGGAGAGCACCAGGGTGGAAGGGAAGCTCCGTCCCAGTTCTTCGGCGGTTCTCGCGTCGCCCAGGACCGGCGCCCGCAGGCCGCGACCACCACACTCCGGGCACGCCCACGCAGGCGCCGACACGCCGCACCAGCGACACTGCGGAGGATCGGTCGGTCCGTTCAGCGACAACGGCCCGGTGCACACCTGGCACCGCGCCGGAGTCCAGCACCGGTCGCACGACAGCGCCACGGCGTACCCGGCGCGCGGTGTCTGGACGAGGACCGGACCGGTCTGCAACGCCCCACGGATCACCTGATGGACCTGGCGCGGGATCCGGGCGGCCGCCGCATGCGGGTCCTTCATCAGGTCCATCTCGGTCGCCCCGGCGACGGTGACGCGGGCCTGGTCACGCAATCGTTGACGCGGCACGCGTAGCTCCGCCGCCCAACCGGTGCGGAGCAGGTGCTGACCCTCCACCGAACGCGCGAACCCCAGCAGCAGTGCAGCCGCGCCGTCGCGTTCGGCGCGCAACAGGAGGGTCTCCCGCGTGTGGGGGTACGGCGCCCGCGGCTCGGCGTGGAGGTCGTCACCGTCGTCCCAGATCATCACGAGGCCGAGGTCGTGAACCGGAGCGAAGGCGGCTGATCGGGTGCCGACGACCACTCGACGATCCCCACGACTGACCGCCAGGAACCGGCGGTAACGCTCGGCAGGTCCGAGATCGGCGGTCAGACACACGTGCCGGTCCGGTCCCAGCGCCGCTTCGAGGGCGCCGTCGAGTCGGTGGACGTCCTTGCCGTCGGGGAGACACACGATGACGCCCCGGTCTGCGGCAGCGGCCACAGCGGCGGCCCGAGCGATCAGCGAGGGCCAGTCGTCACCCGGCGCCACGGTGGCGACCGCACGGGGTGCGCCGGTTCCCAGGTGCCCCAGGAATGCCTCGGCCCGCTCGAAACCCGACCAGGTCGCGCTGGCCGCGGCGAGCGCGTCCGCACTCGCGAGGGGGGCAGGCGACGGGGTGGGCCGGGGTTGCTTCTCGATCGTCGCGTGCCGTGGCGGGATGGCCAGCCGGAACACATCGGAACGGACCCCTGCGTAACGACGAGCGACGTCACCGGCCAACGCCACGACACCGGGGCTCAACACCGGTTCGTCGCTGACCACCCGGCGCAGCGGGGTCAGGGCTCCGGTGTGGTCGCTGGTGGCGACTCGCTCCACGACGTAGGCGTCCACGTCCTGGCCGGCGAAGCGCACCTTCACCCGCACGCCGGGCTGTGCTGCGGCGTCCATGGTCGTCGGGACGGCGTAGTCGAAGGTGCGGTCCAGGTGGGCCAACGCCACGTCGACCAGGACCCTGGCCACCGGCAGCGTCGTGGCCAACTCGGCACCGGCGACCTTGGCCGCGCGGGTCGCCTTCGACTTCGCCTGGGCCGCAGCCCTGGACTGGGCCACGCTCTGCCGCACCAGCCCGGGCAGCAGCTCGGGCTGCTCCTCGGGCTGTTCACCCGGCTGATCCCCAGGCTGGGATGGCGTCGTCATGACGGCGTGTCTATCAGGCCCCACCGACGTACTGCCGAGTCGGCGCTTGTTGACTCCCGTACGACGTCGAGTCGGCGCTACTTGCGTCAAGTAGCGCCGACTCGGCGGGAGCTGGGGTCAGTTGGCGCAGGCGGCCTTGAGTGCCTCGGCGCGGTCGGTCCGCTCCCAGGTGAAGTCGGGCAGTTCGCGCCCGAAGTGGCCGTACGCCGAGGTCTGGGCGTAGATCGGCCGCAGCAGGTCCAGGTCCCGGATGATCGCGGCGGGGCGGAGGTCGAAGATCTCCAGGACCGCCTTTTGGATCAGTTCATCGGAGACCGTGCCGGTGCCGAAGGTCTCGATGAACACGCCCACGGGGGCGGCCTTGCCGATGGCGTAGGCGACCTGCGCCTCGCACCGCTTGGCCAGGCCAGCAGCAACGACGGTCTTGGCGACCCAGCGCATGGCGTAAGCGGCCGAGCGGTCGACCTTCGAGGGGTCCTTGCCGGAGAACGCGCCGCCACCGTGGCGGGCCATCCCGCCGTAGGTGTCGACGATGATCTTGCGTCCGGTCAGACCGGCGTCACCCATCGGGCCACCGACGACGAAGGTTCCGGTTGGGTTCACCAGGAGGCGGTAGTCGTCCGAGGGGATGTCGAAGCTGTCGAGGACGGGGTCGATGACGTGCTTCTTGATGTCGGGTTGGAGAGTCGCATCGAGGTCGATCCCGGCGGCGTGCTGGGTGGAGAGAACCACCGTGTCGACGCGGACCGGGGCGCCCTCGGCGCTGTACTCGATGGTGACCTGGGTCTTGCCGTCAGGACGCAGGTAGTCGAGCGTCCCGTCCTTCCGGACGGCGGTGAGCCGCTCGGAGAGTCGCTGGGCCATCACGATCGGCAGCGGCATCAACACCTCGGTGTCGTCGCAGGCGTATCCGAACATCAGACCCTGGTCACCAGCACCCTGGGCGTCGAGCTCGTCGATCGAGGATCCGACGCGCGACTCGTGGCCGTGGTCGACGCCTGCGGCGATGTCGCTGGACTGGGCGCCGATGGCGACCTGGACTCCACAGGTGGTGCCGTCGAAGCCCTTGTCGGAGTGGTCGTAGCCGATCTCCAGGATCTTCTTGCGGACCAACTCCGCGACCGGTGCGTAGGCGTCGGTGCGGACCTCACCGGCGACGACGACCAGACCGGTGGTGAGCAACGTCTCCACCGCGACCCGGAGGTTCTTGGGATTGGAGTCGTGGGCCATCAAATAGTCGAGCACGGTGTCGCTGATCGCATCGGCGATCTTGTCCGGGTGACCCTCAGTCACCGATTCCGATGTGAAAAGACGTCCAGCCACGGGGGAACTCGCTCTCGCTCGAGATGTGATCGGTCGGGCCGAGTATCGGCCCGACTCAGCCTAGGGCGTGACCACTATGCAAGACGGGCGTCTCACGTACCGAATCGTCGCGCGACCTGATCCCAGATGGCGTGCGCCACCAGGGTCTTGGACCCCGCAGGCACGTCCACCGGCTCGGAGTCCATCGACAAGATGAGGGCCTTGTTGTCGGCGCTGCCGAAGACCGCTCCGCCACTGACGTCATTCAGGACCAGGAGGTCGCAGCCCTTCCGGGCCAACTTGGCGGTGGCGAGCTCCAGCACCGATCCGGTCGCATCACCGGTTTCGGCGGCGAACCCGACGATGACCGCGTCGGCTCGCGACCGGTGGGTGGAGAGCTCGTGGAGGATGTCGGGGTTCTGCACCAGTTCGATCACCGGCGCCGATCCGTCGGCCGACTTCTTGATCTTGTTGCTGCTCAGTGACGTGGGCCGGAAGTCGGCCGGCGCGGCCGCCATCACGATGGCGTCCGCGTCCCCGGTGTGGTCGAGCATCGCCGTGCGCAGCTCCGCGGTCGAGCCCACCCGTACGACGTGCACCCCGGCCGGGTCGGGCAGGGAGACATTGGCGGACACGAGGGTGACCTCCGCGCCCCGCACCGCCGCCGAACGCGCCAGCGCGTACCCCTGCAGCCCCGAGGAGCGGTTCCCGAGGAAGCGGACCGGGTCGAGGGGTTCGCGGGTTCCTCCGGCGGAGACGACGACCCGCCTTCCGGCGAGGTCGAGGGAGCCGACGCCGCGGGCCAGGACCTCCATGGCGGTCGCGAAGATCTCGTCGGGGTCGGGCAGTCGACCCTTGCCCGTGTCCTGGCCGGTCAGTCGGCCCTCGGCCGGGGTCAGGACGACCGATCCCCGCTCGCGCAGGGTCGCGACGTTGGCCTGAGTCGCGGGGTGCTCCCACATCTCGGTGTGCATGGCCGGGGCGAAGACCACCGGGCACCGTGCGGTGAGCAGGGTGTTGGTCAGCAGGTCGTCGGCCAGTCCGTGGGCTGCCTTGGCCAGCAGGTCGGTCGTGGCCGGAGCGACGACGACCAGGTCGGCCTGTTGCCCGATCTTGACGTGCGGGACCCGGGCGACGTCGGTCCAGACGTCACTGGCGACCTCCTTGCCCGACAGAGCGGACCAGGTCGCGGCACCGACGAACTTCAGCGCCGCCGCGGTGGGCACCACGGTGACGTCGTGGCCGGACTCCGTCAGGCGGCGCAGCACCTCACAGGCCTTGTACGCCGCGATCCCGCCGGATACTCCGAGCACCACACGAGGCCGCACCCCCGTCGGGGGTGCGGCCTCGTCACCGTGATTCAACAACGTGTGTGCTCAGCGGGTCATTCGTTGCCGGCGGCGGCGGCGTCGAGGGCCGCCTGCTTGGCTGCAGCTTCTTCGGCGGCCAGCACGGCGGGGTCGACGTCTTCACAGGTCAGCTTGTCGGCGGCGATCTCGCGCAACGCGATCGACAGCGGCTTCTCCTGGACCTGCGTGTCGACCAGGGGGCCGACGTACTCGAGCAGGCCCTCGCCCAGCTGGGAGTAGTAGGCGTTGATCTGGCGGGCCCGCTTGGCGCTGTAGAGCACCAGCTTGTACTTGCTGTCGGTCTTGGTCAGCAGCTCGTCGATGGGCGGGTTGGTGACACCCTCGGCGTTGATGTTGGGCGCAGACACGTAGAAAGCCTCTTAAGATCGTGGGATTCGGGTCAGACTATGACAAAACTCGGGGTGACAAGTGAGCTCGCAGACAGCGAACCGTCTACGGCGTCTGACCCAGAGTGAGTAACGATACCAACTCGTCAGCAGCAGCGTGAACTTCACGGTTCACGATCGTGACGTCGAACTCGTTCTCGGCCGCCAGTTCTTCTTTGGCGGTGTTCAGTCGGCGCTGCTGCTGCTCGGTGGTTTCGGTGCCTCGACCGATCAACCGACGGACCAGTTCCTCCCACGACGGCGGCTTGAGGAACACGAACAGGGCCTCTGGCATCGAGTCCCGCACCAACCGCGCGCCTTGGAGATCGATCTCCAACATCGCGGGTCGACGCGCGCGCAGGGCTTCCTCCACCGGACCCCGGGGCGTGCCGTAGCGGTCGCGCCCGTGGACCACGGCCCACTCCAGGAGGTCATCGTCCTCGACCATCCGGGCGAACTCCTCGGTGGAGACGAACCAGTAGTCCTTCCCGTGCACCTCACCGGGACGCGGTGCCCGGGTGGTCGCCGAGACGGAGATCCACACGTCGGGATGCCGTTCGCGTACGGCGGCCGCGACGGTGCCCTTGCCGACCGCGGTCGGGCCGGCCAGGACGACGAGTCGGGTGGGAGTGGACACAGTCACGTCGTGGGGTCGGCGAACTCACGCTCCAGCGCGGCGACCTGCTTGACCCCGAGACCCCGGACGCGACGCGACTCGGCGATCCCGATGCGCTCCATCGTCTGTCGGGCCCGCACCTTGCCCAAACCGGGCATGGACTGCAGCAACTCCACCACCCGCATCTTGCCAATGACTTCGTTGGTCGCCCCGTCCCGGAGCACGTCGATCAGGGAGGCGCCGGAGTTCTTCAACCGGTTCTTGATCTCGGCCCGTTCGCGTCGCGAGGCTGCGGCCTTGTCGAGAGCGGCCTGGCGCTGTTCGGGAGTGAGCGGGGGCAGAGCCACGTTCTGGGTCCTTCGTGTTGTTTGGCGCGGCGGAAGCGCACCGCGAATGAGCAATGTAGTCAGTTCCCGGCCCGACCGGCAACGTGCCGCCCGCTACGGAACCGCGGACCCGCCCGCAGAATGGGCCGATCAGACCGAAAGTGGGTTCTTGCACACGTCCCGAGCCTGTTGCTGCACCCCGCTCAGGGCACGGGCCATGGCAGGGGAAGCCACCTGGTCGGCGGCCGCGTCGATCCGGGCCTTCGCCTCGGCAGCGAGACCCTCCGGCGGGTCGTCCGCGTTGTAGGTCTCGGGGTCGACCTCGGCGGCGTCCAACGCCTCCGACAGGCTTTCGATGCGCGTCACCACGGTGTCCCACTCGTCGCGAAGGTCGGAGGGTGACTTCTCACGCAACGCCTCGAAACTGGGAAGCGCGGCCATGAGGGCGGTCGGTCCGCCCTCCGCCAGCGCTTCACTGATCGCCTTCTGCTGGGTTGCGACTTCGTCGCAGTAGTCGGCGAAGGGGTCGCTCTGGCAGCCGACCAAGGTGGTCAGGAGCAGCACCCCGGCCACCCATCGCGCGGCCCGCAGCCGGCGGATCACCGCAACTCCTCGTTGGCGCGGCGTACGACGTCTCGCATCGTCTGCGGGTCCGGACCGGCCCGCAGCACCTCGCGCGAAGAGCTGGGGAGGACCTGGTCCGCGGCGGCCCCGAAGATGCGGGTGATGTCGGCGGCGGTGCCGCCCTGGGCCCCGTAACCGGGGGCCAGGATCGGACCGTTGATCGCGAAGGCCGTCGGGTCCCGGAAGTTCGGGTACTCGATCGTCGCGCCGACCACCGCACCGAAGGAACCCCACGGGTCGACGTCGACGTTGAGGGTGCGCAGGTGAGCCAGCATCGACTCACCGACGCTGAGGCCGTCGCGCAGGGCACCCTGCACCTCGGCGCCCTCGGGGTTGGAGGTCAGGGCCAGCACGAAGACCCCGGCGCCGTGTTCGGCGGCCGTATCGATCATCGGGCTGATCGACCCGAAGCCCAGGTAGGGGCTCACGGTGATGGCGTCCGCGGCCAGGGGGCTGGACGGGTCGAGGTAGGCGTCGGCGTACGCCTGCGATGTGGATCCGATGTCGCCACGCTTGACGTCGAGCAGGACCTGGGCGCCTGCCTCACGGGAACGCTGCACGACCTTCTCGAGGACCGCCACCCCGCGGCTGCCGAACCGTTCGTAGAACGCGCTCTGGGGCTTGATCAGGGAGCAGTGCTCCGCGACCGCGTCGACCGCGCCCAGGGCGAACCGCTCGAGCCCCTCGACGTCGTCGTTCAGACCCCACTGCCGGAGCAGCGCAGGGTGCGGATCGATGCCCACGCAGAACCGGCCCCGCTCGGCGACGGCGGCGTGCAGTCGGGCGCCGAAGGTCGATCCGCCTGTCCCGGTTGGCATGGTCACGCTCCTGAGGGTCCGGTCGGTGTGGTGAGGTCAGCCAGGACGCGGCGCGGCCAGGCGGGCCCCTCGTAGATGAAGGCACTGTAGGCCTGCAGGAGGGTGGCTCCGGCAGCCAACCGGTCGCGTGCGTCGGCGGCGCTGGTGATCCCCCCGACGCCGATGAGGGCCATGTCCGGCCCAACTCGCTCCCGCAGGAGCCCCATCACCTCGTTGGCTCGCTCGCGCAGAGGCGCACCCGAGAGACCACCAGCGCCGATGGCTTCGATCCGCGCAGCAGGCGTGCGCAGGCCGGTCCGGGAGATCGTGGTGTTGGTGGCGATGATGGCGTCCAGGCCGATCTCGAGCGCCATCTCCGCCACCGCGAGCACGTCCTGATCGTCCAGATCGGGGGCGATCTTCACCGCGAGCGGCACACGCCGACCCGCGGCCCGATCGGCGGTAGTCCGCACGGCTTGCAGGAGGGGACCCAGTCGCTCCACCGACTGGAGGGTGCGCAGGCCGGGGGTGTTCGGAGAGCTGACGTTGACGGCCAGGTAGTCGGCGAAGGGGGCGAGCAGGCGGGCACTCATCGTGTAGTCCTCGACCACCGCGGCCTGGTCGTCCTCCGGGACGATCTTGGTCTTGCCGATGTTGATGCCCAGGACCGGCCCGTTCGACGAAGTACGCCTACGGAGCCGCTCGGCCCGCTGGTGAAGTCGGACGGCCACCGCGACGGCTCCGTCGTTGTTGAAGCCCATCCGGTTGATCACCGCGCGGTCCTCGGGGAGCCGGAACAGCCGCGGGGTGGGGTTGCCGGATTGGGGCTGTGCGGTGACCGTGCCGATCTCCACGTGCCCGAACCCCAGCGCCGCGAGGGCATCGATGCCCAGGGCGTTCTTGTCGAAGCCGGCGGCGAGCCCCAGCGCGTGCGGGAAGCGCAGTCCCATGGCCGTGACCGGGGTGGCCGCGGGGGTCGCGAGGCGGTCGAAGGCACGCAACGCCGGGGACATGCCGCGGATGGCTCCGAAGCCCCATTCGTGTGATCGTTCCGGGTCCACGCGGACCAGCGCCCGGTCGAAGAGGGTGCGATAGAGCGCCATCAGGTGCTCGGCGCCTCCTCGCGTCGTGCCCAGTCCTGCAGCGATCGGACCCCGATGTCACCGCGTCGCATCGCCTCGATCCCCTGGACGGCTGCGCCGAGCCCCTGAACGGTGGTGAGGCACGGGACGTTGGCCATCACCGCGGCGGTGCGGATCTCGTAGCCGTCCAGGCGTGCGTGGCCTCCGTCGCCGGAGCTGTACGGCGTGTTCACGATCAACTGGATCTCGCCGTCGTGGATCAGTTGCACCGTGGTCTTCTCGCCGTGCGGACCGGGACCCTCGAAGTGCTTGCGCACCACGGTGGAGGGCACTCCGTTGCGGCGCAGCACCTCGGCGGTCCCCTGGGTTGCGAGAATCTCGAAGCCCATGTCGGCCAGCACCTTGATCGGGAAGATCATCGACCGTTTGTCACGGTTGGCCATGGAGACGAACACCCGGCCCTCGGTGGGCAGCGGCCCGAAGGCGGCCGCCTGACCCTTGGCGAAGGCGGTGCCGAAGTCGCGGTCGAAGCCCATCACCTCACCGGTGGACTTCATCTCGGGTCCCAGCACGGTGTCGACCTGTTGTCCGTCGGCGGTGCGGAACCGGTTGAACGGCATCACCGCCTCCTTGACGGCGATCGGTTGGTCGGCCGGGAGGTTGCCTCCGTCGCCGGTGGCGGGCAGGAGCCCGACGGTGCGCAGGTCGGCGATGGTCTCGCCCATCATCACCCGCGCCGCGGCCTTGGCCAACGGGGTCGCCGTCGCCTTCGAGACGAAGGGAACCGTGCGGGAGGCCCGCGGGTTCGCTTCGAGGACGTAGAGGATGTCGGAGCTCAGGGCGAACTGGATATTGATCAGTCCGACCACACCGACCCCACGGGCGATCGCCTCGGTGGCCTCGCGGATCCGCTCGACCTCCCGCTCACCCAGGGTGATGGGCGGCAGGGCACACGAAGAGTCACCGGAGTGGATCCCGGCTTCCTCGATGTGCTCCATCACGCCGCCCAGGAAGAGGTCCGTGCCGTCGTACAAGGCATCCACGTCGATCTCGACGGCGTCGTCGAGGAAGCTGTCGACCAGCACCGGGGCGGCGCGGCTGATCAGCCCCGCCGCGACGTACTTCTCGAGGTAGGCGCGCAGCGCGTCGTCGTCGTAGACGATCTCCATGCCGCGTCCGCCCAGCACGTAGGAGGGTCGGACCAGGACGGGGTAGCCGATCCGGGTCGCGATCATCTGCGCCTCGGGATAGGAGGTCGCGGTCCCGTGCTTGGGCGCCATGAGGCCGGCGTCGTGCAGGACCCGACCGAACTCGCCGCGCTCCTCGGCGAGGTTGATGGCCTCCGGTGAGGTGCCGACGATCTGCACCCCGTTGTCCTTCAGACCCTGCGCGAGACCGAGGGGCGTTTGGCCCCCGAGCTGACAGATCACGCCCGCGACCGGTCCGGCCTGCTCCTCGGCGTGCACGATCTCGAGGACGTCCTCGAGGGTGAGCGGTTCGAAGTAGAGCCGGTCGGAGGTGTCGTAGTCGGTGGAGACGGTCTCCGGGTTGCAGTTGACCATCACCGTGTCGTAGCCGCCCTGGGGCAGATCCGGGTCACTCAACGCCAGGCTGGCGTGCACACAGGAGTAGTCGAACTCGATGCCCTGACCGATCCGGTTGGGGCCGCTGCCGAGGATGATCACAGCCGGGCGCTCTCGGGGCGGCACCTCGGTCTCCTCGTCGTAGGAGCTGTAGTGGTACGGCGTGGCCGCCGCGAACTCGGCCGCGCAGGTGTCGACGGTCTTGTAGACCGGACGGATGCCGAGGGCGTGGCGTACGCCGCGGACGACATCGGGCGTCATACCGCGGATCTTGCCGATCTGGACGTCGGAGAACCCGTGGCGCTTGGCCCGCCGCAACAGTGCAGGAGTCAGTTCCTTGGCTGCGGTGACCTCGGCGGCGATCTCGTTGATGAGCACGAGTTGGTCGACGAACCAGGGGTCGATCTTGGTGGCGTCGAAGACCTCCTCAGGAGTGGCTCCTGCCCGCAGGGCATCCATCACCTTGCGCAGGCGTCCGTCGTGGGGCACCGCGATCTCTTCGAGGAGTCCGGCCTTGTCGAGGTCGACGTACTCCTGGTGCCAGTCGAAGACGGCCGAGGGGCTCTCGAGGGAGCGCAGCGCCTTCTGCAGTGCTTCGGCGAAGTTGCGACCGATCGCCATCGCCTCGCCGACCGACTTCATGTGGGTCGTCAGGGTCGGATCGGCGCCCGGGAACTTCTCGAAGGCGAAGCGGGGCACCTTGACCACGACGTAGTCGAGGGTGGGCTCGAAGGCCGCCGGGGTGCTCTGAATGGTGCCGTCGGCCAGCACCCGGGTGGTGATGTCGTTGGGGATCTCGTCGAGGGTGTAGCCGATGGCCACCTTGGCCGCGATCTTGGCGATCGGGAAGCCGGTGGCCTTCGAGGCCAACGCGCTGGACCGGGACACCCGGGGGTTCATCTCGATGACGATGAGGCGACCGTCGGCCGGGTTGACGGCGTACTGGATGTTGCAGCCGCCGGTGTCGACGCCGACCTCACGGATGATGCCGATCGCCATGTCGCGCATGTGTTGGTACTCGCGGTCGGTCAGCGTCAGGGCCGGGGCGACGGTGATCGAGTCGCCGGTGTGGACGCCCATCGGGTCGACGTTCTCGATCGAACAGATGATCACCACATTGTCGGCGGTGTCCCGCATCACCTCGAGTTCGTACTCCTTCCACCCGATGATCGATTCCTCGATCAGCACCTCGGTGGTCGGGCTGGCCGAGAGACCGGCGCCGGCGATCCGGCGCAGCTGGGTCTCGTCGAACGCGATCCCCGAACCGGTGCCGCCCATGGTGAAGCTGGGGCGCACCACGATGGGGTAGCCGAAGGTCTCGACCGCGGCGAAGCAGTCGTCCAGGGTGTGGCAGATCGCGCTGCCGGCGACCTCTCCGCCGAGGCTCTCGACGATCTTCTTGAACGACTGCCGGTTCTCGCCCCGGTTGATGGCCTCGATCGAGGCCCCGATGAGTTCGACGTTGTACTTCTCCAGGACACCGGCGGCGTCCAGCGCCATCGCGGCGTTCAGGGCCGTCTGTCCGCCGAGGGTGGCCAGCAGCGCGTCGGGGCGCTCCTTGGCGATCACCTGCTCGACGAACTCCGGGGTGATCGGCTCGACGTAGGTGGCGTCGGCGAACTCGGGGTCGGTCATGATCGTGGCCGGGTTGGAGTTCACCAGGATCACGCGTAGGCCCTCGGCCTTCAGGACGCGACAGGCCTGGGTGCCGGAGTAGTCGAACTCGCAGGCCTGGCCGATGATGATCGGCCCGGAGCCGATGACCATCACGCTCTTGATGTCGGTGCGTTTGGGCATCTCAGGACTCCCCGGCGGTGGTTGAGGTGCGAGGAGCGTCAGCGACGAGCCTCGAAACCCCGTCACCACCGCCCAACATGTCGGTGAACCGGTCGAACAGGTACGCCGCGTCGTGCGGGCCGGCCGCTGCTTCGGGGTGGTACTGCACGGAGAAGGCCTTCAGCCGGCCGCTCTCGTCGCGTAGTTCGAGGCCCTCGACCACATCGTCGTTGAGGCAGACATGGCTGACCGTGGCGGCGCCGTACGGCGTGGTGGTGGCGCCGGTGCGAGGCGCGTCGACCGCGAACCCGTGGTTGTGGGCGGTCACCTCGACCTTGCCGGTCGTGATGTCGAGGACCGGCTGATTGATACCGCGGTGTCCGTAGGTCAGTTTGTAGGTGTCGAAGCCCAGAGCGCGACCGAAGAGTTGGTTGCCGAAGCAGATCCCGAAGTACGGCAGGCCTCGTTCCAGCGCCGCCTGCAGCAACGCGACCTGGGTGGTCGTGGCGGCAGGGTCACCGGGCCCGTTGGAGAAGAACAATCCGTCGGGCGAGACCGCCAACACATCCTCGATCGTGGCGGTAGCCGGCAGGACGTGGGTCTCGATGCCCCGCTCGGCCAACCGGGTCGGGGTCATGGTCTTGATCCCGAGGTCGAGGGCGGCGACGGTGAAGCGCTTCTCCCCCTGGGCCGGGACGACGTACGCCGTGGCGGTCGAGACCTCGCTGGCCAGTTCGGAGCCACTCATCGCCGGCGCCGCGAGCACCCGGGCCAGTAGCGCGGCGGGGTCGGTCTCGGCCGACGAGATGCCGACGCGCATCGAGCCTCGTTCGCGCAGGTGTCGGGTCAGCGCCCGGGTGTCGACGCCGGAGATCCCGACGACCCCGTAGGAGACGAGCTCCTCATCGAGGGTGCGCACCGATCGCCAGTTGCTGGGGCGCCGGGCAGGGTCGCGCACGACGTACCCGGAGACCCAGATCCGATCCGATTCGGTGTCCTCGTCGTTGACCCCGGTGTTCCCGATGTGGGGAGCGGTCATCACGACCACCTGACGGTGATAGCTCGGGTCGGTGAGCGTCTCTTGATAACCGGTCATCCCGGTGTTGAAGACGGCTTCACCGAACGTCTCCCCCGGTGCGCCGTAGCTCTCACCGTGGAAGGTGCGACCGTCCTCGAGGACCAGGATCGCTGGAAGGGGGCTCGTTGTTGTGCTCATTACTGGGGCATGCGTAACCACGCCGTACTCCTTCTCCGCCTCACAGGACGAATAGTTAAAGGATGCCGAACGCAGCAGAGACTAGCAGCGTTGGGAGCCTGGACAGCATCGCGCCGTACGAGGCGAGACCGGTGGCCGCGCCGTCATGATCGGAGCGGAACATTGCAGAGTGCTACCGTTGTTACACACTGCTACGGAGGACGACGATGACAGGTGTCCACGACCGGGTGACCCGGTTCTCTGCGGACCTCGTGGAGGCCGCAGCCGCCGAGGGAGCACGCCAATCCCGCTCGGCCCGACAGCAGTTGGATCATTGGGTCCGGGTCGGCCGTGCGGTGTCGAGTGGGACCAGCGCCGAACGCACACGGGTCGAGCAGGCCCTCGCCGGCGATCTCGCGCTCCACGACCTCACGAAGCAGGAGGCGGTCGTTGTCCACGCCGAGATCACCGCGGCCATCGAGGAGCGACTCGACACCACCGACTTCGGCCAGGAACTCGCAGCAGAAGGCATCACCACCGTGGCCATCGACGACGACGGAAATCTCGTCGAGCACTCCCCCGACGGTTCGACGTGTCTCCTCGGCCCGCTTCTCGCCGGCTGAGCGCCCGCTGACTCATCGTGCGTCTGGATCTGGTGGTCGGCCCGAACGGCGCCGGCAAGACCACCTTCACGCGCAAGATCCTGCTCCCCGCGCTCCCTCCCGGGACCGCCTTCGTCAACGCCGACGAGATCGCGGCCACGCGCTGGCCAGAGGACGCCGAGGCCAGGTCGTACGACGCAGCGCAGGTCGCGGCGGCGACGCGCGTCGCGCTGATCGCGAGCCGACGACCCTTCGTGGCCGAGACGGTGTTCTCCCATCCCTCGAAACTCGACCTCGTCGACCACGCCCACTCGGAGGGCTACACCGTCGCGCTGCACGTGCTCCTCGTCCCCGAGGACCTGACCGTCGAACGGGTCCGTCGCCGGGTGGCCGCCGGCGGGCACTCGGTCCCCGAGCAGAAGATCCGCGAGCGCTACCACCGGTTGTGGCCGGTGGTCGCCCGAGCCATGGAGTCATGCGACACCGCAACGGTCTACGACAACTCGGCCCACCGTGGCCCCCGCATCGCGGCGCAACTGACCTCGGGGGTGGCGATCGGCCGCATCGGTTGGCCGTCGTGGACGCCCGATCCACTCACCCGCCGCTGGCCCCCGACGCCGAGTCGGCGCTAATTGACACAACAAGCGCCGAGTCGGCGTCGCACGCGCGTCAACTTGCGCCGACTCGTCAGGAACGCTTGTTGACCCCACGTTGGGCGGGTGCGGTCCACGGGTCCTCGGGCCAGGGGTGCCGGGGGTAGCGACCCCGCATCTCGGCGCGGACCGCGGGGTAGGCGGAGTCCCAGAACGACGCCAGGTCAGCGGTGACCGCGAGCGGTCGTCGGGCCGGCGAGAGCAGATGCAGAAGGAGCGGCACCCGGCCGTCGGCCAGGCGAGGGGTCTGCGACCAGCCGAAGGCCTCCTGCAGCTTCACGGCCAGGACCGGCTGCTCCGGCTCGTAGTCCACCCGGACCGACGAACCGCTCGGGACGACCACCCGCTCCGGCGCCAACTCGTCGAACCGACCCGCCTGCGGCCAGGGCAGCAAGCGCCGTAGCGCGGAGAGTACGTCGATCCGGCGGAGGTCGCTGGTGCCCCGGATGTTCCCCAGTTCGGAGCCGAGCCACCCGTCGATGTCCGACAGCAGCGCCTCGTCGTCGACCGCCGGCCACGGGTCGCCGAGAGCGCGTCGGAGGAACGCCATCCGCTGACGCAACGTGGTCGACGTCTCCTTCCACGGCAACACCGCCAGGCCTTCGCGGCGCAGGCCTTCGCGGACGGCCCCCGCCACCAGCAGCGGATCCGGCGAGGCCAGGGTGGTCGAGGCGAGCTCGATCGCACCCAGGCGGGTGACTCGCCGGGCGACGACCCGCCCCTGCTTCCACCGGACCTCCTCGCCCTCGGACCACCGGGCGGACGCGGCTTCCTGCGCCAGGTCCTCGTCCAGGGGCGCCGCCGATCGGATGAGCGCCTCGCTGGCCCCGGCGCGACGGTCCACATCGCCGACGGCCAACCACTCGATCCCCGCCAACCCGGATTCGCCGCGGGGCAGGACGGCCCCGGTCCCACCCACCATGAGGTACGACGTCCCGCCCGGTCGGCGGCGGGCGATCCGGTCGGGGTGCACGTGGGCGACGACCGCTCCGACGGCCAGGTCGTCGGTCAGGTCGTCGGTCGCGCCCGCGGCTGCGTTGGGCAGCGCCTTGCGCAACCGGTCCCGGGTGCTCTTCCAGCGAGCCGCGTCCGGCGTCCTTCCTTGACGTTGGCTGCGCAGGGCGGCGACCAGGTCGGCCCCCGGGGACCTGATGTCCTCGGCGAGCAACGCCACGATCTCGGCGGCCCTGGCAGCGCCGACCAGACCCGCGCCGTCCAGCAACCCCCGCGCCAGTCGGGGATCCACTGGTGTCGCGGCCATCAACCGGCCCCGTGGCGTCAGAACTCCCGCCGCATCCACGGCACCGAGGTCTCGCAGGGTCTCTGCGGCGATCCTCATCGCCACCTCCGGGGGTGGATCCAGCAGGGAGAGGTCGGCACCGTCGGGTGATCCCCACAGGGCCAACTCCAGGGCGAACGCGGTGAGGTCGGCGGTCGCGATCTCCGGCGCCGGATGGGCGTCGAGGTGGGCGTGTTCGGCCTCCGACCAGCACCGGTAGACCGAGCCCGGTCCTTCGCGACCCGCCCGGCCGCCACGCTGCTCGGCCGAGGCCCGACTGACCCGCACAGTGACCAACCCGGCCAGACCACGGCGGTGGTCGGTGCGCGGCTCGCGGGAGAGTCCGGCGTCCACGACGGTGCGCACTCCCGGCACGGTCAGCGACGATTCCGCCACCGCCGTCGAGACGACTACTCGCCCCCGTTCGCCGAGGGCCAGCGTGCGGTCCTGCTGGGCCGCCGGCAGGCGGCCGTGGAGCGGCTGAACCTCTACGCCGCCCCCGGCGAGACGACTCAAACGCCGGACCACGCCGTCCACCTCCGCGACCCCGGGGCAGAACACCAACAGGTCCCCGGTCTCGCGATGCAGCGCATCCGCCGCGGTGGCCGCGACGTGGTCGAGGAACCGGGGCGTGACGCCCCGCTCGTCCATCCGTTTGACCCCCGCCGGTAGCGGCGCCCATCGCTGAGCGACCGGATGCAACGCCCCGGGTACGTCGATCACCGGCACCCCACCGGCCCCACCGCCGAGCGCCATCGCCGTCCGCTCGGCCTCGATCGTCGCCGACATGGCGACCAGGACGAGGTCCTCTCGCAGGGCACCGCGGACGTCGACGAGCAGGGCCAGGGTCAGGTCGCTGTCCAGTTGGCGTTCGTGCACCTCGTCCAGGACGACGGCGGCCACCCCCGGCAGGTCGGGGTCGCGTTGGATGCGGCGCAGGAGCAGCCCGGTGGTGACGAACTCGATGCGGGTCGAGGCACCGATCTGCCGGTCGCCCCGGACGGCGTACCCCACCGTCCGACCCACCGGCTCGCCCAACAGGTCCGCCAGGCGGCGCGCCGCCGCCCGGGCCGCGATCCGGCGCGGTTGGGTGACGATCACCCGGGCGCCGGGACCGACGAGGTCCGCCACTGCGGGAGGCACCAGCGTGGTCTTCCCCGATCCGGGAGGCGACTGGAGAACGGCCGATCCCCCGCTGCGCAACGCTGTCACCAGCGCCTCCAGCCCGCCGGCGACCGGAAGATCCGGCGGCGACCCCAGAAGGCGAGCGATCGGGTCGGTGCTCACCCCCCGACGAGCATCCCGTCGAGCACCGTCGGGCGGCCACGCAGCACCGTGGCGTGCACGGTTGCTCCCAGGGTGCGGCCGTGCCACGGGTTGTTGCGGGACAACGAGACCGACACGTCGCGGTCGACCGTCAGCTGTGCCGAGGGGTCGATCAGGGTCAGGTTGGCGGGGGCGCCGACCACGAGGTCGTGGCCCTGACCGGTCAGGCCGGCGATCTGGGCCGGCCGCGTCGACATCACCCGTGCGACATCGGACCACTCCATCCGACCGGACTCGACCATCACCGAGGCCACCACGGACAGGGCGGTCTCCAGACCGAGCATCCCGAAGGCTGCGTCGACGAACGCGTGTTCCTTGTCGTGGCGAGCGTGCGGGGCGTGGTCGGTGGCGACGGCGTCGATGGTGCCGTCGGCCAACCCGGCACGCAACGCCTCGACGTCCTCGGCCGGCCGCAGCGGCGGATTGACCTTGTACGTCGGGTCGTAGCCCACCACCTGGTCCGTGGTGAGGATCAGGTGGTGGGGGGTGACCTCGGCGGTGACGTCGATGCCCTGCGCCTTGGCCCAGCGCAACACCTCGACGGTGCCGGCGGTGGAGGCGTGCGCGACGTGCAGGCGTGACCCGGTGTGCCGGGCGAGCATGACGTCACGGGCGACGATGACCTCCTCGGCGATCCCGGGCCAACCGGGCAGTCCTAGGCGACCGGAGATCTCCCCCTCGTGGCAGCACGCGGTGGGGCCGGCCAGGTCGGGGTCCTGGGCGTGCTGACTGACCACGCCACCGAAGGCCTTGACGTACTCCAGCGCCCGTCGCATCACCCGGGGGTTGGCCACACACTTGCCGTCGTCGGAGAACACCCGCACGCGGGCCGACGAACGAGCCATCAGGCCGAGTTCGGCCAGTTCCTCGCCGGCCAGGCCACGGGTGACGGCCCCGACGGGTTGGACGTCGACCAGTCCGGCCCGCAGGCCAAGCGCGTGCACGCGTTCGGCGGACTCGGCAGTGTCGGTGACCGGGTTGGTGTTGGCCATGGCCAGGACGGCGGTGAATCCGCCGACTGCTGCGGCGGCGGAGCCGGTCCGGATGGTCTCGGCGTCCTCCCGACCTGGTTCGCGCAAGTGGGTGTGGAGGTCCACCAAGCCGGGCAGTGCGATCAGACCATCGGCGTCGATGACCTCGGCGTCCCCGGCACTCGGCGACCCGACCTCGACGATCCGGCCGTCGCGCACCAGGAGATCGGCAGCACCCTGTCCCAGGATGTTGGCGCCCTTGATCAGCAGATCCGTGGTGGTGGTCATGCGGACGTCCCGTCGCCTGAAAGCAGGTGGTAGAGGATGGACATGCGGATCGCGACCCCCGCGGAGACCTGATCCAGGACCAGTGACTGCGCCGCGTCGGCAGCGTCCGCTGCGATCTCGAGCCCCCGGTTCATCGGGCCGGGGTGGCAGATGGGGACGTCGGGACCCAGGACGGCCAGGCGGTCGCGGGTCAGGCCGTATCCCACGGTGTACTCCCGAGCGCTCGGGAAGAATCCGCCGGTCATCCGTTCTCGTTGGACCCGCAGCATCATCACCGCATCGGCCCGGGGCAGTTCCTCATCGAGGTCGTACGACGTGCGGAACCCGGCCGCACGCGACCACGTCTCGATGCCGCTGGGCATCAGGGTGGGCGGAGCGACCACGGTGACGTCGGCACCCAGGGCCGTCAGACACAGGACGTTGCTCCGGAAGACCCGGCTGTGGGTGAGGTCGCCGACCAGCAGGATCCGGCGACCCTCCAACGGGCCGAGACGGCGTTGCAGCGTGTACGCGTCGAGGAGGGCCTGGGTGGGGTGCTCGTGGGTGCCGTCGCCGGCGTTGATGACGACCGCGTCGACCCACTGGGCGACCTGATGGGCCGATCCGCTGGCGCTGTGACGCATCACGAGCGCGTCGACCCCCATGGCGGTGATGGTCTGGACGGTGTCACGCAGGCTCTCGCCCTTGGAGGCCGAACTGCCCTTGCCTGCGATGTTGATGGTGTCCGCGGAGAGCCACTTGCCGGCGATCTCGAAGCTGGACCGGGTCCGGGTGGAGTCTTCGAAGAACAGGTTGATGATGGTCCGGCCACGCAGAGCCGGCAGCTTTTTGACCTCACGACGCTGGACGTCGTGCATCTCCGCGGCGGTGTCGAAGAAGGTCGTCATCTCATCGACGCTCAGGTCGGCGACCGACAGCAGGTGGCGGCTCATGCGATCCGCACCTCTTCGGTGTCGTCCAACTCGGAGAGGCGGACCATGACGCGTTCGGTGCGGGCACTGGGCAGATTCTTGCCGACGTGGTCGGCCCGGATCGGGAGCTCGCGGTGCCCCCGGTCGACGAGGACCGCGAGGCGGACCACCTCGGGGCGACCTAGGTCGTTCATCGCGTCGAGGGCTGCCCGGACGGTGCGCCCGGAGTAGAGGACGTCGTCGACCAGGACGACGGTCTTCCCGTCGATGCCACCGGGCGGGACCTCGGTGTGCTGCGGTCCGCGGGCGGGATGCTTGCGCAGATCGTCGCGGTAAAGCGTGACGTCCAACGCCCCCACGGCGACCTCGACCCCCTCCACCTCTCGGATGAGGGCAGCGATCCGGCGCGCCAGCGGGACACCGCGGCTGGGGACGCCGAGGAGCACGAGGTCGCGGGCACCCTTGTTGCGTTCGAGGATCTCGTGGGCGATCCGGGTCAGGGCGCGGTTGATGTCGCGGGCGTCGAGGACCACTCGGCCCGACGGCGTCGCGGTGGGGTCATCGGCAGGACCAGTGGAGTCAGTGGCGGGCGGGGCATTCACGAGGACTGCCGGACCTCCTTCTCCGCCTCACAGGACGGCTAGTTAAAGGATGTCGATCGCCGCTGACCCTAGCCGATGTCGAGCAGCACCTTGCCGACAGTTCCACCCTCGACCGCGTCGTGGGCCTCGGCGGTCTGCGCCAGGCTGAAGTGGTGCAGCGGCAACCCGGCGTGCTCACCGACCTGCAACGCCCCAGCGGCGACCGCGGCGTTGACGTCCTCCGCGGCGGCGCTCAGCATCGAAGGATCCAGCGTGTAGAGCAGCACTCCCTGGATGCGGACGTTCTTGGCGAAGCTGGGGCGCACCGGCAGCCCCGCGTCATCTCCACCGTTGTTGGCGTAGAACGCGATGGTGCCGTGGTTCTTCACGACCTCGAGGTCGAGACCGAGGTTCTGGGCCGGGGCGACCTCCACGATGAGGTCCACCCCATCCTGCGCCAGTTCCGCGATGCTGGCGGCCGCGTCCTCGGTCACGTAGTTCACGACGTGATGGGCTCCGGCGGCGAGCGCCGCGCGACCCTTGGCCTCGTTGCTCACGGTGGTGATGACCCGGGCTCCGGACCAGACGGCGAGTTGGATGGCGGCGTTGCCGACCGCCCCTGCTCCCCCGGCGACCAGGACGACCTGGCCGCTCATCGTCCCGGGCCCGAGCCGCCGCGTCGCGTCGGACGAGGTGAGGGCTCGGTGGGCGGTCACCGCCGGGACCCCCAGACTCGCGCCGAGGTCGAAGTCGGCCCGATCCGGAAGCGGGTGCACGTTCGCGGCGGGCTGGACGGTCAGTTCGGCGCCCGCGCCGTAGGCCCGACCGTGCTGGGCCAGGACCAGCCACACCCGGTCGCCGGGTCGCACATGGCGTACGCCGCTCCCGACCGCTTCGATGGTTCCGGCACCGTCCTGCCCGGGCACCACCTCGTCATACCCCGACATCATTGCGGCCCGGAACTTCCAGTCGGTGGGGTTGACCCCCGCTCGCACGACCCGCACCAGGACCTCACCGGGCCCCGGTGAGGGATCGTCACGCTGGACGAGTTGGAGGACGGACGAAGGACCGGTGTGTTGGTAGACGACTGCTCGCATATGTGAGGCAGCGTCAGACGATCGCTGCTTGTTCCCTTACTTGAGGAGGAATTTCTTGGTGGTCGTGGTGCCCTGGGAGCGGATGATGATCTTGGCCCGCACCGAGCGCTTGCCGCGGGTCGCCTTCTTTCCCAGGCCGGTGAGTTTCACCGCGACTCGGGACTTGCCCCTGGGTCCGATCGAGAAACGCTTCGTCTTGGCCAACTGCTTGCCGCCCTTGGCCGTCTTGATGGCGATCTTCCCCTTGGCCGATCCGACGGACTTCAGGGGAACCTTCACCTTGCCGTTGCGGGCCGCGATGCGTCCGGTGGTCATCCTGGCGCCACAACTCGAGGCGCTCACCTTGGATGTCCCGGCCGCCACCCGCCCGGCGGCACCGCCGGTGCACATGGTGAATCGAGCGGTGATCAGGTGGGAGGGGGCGCTGAAGGAGTCGGTGCGCTCCTCGCGCGGGTTGATCTGCGGGTAGAGCATGATCGTCGAGGGGTTCCCGGGGGTTCCCGTTTGGCTGGAGTTCGGCGGGTTACTGGTCACCCGCACCGGGAGCGTGCCGGTGTTGGAGGTCGCGCTGATCCCGACGTAGTCGGCGATGTCTACGTTGTTGATCGGGTCGTAACCGGTCTCCACCGGAAGATTCAGCGCAATATTGGTGACTGCGTTGGGTCGCAGTCCGAAGCTCCGGGTCATCTGCTCGCCGAAGCAACAGGCCGCCGCGCCCTGGGAGGGGACCCCTCCATTGCCATCGCGCGCGATGTAGGCACGCACGACGGTGAACCGCAGTGGTGCGGGGTTGGGGCCGCTGCGCACGCTGACCGCTGTGACGCGGCCCCTGCCGGGAGCCAGACCGCTGGGCTGAACGGGGATACCGTTCTGATTGAAGGTCGGCAACTGCACCCACGTGCAGGAGGTGGTGCCGCTGGGCCACACCCCGTAGTCACCGTTCGCGTTCTGCAGTCGGGGCCCGGCCTCGCACCCGTAGTTGACGTTGGGCGCCGCCCGGGTGGACCCCCCGAAGTCCACGGCCGCCGCTGGGCTCACCGGAGCCAGCAGGCTTCCTGTGAGGGCAACTCCGGCGGTGACGAGCGTCGCCATCTGGATGTGCGTACGTCGTGTCCTCACAGTGATTCCCCTCCACAGCTGATCGAGACCAATCGACATTACTCCCGATCAAGCTGCCCCGTCATCCCCTGCGCACGATGAATCGTCGAGGCTCAACGATCCTGATCTACGGGCTCGGCCGTGACGATCAGGTTGCTGTCGTAGCCCGTGCCGGGCCGGTAGGTCCCCGAGCAGGTGATCAGCACCAGTCGGTGGTCCCCCTGCTGGTCCAGGGCCCCGCTGGAGGCCGCGAGCGCCTGCTTCGTCACCGTCCGCACCGAGGTGACCCGATAGACCCGGCTGTTCTCGTCGTCCTCGACCGAGATCCGCTCACCCACGTCGATCGTCAGGAGCCGCGCGAAGTAGCCCAGGCCATCGGTGGCCGAGTCGACGTGTCCGGCGATCACGGTGGAGCCGAACGGATCGCCGATGAAGGAACTGCCGTCCCACCAGCCGACGTGATCGACGTTCTCCGGCACCTTCAGTTCGCCGTCGACGGTCTTCGCCGGGAACACCTGAGCACTCTCCCCGCCGGGAAGCACCACCGACTGGGGCACGAAGGTCACCCGCTGCGATTCGGCGGTGGTGCCTTGCCGAGCCGACTCCGGGGCCGTTGCGTCTGAGGCGGTCGGCGAAGCGGGATCGGTTTCCGGGGTCCCCTTCGCGGTGGTCACGGTGGCCGGGAGATCCGCGGCCTTTTCCGTTTCGGTTCCCTGCGGGGCTCCGCAGGCCGTGCCGGCGAACAGCACCGCGAGGACCAGGGCCCCGGCCGCTCGGCTTCTACCGGCCGGTGTCATCTCCAGAGGGTCCAGGCCACCACAGGGGTGTGGCCCACGGCCTGGCCGCCGGTTCCGGTGTTCACCTCATCGGGCGCCTTCGAACCGAACGACCCGGTGCGCAACACGTGCTTGGCGATATCCATCGTCGAAGCGGTGGGATCCCCCACGGCGTACACCCGCACGAGCGAGCCACCCTTCACCGCCACGTCGCGAGGCCCGAACACGGCGGGGCCGGACTGGCCCGTGGGCACGATGTCGACGGTGTAGGAGCCCTCCGGAACCGTCAGGGTCAGGGACTCCCCGTTGGCCACGTTCTCGAACAACACCTCCCCGTTGACGCGGATATCCGCCGGAGCGACAGCCGCTGTGTGCGCCACCGTGAGCCGGGACTTGCCACGGGGCACCGAATCGAGATCGTTCTCGAACACGGTGGCCTGTGCGGGTTCGGTCGCCGAGTTGGGCAGGTGCACGACCACATCGGAACTCGATGCAGCAGCAACGTCCATCGTGCGTTCCAGCACGACCTCGTCACCGTCACTGACCCGAAGGGACCGGCTCCCGGGCTCCACATCGAAGGGACCGAGCACCGAGGAGGTCGCGGCGTCCTCCTCCACCAACTCACCGTCGATCTCGACGTCGAGACTTCGCTCGGGGATGCCTTGCACGACGTAGATCTCGGCGTTCGCGGCAGCCTGTCCCGGGCTCGCCGCACCGATCGTGGCCAGGGCGACCGCACCTCCAAGGGAGGCAGCCACCAGTGATCTCGAGATAAGTGGTGTTCGTCTCACTCCACTATGCTACGTCGACACCACCAAAATCGCGATCCGTCCGGTGACCTGATCGTTCACCGGATTCACCCCTGGCCATGATGTGGGAGGTAGTGCACGTGACCATCCCCTTGGGGCGTATGGCTCTCCGTCGGCTCGTGGCGGTGGGTGGGGTCGCTTCCCTGATCGCCGGCGCTGCGCTGATTCACACCCTCACCACCGACCAGCCGTCGGCTCCGGAGTCCTCCCAAGCGTCGGCCGCGACCAGCCTCAGCCTGCCGCCCGACGGATTCCCCCAGGACGGACCGGGGCTCACCGAGCCGGGCGTCTTCGTTGGCGCGGAACCCTTGCCTGACGGTCGCCTACGCGTCAAGGAGTGGGTCTTTCTGCTGGACCCGGTCGAGGAGATCGGACTCGATGCTCCCGATCTGACGTCGGCCGGCCCCCTTTTCTCGGGGACGGACCCCTCGGCCTCGTCAGTGCGCATCACGGCCGATGGTGGCGCGGTCTCGATCAAGAACGACACGGTCGATTCGGCCGCCTCGTTGTCGGTGGAGGATCCGACCCTGGTCTATGAGGTGAAGTACGAACTCGAGGGGGCCAGCGTTCTCAGCGAGGGAACGGCGACCGGGAGGGCGTTGGCGGCGCTGACCCCGCTGTCGACCGGCCTGCCCGAGGATCTCCCCGTCATCTTCGGTGTGGTCGGAACCTCGGTGCGGAACCTCTCTTGCCCTGCCTCGGCGTCCCCGCAGAAGCCGTGCGCCGAGGGGAAGTCGCCCTACATGCGAACCGAGGAACTGGCTCAGAGCGAGGCCATCGTGGTCGTCCAGCTCGATCTACCGCAGTAGCGCCCCGCAACCGCGAGCGGCAGCCAACCTCAATGCCTTCAATCGATGCGGTCCAGCGCCACCTGGATGACCCGGTGCAGGGTGGGGTAGGCAAAGTGCGTTCCGGAGATGGTCTCGATCGGGATCTGCGCGTGTACGGCCAGTGCGAGTAGGCCCAACACCTCACCGCCGTACGGCGACATGGCGGACGCGCCGACCAGGACGCGTCGGTCCAGGTCGGCCACGAGTTTGATGATTCCGTCATTGCCCGGACCGTGCATCCACCCTCTACTGGACTTGCCGATCTGCGCCACGCCGATGCCTACGTGCACTCCCGCGTCTCGGGCCTGCTCCTCGGTCATCCCCACCGCACCGACCTCGGGATCGGTGAACGTCACTCGTGAAACGGCGTGGTAGTCCGCCGGCCCCGGATCCTCGCCGAGCAGATCGCTCACCACGATCGCGGCTTGATAGAGCGCTACGTGGGTGTAGGCACCCTTGCCGGTGATGTCACCGACCGCCCATAGTCGCTCTCCCGCGCGCAGCGTGTCGCCGACGGGGACTTCACCGGCCTCAGGATCCAGACCGACGGTCTCCAGCCCCAGATCCGCGAGTTGGGTCACCCGGCCGGCGGCCACCAGGAGTTGCTCGGCGCGCAGGACCTCGCCGTCGAGGTGGACCTCGAACTGGTTGGTGTCGCCGTCATGATCGACGCGTTGGATCTCGACGCCGGTTCGCAAGGTGACGCCCTCGCGGGTGAACACCTCGGTGAGCACTTCGCTGGCCTCGGGTTCCTCCACGCTCAGGATGCGGTCGGAGGCGTCGAGGAGGGTGACGTCGGTCCCGAAACGGGCGTAGACCTGGGTCAGCTCACACCCGATGTTGCCGGCGCCGATCACGATCATCGAGGCGGGTGCGTCCTCGAGACGGAACACCTCGCGGTTGGTGAGGTACGGCGTGTCCGCGAGCCCGTCGATGGGCAGGCTGGCGGGGGCGGTGCCGGTCCCGAGGATGACTCCTCTGCGGGCCACGAACTCCTCGGTGCCCTCGGCGGAGGTGACCACGACCCTCCCCGGACCGTTCAAGCGACCACGGCCTCGGACGAGCCTGACCCCGGACTCCTCCAGTTGTTCGACGTGCGCCTCATCGGACCATTCGTGAGTGGACTCCAGGATTCGCTGACGCGGGACGGTGTAGTCGGGCTCGATGGCCGACTCCCCCGCCAACTCGGCAGCGTGTCGGGTCTCCGCCACCGTGTGGGCGGCCCGGACCAGCAACTTGGAGGGGGTGCACCCGGTGAAGGGGCACTCGCCACCGACGAGGTGCTCCTCGACACCGACGACCACGAGTCCCGCGGCGGCGAGTTTGTTGGCGGCGTACTCACCCCCGGGGCCCAGCCCGATGATGACGACGTCGACTTCCTGGGGATGGCTCATGTTGGTCGCTTCCTAGGGGTGGATCAGCGGGACAGGTGCCGGGACCAGGCGAAACAGAACAGCCCGAACGCCGCGAACCCCAGACCGATGGCGATGGTCAGGGGCGATCCGAAGGGTTGCTCGAGCAGGGTCCGCAGCGCCTGATCCAGGCCGCCGGTCTCGTCGGACTCGCGGGTCAGGGCGGCGTAGGCGAAAAGCGCCCCCACGAGACCCAGAGCGACCCCTTTGGCGGTGTACCCGATCCGGCCGAGCCAGACGTAGGCGGTGCCGTCAGCGCCGGAGGAACCGGAGGACTCCAGGTCCTTCTTGAAGCGGTCCCCGATCGCCTTGCGCAGCAGCATGCCGCCGGCGATCAGGAGGCCTAGTCCCACTGCTGCCACGAGGATCTGCCCGCCGGGCATGCTCAGCACCTTGGCGGTGAAGGTCTTGGTTCCGCCTCCGCCGGAGGACCCGGAGCCGAGGAGGAGGCGCAGCGCGTTGACCCCGATGGTCAGATAGATCACGACCCGACCGGCCGAGACCAGTCGCTTGAGGATCCGTTGGCGACCCTCCTTGTCGAGGTGGCCGAAGCCCGCCTCAATGCCTTGCCACAGAGCCAGCAGGATCATGCCCACGGCAACCGCACCGACGGCGAACATGCCGAACGGCTTCTGCGCCAACTCCCGGATGGCCCCATCGCTGGACGGTGATCCGGAGCTCTGCCCCAACGCCAACTGGATGGCCAGCCAGCCGATCAGCAGGTGCACCACCCCGTAGGCGAGCAGACCGATCCGGGCGACGTGGTCGACCTCGTCGCTGTGATGCATGACCGACTTCAGTCGGCTGAAGGTTGACGACACCGGGCAACTCTAAGCAGTCGGTCTTCCGGCGTCATCACCCCATGGGATGGCTCTAACGGTCATACGAGCGATTCGCGGTTGCGCTGGATCGCACCGAGGATTCCGTTGACGAAGGGAGGCGAGTCGTCGGTGGAGAGTTCACGCACCAACCCCATCGCCTCGCTGACCGCCACGGTGCCCGGGACGTCCTCGGGCCCCCAAAGGAGCTCCCAGACCCCGAGGCGCAACACGTTGCGATCCACGGCCGGCATCCGGTCGATCGTCCAGTCGGTGGAGTACTCCGTGAGCAGCTCGTCGATCCTCGCGGCGTGCTCGGCGACCCCACGAACCAGCGTCGCGGTGTAGGCGTTGTTGGGCGGTTCCCCGTCGCCGATCGCGGCGTCGAGGGCATCGACGGCCGATTCGCCACGCATGTCGGCGGCGTACAACAGGTCGAGTGCCCGCTTGCGAGCCTTGGAACGAGCTCCCATCAGGACTTGACGCGGCCCTGGTAGGACGAGTCGCGCGTGTCGACCTTGATCTTCTCGCCCTGCACGATGAACAGCGGCACCTGGATCTCGTGACCGGTTTCCAGGGTCGCCGGCTTGGTGCGACCCGTGGCCGAGTCCCCGGCCAGGCCGGGCTCGGTGAACGTGATCTCGAGCTCGACCGAGGCGGGGAGCTCGATGTAGAGCACGCGACCCTCGTTGGTGGCCACCACGGCCTCCTGGTTCTCCAGGAGGAAGTTGCTCGCGTCACCCACCAGTTCGGGGGTGATCTCGATCTGGTCGTAGGTGCCGGTGTCCATGAAGACGTATGACGTGCCGTCGTTGTAGAGGTACGCCATGCTGCGCTTGTCGACGTTCGCGATGTCGACCTTGACGTCAGCGTTGAAGGTCTTGTCGACCGTCTTGCCCGACTCGATGTTCCTGAGCTTGGTCCGCATCACGGCGCCGCCCTTGCCGGGCTTGTGGTGCTGGAACCACATGACCTGCCAGAGCTGGCCGTCGAGGTTGAGCACCATGCCGTTCTTCAGGTCGTTGGTCGTTGCCATGCGCGGGAGAACCTCTTCACGTTGGGGAACAGTCAGGGCGGCCGGCCGTCAGGCAGCGCCACCGAGCGAGTTTAGGGCAGAGCGCGGCGAGCGCCGATTTGTAGCCGTCCGCTCGCCCGTTGAGGTGCGAACACCGCCCGCCGCCTCACGCCGGTTGAGGTGCGACAAGCGCCAAGAGCCTCACGCCGGTTCAGGTGCGACAAGCGCCAACAGCCTCACGCCGGTTGAGGTGCATGGAGCGCCAGCAGCCTCACGCCGGTTGAGGTGCCAGGAGCGCCAGCAGCCTCACGCCGGTCGAGGTGCGAGGAGCGCCAGCGACGAGCCTCGAAACCCCCGTCGCCGATCCACCCACACCACCCCGAATCCCCCGGAGAACCAGCCAAAAATACCGTTACCATTCCGTGACCTCAGCCCCTGTGGAGAACCCCGATTTCGGGGCAGGAGTGTCGGTGCTCAGTGCTGGAATAGACACATGGCCAAAGACGAAAGCACCGAGAATCGGGGACACCCGATCAGTGCTTTCGCACGCCAGATCGAGGCCGGTCTCGAGGACCTGGTCGAGACCCAGACGTGGTCCATGGAAGACACCGACGTCGCCGACACCACCCTCCTTCTCGCCCGACTCGAGGCCCAGGTCGCCGAACTCAGCCGCCGGGTCCTGGCTGAGGCCGACCGCCGTGACGTCGCCGGCGACACCGGCGGGACCTCCACGGCGAACTGGTTGGCTCACACCACGAAACTCACCCGGACAGAAGCGAACCGGCGGGTCAAGCAAGCGAAAGCACTCGACACCCACGAACAGACCCGTACGGCGCTGGCGACCGGTGACCTCCACGTCGAACAAGCAGAAGTCATCGCCCGCGCCGTCGAATCGTTGCCCACCGACAAGTGCCCACCCGAAACCGTCGCCCTGGTCGAATCAACCCTGATCGAGAACGCCTCCGAATTCGACGCCAAGACCTTGAAGATCCTCGGCTGGCGGGTCTGGGAGGTCCTCGACCCCGAAGGCGCCGAAGCCTTTGAGGCAGAACAACTGGCGAAGGAAGAAGACTCAGCCCGCGACAAGACGAGGCTGATCATGCATGACGACGGGTCCGGGGCCGTGCGGGGCAGGTTCGTGATCCCCTCCGCCCAAGGAGCAATGTTCCGGAAGCTCCTCCTGGCGTTCGCCGCACCCAAACATCAAGCCGCCAAGGACAAGACCGCCGAACCCGAGGTTGAGGAACTGACCGAGCGAGCCGCGACCCCGAAACGGATGGGTGAGGCGTTCTGCGAACTCATCGAATCCTTCCGCACCGAGGACGCACCCCGCTCCGGTGGCGTCTCCGCCACGGCGGTCATCCACCTCGACTACGACACCCTCATCGGTGGCCTGAAGCCAGCCCACCTCGACACCGGGGAACCCATCAGCCCAGGACAGGCCCGACGCATCGCCTGCGAGGCAGGGATCCTGCCTGTCGTCCTGAACGGCGCCTCTCAGGTCCTCGACCTGGGCCGCACTCGCCGCTACCACTCCAAGAGCCAACGGATCGCGGCCAGCATCGAACACCCCACCTGCCAAGCCGCGAACTGCGACTGGCCCGCAGGCATGTGCCACATGCACCACCTCGACCCCTGGCACCAAGGCGGCAACACCGACCTCAGCAAAACAGCGGTCCTGTGCCCGCGACATCACACCCTGATCCACCACCACGACTACGCCCACGAAATCAGACCCGACGGCACCATCACCTTCCACCGCAGAATCTGATCAGCGGCCGAAGAATGCCCGATCCCGACTTACGCGAACGGCACATGTGGGCCCACCCGACGGCGCAACCTTGCAAGTCGTAAATAGATCCTCCGATGAGTTCACCTTTGCTATCCCTCGAATCTGTATGGTTCCTGCATGAGCCGCCAGCCTGTCCCCCTCCCCGATGCGCTTGAACTTATCGCCAAGGAGGAGAACCAGCTTTGGGACCACAAGTCGTCCACCGGTGGAGGAGACACGATCCAGAAGATCGCAGTCGCTCTCGCAAACGCCGATGGAGGCCAGTTCTCAGTTGGGATCGAGGATGAAAAGCATCATGCCGGAATAGATCGGTGGCAGGGGTTCACCACTATCGAAGATGCCAACTTCGTACACCAGTCGCTCTCGCGTGAGGTGTCTCCCGCTTTGGACTATGAATATGATTTCTTTGAAATTTCAGGGCAAGAGCAGCGTGGCCTTGTAATGGTCGTGACCGTGCCTCGTTCAGGTGACGTTCACTACACCTCCGCCAAGAAGTGTTATCTGAGAGTTTCGGCGTCGTCTCCTGAGGTTAAAGGTCGATCCGTTGCAGATCTACAGTTGTCCAAGGGCGTCCTTTCCTATGAAGATCAGCGACTTTCGGACTACGATTTTAATGAGTGGGCCGTTGAGCCGGAACTGCTGAACTTCCTGAGCGAGTACAGCCCGAAATCCACTCCAGAGTTCCTGGCATCGCGCGAGCGCCTGAGCGATCGAGACTCTCAACAGATGAAGGTAGCTGCGGCTGTTCTCTTCGCTGCTCACCCATCAGGCGTTGTCCCAAAGCGTTGCGGTATCAAGATCGCGAGGTATGCCACGGCAGGAGAGCCCACGCGTCAGAACCTCGATGGTGCTCCACTGACAATCACGGGTCCTGCCCGCCAACTTGTAGAGGAAGCGATCAGAGAAGCGACAGCAATCATCAACTCAGTATCGGTGTTGGAACCGGACGGGTCGTTCGCGCCGATGGAGTATCCCCCGGAGGCCCTTAAAGAAATCGTCGTGAATGCGGTTATTCACCGCGACTACAACATATCCGACGATGTTCGCATCGCGATATTCGACAATCGAGTTGAAGTCAGAAGCCCCGGTGGGCTAGCCGGTCATATGACGCTGGATTTGCTTTTCAAAGAACGTGCCGCAAGGAACACCAAGATACTTCGATTGCTGAATGGGTATGCGACCCCGCTGAACCAAGACATTGGTGAGGGCTTGACCACGGTTGTGGAGTCGATGGCAGCCGCCCGCTTGCGCGAACCCCGTTTCGCAATCGATGGGAACGCATTCGTCGCAGTCTTGCCGCACGAGAGGCTCGCGAGGCCGGAGGAGATCGTGATGGAATACCTCGTTACGCATGACGAGATCACGAACCGGATTGCCCGCGGCCTCACGGGCATCACTTCGGAGAACACCATGAAGGAGGTCTTCTACAATCTGCGCGACACCAACAAGATTGAACGAGTCCCGGGCAAGAACGGGAACAAAGCCGCTTGGATGAAGGCAGGACAGCCGGTCACACCTTGACTTGAAGTAGCGACGAAACTCGTTTGGTCGTGAGGGTGGCGTCGCGCCGGGCGGGCGGGCGGGCGTCTTTCGGGTCGCAGGGGCCCGGGTGCGCGACGTAGGAGTGCGTTCGGGTGGCGGCCCGCCGCCCGTCTGGCATGAACACACCCGCCCGTATAGGCCGTTCCATGGAGAAGCACATATGCGCGCTACGGGATGCTGAGAACAGACACGCCCATCACTGACACCAGGGCATGAGGCGAGGGCCTCGACTCTCTTTTGTCTTCTCCTGGTCGAGGTCCTCTTCCGCCTCCGACGACATCCATTGCACGTTCGACGGTTACCCCGGGATTGTGGAGCCGCGTGTGGAATCAGTCGGGCCCGGCGAGTTCGGTCAACGACAGGTTGTTGCCGTCCGGATCGAGAAACCATGCGATCCGGCTGCCTCCCGGAGCTGTCCACACGCCGCGATCGTCCTGATTCATGCCCTGGTATCGAGTGAATGTCACTCCGTGGGCAACGAGACGATCGACGGTCGCATCGAGGTCGGAGACGCTCCAGCCCAGAACGGTGTAGGGCACCGGTGCGACGTCGTCGACGACGGTGATGCGCAGCGTGGAACCGGCGAGTCGGGCAACAAGCGCGAACGGCCTCTCGTCGGCTAGCCGCAGACCCAACTGATCACCGTAGAAGGTCTGCGCCCGATCGAGGTCGGATACGCCGATGAAGCCGACGAGTGTCGAGGACGCGAGCATCACACCCCCAGGAGATCCCGCTGTAGTGCGACGGCTGCATGGGGCGACCCACCAGTCGCTATAACGGGAACCCACCTGCGAGTTTGTCGAAGCTGAAGCTGAGCAGTGCTCTGGTGGATCGGTTCTGAAGGAAGCCGATGGCGAAGTCGGCACCTCCGACGTCGAGCCGCTGGACATCGGTCAGCCGCACCCAGTCGCGAGTCCACGTCCTCTGAAAGATCTCGATCTGACCGTCTCGCAGGAATCGCACGTTCCAGATGCTGCGTTGACCGGTGGCCCAACTCCCCCTGCTATTGACGATTCGATCGGAGAAGGTCACGAGAAAGTCCGCGCCGAGGTCTCCGTCTATGAGCACCGCCAGTCCGTTGGCGCAGGCGGCGAAGTCCGGGCTGGGCTCGGTCGATTCCTCTCGATTGGCCTTGTCGTAGACCACGCCCATCGCGGCGTGAACGTAGTTGTCCGGGTGTTCGTCGACCCAGTCGTACAGGTCCGAGAAAAGTGGCATGCTCTGGTGCTCCTCTGGTGCATTTGAAACACGAACGCGGGAGCAACCGTCACCAGTCAGACATCAGAACAGGTGCCAGTCAACCGGTGTCTAGAGCGTTGTCTTCTGTCCTTCGCGACCAGGTGAGGGTTCACCACGACGAGCGTCGGTATCGTCGTCGCCATGACGAACCTGGCGAAGCCGAGCATCTGATGTTGTCCCCCCAAGCCCGTGCGGCCATCGACTTCGCCGCCGGCGACACACCGGTCCACTCCCCCGACTTCGACATCCCCGCCGCTCGAGAACAGGCGCGGGCGGTTGCCGCAGACGAGCCGCGCGAGGCCGTCCGCGACGTCACCGACGTCGACGCCGACGGGGTTTCGTGTCGGCTCTACCGCCCCGTCGATGCGGCACCGGGTGTCGTCCTACATCTGCACGGCGGCGGTTTCGTGCTCAACGACATCGAGATCCACGACGCCTCGGCCCGCCGGTTGGCCAACCGCACCGGTCGCGCGGTGCTCAGCGTCGACTACCGACTCGCTCCCGAACACCCTTTCCCCGCCGCGCCCGACGACGTCGACACCGTCTTGGCCTGGCTGCAGCATTCGGCAGCCCAGCACGACCTCTCCGGTCCCCTGCTCGGTCACGGTGACAGCGCCGGCGCCAATCTCGCCCTCGTGGCTGCTCTGCGCCATCCCGACCGGTTCGCCGCGCTCGCCCTGATCTACCCCTTCCTCGACCCGACAGCGGCCACCGACTCACACCGCACCGAGACCGAGGCCTTCGATCCCCAGACGGTCGCTTGGTACTGGTCGCAGTACGCCGGTGGCGATCACTCGCAGTACACGAACCCCGACCTCGCGCCGTTGCTCTCGGACCGGTTGAGCACCTTGCCGCCGACGTTCGTGATGACCGCCGAGCACGATCCCCTGCGCGACGAGGGTGAACTCCTCGTCGAACGCCTGACCGAGCAGGGCGTCACCGTCGTGGCCACTCGGTTCCTCGGGCAGATCCATGGCTTCTGGCGTCACCCGACCGTGTTCCCCGCCGCCGAGCCCCTCATGCGACAGGCCGCGTCGTTCTTGGTCGACCAATCCCCCGGCTGAGTGCACTCGGGAAACCGGTGCGTGCTAGTTTCTCCTCGCTGCGTTTGACGCAGCACCCGCGGAGGTAGCTCAACAGCAGAGCATTCGGGTTCCACCCGAAAAGATGTGGGTTCAAGTCCTGCCCTCCGCTCCAAACGATCAGCGTCCAGCAGACGATCCCGGCCCTCAGTCGCGGGCCACGACCTCCAGAGCCATCCGGTAGCCGTCGATGCCGTGGCCGGCGATCACCTGGAGAGCGTGCGGTGTGACCACCGAGGTGTGTCGAAACTCCTCGGGCCGCTGCATCGGGTCGGAGATGTGCACCTCGACCAGCGTGGCCTCCAACTGGGCGCAGGCGTCGTACAGGGCCAGGGAGTAGTGCGTCCACGCCGCGGCGTTGAGGACCACCGGGGTCGCCTCGTCAGCGGCGGTGTTCAGCCAGTCGAGTAGCTCGCCCTCGTGATTGGTCTGGCGCACGTCGACGTCCAACCCCAACGCAACTCCCCAGGCGACGCACCGCTCGACGAGTTCGGCGTACGTCGTGGTGCCGTAGATCTCCGGCTGACGACGTCCCAGACGGCCCAGGTTGGGGCCGTTGAGCACCAGTACGCGGGTGGGCATCGACGTCACCCGTTGCTGACCGCCGAGAACGCGGCCCGGAGATCCGACTCGCTCGGTCCGTTGAGGATCCTGGGTCGGGCGACGTCGTCGAGGATCACGAAACGCAGCGTGTTGCCACGCGTCTTCTTGTCCATCGCCATCAGATCACGAAGGTGCTCGTAGGGAACCCCCTCGAAACCGGTCGGGAGACCGACCCGCTCGAGGATCGCCCGGTGTCGGTCAACGACGGCACGACTCAGGGAACCCGCCTGGGCCCCCAGCTCGGCGGCGAACACGCATCCCACGGCGACGGCCTCGCCGTGTCGGATCGCGTAGTCCTCGTTGCGTTCGATCGCGTGGCCCAGGGTGTGTCCGTAGTTGAGCGCCTCGCGGCCGGGGTGTCCGCCCGAGCCGCCGGTCTCCTTGAGGTCCTCGACCACGACATCGATCTTGACGGTGATGGCCCGTTCGATGAGCTCACGCAGGACCGACGAGGAGGCCACCAGACTTGCGGGGTCGTTCTCCTCGATGAGTCGCAGGATCTCGGGGTCGGCGATGAACCCGCACTTGACCACCTCGGCGAGGCCGGCGATCAGCTCGTCGCGGTCCAGGGTGTCGAGCATGGCGAGGTCGCAGATCACCCCGGAGGGCTCGTGGAAGGCTCCGACCAGGTTCTTGCCCGCCTCGGTGTTGATGCCGGTCTTGCCGCCCACCGCGGCGTCGACCATGGCCAGCAGAGTGGTCGGCACGTGGATGACCCGCACCCCACGCAACCAGGTGGCCGCCACGAAGCCGCCGAGGTCCGTGGTGGCTCCCCCGCCGAGCGTTACGACGGCGTCGGAGCGGGTGAACCCGCTCTCCCCCAGGGCGTCCCAGCAGCCGGCGGCCACTTCGTACTGCTTGGCCTCCTCACCCTCCGGGATGGCCAGCATCACGATCTCGAGGTCTTCCGGCACGTCTTCGAGGAGGTCGTCGACGAACGCCTCGAGACGCTCAGGGCAGATCACGGCCACGCGCTCAACGGCGTCGCCGAGCATGGGCACGAGGTGGTGGAAGACCCCTCGGCCGATCACCACGTCGTACGGCGAGCTGCCTCGCACGGGCAGCACGGTCTCACTCATCGATCGCTCTCCTGATCTGGTCGGCCACGTCCTGTGGCGAGGTCTTGTCGGTGTCGACCACGAGGTCCGCCACGGACTCATAGATCGGGGCCCGCTCGTCGAGCAGCGCCTTGATCTTCGCCCGGACGTTCCCGAGCAGCAGCGGCCGTGAGGTGCCGAGTCCGACCCGCTTCACGGCCTCGCCCAGACCGACCCGGAGGAACACCACCCGGTGGTCGGCCAGTTGCGTCTGTGTCTGGGGGTCCAGGACGGCTCCCCCGCCCAGGGACAGCACCCCGGTGTGTTCGTCGAGCGCGCGGCGCACGGCTTCGCGTTCGAGACCACGGAAGTAGTCCTCGTCGCGGTCGACGAAGATCTCCGCAACGCTCATCCCCGCCATCTCCTCCACGTCCCGGTCGGTGTCCCGGGCGGCCACCGCGAGGTCGGTGGCCAGGATGTCGGCGACCGTGGACTTGCCGGCCCCCATCGGGCCGACGAGCACGACCACGGGGCGGCTGGTGGTGCTCACTTGTAGGACAACGCGTCGAGGTAGCTCTGGGCGTTGCGACGGGTCTCGCCGACCGAGTCACCGCCGAACTTCTCCACCACGGCCTCGGCCAGGACCAGAGCGACCATGGCCTCGGCGACGATGCCGGCTGCGGGCACCGCACACACGTCCGAGCGCTGGTGGTTGGCGACCGCCTCCTCGCCGCTGGCCAGGTCGACCGTTCGCAGGGCACGGGGCACGGTGGCGATCGGCTTCATCGCCGCACGCACCCGCAACACCTCACCGGTGGTCATCCCGCCCTCGGTTCCGCCGGAGCGACCGGAGGTACGCCGGATGCCGTCCGCGGTCGGCACGATCTCGTCGTGCGCCAGGGAACCGGGGGTCGCGGCCAGGGCGAACCCGTCGCCGACCTCGACACCCTTGATCGCCTGGATGCCCATCAGCGCACCGGCCAGGCGGGAATCCAACCGACGGTCCCAGTGCACGTGCGAGCCGAGGCCCGGCGGCAACCCATGAACGACGACCTCGACGACCCCGCCGAGGGTGTCGCCGTCCTTGTGGGCCTGGTCGATGCGTGCCGTCATGGCGCTCGCGGTCTCGGGGTCCAGGCAGCGCACCGGGTCCTCGTCCAGTCGCGTGACCGAGGCGTCGTCGGCGTCGGGCCACAACCCGTCGGGGGCGCGAACACCACCGAGCTCGATGACGTGCGACACGATCCGTGCACCGACCGACTGCTCGAGGAAGTTGCTGGCCACCCGGCCCAGCGCCACCCGGGCGGCGGTCTCCCGGGCCGAGGCCCGTTCCAGGATCGGGCGTGAGTCGTGGAAGTCGTACTTCTGCATGCCCACCAGGTCCGCGTGGCCCGGACGGGGCCGGGTCAGCGGCGCGTTGCGGGCCAGTGCCGCCAGTTCGTCGGGGTCCACGGGGTCGGCCGACATGACCTTCTCCCACTTCGGCCACTCGGTGTTCCCGATCGTCAGGGCCACCGGACCGCCCTGGGAGAGGCCATGTCGCACCCCGCCGAGGATCGTCACCTGGTCCTGTTCGAACTTCATCCGGGCACCACGCCCGTAACCCAGACGACGGCGGGCCAACGACTCCGCGATGTTCTCGGAGGTGATCTCGACGTGGGCGGGTAGACCCTCGAGAATGGCGACCAGGGATTGGCCGTGGGACTCGCCCGCGGTAAGCCAACGAAGCATGGACGCAGTCTCTCAGGTTCCGAAGAGAGCCGAGACCAGGGGTTCGCCCACGGACAATCCCAGCAGTGCTCCTGCCAACATCGCCGGCCCGAACGGGTAAGCCTTCTTCAACTCGGCTCGATCCCACTTCAGCAGCGCCAACAGGAGTCCCGGCACCCCCAGCATGGGGAACCCGGCGTACATCCCGATCCCGAACTCGGCCCAGCCGGCGTGTGCGAGCACGAAGCCGAGCACGGCCGCCAGACGGACGTCGCCGAAGCCCATCCCGCGCGGGTAGATCCGCCACAACACCCAGAAGAACGAACGAGCGACCACCAGACCGATGAGGCCCCGGATCAGGGCATCGGGGTCTCGGTCCAGCACCGCGATCACGACCCCGGCCACCAGGACGTACGCCGTCGCGGGTAGCACGAGTCGGACCGGGAGGAGTTTCGTCCGCAGATCGATCAACGCAAGAGCAACGCCGACGGGGACCAGAGGCAGCCACAACACCAGGTCCGCGGCGCGATCCAGGGACGCCCCGATGGTGGCTCCGGCCACCGCACAGACCACCACCGCCCACACGGTCAGGTTCCGCAGTCGCCCGATGTCGGCGTACGGCTCCTTGACGCTGACCGCCGAACTCGTCGGGGCCGTGGGGTCGGGCTCCGGTAGCGAACCGATCAGCGGAGCCACCACCAGCCCGGACATCGCTGCGACAACCGCGCCGACAGCGAGCAGCGTCAGACTCATCTCCCGCTCGATCGGGGGGCCGATCGAGGCGTCGACGGAGCCGATCGCTGGGCCAACGCCTCCTGACCAGCGGTCCGCATGACGTCGAGCGGCGCCCTGCTGCCGGTGAACAGCAACACCTGGTAGGCCGCCTGGTGCAGCAGCAGATCCAGGCCCCCCACCAGGGCTTGTCCACGTTCCGGAGCGGCGGCGGCCAGCGGCGTGGGCCAGGGGTCGTAGAGCGCCTCGAACACGACCGCGAACCGGGCACACCGATCGACCAGCGCCTCGGTCTGGGCCTCGGCGGGCACGGTCGAGATCACGATGTCGCCGACCAGGCCGTCACCCGGTCCGGAGGCGAGCACGTCGTCGATCAGCGCGACCCGCACATCGGGGTGGGAACGGTGCCGCGAGATGGCTCGGAGCGTCTCCTCGGCCCGCTGCTCCGAACGGGCCACCACGGTGATCGACTCGGCTCCCGACTCGGCCATGGCCAAACCGGTGGAGGCCGCGGTGGCGCCGGCCCCGAGGATGGTCACCGCACCGACCGGTCCGTCGTACCGCTCCGCCAGGGCCGCCATGGCCCCGGGCAGATCGGTGTTGTCGGCGAAAAAGACACCCTCGTCGTGGATCAGCGTGTTCGCTGCTCCGGCCATCGTGGCGATCTCCGAGACCTGCTGAACCAGACCCATCACCTCCCGCTTCAACGGCATGGTCAGGGACAGTCCACGCACGTCGTCCCCCACGGTCATCAGGAACTCCGTCAGCCCACCCGAGGCGACCCGGATGGCGTCGTAGGTCCAGTCCAACCCCAACTCGGCGTACGCCGCCCGGTGCAGCACCGGGGAGAGCGAGTGGGCGATCGGGTCACCCAAGACGGCGCACTTCACGGCGGGGTCAGCACCGGTCGGACTGGGTGTCGCAGTACTCCTGAAGCTCCGCCTTGTAACGCAAGAACTCATCGTTGGTCGCGGCAAACTTCGTCAGGCCGGTCTCCAGGTTCACCGTCACGTAGAAGAGCCAATCCCCCTCGGTGGGGTTGGAGGCTGCCTTGATGGCGGCCTCTCCGGGGGCTTCGATGGGTCCGGGGGGCAGACCAGGCTGCTTGTAGGTGTTGTACGGCGAGTCGGACACCGAGTCGATCTCGTCGAACGTCAACCGGGCGATCGGCTCCCGACCCAATGCGTAGTTCACCGTGGCGTCGATCTGCAGCAACCCGTTGGTCACCCCGTTCTCGGGATTCTCCAGGCGGTTGTAGATCACCCGCGCAACCTTCGGCTGATCCTTGCCGCGGCCCTCGGCCTCGACCATGGCAGCGATGGTCATCAACTCGTGCGGGGTGTAACCGAGCCGTTCGGCGGCGCCCTCGAGATCGGCGTCGGAGGCAGCCTGCTCCCAGCGCTTCACCATGGCTTGGAGCATGGTCGTGGGGGTCTCCTTCGGCCCGAACCCGTAAGTCGAGGGGAACAGGTAGCCCTCGGGGTTGCCGTCCGCATAGTCGGGCAGACCGAGTTTGCCCGGATTGTCCAACACCTTCTGGAACTGCTTGCGATTGAATTCGGTCTGCTCACCGAGGATGTCGAGGATGTCCTCGACGCGCAGTCCCTCGGGGATCGTGACCGCGTTGGAGACGATGTTCGTCGGATCGACCAGCACGTCCAGGGCCTCGTCGGCGGCCATTTCCTCCTGCAAGGAGTAGAAGCCCACCTGGATGCCGGTGGAGGCGGAGTTGCCGGCGGCCGCGTTGGTGAACGCCTCCACGGAGGCGACGACGCCCTCGTCCTTGAGGTTCCGACCGATCTGCGCCACAGAGTCGCCCTGGGTGACTTCGAAGGCGACCTCGCCGGATCCGGGGCCCGGGAAGTCGGCGGCCTCGGAGAAGGCGTCGTCGAGGAAGTTCTTGCCGTACATCACGCCGTAGTAACCGAGGCCACCAAGGATCGCGAGCACCAACAACACCGGCAGACACCCAGCCAGTCGCCTGGCGGGTCCGCGGGTCCTGCGACGTCGGTTACCGGGAACCGTCTCGAGCAACGTGTCCTCCAGTGCTGCTGAAGGGGCCGGTGCCTCCACTGGTTCGCCCAGTGGTTCGCCTCGCGAGGGGTCGTCGACCGACCCCGCCTCACGACCGTCGTCAGTCATTGATCTCCTCTACGATCTCCCCGGGAGGATTCCCGGTTGCTCGTTCGGTGTCCAGGGCGTGCTGCAGGATGAGGACGGCGGCGGCCTGATCGACCACTGCCCGGCGCGAAGCGCCCGTGCGTCCCTGACCGCGGAGCATAGCCTCCGCCGAAACCGTCGTCAGACGTTCGTCGACCAGTCGGACCGGGACGGGCGCCACCCGTCGGGCGAGAAGCACCCCGAACTCGCGGGTCTTGACCGCGGCGGGGCCCTCACCGCCGGACAACGAGCGCGGTAGCCCCATCACGATCTCGACGACCTCGCTGGAGTCCTCGGCGACCTCGGCGAGGATCGCTGCGATCCGCTTGAGGTCGCCCTTGCCTCGTCGCACCGTCTCCACCGGGGTGGCCAGGAAGCCGGTCGGGTCGCTGCGGGCGACGCCGATCCGGGCGTCCCCGGGGTCGATCCCGATCCGTACGCCGAACCGCATCAGGAGGGGGTGTGACCGGCGACGGTGGCGACGACCTGCTCCAGCGCGGCCGGGACTCCGGCCGTGTCGGTGCCGCCGCCCTGGGCGACGTCGTCCTTCCCGCCGCCCTTGCCCCCGACATGGGGACCCACAGCGCGGACCAGGTCGTTGGCACTCAGGCCACGCTCGCGTGCCGCGTCGTTGACCGCGGCCACGACGGCGACCTTCTCGTCGACCGTGCCGATGATGACGACCACACCGGGCTGCCCGGCGGGCAGACGACCGCGTACATCCAGCGCGAGGGTGCGTACGTCGCCCCCTCCAGCACCGGCGGCGTGTCGGGCCACGACCTGCACCCCACCGACGTCGGTCGCCTCGGCAGCCATCGTTCCGGCTGCCGCGAGCACCTGGCCGACGCGGGCCTTCTCGATCTCCTTCTCCGCGACCCGGAGCCGTTCGACCAGGTCGGAGACGCGGCCGACGAGGTCGTCGGGTTGGGTCTTCAGCAGGCCGGTGAGTTGCCCCACCACGTCGCGTTCCTTGGCCAGGTAGGCGAAGCCCTCGACACCGGTGAAGGCCTCGATCCGGCGGTTCCCGGATCCGACGGAGGACTCGCTGGTCAGGACGATGGTGCCGATCTGCGAGGAGTGGTCGACGTGCGTTCCGCCGCACAGCTCTCGGGACCAGGGCCCACCGATCTCCACGACCCGGACCTGGCTGGCGTCGTAGGTCTCACCGAAGAGCGCGACCGCGCCCCACTCCTTGGCGTCCGGGAGCGACATGTACTGCCATCCGACCGGCAGGTCGGCACGCAACGCGTGGTTGGAGACCTCTTCGATCTCACGGACCTGCTCCGGGCTCAGCGCCGCGGTCCACCCGAAGTCGAGGCGCAGATAGCCGGGACGGTTGTAGGAGCCGGACTGCAACGCGCTGGGTCCGAGCACCTCCCGCAGGGCGGCGTGCACGACATGGGTGCCCGAGTGTGCCTGTCGTGCGCCGGTGCGCCAGTCCGGGTCGACCTGGGCGTGCAGGTTGCTGGCCGCGGACGAGTCGGCGGCGTACTCCCCGTCGACCACCCGGACCTGGTGGACGACCAGACCCCGCACGGGACGCTGGACATCGAGCACCTCCAGACGGCCTCCGTCGAACTCGATGATGCCGGCGTCGGCGACCTGTCCCCCCGACTCGGCGTAGAACGGAGTGCGGTCCAGGACGATCTCACCGATCTCACCGTTGGCCAGCGACCGAGCGGGTGCGCCGCCCTGGAGCAGGGCCAGGGGCCGCGACTCGGTGGTCAGCGTTTCGTAGGCCAACCATTCGGTCGGGCCGTTGGCGTCGAGGATCCCGCGGTAGACGCCGAGGTCGGCGTGCTGCCCCTTCTTGGACTTCGCGTCGGCCTTGGCTCGGTCGCGTTGCTCGGCCATCAACGACCGGAACCCGGGCTCATCCACGCTCAAGCCGGCCTCGGAGGCCATCTCCAGGGTCAGATCGATGGGGAAACCGTAGGTGTCGTGCAGAGCGAAGGCCTCCGACCCACCCAGCACCGAGGCGCCGGAGTCCTGGACCTTCTTGGCCGCCAGATCAAAGATCGTGGTGCCGGCCTGGAGCGTCTTGCGGAAGGCCTCTTCCTCGGCCAGGGCCACCCGAGAGATGCGATCCCAATCGGTGTGGAGGTCGGAGTAGGTCTCCCCCATCTTGTCCCGGCTGACCGGCATCAGCTCCGGAAGGGCGGGGTCCTCGTAGCCCAGCAGCCGCACGGAGCGGACGGCGCGACGCAACAGGCGGCGCAACACGTAGCCCCGACCCTCGTTGCCCGGGGTGACGCCGTCGCTGATGAGCATCATCGAGGAACGCACGTGGTCGGCGATGACCCGGAACCGGACGTCGTCCTCATGCCCCTGGTGACCACCGGCGCCGTAACGGCGTCCGGTCAGTTCCTCGGCGCGCTGGATCACCGGGAACATCACGTCGATCTCGTACATGTTCTCTTTGCCCTGGGTCAGGAACGCCACCCGTTCCAGGCCCATGCCGGTGTCGATGTTCTTCTTCGGCAATGTGCCGGAGATGTCGAAGTCCTCCTTCGAGCGCACCGCCGACAACTCGTCCTGCATGAAGACGAGGTTCCAGAACTCCAGGTAGCGGTCCTCGGCGGAGAAGTCCCCGTCGGCACCATAGGCCGGACCACGGTCCAGCAGCAGCTCCGAACACGGGCCTCCGGGGCCAGCCACACCCATCGACCAGTAGTTCTCGCTCTTGCCCAGGCGGGCGATTCGGTCGTCGGGCAGCCCGGAGATTTTCTTCCACAGCGCCACCGCCTCGGGGTCGTCGACGTACACGCTGGGGTAGAGCTTGTCCTCGGGGAACCCCCAACCGCCGTCGGCGACGGGCTTGGTGACCAACTCCCAGGCCAGCGCGATGGCCTCTTCCTTGAAGTAGTCCCCGAAGGAGAAGTTGCCGCACATCTCGAAGAACGTTCCGTGCCGGGTCGTCTTGCCGACGTCCTCGATGTCCGGGGTGCGCACGCACTTCTGGATGCTCACCGCCCGGTCGTACGGCGGCGCCTCCTGCCCGAGGAAGTACGGCTTGAAGGGCACCATTCCCGCGTTGACGAACAACAGGTTGGGGTCATCGAGAAGCAACGACGCCGAGGGGACTGCGGTGTGGGCACCCACGGTCTGGTTCTGCTCGAAGTGAGCAATGAACCGTCGACGAATCTCCGCGGTGTCCATCAGTTGTCTTCCTCTTCCTGTTCTGTGGGTGCTGCACTGGTCCTGCCGTTCTCGCCGGAGGTCAACGCCGGCGCCCCATCAGACACCAGCCCGAGCTGCTGCCTCATCTGGGGTTCGGTCTCGGCCCGACCCTGGGCCACCTCGTCGCGGAACATCCGCGCCCCGACCACCGCGGCACCGACCCGGTCACGCAGGCCGTCGGGGGTGAAGGCCTCCGCCGCACGGCGACCACGCACCATGGCGTAGACCCCGGCGCCGGCGCCCGCAACAAACCACAGTCCTCGGTTCATCAGGCGTGCTCCTGTCCGGTGTCGGCGACGAACGACCCGGCGGCACGTTGCCGGGCCTCCCACTCGCGACGGGCGATCCGCAGGTCGGCCTTGCGCTGCTTGCGGGAGCGCTTGACCTCCTGCTTCATCTCGAACCGGATGCGGTTGCGGGTCTCGGGCGCGAGCGCTCGACGCAGGCCCGCGCTCATCCCTGCGGCACGGACCGCCGTCTCGCGCAGCAGCAGATCAGCGAACACTCCCCGCGGCAGGGAGCGGACCTCGACCTCGCGTCGGTGTGAGGCTGAGGAGTCATCCATACCGTCCGAGTGGTCGGGGTCGGCCGGGTCCCCGAAGCGGGTGATCACATAGTCCGCGCGGTCGAGGTGAGCGACGTCGGACTGCGAGGCATCGCCTTCATCCAGGCGAGCCTCGAGTCCGGCCACCTGATCGGCCAACGCCTGCGCGGCCTGCTGCGTCAGGCGCATCTGAGCCTCAGCACGGCGGTGAGCCGAGCGGACCATCAGCCCGAGGGCGAGGATGACCAACAGCACAACGCCCGCGGCGGCGAGCACGGCCCAGACGGGCACGCTCCAGTCCTGTGTCATGGTGCCCGACCCTATCTGTTGGCCCCCGGCCCGGACCCACCCCGGATGATCCGCCGGACGCGTTCCCACCGTTCCTTGATCCCGGCTTCCGCACCCAGGCTCGTCGGTCGGTAGTACTCGGCGTCGGCCACCTCGTCCGGCGCGTACTGCTGTTCCGCGATGCCGTACGGCGCATCATGGCTGTAGACGTACTCGGTTCCGTGTCCGAGTTTCTGTGCCCCGGGGTAGTGGCCGTCGCGCAGGTGGGCGGGGACGGAGCCGATCCGACCGGCCCGCACGTCCTGGGTCGCCGCGGCCAGCGCGGTGGTGACCGCGTTGGACTTGGGGGCCACCGCCAGAGCGATCGTGGCCTGGGCGAGGTTGAACTTGGCCTCGGGCATCCCGATCAGCTGCACGGCCTGAGCGGCCGCCACGGCCGTGGTCAGTGCGGTCGGGTCCGCCAGGCCGATGTCCTCGCTGGCCAGCACCACGAGTCGGCGGGCGATGAAGCGTGGGTCCTCCCCCGCCTCCATCATCCGGGTCAGGTAGTGCATGGCCGCGTCGGCGTCGGAGCCGCGGATGGACTTGATGAAGGCACTGATCACGTCGTAATGCTGGTCACCCTGGCGGTCGTAGCGCACCGCTGCGCGATCCACGGCGGTCTCCGCGGTCTCCAGGTCGATGGTCGATCCCTCGCGAGACACCGCGGCCCGGGCGCAGGCCTCCAGGTAGGTCAGGGAACGTCGGGCGTCTCCCCCGGCCAGACGCACCAGGTGGTCCATCGCCTCGGGGGTGACGTCGTACTCGCCGCCCAGTCCGCGCTCGTCGGTCAACGCCCGGGTCAGGACCTCGCGGATGTCGTCCTCCGAGAGGGACTGCAGGGTCAACAACAGGCTGCGCGACAGCAGTGGGGAGATGACGCTGAAGTTGGGGTTCTCGGTGGTCGCGGCGACCAGGCTGACCCACCGGTTCTCGACACCGGGCAGGAGCGCGTCCTGCTGGGCCTTGCTGAACCGGTGCACCTCATCGACGAAGAGCACCGTCTCGGCACCGGTACGCACCAGTCGGTTGCGGGCGGTCTCGATGGCCGCCCGCACCTCCTTGACCCCTGCGGAGACTGCGGAGACCTCCACGAAGGCGCGCTCCGTCTGGCCGCTGAGGATGGAGGCGATGGTCGTCTTGCCCGTTCCCGGGGGTCCCCACAACAACAGGGAGATCGATTCGTCGGCGTCGATCAACTGTCGCAGCGGTGACCCGGGGGCTCTGAGGTGGGACTGGCCGGCGAGTTCGTCGAGGCTGGTCGGCCGCATCCGGACCGCCAACGGAGCGCCCGCCGCGGGTCGCGCCGCCAGAGAGCCGGCGCCAGGTGGCACCGGACCCCGATCGGCGACGTCGAAGAGACCATCGGGCACATCATCGGAGGTCACTCGCGGAGGCTACCCGGCTGGACCCGACCCCTCAGGAGGAGCGGGTGCCGGTGATCGTGGTGAAGTCCTCCGCGAAGTGACACGCCGACAGGTGCTGACCGACCTGATCGCGTCGTTCGATCAACTCGGGCACCTCCTCGGAACACTTCGGCTGGGCGATCGGACACCGGGTGTGGAAACGGCACCCGCTCGGCGGATTGGCCGGCGAGGGCACGTCTCCCTCCAGCCGGATGACCTCACGGGTGCCCCGCAGCGTCGGATCCGGCACGGGCACGGCCGACAACAGGGCCCTGGTGTACGGGTGCGTGGGACGGTCGTAGATCTCGGTGTCCGTCCCGATCTCGGCGATCTTACCGAGGTACATCACCGCGACCCGGTCCGAGATGTGGCGTACGACGCCGAGGTCGTGGGCGATGAACACGTAGGCCAGACCGAGCTCGCGCTGGAGGTCCTCCATGACATTGATGACCTGAGCCTGGACCGAGACGTCCAAGGCGGAGACTGGCTCGTCGCAGACCAGCACCTTGGGGTTCAGGGCGATGCCCCGGGCGATCCCGATCCGCTGACGCTGCCCGCCGGAGAACTGGTGGGGGTAGCGGTTCACGTGCTCGGGGGCGAGCCCGACCATCTCCATCAGTTCCTGGACCCGCTGACGCTTGCCCCCCTTGGGGACGGCGTCGGGGTGGATGTCGAAGGGTTCGCCCACGATGTCCGCCACGGTCTTGCGGGGGTTCAGGGAGGTGTAGGGGTCCTGGAAGACGATCTGGATGTCGCGGCGGATCCGACGCATCTCCTTGCGGCTCGCCTCGAAGACGTTGACCCCGTCGAAGTGCAGGGAACCCGCAGTGGGTTCTTCCAGTCGCATCAACAGTCGGCCCAGGGTGGACTTCCCACACCCGGACTCCCCGACGATGCCGAGCGTCTCGCCGGCGTGCAGGTCGAAGGAGACTCCGTCGACGGCCTGGACCTGGCCCACGGTGCGGCGCAGGATGCCGCTACGGATGGGGTAGTACTGCTTCAGGCCCTCTGCGCGCAGGATCACCTCAGCCATGAAGAACCTCCTCTGAGAAGTGACAAGCGCTCGATCGGTTGTGGCCGACTTCCTTCAGTTCTGGCATCTCGACCCGGCACACGTCCCGGGCCCGGTGACACCGCGGGTGGAACGGGCAACCTCGCGGCATCGCGAAGAGGCTGGGAGGCATCCCGGGGATCGCGAAGAGCTTCTCCCCCTTCTGGTCCAACCGTGGGATCGACTGGAGCAGTCCCTCGGTGTAGGGGTGACCCGGAGCGGCGTAGAGGTCGAGAACGTCGGCGGTCTCGGCGATCGAGCCGGCGTACATGACGGCGATCCGGTCGGCCACGTCCGCCACGACACCGAGGTCGTGGGTGATGAGGATCAGCGCCATCTGCTGTTCCTCCTGCAACTCCTTGAGCAGCTCCATCACCTGGGTCTGGACGGTGACGTCCAAGGCGGTGGTGGGCTCATCGGCGATCAGGACCGACGGGTCCAGGGCGATGGCCATGGCGATCATGATCCGCTGACGCATGCCGCCGGAGAACTGGTGAGGGTAGCTGTTGACCCGCTCCTTGGCGGCCGGGATGCGGACCCGCTCCATCAGACGAACGGCCTCGGCCTTGGCGTCCGAACGGTTCATGCCGCGGTGCACGCGGAACATCTCGCCGATCTGCCAACCGACGGGGAACACCGGGTTGAGCGAGGACAGGGCGTCCTGGAAGATCATCGAGATCTCCGGCCCACGGATCAGTCGACGCTCTTCGTCCTTGAGAGTCAGCAGGTTGGTTCCGCGGAACAGGATCTCTCCGTGCGGGATCTTGGCCGGTGGCATGTCGAGGATGCCCATCACCGCTTGGGCGGTCACCGACTTGCCCGAACCGGACTCGCCGAGGATCGCCAGGGTCTCGCCCTCCTCGAGGGAGAAGTTCACCCCGTTGATGGCCTTGGCGACCCCGTCGCGGGTGTGGAACTCCACGTGGAGGTCCTTGACCTCGAGCAGCGGCGCCTCGGGGTCGATGTAGTCCTCCAACCGTTTGGCCTCGCGTTTGGCCTCACGCTTGGTCTCGCGCTTGTCGGAACGGCTCTCGTCGTTGTCGGTGTCGATGCGGTCGAGGTGATCACTCATGTCGGTCTCCTCACCGGGACTTGGGGTCGAAGGCGTCGCGCAGGGCGTCGCCCAGCATGATGAAGCCCAACACCGCCAGGCTCAGGAACAGGGACGGGAAGAGCAGGGTGTGCGGCGCGGTGCGCATCGAGATAGTGGCCGCGTCGATGGACTTGCCCCACGAGACGATCGGGTCGGCCAGGCCGATGCCCAGGAACGACAGGGCCGCCTCAGCGGAGATGAACACCCCCAGGTTGATCGTGGAGACCACGATCACCGGACCCAACGCGTTGGGCATGATGTGGGAGAACGTGATGCGCAGCGGGCCGGCGCCCAGCGCGCGAGCCGCTTGCACGTAGTCCTGGGGCTTGACCTGCAGCACCGAGGAACGCATCAGCCGGTAGATGCTGGGCCAGCTGAGCACCACGATGACCAGGGACACCATGGCGAGTTGCACGAACAGACCGTCGGTGGTCCCGAACTTCTGCTCGATGGCCAGGCGCAGGTTGATCAGGATGATGATGGCGCCCAGGATCAGGGGCAGTCCGAAGAACACGTCCGCGACCCGGCCTACCACCGCGTCGACGGTCCCACCGACGTAGCCGGCGATGAGTCCGGCGGCAGCACCGACGATTGCTGTACCCACGGCGCAGAACAACCCGATCAGCAGCGATGCGCGGGCACCGTAGATGCACCGGGCGTAGATGTCGTAGCCCTGCACGTCGCGGCCGAACCAGTTGTCTCCGTCGGGGGTCTTGCGGGAGTTCGACAGATCGGTCGCGCGCGGGTCGATGCTGGTGAACAACTGCGGGACGATCGCCATCACCACGAAGGTGGTGATGACCACCGCGGAGATCCAGAAGATCGGGTTGCGGCGCAGGTCCCGCCAGGCGTCCCCACGCAAGGACCTCGGGGCGGAGGCTTCATCCTCGGGGAGGGGCTCGAAGACGACGTCGACGCTTGAGTTCTCAGTCATGCGAAATCCTTGGGTCCAGGAGGCCGTACATGAGGTCCACGATGAGGTTGGCGAGCAGATACACCAGGATCAGGGCGGTCACCGCCCCCACCACCACGACGCCGTCCCGGTCGTTGATGGCCCGGAACACGTAGTTGCCGACCCCGGGGACGTTGAAGATGCCCTCGGTGATCACCGCACCGCCGAGCAGTGCGCCGAAGTCGTAGCCGAGGAAGGTGACGACGGGGATCATCGAGTTCCGCAGTGTGTGGATGCCCACGATGCGCCATCGGGGCAGGCCCTTGGCCATCGCGGTCCGCACGTAGTCGGATCGGACGTTGTCACCCAGGCTGGTGCGCATGAGCCGCGCCAAGTAGGCCAGGGAGGTGGAGCCGAGCACAAAGCCTGGGAGTAGCAACTCGAACCAGGTCGCCTCGAAGCTGACCGTGACCGGGAAGATCCCGGTCTTCACCCCTAGATACTGCTGGAGCACGCTACCGGTGACGAAGATGGGGATCGAGATCACGATCAGGGTGCTGACCAGGACCAGGGTGTCGAGGAAACCACCCTTGCGTAGGCCGGAGAGGACTCCGGCGGCCACACCTATGATCGCCTCGAAGAGGAGGGCGATGATGCCGAGTTTGGCGGTGACGACGAATCGGTCCGCCAACTCCTCGCGCACCGGCACGTCGAACTGGCTGCTCCCGAAGTCGAGCTCGGTCGCGATGCCAGAAACGTACTTGCCGTACTGGACCACGAGGGGATCGTTGAGGTTGTACTTCTCGCGGAACTCCGCCTTGTAGGACTCCGAGCACGGTCGTTCACCGCACTTGCCTGCCGTCGGGTCCCCCGGAAGCGCGAAGACCATGGCGTAGATCAGGAATGTCGACCCGATCACCACCGGGATCATCTGCAGCAACCGTCGAACGGTGTACTTACCCACCATGCCTCCGCATCATCGATGACCGTCCTCGAATCGTGGATCCGAGGGGACTTGCCGAATTACCCGAAACTGCTTTAGACCTGCCGGTGGGCCGACCATCACTGTGATGACCGGCCCACCGGGTTGGTGCTGGATGTTACTTGACGGTCATGTCCGCGTAGACAGGCACGCCGAAGGCGTTCAGCTGGACGTTGTCCACCTTGTCGGACCAGCCGACGTTACCCACGGAGTACCACAGCGGGATGATCCGCATGTCGGCGGCGAGACGCAGCTCGGCCTCCTGGTAGAGACCGTTGGCCTCGTCCAGGTCCTCAGCGGCAGCGGCTTCGGTGGTGAGCCTCTGGAAGTCGGCGTCATCGAAGTCGTAGTAGTTCGAGGATGCGTTCTTCGAGTACAGGGGCACCAGGAAGTTCTCGATGGACGGGTAGTCCATCTGCCATCCCTGACGGAACATCCCATCGATCTTGCGCTCACCGAGGTCAGTCAGGAAGGTCGCGAAGTCGACGGTCTGCGTCGAGTTGCACTCCACGTCGAGAGCCTGACGGATCGAGTTGCAGGCTGCCTCGGACCAGGGTCCGTGGTCGCCGTCACCGTTGACCGTGAGAGTCAGTCCGCCCTGGATGCCGCCGGCGCTGTCCCACAGTTCCTTGGCCTTGGCCGGGTCGTAGACACACGCCTCTCCGCACTGGTCGGCCTTGTAGCCGTCCACCACGGGCGAGACCCAACCGGTCGCCGGCTCGCGGGTACCCGCGAAGACAGCGTCGATGATGGTGTCGCGGTCGATGGCCATCGAGATGGCCTTGCGCAGGTCAGGGTTGTCCAGGCGCTCGTCCACGGTCGGGTTGATACCGATCGTCTGGATGACACCGACCTCGCGAGAGGTTCCGTTGCCACCGAGCTCGTCGACCCAGGCCTCGTCGGGCAGGACGTCGGCCGGGATCTCGTCGATGATGTCGATGTTGCCGGCGACGGTGTCGCGGTAGGCAGCAGTCGGGTCGGTGTAGATGCGGAAGGTGATCTTGTCGACCTGGCCGCCGTATTCACCGGAGTACTCGGGGTTCTTGGAGAGCTCGATCGACTCGTTCGGCGTGAAGCTGTCGACCTTGTAGGGGCCGGCGGTGATGGGCAGCTTGCCGTAGGCCTCGGGGTCAGCGAAGAAGGACTCGGGCAGCGGCGCGAAGGCGGTGTAGCCCAGGCGGACCGACAGGTTCGAGACCTTCTCGGTGGTGGTGATGGTGAAGGTCTTGTCGTCGACGACCTTCAGACCCGTCATCTCCTCGGCGGCCGGGGGGGCCACCTCGCACGGGTCGTCGTTCTCGCCGGCCTTGCCCTCGGGGTCGCACTGCAGGTCGCCGTAGCCCTCGAAGGGCTCGAAGAAGTAGCTGCCCTGCTGGGCGTTGGGGCCGTAGGCGGTGTAGTTCCACGCGTCCACGAAGCTGGCGGCGGTCACCGGAGTGCCGTCGGAGAAGTTGTAGTCCTTCAGGGTGACGGTGAAGGTCTGGTTGTCGTCGGTCTCGATCGACTCGGCGATGTCCAACTCAGGTGATGCGTCTTCGGTCTTGTAGTGGATCAACTTCGAGGTGGCCACGTCCAGGACGTTTCCGCCACAGGTCTCCGAGGTGTTTCCGGGGACGAGGGGGTTCTCGGGGTTGCAACCACGAACGGTGATCTCACCTCCGCCGTCGGATGAGGCGTTGCCATCTGAATCGCTGCTGTCGCTTCCACATGCGGCGAGTACTAGACCCAACGCACTGACGGCAGCAACGGTTCGCACGGAGCGTGGAACACGTCGCATGAAATCGTTCTCCTTTTGATCGTTACCGAGATCTGCGCCCGGTCCGGGCGCGCTTCGACTTTAAGGGACGTCAAGCGTCGAGGCGAGCACCCCGCAGTAACGATCTGGTGTCGACCGCGTGCGGGACAACAACGCTAAATCATTCGGCGATCGACGACTCCGCCGGTTCTTTCTTCTTCACCGCGGCATCTACACCGGCTTCCTTGCGTTGACTCGCGGTGATCGGAGCCGGGGCCGAGGTCAGCGGGTCGAATCCACCGCCGCTCTTGGGAAAGGCGATCACTTCGCGGATCGAGTCGGTGCCCGCGAGCATCGCGCAGATGCGGTCCATGCCCACCGCGATGCCGCCGTGCGGTGGCGCGCCGAACTTGAAGGCCTCGAGGAGGAAGCCGAACTTCTCCTCCGCCTGCTCCTCGCTGAGACCCATGACGGAGAAGACCCGCTTCTGCACGTCCTCGCGGTGGATCCTGATCGAGCCGCCGCCGAGTTCGTTGCCGTTGCAGACGATGTCGTAGGCATAGGCGAGCGCCGACCCGGGGTCGGTGTCGAAGGTGTCAGCGAATTCGGGCTTGGGGCCGGTGAAGGCGTGGTGCACCGCCGTCCAGGCTCCGGTGCCCACAGCCACGTCCCCGCTCGCGACCGCATCGGAGGCTGGCTCGAACATCGGGGCGTCGACCACCCAGGTGAAGGCGAAGGCGGACTCGTCGATCAGGCCACAGCGGTGACCGATCTCGAGGCGGGCGGCACCCAACAGGGCGCGGCTCGACTTGGGAGCTCCGGCGCCGAAGAAGATGCAGTCACCGGGTTCGGCACCCACGTGTGCAGCCAGCCCGGCTCGCTCCTCGTCGGTGAGGTTCTTGGCCACCGGTCCTCCCAGCTCGCCATCGTCGCCGACCAGCACGTAGGCCAGGCCCTTGGCGCCACGCTGCTTGGCCCAGTCCTGCCAGGCGTCGAGCTTCTTGCGGGGTTGGCTCGCGCCGCCCGGCATGACCACGGCGCCGACGTACTCGGCCTGGAAGACCCGGAAGGTGGTGTCGGCGAAGTAGTCGGTGCACTCGACCAACTCGTTGCCCATCCGCAGATCCGGCTTGTCCGAGCCGAACCTGGCCATCGCCTCGGCGTAGGTCATCCGCGGGATGGGGCGCGGGATGTCGACGTCGATCAACTTCCACATCGCGGCGAGCACGTCCTCCATCAACGCGATGACGTCCTCCTGCTCGACGAAGCTCATCTCGATGTCGAGTTGGGTGAACTCCGGCTGCCGGTCAGCGCGGAAGTCCTCGTCGCGATAACAGCGCGCGATCTGGTAGTACCGCTCCATCCCGGCGACCATCAGCAACTGCTTGAACAGTTGGGGGCTCTGCGGCAGTGCGTACCAACTTCCGGGCTGGAGTCGGGCGGGGACCAGGAAGTCGCGGGCGCCCTCAGGCGTGGACCGGGTAAGGGTGGGGGTCTCGATCTCGACGAAGTCGTGGGTGTCGAGCACGCTGCGGGCGGCCTGGTTGATCTTGCTGCGCAACCGGAGCGCGGCGTTGGGTCCTGACCGGCGCAGGTCGAGGTAACGGTGCCGCAGTCGGGCCTCCTCCCCTACCTCGCCGCTGGAACTGTGGGCATCGTCGATCGGGAACGGGAGCGTCGCGGCAGCACTGAGGACCTCGAGGTCCTCAGCGATGACCTCGATGGCGCCGGAGGGCAGGTTGGGGTTCGCGTTGCCCTCGGGACGCAGGCTCACCTCGCCGGTGACCTTGATGCAGTACTCGCTGCGCAGGGCATGGGCGACCGCCTCGTCCCGGACGACCACCTGGACGACCCCACTGGCCTCCCGAAGATCCAGGAACGCCACTCCCCCGTGATCGCGACGCTTGGCGACCCATCCGGCAAGGGTGACGGTCTGGCCGACGTGCTCGGCGCGCAGTGCGCCGGCGTCCTGGGTGCGAATCACTTAGTGCTCCTTGGTGATGACCTGCGGGTGCAGGTCATGGGTGGGTGGGGTCCAGGAGACCGGATCGGCTACGACCTGGTCCCCCGAGCGGATGTCCTTGATCTGGTGGGTGCCGTCGTCCTGGAGGAACCAGACGAAGGGGATGCCCCGGCGTTCAGCGTGGCGGATCTGCTTGCCGAACTTCGCCGCCGCCGGAGCCACCTCACAGGCGATCGCGCGACCCCGAAGGGACGCCGCGACTTGGTCTGCTGCGTCTCGGGACGCCTCGTCGGTGACGGCGACCAGCACCGCGCTCGGCACCGACCGGTTGGCGATGAGGTCACCTCGGTTGAGCATGGGGACCAGGGCACGACTCAGCCCGAAGGAGATCCCGACGCCGGGATAGGTGGTGCGTCCGTCGCTGGCCAGCGCGTCGTACCGGCCGCCGGAGCAGATGGAACCAAGCGCCTCGCTGCCGTGAAGACGTGTCTCGAACACGGTCCCGGTGTAGTAGTCCAGACCCCGGGCGATCTTCAGGTCAGCCGAGATCCGTACCCGGTCCGAGACCAGGCTGGCGCATCCCTCCACGAGTCTGGCCAGTTCGTCCAGGCCCTCGTCGAGTAGCGGGTCCTGAACGCCGAGCGCGCGAACCTGGTCGACGAAGCCGAGGTCCTCGGTGGCGATCTGGGCCAACTGCAGGCACAGGTCCGCCTGCTCGGGGCTCAGTCCTGCCTCGCTCATCAGCAGGTCGCGCACCGCGTCGGCGGGCATCTTGTCGAGTTTGTCGATCAGCCGCATCACCGCTGGCACGTCGGTGGCGCCCAGACCGGTGTAGAAGCCCTGGATCAACTTGCGGTTGTTGACCTGCAGGGTGAAGCCGGGCAGGAAGTCGAGCCGACTGAGCGCGTCGAGCATGACCCGCGCGACCTCGATGTCGTGGTGGAACGCGAGGTCCTCGCGGCCGACCACGTCGATGTCGGCCTGGGTGAACTCGCGGTAGCGCCCGTCCTGGGGTCGCTCACCGCGCCAGGCCTTCTGGATCTGGTAGCGGCGGAACGGGAAGTCGAGTTTGCCGGCGTTCTCCAGCACGTAGCGGGCGAAGGGAACCGTCAGGTCGAAGTGCAGTCCCAGTCCGGCATCGGTCCCGGCCTCGGCCTCCTGGAGTCGACGTAACACGTAGACCTCCTTGGAGGTCTCGCCCTTGCGGAGCAACTGGTCCATCGGCTCCACGGCACGGGTCTCGATCCCGGAGAAGCCGTGCAGCTCGAAGGTGTGCCGCAGGGTGTCGATGACCTGTTGCTCCACGACGCGCTGGGCAGGCAGTAGTTCGGGGAACCCGCTGAGGGGGGCGATCTTGTTAGCCACCGATGCTCACAGGCCCCGGGTGATGGGGTCGGTCGCCGGGCCGTTGTCGATGAGTTCCAGCAGGTAGGGGTTGGTCGCACGTTCGAGACCGATGGAGGTCTGCTCCCCGTGACCGGGAAGCACCACGACGTCGTCGGCCAGCGGCAGGACCTTGGAGGCCAGGCTGCGCAGCATCGTCGGGTGGTCCCCGCCGGGGAGATCGGTGCGTCCGATCGAACCCTTGAACAGCAGGTCGCCGGCGAACATGACCTCGGAGACGTCCTGCCCGGCGTACGGCGTCCGGAAGGTCACCGAGCCCTGGGTGTGGCCCGGGGTGTGGTCGACGACGAACTGCAGGCCGGCCAACTCCAGGGTCTGGTTGTCGCTCAACTCCTGGACGTCGTCCGGCTCAGCCCACTCGTAGTCCCCGCCGAGCAACATCTGGCTCGTCTCGCGGGACATCCCCGCCATCGGGTCGGTGAGCAGGTGCCGGTCGGCCGGGTGGATCCAGGCGGTTGCGTCGTAGGTCCCGGCCACCGGGGCGACACACCACATGTGGTCGATGTGACCGTGGGTGACCAGCACGGCCACCGGCTTGAGCCGATGCTCCCGGACGAGGTCGGCAACCCCTGCCGCGGCGTCCTTTCCGGGGTCGACCACGACACACTCGGTGCCCGGTCCGGTTGCGGCGACGAAGCAGTTAGTGCCCCATGGTCCTGCGGGAAAGCCAGCTATCAACACCCGGGCAGACTATCCAGAGCCACGCCGAGAAGTCGCATGGGTATCTACCTGCGCGGAGCCGTCTCCTAGGATGTCGCCCAGCGTGCCCATCTGTTGTGGGCCAACGTTCCACCACATGCGATCGAGCGAAGGAACACCTGTGACGAACAGCGATTGGGGCCGAGTCGTTGACGACGGCACCGTCTACGTGAAGACCTCGGACGGCGAGCGGTCGGTTGGCCAGTACGCCGAGGGCTCACCCGAGGAGGCGTTGCGGTTCTTCACCCAGCGATTCGAGTCGCTCGAGACCGAGGTGGGCCTGCTGGAACAGCGGGTCCGTTCGGGGGTGTTGAACCCCGAGGAGGCCGCCGAATCGGTCAAGCAGGTCCGCGAGACCGTGGTGGACGCCAACGCGGTCGGCGACCTGGCCAGCCTCGCCGGTCGACTGGACTCCCTGGGTCCGGTCATCGCCCAGCAGCGCGCCGCCCGCAAGGTCGAGAAGGCCGAGCAGGCCGCCGCAACGAAGGCGCAGAAGGAGAAGGTCGTCGAGCAGGCTGAGGAGATCGCGGCCGGCAACGATTGGCGACACGGCTCGGCGCGCATTCAGAAGCTGCTGACCGAGTGGAAAGAGCTCCCGCGCATCGACCGCTCCTCGGACGACGCCCTGTGGAAGCGTTTCTCGGCCGCCCGGTCGGCCTACACCAAGCAGCGCAAGGTGTGGTTCGCCGAGCAGGACGAGAAGCGCGAGGGTGCCCGTCAGGTCAAGCAGCGCCTGGTCAAGGAGGCCGAGTCGCTGTCCAACTCGACCGAGTGGGGTCCCACCTCGGGCAAGTACCGCGACCTGATGCGGGACTGGAAGGCCGCCGGTCCGGCCCCGAAGGACGTCGAGGACGAGCTGTGGGGCCGCTTCCGCGGCGCTCAGGACATCTTCTTCGGCGCTCGGGACGCCGCGAACTCCGCGATGGACGCAGAGTTCGTCGAGAACGCCAAGGTGAAGGACGAACTGATCGTCGTCGCTGAAGCACTCCTCCCGGTCAAGGACGTCAACGCCGCCAAGAAGGCCTTCCGCGACCTCGCCGACAAGTGGGACGCCGCCGGCAAGGTCCCCCGTGACCGGATGAAGGAACTCGAAGGTCGGATGCGCAAGGTCGAGCAGGCCATCCGCTCGATCGAGGACGACCAGTGGAAGAAGACCGACCCCGAGAAGTCCGCCCGCGCCGACGACATGGTGGGCAAGCTCGAAGCGGCCATCGCGGACGTCGAGCGCAAGCTCGAAGCGGCCCGCGCCAGCGGCAACGACAAGCAGGTCAAGGACCTCGAGGAGAACCTCGCCTCCCGCCAGGCCTTCCTGGCCATGGCCCAGCAGACCAGCCAGGAGTTCTCCGGCTGATCACTCTTCGCGCCGGTTGAGGGCCGCGCCACGCGGTCCTCAACCAGCGAGGAGTCAGGCGAAGCTGCCGTCGCGGTTGCGGTAGCCGACGCCCTTGACGATGTAGACGATGTTGGTGCCCGCCTTGACGTGCACGGTCACCACGGTGCCCGTCATACCGGTGAACTCGGCCCGATAGCTCTCGACCGCTCCGTCGCCGTCGAGGTCCGCCAGCGCCGTACGGTCCAGCTGACCGCCCGAGCCGAGGTCCAGGGCGCCGCCGGAGAGGCACCAACCGGCCGGGCACCCGGTCCACGCGCCGGAAACGGCGCGCAGTTCCAACGTCTCCTTCGGGGGTTCGGTCGGTTCGGGTGGTTCGGTCGGGGTCTCGTTCTTCGTGCCGCCGCCGGATCCGCTCGAGCCACCGGTGGTGCCGCCACCGGTCTTGCCGCCCTTGCTTCCGCCGCTGGAGGTAGTCCCGGAGTTCGAGCTTCCGGCCGCCTCAGTGCTACCACTGGATGTCTCACCCTTGGAACCGTCCGACTTGCCACCGGACCGGTCACCGGCCTTGTCACCGGGCTCGGGCTTGGTCCTCGCCTCCACGACCTCCTCGGGCGCTTCGGGTTCGGGCACGGGCGGGGAGGGCAGAGTGAAGTCACCGGTCTGATATCCCCGCGCGAACGCCAGGACCAGATCGACGTAGTAGTCGGAGCGGTTGTAGGAGAACACTGCGGTCCGCTTCGCCGCCTCCGAGTCGATCGAACCGGAGGCCGGGCACAGGTAGCCCGCCGCCGCCAGGGCCGCGTCGTCTATGTCGTTGGGGTCCGAGACGCCGTCCCCGTCACCGTCGCGCCCGGAGACGGCCCACGTGGTGGGGATGAACTGCATCGGGCCCACGGCACGGTCCCAGACCTTGTCGCCGTCGAGCTTGCCGTTGTCACTGTCACGGATGGCTGCCACGGGACCGACGCCGTTGAGGGCCACACCTCGGATCCGGGGGCGCGGATAGCCGTCCACTCCGAGCACCGAACCGCCGTAGCGGCCGTGGTCGGACTCCACTCGCCCGATACCGGCCAGGAGCGTCCAGGGCAGGTTGCACCCGGGACGGGACTTCTCGATCGAACGAGCCGCGCGTTGGTAGGCCGCCTTGGCGATGTCGGGCAGACCGTGGTCGCCCTCGGCACTGATGCCGACCAGGCTCCGGCCGTTGGGGGCGATCTGGTTGGTGGTCTCGAGGGTCGCGAAGTTGCCGCCGGCGATATAGAACAGGGTGGGCGGCGGACTGGATGCTGCGGTCACACCGAAGGCCGATGACGTGGCGGATCGGACCGTTGAATCGTCGGATCCGGAGGCGCCGGCCCAGGTGGCGCCGCTGGTGAGGACTACCGCGGCAGTCAGGAGTGCGATCTTGGATCGACCGCTGGACCGCATCACTCTTCGTACTCCCCCACAACGTCTGTCTCCACACCGAGACCCCACCCGAAGAGTAGGTCACCTGGGGTTGGCGGCGGGCGATAACGCCGGATTGTCACCCCCCGGGGTGAGGCATCCGACCTTTGCTACTGGGTGATGCGGTAGGCGTCGAAGACCCCTGGAACCTTCTTCACGGCCCGCAACACGTTGTCGAGGTGTTTGGCCTCGGCCATCTCGAAGGTGAACCTGGTCTTGGCGACCCGGTCCCGGGAGGTGGAGAGATTGGCGCTGAGGATGTTCACGTGTTCATCGGAGAGCACCATGGTGATGTCCGAGAGCAGGCGCGATCGGTCGATCGCCTCGACCTGGATGTTGACCAGGAAGGTGGATGACCCCGTCGGTGCCCATTCGACGCCCAGCACCTTCTCGGGCTGAGTCCGCAGGCTGTCGGCGTTGGTGCAGTCGGTTCGGTGGACCGATACTCCCCCGCCCTTGGTGACAAAACCCATGATGTCGTCTGGCGGCACCGGGGTGCAGCACTTGGCGAGTTTGGCCCACGTGTCCGGGGATCCGGTGACCATGACCCCGGAGTCGCCTCCACTGGCCGCTCGGTTGCGACGTCGGCCGGTGATCTGCACGGCCTCGGCGAGATCCTCCTCCGCTGCGTCGTTCCCGCCGTGGATCTTCACGACCTGCCGGGTCACCGACTGGGCGCTGAGGTTGCCCTCGCCGATGGCCGCGTAGAGCGCGGTGACGTCGCTGAGGTGGAAGTGCTCGGCCGCTTGACCCAAGGAGTCGTGCGTCAGGAGCTGCTTGAAGGGCAGCGTCTCCTTGCGCATCGCCTTGACCAGTTGCTCCTTGCCTCGGTCGACGGCCTCCTCGCGGCGCTCCTTGCTGAACCAGTGCCGGATCTTCGACCGGGCCCGCGGGGACTTCACGAAGGTGAGCCAGTCGCGCGAAGGACCAGCGTCCTCCGAGCGGGAGGTGAAGACCTCGACGACGTCCCCGTTCTCCAAGGTCGACTCGAGAGGCACGAGGCGACCGTTGACGCGGGCCCCGATGGTGGCGTGGCCAACTTCGGTGTGGACGGCGTAGGCGAAGTCGACCGGAGTGGATCCAGCGGTCAAGGGGATGACATCCCCGCGGGGGGTGAAGACGTAGGTCTCGGCGCGGTTGATCTCGAAGCGCAGGGACTCCAGGAACTCACTCGGGTCGTCGACCTCGCTCTGCCAGTCGAGGAGTTGACGCACCCACCCCATGTCGGCCGGCACGTCGTCCTTGCGCTCGACCGTCGTGGTCCGTCCGGTCTTGCCGGTCTCGCCGCCGACCCGCGCGACCTCCTTGTACTTCCAGTGCGCCGCGACGCCGTACTCCGCCCGACGGTGCTGGGCGAAGGTGCGGATCTGCATCTCCACGGTCTTGCCCTCGGGGCCGATGACCGTGGTGTGCAGCGATTGGTACATGTTGAACTTCGGCATCGCCAGGTAGTCCTTGAACCGCCCCAGCACCGGGTTCCACCGCGAGTGCAGCACCCCGAGGACCGAGTAGCAGTCCCGGTCCTCCTCGACCAGGATGCGGATCCCGACCAGGTCGTAGATGGCGGTGAAGTCACGCTTCCCGACAATCATCTTCTGGTAGATCGAGTAGTAGTGCTTGGGTCGACCGGTGACGGTCGCCTTGATCTTCGCCTCCCGCAGATCATCCTCGACCCGACTGATCACCTCGGCGAGGAACTGCTCACGTGAGGGCGCGCGCTCGGCGACCATGCGCACGATCTCGTCGTAGATCTTGGGGTGCAGGGTGGCGAAGGCGAGATCCTCGAGCTCCCACTTGATGGTGTTCATGCCCAGTCGATGGGCCAACGGCGCATAGATGTCGAGGGTTTCTCGCGCGGTGCGTTCCTGGCTCCGCTGGGGTACGTAGCGCAGCGTGCGCATGTTGTGCAGCCGGTCGGCGAGCTTGATGACCAGGACGCGGATGTCGCGAGACATCGCGACGATCATCTTGCGGATGGTCTCCGCCTGGGCGGAGTCGCCGTACTGGACCTTGTCGAGCTTGGTGACCCCGTCGACCATCTGCGCGACCTCGTCGCCGAAGTCGGCGCGGCACTGGTCCAGCGTGTAGGAGGTGTCCTCGACGGTGTCGTGCAGCAGAGCCGCCACCAGCGTCGGCTCGGTCATGCCGATGCCGGCCAGGATCGTGGTCACGGCCAGCGGGTGGGTGATGTAGGGGTCACCACTCTTGCGCATCTGGGTGCCGTGCATCTTCTCGGCCAACCGGTAGGCGCGCTCGAGGAGCGCCAGGTCGGCCTTGGGGTGGTTGGCCCGCACCGCACGGAACAACGGTTCGAGCACCGGACTCCCGGGCTCCCCCTTCGTCCCCATCCGGGCCAGGCGGGCCCGCATGCTGCGCGCGCCGGGTCCGATGGCACCCGAGGCCGATCCGGGACGCGCGTCGACGCCGTCGGGGACGATCGTCCGCTCGCGTGAGGGCGGTGCGCCCCGGTCCTCGCTCATCGCCCCACTCCCATCACATCAGTGTAGTGCGCGATGACGTGGCGCTCGCCCGAACCTCAGATGATCGAGAGTGAGGTGATCGGCAGGTCTGCGACCTGCTCGCGACCATTGAGGAAGGCCAACTCCATGAGCAGGGCCGCCCCGACCACCGTGGCCGAACAGGCCTCGATGAGTTCGCGAGTGGCGCGCAGGGTGCCGCCGGTGGCCAGGACGTCGTCGACGACCAACACCCGATCGCCCGGGTTCAGCGCGTCTCGATGGATCTGGAGGGTCGAGTCGCCGTACTCCAGCGAGTAGGACACCGAGTGCACAGCACTGGGCAACTTGCCCGGTTTGCGGACCGGGATGAATCCCACGCCCAGGGCCATCGCCACGGGAACCCCGAACAGGAACCCGCGGGCCTCCATCCCCACGATCGCATCGACCGTGGGCGTCCCGCTCTCGTCGCGGGCCACGTCGGCCAACGCCTGGACCACCGCGTGGAACCCGGCCGGGTCCGCGAGCAGCGGAGTGATGTCCTTGAAGACGATCCCGGGTTCGGGGAAGTCGTGGACATCCCGCACCAGTCGCGCCAGGGCCTCGGACACCGCCGAGTCAGCCGCAAGACTCATCGATCAGGGCTTCTTACGTCGTGACTTGGACTGACGCGAAGGCTGCTGCCGACCCGACGCACGGCTCTCGCCGACCGGCCCGCGTGCCGGCGGCACCGTCCGCCCCTTGCCCGTGGCGCCGGTCTGGGGTGCGGGCCGGGCACCGGGCGCCTGGTCGGCGGAGTCGGCGGAGTCGGCGGAGTCGGCGGAGTCGTCGAGTTCGAACTCGAAGTTCTCCGGGTCCTGGTCGCCGCTCGGGTCGCTCTGGACCGGCAGGTCCTCGCTGAACGAGGGAACGCTGGCGTAGCGGTCGGCCTGCTTCATCCGGGCCGCGGAGCGCTTCTCGGCGAGGAGCACGTCGGACTCGCCGGACTTCAGGTGGACCAGCAGAGGCGTCGCGATGAAGACCGAGGAGTAGACACCGGCGATCGTTCCCACGAACAGCGCCAGCGACAGGTCCTTCAAGGAGCTGGAACCGAGCAGCAGACTGCTGACGAACAAGATGACGCCCACCGGGATGATCGCCACGATCGAGGTGTTGATGGACCGGACGAGTGTCTGGTTGACGGCCCGGTTAGCCGCTTGGGCGTAGGTCTGGTGGTCCTTCTTCATCCGGGCGGTGTTCTCGCGGACCTTGTCGAAGACCACGACGGTGTCGTAGAGCGAGAAGGCCAGGATGGTCAGCACACCCGTCACGGTGGCCGGGGTCACCTCGAACCCGGTCAGGGCGTAGACGCCGATGGTGATGATCAGGTCGTGAGCCAGGGCCACCATGGCAGCGACCGACATTTTCCATTCCCGGAAGTAGGCCCAGATGAACAGCACGATGAAGAACAGGAAGACGACCAGTCCGATGGTTGAACTGCGGGCGACCTCCTTGCCGTAGCTGGGACCGATCTCGTCGATCGACAGTTCGGTTTCCGGGTTGACCCCCGAGACCTCCACGATCGCGGCGACCACGGTGTCGCTCTCCTCGCTGTCCAACGCCTGGGTGCGGACGACGATCGCGTTGCTGCCCTGGGTGGTGACGATGGGGTTGGCAGCGTTTTCGACCCCGGCGTCGGCGACGGCGCCGCGCAGTTCGTCGGCCGCGTCCTGGTCGGCCGGCACGTTGACGGTGTACTGCGCCCCACCGGTGAAGTCGATGCCGGCGTTGAGTCCCTTGAAGAGCAGCCCGGACAGGGCGATGAGAATCACGATGAACGAGGCGGTGTACCAGGTCCAGGAACGGCCGACGAAGTCGACGGACCGCTTGCCGTTGTACAGGTCATTACCGAGGTTTGAGAACTTACCCATCAGGCCCTCCCCCCTACGACGCCAGCCGTGGCGCTCTTCTGTCGATCAGGAACCCGCTCGACGCCGAGCGCCTCGGAGTTGAGTCCGGACATTTTGTGTCCCTGGTTGAAGAACTTGTAGCGCGCCAGGTAGGACACCATGGGCTTGGTGAAGAAGAAGAAGACCACGAGGTCGATCAGGGTGGTCAATCCGAGCGCGAAGGCGAATCCCTTCACCACGCCTGCGGCGAAGATGTAGAGCACCACCGCAGCCAGCAGCGAGACGGTGTCGGCCGCCACACACGTGTTGCGGGCCCGGGCCCAGCCAGATTCGACCGCCACGCGCATGGACTTGCCGTCCCGCATCTCGTCTCGGATGCGTTCGAAGAACACGATGAACGAGTCGGCCGTGATTCCGACCGCCACGATCAATCCGGCGATACCCGGAAGGGTCAGGGTGAAGTTCGCGGCCTCGCTGAGCAACAGCACCATGCCGTAGGTCGCCCCGGCGGCGACGAGCAGCGAGAGGATGACCACGACACCCAGTCCGCGGTAGTAGATCAGGCAGTAGAACATCACCAGGAGAAGACCGACCAGACCCGCCAGCAGTCCGGCGTTCAGCTGGTTCCCGGCCAGTGAGGGACCGATCTCGGTGACGGTGGTGGCGTCATCGTTGAAGGAGATGGGCAACGAACCGAACTTCAGACTGGTGGCGAGTTGGTTCGCCGTCGTCTCGTTGAAGTTTCCGCTGATCTGGGCCTGTCCATTGGTGATCACGCCCTCCATGGTCGGAGCGGAGATGACCTGGCCGTCCAGCACGATGGCGAACTGGTCCTCGGTCGGCTGAAGCGCACGGGAGATGTCGCCGAAGACGCTGCGACCCTCGCCGCCGATCTCGAGGGTGACGACCCAGGTGAGCTCACCCTGCGGGATTCCAGCGCTGGCGTCGTCGAGTTCGGTGCCCTCGATCAGGGCCTTGGTCAGGAGGTACTTCTCAGCCGCCCGATCGACGCTGCTCGACGTGACCGCTTCCTCGGGCTGGCTGCACGCGACCAGCGGCTTGTTCGGGTCGTCGACCTGGAGGGCCGGGCTGCCGTCAGCGTTCTGCAGATTGCCCTCGGGGCTGCACTGAAGTGAGTTGTAGAGATCGATCGATGCCTGGTCCGGGGTGGCCTGGAAGGCCAGCTCGGACTCGACCGTGCCGGGGGTGTCTTCGGCTGCGGCGCCGTCTCCCGAACCATCTGCCGGGGCGTCGGTGGCCCCGTCTGTCGGTGCGTCTGTCGGGGCGTCGGTGGCCCCGTCCGTCGGTGACTCCGTCGGGGTCTCGGCTGCGCTGTTGTTTGCGTTCTTCTTGTCGTTCTTCTTCTCACCCTGCGCGGCGTACGAGACGGGGGGACGGTTGTTGCCGCTGGTCTCGGACGGGTCGGGCTCCGGGGTCGACTCGGGGTCGGGCTCCGCGGCGGGCGGGGCAGTGACTCCGGCGCCCGGGAGTTCGGGGGTGGACGGTAGTTCCTCGAGGCCGGCGGTGGGATCGTTCGGGTCGAAGGCTGGGGTGCCGCACGTGGTGAACGGCGAACACGCGACCAAGCGGAACCGGAGCTGTGCCTGGCGCTTGACGACCTCTTCGAGCTCGCCTGCCTGCGCACCCGGGATCTCCACGACAATGGAGTCGCTGCCCTGCACGGTGACCGCGGCTTCGGCAACACCGGAGCCGTTGACTCGCTGGTCGGTGATGTTGCGCGCCTCGCTGAGGCTGTCGGAGGTGGGGTTGCCGTCGGCGGTCAACTGGATCCGGGTGCCACCCTGGAGGTCGAGACCCAAGGTGGGCTTCCAGTTGCTGTCGGAGATCCCCACGAGCCCGAAGACGAAGGCCAGGCCTACGAAGAAGATGACCAGGGTGCGCCCTGGTCGATACTGCCGCTTGGCCATGTCAGTTGTCCTCCGACCGAGTGCCCGAGTCTGTTCCGGGGGTTTCGGTGTCGCTGGTGGTGTGGTTCAGGTCAGTTTCTTCGGACGCGTCGCGGCGGACGTTCCCGATCGCTCCGCGGGCCACCTTGATGACGACTCCCTCGGCGATTTCGACGAACACGTGATCATCGCCCAGCCCCGTCAGGGTCCCGTGGACCCCAGAGGTGAGGACGACGTCGTCTCCAACGGTCAACGAAGACTGCATGCTGGCAAGTTCCCGACTACGCCGTTGGGCTGGTCGCAAGATCAGCACATAGAACAGCAGGGCGACGCCAAGCAGCGGCAAGAGCTGAAGGAGCTCCACGAAAAGACCTCTCACACACGTTCGATGGGCACGGCAAGACGTACGGGCCGCCGAAATCACACAGGCAGGCCGACCGACGGGTCAGTGTAGCCGGGGGTAACGGTCGATCGCGGAATTGGTGGTCGAGCCTGTCGTGCCCGCTCTCGACGGTCGAGGCTGTCGGGCTCTAGTCCTCGAACAGCGTGGCGTCGACCCCGCTCACGGCGGGTGGGGTGAGCCCGAGGTGTTCCCAGGCACCGGGGGTTGCGATGCGACCCCGCGGCGTACGCGCCAGGAAGCCGTTGCGGACCAGGAACGGTTCGGCGACCTCCTCGACGGTCTCGCGTTCTTCGCCCACCGCCACCGCGAGGGTCGACACGCCGACCGGTCCCCCGCCGAAGCGGCGGCACAGGGCGTCCAGCACCGCGCGGTCCAGGCGATCCAGGCCCAGCCGGTCGACCTCGTAGAGGTCCAGCGCCGCGTTTGCGACGTCCTCGGTGACGATCCCGTCGGCGCGGACCTGGGCGTAGTCACGCACCCGACGCAGGAGCCGGTTCGCGATCCGCGGGGTGCCACGAGAGCGTGAGGCGATCTGCGCCGCCCCGGGTGCGGTGAGTTCGACATCCAGCAGGCCGGCGGATCGGTGCACGATGGTGTCGAGGTCGGCGGGGTCGTAGAACTCGAGTTGGCCGGTGAATCCGAACCGGTCGCGCAACGGGCTGGGCAACAGACCGGCCCTGGTCGTGGCCCCTACCAGCGTGAACGGGGGAATTTCGAGCGGGATCGCGGTCGCTCCGGGACCCTTGCCGATGATGACGTCGACGCGGAAGTCCTCCATGGCCATGTAAAGCATCTCTTCGGCCGGACGCGACATCCGGTGGATCTCGTCGACGAACAGGACATCACCCTCGTTGAGTCCGGACAGGATGGCCGCCAGGTCGCCGGCGTGGGTGATCGCCGGGCCGCTGGTCAGCCGCAGCGGCACCGCCATCTCGTGGGCGATGATCATGGCCAGAGTGGTCTTGCCCAGCCCCGGAGGACCGGAGAGCAGGACGTGGTCGGGCGCGCGCCCGCGGGCACGTGCGGCTTCGAGCACGAGCCCGAGTTGCTCGCGCACGCGGTGCTGACCGACGACCTCATCGAGGGACCGGGGTCGCAGGGCGGCCTCGACGGCGCGTTCGTCCCCCTCGGCCTCGGCCGCGGTGAGACGGCGGAAGTGTTGCTCCTCGGCGAGTTCCAGATCGTCCTCGTGCATCTCAGGCCTTGCTCAGCGTGCGAAGTGCGGCGCGCAGCAGGGCGCCGATGTCGGCGGTCCCCTGCGGGCCCGCGGTGGCACCCGGGTCATCCTCGATGCGCTCGAGGGCGCGCTCCGCGTCCTTGGTCGTCCAGCCCAACCCCACCAGGCCCTGGTGCACCTGTTCGCGCCAGGCGGGTGGGGTCGATGTTGCGGAGCCGGAGCGACCAGCCGGGACCGCGCCGATCCTGTCCTTCAGCTCGAGGATGATGCGTTGGGCACCCTTCTGCCCGATGCCCGGCACCCGGGTGAGGGTCTTGACGTCGTCGTTGGCCACGGCCCGTCGGAAGTCGTCCGGGCTGAGCACCGCCAACAGAGCCTGGGCCACCTTGGGCCCGACGCCTGAGGCAGTCTGGGCCAATTCGAAGATGTCTTTCTCGTCGTCGTCGAGGAACCCGAACAGCGTCAGGGAGTCCTCCCGGACGATCATGCTGGTCGGCAGGGTGGCGCTGTGGCCCGGGCGGAGGGTGGCCAAGGTGCCCGGGGTGCACATCAACTCCAGACCGACCCCACCCACCTCGATCACGGCGCTCGACAGGGTCACGTCAGCGACCTGTCCACGAACGAAGGCGATCATCGCAAGCTCCTCTTGTACTGGGCCGCTGGTCGGTAGGGCGCGGTCCGACCGCCCGCCGCCGCCACAGCAGCGTCGATCCGGGACTGGGCGCCGCCGCGCCAGATATGGGTGATGGCCAGGGCCAGTGCGTCTGCCGCATCGGCCGGCTTGGGGGGTGTGTCGAGGCGCAGGATCCGCGTCACCATCAGGCCGACCTGCTTCTTGTCAGCGCGACCGTTGCCGGACACGGCCGCCTTCACCTCACTAGGGGTGTGGAGCGCGATGGGCAGGCCGCGGCGTGCTGCAGCGACGAGCGCGATCCCGCTAGCCTGGGCGGTGCCCATGATGGTGCTCGAGGCGGACCGGGCGAAGACCCGTTCGACGGCCACGGCGTCAGGGGCGTATTCGTCGAGCCAGGCGTCGATGCCCTTCTCGATGGTGACCAGTCGTTGCGCCACCGGGATATCGGCGGAGGTCCGCACGACGTTGACGTCGATCAGAGTCAGCGGTCGACCGACCTCGCCGTCCACCACACCCAATCCGCATCGGGTCAGCCCCGGGTCGATGCCCAAAACGCGCATCTACACTCGCCTCCCGATCGTTGTGAGCCGGCATTTCGTCCGAACATCTGTTCGGACCAACGCTAGCCGGAGGCGACGACACCCCGGCGTGCGACACGCCGCCGGTCGGTGGCTCGGTGCGGCCCAGCCCCCTTGAGGTGCCGTCAGTTCTGGTCAGTCCTCGTCGAGGGCGGCCATCACGTCGTCGGAGACGTCGAAGTTCGCGTAGAGGTTCTGCACGTCGTCGAGGTCCTCGAGGATGTCGACGAGCCGGAACATCTTGCCGGCTGCCTCCGCGTCCAGCTCCACCTGCATGTCGGGAACGAAGGAGGGCTCCGCAGAGTCGTAGTCCATGCCGGCCGACTGCAGGGCAGTCCGCACGGCGACCAGGTCGGTGGCCTCGGAGATGACCTCGAAGGACTCACCCAGGTCGTTGACGTCATCCGCACCGGCCTCGAGGGTGGCTTCGAGGATGTCGTCCTCGGTGACGGCCTTGCCCTCCTGGTCCTTGGGGACCACGACGACACCCTTGCGGTGGAACAGGAAAGAGACCGAGCCGGGGTCGGCCAGCGAACCGCCGTTGCGGGACATGGCGGTGCGCACCTCCATCGCGGCGCGGTTCTTGTTGTCGGTCAGACACTCGATCAGCATCGCCACGCCGGCGGGGCCGTACCCCTCGTACATGATGGTCTGGTAGTCCGCGCCGCCGGTGTCCTCACCGGATCCGCGCTTGACCGCGCGGTCGATGTTGTCGTTGGGAACCGAGGACTTCTTCGCCTTCTGGATCGCGTCGTAGAGAGTCGGGTTCCCCGAGATATCTCCTCCACCCATCCGGGCGGCGACCTCGACGTTCTTGGTCAACTTGGCGAACATCTTGCCGCGCTTGGCGTCGACGACGGCCTTCTTGTGCTTGGTCGTCGCCCATTTGGAGTGGCCGGACATCTGTTCCTCTTCTACTCAGTTCTACTCAGGTGAGCGGATCAGCTGCACAAACAGTTCGTGGATGCGGGTGTCGCCACCCACCTCGGGGTGGAAGGCCGTGGCCATCACTCGCCCCTGGCGAACCGCGACGATCCTATCCGCCGCCGGTCCCTGCTCGACCCTGGCCAGCACCTCGACGTCCGGACCGACCTCCTCCACCCACGGAGCGCGGATGAAGATGGCGTGGATCGGCTCAACCAGGCCCTTCACTTCGAGTGGCCCTTCGAAGGAGTCGACCTGGCGGCCGAAGGCGTTGCGGCGCACGGTGATGTCCAGCCCCCCGAAGGTCTCCTGGTCCGACCGCCCGTCCAGCACCCGTTCGGCCAACATGATCATGCCCGCGCAGGTGCCCAGCACCGGCAGGCCGTCCTTGATCCGGGCCCGGATGGGTTCGAAAAGATCGAAGGTCCGGGCGAGGTTGGCCATCGTGGTCGACTCCCCGCCGGGGATGACGAGGCCGTCACACATCTCGAGTTCGGCAAGGCGTCGTACAGGGATCGCTTGCTGCCCCAAGGACTCGAGAGCGCTCAGATGTTCGCGGACGTCGCCCTGGAGGGCTAAGACACCAACTTGCGGAAGGACCACCGGCCTAGGTTAGCCACGGCGACGGGTGGAGTACGTAATCGTGACCGGGGCCGAGACGTTGTCCGACTCGTCTGTGGCCCTGACGGAAAGGATGTAGGTGTAAGCCGCGTCCTTCGTATGGGCGTCGTCGAACTTGCTCGGTAGTTTCCAAGCCGACTTGTCCTCGTTGAGGAGCGCCGAGCGATAGGCACAGTTGGTGCTCCACGACTCCGTGATGCCGTCGTAGCACTGAACGAGAAGCGGGATTCCGAGCAGGCTCAACTGATACCGCTGCAACTGATACTCCACCGACTTGACCCCGGACGGATCCGAGACCGTCCCGCAGGCGGGAACATCCTTGGCGAACTCCTTGTCGTTGCTCGTGCCTTCGACGAGCGGTTTGCAGGCATCCTTGACGGTGTCCTGAACGTCGTCTCGCTTGTCGTAGCTACCGGATGCGGGACCGAGGATGACAAGACTCGGGCCAGTGAGATCAACCGTATAGAGCATTCGGGGCGACTCGTTGACCCAATTCGTTCCGATGCGGGCACGCAAGGCGTAATAGGAAGCGCCAGACAATGGTGATGTGTCCGTGCAAGTCAGGGTCGGCGCAACGGCCGAACACGCGACCGTTCCGGTGCCGCCGGTCGAGGTGACGAAACGTAGGACCTGGTAGCTCGTGGCCTTCGCGGCTCCCACCGGGGTCGCGGGGCTCCATGACAACTTGACGCTGGTGCCCTGACGTTGAGTGGTAGGGGTGGCCGGGACGGAGATCTCAGCGGACGTGAAGGCATCGTCTTGCGTTCTCAGAGTTCCCTCGTCGGAGTAGAAGGCCGAGGTTGCGTTCACACCCAGTCCCGCCAACACGATGCCAGCGACGGTCGCCAGCACAGCGACAGCCGCGGCGACGGCATGGCGAGGATGACCCGACCTCTCGGCACGGTGCCCCCCGCCGGTGCGGCTCGGCCGCGCCCTGGAGGGTCGACCGGGGGATTGGGATCCCGGTCCGAACGAGAACATCAACATCATGGCGCTGAGACACGCGACACCCAACAGGCCTGCAGGACTGAGTAGGACGGTCACGACGTACCCGGCATACGGAACCGAGGCGATCTCGCGCTCGACCTGATCCACCAGGTACATCTCGTCGTCAGCCGCGCCGTTGGCGTCACCCTGAAGGATCAACGCTGCACCATCGCCGCGCAGTGTCGCGCTCACGACTCGGTGAGTGATGCGCTCCCGATTGGCGGCGACAACGCTGACGACGTCACCGACACCGATGTCGACGGCGGGAACCGTGCGGGCCAAGGCCAGAGATCCGGTCGGGATGCCCGGCCCCATCGAGCCGGAGCGGAAGATCAGGAAGGAGAATCCGAAGAAGGTGACCGCCACCGCGGCGGTAAGTGAGACCAGGCCGGCGATAGCCCCCAGCCAGAGCAGACCCTCGCGCAGGCGGGACATCATGGAACGGTGATCTGCTTGGCGTTGAACACCAAACTGGCGGTCATCGACTTGTTCTGCAGCTCATTGCCGACACTGGTGTCGAGACGAGCGACGACGCAGATGCTCTCGGATGACGCAGCGCCGGTCGGCGCAGCGAGGAGGCGCGCGGTGCTGATGATGGGCGCCGACGTACCAGTCAGCGTCTTGTTCTGCGCTTCGCTGATCGCGACGCCGTTGCAGGTCTGTGCACGGTTGCCGTCGGCTGCTGAGCCGGTCATCGCGTTTGCGGTACCGGAGTAGAAGGAGAACCGCATTCCCTCGGCCAGCGGGCCGGTGGCCGAGCCGGTGACCGAGTAGTTGAGTCGTACTGAGCCGTTGTTGGCCACGGGGAAGGCCGCCGCCATCGACTCACCCGGAACCATGCCCGTCAGGGCCAAGGCATTGAAGGTCGTCGAGCCCCCCTGGCCGACCAGCCCTCCGTTGAGGGTGATGTCCAAGGTGCCCGACGTGAAGGTACCGGTCTGCACAGTGGCCTGGTCGGTCCAGAACGCGAAGGTGCCCTGCGCACCGAACCCGAGCGCGAGGAAGGCCACCGTGCCGAGGCCCAGAAGCGCGCGGACGCGACCAGAGCCAGCGGGGCGACGAGCCGCACGCCGACGTCCCCGAGGGGACACCTTTGCGTGCGATCCAGTCGTTACCGAGCGACTCATGGTTGTTCCTCTTCTGGTTCGGTGCGGCGGCGAAGCGCCAAGAAGGCACCGGTGATGATCAGGAATAGGGCGAGGGGGATGGTCCACCAGGTCAGGGGATTGCCGGTGTCGGGCAGGATTCCGAGTAGACCACTTGGCCCTGCGGAATCGGTTGAGCCCAGCTCTCCGCTCTGACCGGGTGAGACGTTCGTCCCGGGCGTGATCGGAGCGATGGCCCGGGCGTCACTGAGCCGAACCAACAGGTCCAACTCAGAGGACAGGACCTGCGTGAAGTTGGGCGCGTCCGGCAGGAGCTCGACTCGCACCCGGACCGGCAACACGTCGCCGTGGTTGATCACGACGTTCTCCACGAGGGACGCCCGCCCGCCGGTGGTGACGGAGGTGAACGGCTTCGATCCGGCCCGTGCCGACACCTTCAGCCAATTCGTCTCGATCAAGTCGTCGAGCACGACTCGCTTGATGGCGACCTGCAGGTTGCCGGCGGTGTCGGCTTGGTTGCGCACGTAGAAGGTGGCCACGCGCACGTCGCCCGGGACCCAACGGATCGTGGTGTCGAACAACGGCTTCTTCAACGTCTCGGCGAAGGTCACGCCATCCGAGCTCAGTCCGAGACGGTCGGTCTGCGCAGACGCAGCGATCGGGTGGAGGGTCACAGCCGCGAAGACCAGAGCGACCAGAATGCTGCGGAGTTTCATCCTCGGTGACCTCGGCGCGACAAGACACGACCGAGGCCGGCCCGTCCGAACATGGCTCCGGCGTAGCCCAGGAGCAGAGCAGCAACCCCGTAGACGGCCCACTGGCGTTGCTCACCGGTGGCCCAGGTGTTGGCGTAGCCGAGCTTCGGCACGGCGTACCAGACCACGCCCCGCACCTGCACGGCTCGCACGGCTTCAGCGTCGGGAGCGTCGTTGGCGTCGCCCTTGGTGATGAACTCCCGGTCGCCGAACTCGTCGAGCCGGGTGCCGATCACGCGGTGGGTGACCACGGTGCTTTGTCCGGACTCGAGTTGGAAGGTGATGGGTTGCCCCACGGTGATCTCGTCGCTGGGCGTGGGTCGGACGACGACGAGCGTTCCGGGCGGGTACGTCGGCACCATCGATCCGGTGAGAATCGTGTAGGGCGTGGATCCGCTGAGTCGGGGAATCAGCACCCCGACCGCCAGCACTGCGACTGCAGCCAGGATGACCATCCAGGCCACCACCCGTCCCACGAACGCCCCGGCGCGCGCCGAGCTCCGGCGCGGGGTGGCCGCTGGGTCAGCGGTCATCTCGGCGTCGGGCCCGGCGGCGTGCCGCGGCATCGTAGAGAGCGGGGAGGAAGTCATGGCTGGATCAGCTGTTGACCTGAGTGGCGGTGACGGTGAAGTCGTTCAGGTCGATCTTCTTGAGCTTGGAGTCGTTGTCGACGACGGCCAGGCGTTTGAAGTCGAGCGTGATCGTCGCGTCGATGCTCGTTCCCGAGTCCGCCGGGGTGATCTCGCTGTCTTGAATCGCAGATCCGTCGGCCCGAAGGAACGTGCTTTCGAAGTCGTACGCCTCGCCAGCCATCGTTGTTCCATCGGCGTTGACGCCGCCTGTGACATCGAGAATCGCCCGCAGGTTGGTGCCCACAGCAACGATGTCGATAGTGCAGGTCTTGGTGAGGACATCACCCGGTACGATCTCTTCCGCGTCGATGACGAACAGCGCGCCGTCAGGCTTCTCCAAGTTGTTGGTGACGGTCCAATCTGCATCCAGGCAGTCTTCCGAGTCGATCTTCAGGTTGCCCGACGAGATGGTCCCGCCATCGATGCCTTCGGTGTCGTTCCAGTAGGCCAGCGAACCGGCACCACCGAGGAGGATGACCGCCGCGCCGCCAGCAGCGATCGCACCCTTGATTGAGTTCTTCATGTGACTTCTCCCGTTTGCTCACCTCCCGCACCGGTGAATCGGTGCGCATCAGGTACTACGGATTACATCGGTCGATGGTCAAGACGACTTGAGTGCAGAAGCAAGAAAGCCGCCGACAATGTTCAAGAAATGCCGAATCGACCTGGCCGAGGTGACCGGGCAGGCTGATGCCATGACCACGAACCGACGTGCGCACCTTCTGGGCACCACCGTTGTCGGCCTCGGCCTGCTGCTTGCCGCGTGTGGATCGGACCCCGACGCGACGGTGCCCGAGGGGTCGGCGACGTCGGAGTCCCCGACGACCACACCTACCGAGCCGCCGGCCGCGGACATTCCAGCCGGATCGAGCACCGACCCCGAGGCGGCGTACCGATCCTGGCTGGCCGCCCTGGAGGCGCAGGACGCCGAGGCGGCCTGCGCGCGCAACGCACCCTCCTTCACCATCGCGCTGCGCCAGGAGGCGATCCTGGTGAAGCGGGCGCGACTGGGTGACCCGTGCGTCGACTTCGTTGCCTTGTTGTGGGAGGACCCGGACCGGGAGTACGACCCGGTCGCCGTTGAGGCCACGCAGGTCACCGCCGAACGAGCGATCCTGGCGGTGGACTTCCCCGGAACCGATCAGACGGTGACGTTGACCATCCCCCGCGGTGTCGGGACGAGTTGGTACGTCGCCACCACAGAGGACCGCACCGCCGGAACCGAAGACGTCAGCCAACGATGGGTGAACGCCTGGTGCGATCTCGAGCCGGCGATGACGACCGACCAGATCGTCGATCTCATGGGCGAACCGTCAGGTGAGTACACCGTCAGTAATGGCGGTGAACCCCAGCTCTACTGGGCGCGCCGGGAGTACGACTTCCGGGTCTATCTCGATGCACAGGGCACCGTGCTCGATCTGGTCGGCGACTACGACGAACTCAGCGCCGCCGACCGCGATCTGCTGCCCTGCCCCGAACTGCGCTGAGCCCGGATCGGGCTGAGGAGTTCGCGCTGGGGACTACCAGCCGCGTTCGGAGAGGCGGTGGGGTTGCGGGATCTCGTCGACGTTGATGCCGACCATCGCCTCGCCCAGACCGCGGGAGACCTTGGCGACGACGTCGGGGTCGTCGTAGAAGGTGGTGGCCTTCACGATCGCCTCGGCGCGCTGCTCGGGGTTCCCGGACTTGAAGATGCCGGAGCCCACGAAGACGCCCTCGGCGCCGATCTGCATCATCATCGCGGCGTCCGCGGGCGTGGCGATGCCGCCGGCGGTGAACAGCACGACTGGGAGCTTGCCCGCGGCGGCGACCTCCTTGACGAGGTCGTAGGGGGCCTGCAGTTCCTTGGCCGCGACGTACAACTCGTCCTCGGCCATGCCGTGCAGGCGGTTGAGCTCGGCGCGGATGGTGCGCATGTGGGTGACGGCGTTCGAGACGTCGCCGGTGCCGGCCTCGCCCTTGGAACGGATCATCGCCGCACCCTCGGTGATGCGGCGAAGCGCCTCACCGAGGTTGGTGGCGCCACAGACGAAGGGAGCGGTGAAGTTCCACTTGTCGATGTGGTTGGCGTAGTCGGCCGGGGTCAACACCTCGGACTCGTCGATGTAGTCGACACCGAGGCTCTGCAGGATCTGCGCCTCGGCGAAGTGACCGATCCGAGCCTTGGCCATCACCGGGATGGAGACCTGGGCGATGATGCTGTCGATCATGTCGGGGTCGCTCATCCGGCTCACGCCGCCCTGGGCGCGGATGTCGGCGGGGACCCGCTCGAGGGCCATCACGGCCACGGCGCCGGCGTCCTCGGCGATCTTCGCCTGCTCGGCGGTGACGACATCCATGATGACCCCACCCTTGAGCATCTCGGCCATGCCGCGCTTGACGCGCGACGTGCCGGTGACGGAGGTGTGCGTGGGGTCAGGGATGTTCTGCGACATGCCTGTCATTCTAGGCCGATCAGGCCGGTGATGTCCCATCGGCAGCGGCCCGGGCGGCGTCGGACTCGGCGTCGAGGATCAGCGCCTGGCGCCGCACCTTGAGCACCCGGAATACCACGGTGTAGGTGTTGGCGAACGCCAGGACCCACAGGACGCCGTACAAGAGGATCGGCAGGTTGAGGATGTCGCTGAGTCCGGTCAACACCAGGATCGAGACGAGACGGTCCGCCCGTTCGGCGATGCCGCCGCGGGCGTCCATCCCGAGGGACTCCGCCTTGGCCCGGGCGTAGGACGTCACCGAGCCCATCACCAGGCAGTACAGCGAGAGGCAGAGGTAGAGGTAGTTGTCGCCGGAGGTGCCCGCGAAGTACAGCGCCAACCCTCCGAAGACAGCACCGTCACCGATCCGGTCCAACGTGGAGTCCCAGAAGGACCCGAACTTCGAGTCGCGCCCCATCTCACGGGCCATCGCCCCGTCGATGAGGTCGCTGAAGACGAACGCGGTGATCACCAGGACCCCGATGAGCAGGTGCCCGGTCGGGAAGAAGATCAACGCACCCGCGACGACTCCAATGGTGCCGACGAGGGTCACGGTGTCGGGGCTGATGCCGAGCCTGAGGAAGAGTTTGACGAAGGGCATGAGCACGACGCCCTGCCAGAAACCCTTGAATCTGTCCAACATAAGACGAGCAGGCTAGCCGGTGATGGCAGCGGGAGCGAAGTGAGGCGGCGTGGGCTAGCTGGGCCAGGCGTCGGCGAACAGCGCTCGGGTGTCGGTGAGCAGCTCGGGCAGCGTCTTGGTGCGCCCGATGATGGGCATGAAGTTCTGGTCCCCGGGCCACCTCGGTACGACGTGCTGGTGCAGATGGGCGGCGATCCCGGCGCCGGCCACCTCGCCCTGGTTCATACCGATGTTGAAGCCCTTGGCCCCGGAGACCGAGCGCACGACCCGCATCGCGGTGCGGGTCAGGTCGGCGATCTCGGCGGCCTCCTCGTCGGTGGTCCCGGTGTAGTCGGCGAGGTGACGTAAGGGGCAGACCATCAGGTGGCCCGCGGCGTACGGGTAGAGGTTGAGGACGACGAACGCCCGCTGACCGCGGTGAATGATGAGACCTTCGACGTCGTCGAGGGTAGGGATCCGGCAAAAGGGGCACTCCCCCGCGCTGGCGTCGTTCGGCTTGTTCTCCCCGCGGATGTAGGCCATCCGGTGGGGGGTCCACAGCCGGTCCAGGGCGTCGCCCTCCCCGATCCCGTCCTGGCTGATGTGCGGTGGCATGTCGTCAGTCAACCGGACCAGCCTCGCCGGCCAGCACCGAGGTGACCAGATCGCTCACCGGGACATTCGGGTCCAGGGTCACCCCGCGGGCGCTGGCCAGCCCAGCGATCGGCAGCCAGATCGCTTCGCTCAACACGTCGATGAGGGCTTCGGGCCCGGGTTGCTGGTCCGGGCGTCGCAGCCATCGTCGTACGGCGGTGAAACCGAAGCCAACGACACCGAAGATCAGCGGGTCAAGGGCACTGCGATCGTCCTCGGTCAGCCGCACCTCGAGGCTGTCCACGACCAGGGTGATCAGGTCCTCGATGCCCTTGGCGACCTGCGCGATCGCCTGGTCCAGCGGGCTCGGACCGGAACTCCCCGGGGTCTCCCGCTCGACGAACTGGTGGAGGGCCGGGTGTTCGGCGGCCCATCCGACATAGGCCCCGACGATGCGCCGGACGATGTCGACCGGGGTGCCCTCGAGGGACAGCGCCGGAAGCAACCGCGCTCCGACCAGCTCGAAGATGTGGGCCTGCACCGCGACGTCGAGGTCGGCCCGGTCCGCGAAGTGGCGGTAGACCACGGTGCGACTGAGCCCCGCCTTCTCCGCGATCTGACGAACGTGTATCTCAGCCCCGGGCTCGAGACCGGCCAGGACGTCGGTCGCCGCCTCGAGGATGACCTGACGCCGAGCCAGGTTGTGCTCATCCCACCGCGCACGTCGTCCGTCGATCGGCGTTGGCGCCACGGACATGTGCACTCCTTCTCAGCTGCGTTGGGGTTCCCGCTCCTGGGGTGCAGGGTACCTACGACTCTGACGCCGCGCATCGTCGATCCTCCGAGTCCTGGGCCCGCGAAGGTCAGCAGCGATACGCACCGCCTCTGCCGAGTCGACGATCTTGGTCCGCACGGCACCGCGCTCATGTCCGCGGCGCCGTTCCTCACGATCGATGCTCCGCCATCCAGCTCGGTCCACGACGGACACCTTGCGCGCTCGGAGCAGTAAGTCAATGCTCCCCGGCGTGTGGCCTCCGGGGGTGATGGCGCCCGAGTCACAGTCGTCGAGCAACGCGGCGACGGTCTCCTCGGCGTCCGACTTGTTGGTGCCGATGAACCCGCTGGGTCCGCGCTTGATCCATCCGGCGACGTAGGTGCCGGGTACGACGCGACCGTGGTCGTGGGGAACGGTGCCCGTGGCGGCGTCGTACGGCAGATCCGCGACGGGTTGCCCGCGATAGCCGATGGCCCGCAGGACGAGTCCGGCCTCGATGACCTCGCCCGACGCCACCTCGAGTCCCTGCACGCGTTCCTCCCCCACGATGCACGCCGGGGGTGTGTGGAACCGGAGCCGGATCGTACGACGAGCGGGGTCGACCCGTCGGTCGGCCAGTTCTCGGATCACTCGACCGCGGGTGTCCTCGCCGAGCCGATCACGGTCGTCGTCGGTGAGTTCCATGATGACGTTGCGGTCCGACAAACCGGCCAACCCGATCAGTTCGGGCAGGGTGAACGCCGCGTACTCGGGCCCACGCCGGCCCAGGATCACGACCTCGCGGACGGAGCTGGCGGCCAGATGTTGCCAGGCCTCGACCGCGAGGTCGGTGTGTGCCAGCTCGGCGGGGTCCGTGGTGAGGATCCGGGCCACATCCAGGGCCACGTTGCCGTTGCCGATGATCACGGCGCGTTCCTGGTCGAGGGGAACGTCCAGTCCCACCTTGTCGGGGTGTCCGTTGTACCAACCCACGAAGTCGGTGGCCGACAGAGAGCCACGGGTCGGCTCCCCCGGGATGCCGAGGACGCGGTCCGAGGACGCGCCGACCGAGTAGACGACGGCGTCGTAGTTCTCGACGAGGTCGTCGTGACGGATCCCCGCGCCTATCTCGACGTTCAGCAGGTAGCGGAAGCCCGGCTGGTTCTCGATGTGGGCGAAGAGTTCCTGGATCTTCTTGGTGCGCTGGTGATCCGGGGCGACCCCTGCGCGAACCAGGCCGTACGGGGTGGGGAGGCGGTCGAACACATCGACGCTGAACTCGGGATGCTTGAGCAGCTCGTCGGCGGTGTAGAGACCCGCGGGTCCCGCCCCGATCACCGCAACCCGGAACGGGCCCGGTCGCAGGACCCGACGCTGAGCAGGAACCACCGCGAGCGGCGTACGCCCCGGGTCGGCGAAGGTGGCGAAGTAGTCGGCGTTCAGGGCCAGGAACGGCTCTTCCGAGGGCTTCAACGCGGTGTGGGGTTTGATCGCCGCGGCCGGGCAGGCCGTGACACACGCCCCGCAGTCCACGCAGGAGTTCGCGTCGATGTAGAGCATCTCCGCCTCCGCGAACCCGGGCTCGCCGGGAGCGGGGTGGATGCAGTTGACCGGGCACGCCACCACGCAGGAGGCGTCAGCGCAACAGGACTGCGTGACGACGTACGGCATTCTCGTTGCCCCTCAGGCCGCGGCGGACGCAGGCTGGCTGCGGTAGCGCGAGGGACGACCGTCGATCTTCATCCAGCGCCACACCATGCGCGACACGCGGTTCATCAGGCCGCACTCCTCGGTGAGCATGCGGACGTCGCCGAACAGGTCGCGCAGCATCTTGCGCGACTCCGGGGCGTCCCACCAGACCTCGTCGACCACGGACTTGGGGATGCCCATGTCGCGACGAGCCTTCTTCGAAGGCTTCACGATCTCGTCGCACAGCCACCGCATGATCAGCGGGACGGCCACCGACAGAACCGCGCGGTGAAACCGGTTGAGCTTGGGGGCCTGGTGCTCGAGGTACTGGTGGGCGAACCCGATGTGACGCGCCTCTTCGGCGACGTGGATCTGCATGATGCGCTGCAACAGCGGGTGCATGTCGTTGCCGGCCCGCAGCACGTTCTTCTGGATGTGGTCGATCGGTTCCTCACCGGCCAGGACGCCGAAGAAGAAGCCGAACGGAAGCGCCCGTGCCGCCAGCGGCAGGAAGGGCGCCACCCCTCGGAAGATGCGTGAGCCCCCCTGGACGTCCTGGCCCGAGCGGTTCACGAACTCCTGGAACATCTGGGTGTGGTGGCATTCCTCGGTCGCCTCGTGCGTGGAGTAGCGGAACTCCAGGCGGCCGTTGGGAAGGGCGAAGGCGTACTGCATCAGACCGCTGATCAGAACCTGCTCGAACTGCAGGCCGACCTTCTGGATGTTGGCCTGGCGGTAGAGGCCCACCTCGATCTGTCGCTGCCGCGGCAGCGACTGGTACCAGTCGGTGGCACCCAGTACGTCGATCGCGGGGAGGATCCAGCGGGGGTCGTCGTGATGGATCGCGAAGTCCGGGTTGTCCCAGTCGATATCGAGAAACGCGTCGAAGTGTTGGTGCACCGAGGCCTCGGACAACGTCGCGAGCCGTTCGGCGTACGACTGGTCGCCGGTGGCCGCGCCCTCGACGGGACGAGCGGTGGGTGCTTCGGGAGTCATCGTCATTGCGGTGTCGCCTCTCGACGGGGTGGCTCAACAGTGGTCAACTGCGTCGAGGTTACTGCGACTCCGTGTCGCATGTAAAGAATATCCGCGACATCGTGTCGCGGTTTGTTCAGTCCGCGAAGCGGCTCGGGAATCCGCCGGTGGCCACGGGCGACCACCGGGTGGGCGTGACCCGCAGCAGGGACTTTCCCTGGTCGCGCATGGCCTGGCGGTATTCGTCCCAGTCCGAGTGCTCACCGGCGATGCTGCGGAAGTAGTCGACCAACGGCTCGACGGACTCGGGTGTGTCGATCACCTCGCATGTTCCGTCGACCTGCACCCAGGCGTCGTTGAACTCCTCGGACAGCACGAGGACGCTCACCTCGGGGTTGCGCCGGGCGTTGGTGACCTTCGCCCGCTCGGGGTACGTCGCGATGACCAGGTGCCCGTCCTGGTCGACTCCCCCACTGACCGGGGAGCTCTGGGGACGCCCGTCCTCACGCGTGGTGATCAGCACCATCTGGTGCCGGGGTCGCACGAACTCCAGCAGCTTCTCGAGGTCGACGTCGGTGTTGGTCGCGATGTTCTTTGCCATGCCCACACTCCAGCACACGGGCCAAGCGATCTGCAGCTGTGGCTTGTGCAGTACCACGAGGTCAGCCGGTGACACCTGCGTACTGCATAGGGCTGGAGGCACAGTCCGGGCACGGCGAAAGGGTCCCCCGCCAACCTCCCAGTTGAAGAATGTGTCCGACGCGGCGGGCGGTGTCACACGGGCGACCGAACACCTGGCCCCATCCCAACCGCCCGGTGCTGCGGCCTTCGACCAACGCGTCGAGATCGCGGTCCAGGTCACGGTCGCGTGAGCGGGCGTTGTCGTGGAAGAGCCGTCCGTCCAGTTCGACGATCAACCCGAAGCGCCGATACTCCACATCACGCAAGATCGGACCACGGCTCGAGGCCAGCACCTGGCGGTCCGCCACCGGCAGACCGTGCGGACGTTCGACCCGGGTGAGGTACCCGTGCTCCAGCGTCGAGCAGGTGCCGTGGGCGACATCCTGGAGTACGGCGACGAGAAACTCGCGCCGGGCAATCCGCTCATGCGTCTCCAGAGCGGCGAGAAGTCTGCCCGCGGTGGTTCGCCGGGCCTGCACGGCATCAGCCAGCAACGCGACCGCTTCCACTTCGTCTCGACACTCGGCCGCCAATTGGAGTACGGCGTGCTCGACACGAACCCGGGGAGGGGTGAGATTCCACTGCACCCGGTCGTCGAGGTGAGACAACTGGTGCAGCCGTACGCCGGCCGGCGCAGCAGGCGACCGGCGTCGGTCGACTGCCACATGGATCAGGCCACCTGCGGTGGTGCGTCCGGGGCCGTCAGCCGCCCGCAGCGCGGACTGATGACACAACGCAGCCGGCCACAAGGACAGCACCGCAGCCCACATCTGCTGGATCCAGGTGAGTTCGCCTGTGTGATTGACGTAGACCCCGACACCCACCGCCACGAGTTCCCTGCGCCTGAGCAGCCGACGCACGTCAGGGGCAGTGAGCGACAGCTCCAGCAGTTGCCGTCGGGTCACCACACCGCTCTGCAACGTGAGCAAGTCGTCGAGTTCGGGCATGACGTGAGCGTTCTCGAAGTGTCATTCGTCCGCCACCCAGCTCTCGCTGACCTGTGGATAACTTCGATCGTGCTCGAGTCTCACGCCGTCTGGTACGACGCAGCGAGTGGTGCGTCAGACCTGTTCGCGGGTGGCTACCGCTGCGACGATCCGGTCGATGGCCTCCTGGACGGGTACGCCGTTGTCCTGGCGGCCGTCGCGGTAGCGGAACGAGACGGCACCGGCTTCGATGTCCTCGGAGCCGGCGATGATCATGAACGGCACCTTCTGGAGTTGCGCGTTGCGGATCTTCTTCTGCATCCGGTCATCGGAGTCGTCGACCTCGACGCGCAGGCCGAGCACCTTCATCTGCCGGGCCAGGTCGTGCAGGTAGTCCGCGTGCACGTCAGCGATCGGGATCGCCTGGACCTGGACGGGGGCCAACCACGGCGGGAAGGCGCCGGCGTAGTGCTCGACGAGGACACCCATGAAGCGCTCGATCGAACCGAACTTCGCGGAGTGGATCATCACCGGCTGCTGCCGGCTGCCGTCGGAGGCGACGTACTCCAGAGCGAAGCGCTCCGGAGACGGCTGGTTGAAGTCGTACTGGATGGTGGACATCTGCCAGGTCCGGCCGATGGCGTCACGCGCCTGCACCGACACCTTGGGCCCGTAGTACGCCGCGCCACCGGGGTCCGGCACCAGCTCCAGTCCGGTCTCGAGGCACACGTCTTCGAGCACCTTCGTGGCGATCGCCCAGTCCTCGTCAGAACCGATGAACTTGTCCTTCGACGCGTCCCGGGTGGAGAGCTCGAGGTAGAAGTCGTCGAGACCGAAGTCACGCAGAAGACCGAGCACGAAGTCGAGCAGGTGCCGGATCTCCGCCGGCGCCTGCTCGGCGGTGACGTAAGAATGCGAATCGTCCTGAGCGAACCCGCGCACCCGGGTCAGGCCGTGCACGACCCCGGACTTCTCGTGACGGTAGACGCTGCCGAACTCGAAGAGCCGCAGCGGGAGCTCGCGGTAGGAACGCTGCCGCGAGCGGTAGATCAGGTTGTGCATCGGGCAGTTCATCGCCTTCAGGCGGTAGTCCATCCCGTCGACATCGAGGGCGGGAAACATGCCCTCGCCGTAGTAAGGCAGGTGGCCTGATGTGTGGAAGAGCCCCTCCTTGGCGATGTGGGGGGTGCCGACGTACTCGAAGCCTTCCTCGATGTGCCGCTGGCGGACGTAGTCCTCCATCTCCCGCTTGATCACCCCGCCCTTGGGGTGGAAGACGGGAAGTCCCGAACCGATCTCGTCGGGGAAGCTGAACAGGTCCAGGTCGCGCCCGAGCTTGCGGTGGTCGCGGCGCTCGGCCTCCTCGATGCGGTGCAGGTGCTCCTCGAGGGCCTCCTTGGTCTCCCAGGCGGTGCCGTAGATGCGTTGCAGCATCGGGTTCTTCTCGTTGCCGCGCCAGTACGCCGCCGCCGACCGCATGAGCTTGAAGGCCGGGATGCGCTTGGTGGTGGGCAGGTGCGGCCCGCGGCACAGGTCGCTCCAGGCGGCCTCGCCCTTGCGGTTGATGTTGTCGTAGATCGTCAGTTCGCCGGCGCCGACCTCGACGTTCGCGCCGTCGGCCGCGTCGGCTGCGGCCGAACCCTTCAGTCCGATGAGTTCGAGCTTGTAGGGCTCCCCCGCCAGCTCGACCTGCGCGTCGGCGTCGGTGGTGACCCGACGCTCGAAGCGCTGACCCTCCTTGATGATCTTGCGCATCCGGGTCTCGATCTTGGCGAGGTCCTCGGGCACGAACGGGGTCTCGACGTCGAAGTCGTAGTAGAAGCCGTTCTCGACCGGCGGTCCGATGCCCAGCTTGGCGTCGGGGAAGAGATCCTGCACCGCCTGGGCCATCACGTGGGCGCAGGAGTGCCGCAGGATGTCGCGGCCGTCGGCGCTGTCGATGGCTACGCCCTCGACCTCATCGCCCTCGCTGAGCTCGTGGGAGAGGTCCTTCACCTCCCCGGCGATGCGGGCCGCGATGATGTCGGCGTCGTCGCGGAAGAGCTCCCAGGCCTTCGTTCCGGTGGTGGTCGTCTGGTCCTGCCGTTCACCGGCGTGGACACGGACGACCTTGATCTCGGACACGAGAGCTCCTTGAAACTGCTAGAGGGATGCTGGGTGGGGATAGCGGTCGCCGGATCGGCAACCACCGGGAGCCTATCGAGCCGGGTCGGGCTCGCGCGCCTGGGTTTCCTCCGGTGACGGCACGGCCGGCAGCGTGGTGACGAAGCAGTTGCCCGACTCGGTGGCCTCGATGGCAATCGACCCGTCGTGCAGTTCCGCCACGCGACGACAGATCGCGAGGCCGACTCCGGTGCCTTGACGCCCCTCGGTGTTGGTTCCGCGGCCGAACATGGTGAAGATCAGCTCGAGGTCAGCGGTTGCAATGGGGTTGCCGTTGTCGCTGATCCGCAGGTCGAAGGTTCCTCGCTCGGCGTCGACCTCGGCTTCGATACTGACTACGGGATCCTGGTCTTCGGGAACGTACTTCAACGCGTTCCCGATCAGGTTGCTGAGCAGTTGCCGAAGCAGCGACTCGTCGCCAACCACATCGGGCAGATCCAGTACCTCCACCGTGGAGGGCCGCTCGACCCGCGCCCGCTCATCTGCTGCCACCTCGCGCACCAGGGCAGTCAGGTCGATCAAGTCCTCGGTACGCCGACGAGCACCGATCTCGGCGAACGCCAGGATGTCGTCGATCAGGTGCATACCGCGGTCAGCCGCTGCGGTGATGCGGCTGGTGAGTTCGACGAGCATCTGGTCGTCGATCTTCTTCTCGAGGAGCTGGGAGTAGCCCTTGACCACGGTGAGTGGACCCTTGAGGTCGTGGGCCATGGCGGCGGAGAAGTCGCCGATGTCGTCGAGTGCGAGCCGCAGCTCCTTCTCCGCGCGTCGTCGCGCGGTCACGTCGGTCATCAGCGAGTGCAGGACGGTGTCGTCGCCGTCACCCAACCGCCAGGTCGTCACTTCGATGTCCAGGTGACCCCCGCTCTTACGGCGACCAGCCAGCGGAACCTGCCGCCCGAGGACCGGCTCCTCTGACTGGACCTCCTCGGGCTCGTCGATGCGCATCAATGAACGCACTCGTTGGCTTTCGGTGGCACTCACGATGAGGTCGCGGACCTGTACACCGATGATCTCTTCGCGGGTCCAGCCGAACATGGCGGTCGCCGCGTCGTTCCATTCCAGGGCGACCCCGTCGAGGGTGGTGGCGAGGTAGGCCTCGGCGGCGGAGTCGAGGATCTCGCGGGTACGCCGCTCGGCGGCGCCCAACTCGGCCGCCATGATGTCGCGTGCGGCGATCGCGTCCCGGGCGACCTGCAGGGTCTCCTCGGCGCCGGCCCGGCGGAGGTCGACGTTGCGGAGGCGACCGCCGCCGTACAGGATCATCGCCCCGCCGAGGGTCGCCATAATCGTCGCGAACAGCGCCAGGGCGACCGGGCCGGAGTAGTGGTTGCCGAGTCCGAGCCTGATGACCGCGCCGACCACCATGGGCGAGAACACGGCCAGGGGAGCCATCCACCGCACGATGATGCCCCCCGCGGTGTTCCCGGTCAGGATCGACATGAGCCCGTCCCCGGCTCGCAACAGCAGCACCCCGGTCGCGGCAACGGCCAGTCCCACTGCGGTGTGGAGTGCTGTCGAGCTGAACGGACCGAACTCGTAGAGCGCGTTGACGTCGTAGGAATACCCCAGCAGGGTGACCACACCCAGACCCAGGCATGCCAAAGCCAGGCTCTGGGCCAGGCGGGTGGCCGAACGCATAAGCGCGGCCAGTGCGAGCCAGAGCAGCAGCATCCCGCCAGCGGTGGCCAGCGACATCCGACCGGGGTGCTCAATAGAGTCGGTGTCCAGGCCGAACGGGTTATCCAGGCCGGCGTCGAACCCCACGACGTACTCCAGGATCGTCAGCGCGGCGTAGGCCCCTCCGAGCACCGCGAGGATCACGATCACGCGGGATCGGGCAGGGCTGGCCGGGCGGGCAGCCACAGCGAGGGCGACCCCGACCCCCGCGAAACTCGCGGCGGTCGTGAGTTTCATGCTCGCGAACTCCGCGCCCAGAGTGGTGACACGGTCCAGGCCCAGGAACCAGCCAGCGATAACGACCACGCCGACGAATGCGACGCCCAGACCGATGAGCAGGGCGCAGTGGCGAAGCATCGCGACCCGGCGGTCGCGGGGGCGGCTGCTGTGTTCCTTGGCCTCGATGGCCGCGAGAAGCGCTTCGGGACCGTAGGCTGCGTCTGGGTTGGCCACAAACGCTCCTGACTGCCAGGAATTTTCGGTCCTCGGGAGTGAGGAGTGGGCGATACTGGGTTCGAACCAGTGACCTCTTCGGTGTGAACGAAGCGCGCTACCACTGCGCCAATCGCCCGCAGATGTTGCGGGTGGGGTGCACCTAGCGGTGCGGACGAAACTGTAACGCATGCAGCCCCCGAACCGCTGCTAGGCCCTCGCCGTCGCTTTGGCTGGCCCGCGTATCGTCCGAATTAGTCGACGTGCATGCAACCGAATAGGTCGCGATCGCGTCTTAGGACCAGGGGCGGATACGCGGGCGCCCCTGTCGCTCAGAAGTTTCTTTCTCGGCCCGCGTGACGTGGGGGATCAATGAGAGACGAACTCGATGACAACCATGCGCCTGTGCGCCATGAAATAGCGCTGCAGTGCGTGGATGAGCATGACCGACCGCTGATCTTCATGGCCACCTTCGCTTATCACCCGGCGACCCCGTACGCCGTGAGCATCACCTGTCACCTCGTCGAGGCCGACTACGCCTGGACGGTCGAGCGGAGCCTGATCGAGGCGGGTCTCAAGCGCCGCGTGGGTTTCGGAATGGTGCGGGTGGCGCCGGCACGCTGCGACGCGGGCTGGCCGATGGTGGCCATCTCGCTGCTCTCCGCGGCCGGCTCCCTCGAGACCAAGGCTGAACTCGGTGCGATCCAGCGCTTCTTGGCCGAGACCCGGCGGTTGGTGCCGACCGGAACGGAGTCGACCCATGTGGACCTCGACGAGTTGGTCGCCGAGTTGCTCGAGCCCTGAGTCGCTCGGTCAGTAGCTATTGACCGAGCATCTCCGGTTCACGCTGGCGCCATGTCTCCATCGCGCTGAGGGTGACTGGGCCGGGCGCATCGAGGACTCGCTCGTTCCACCGTGCGACGGGTTGGACGTCGCGGGTCGTGGACGCCAAAAATATCTCGGTGGCGTTGTCGAGGACCTTGATGGGTTCGTCGACCTCCTCGGCGCCGACCCAGTCGAGGATCACCTCCCGGGTGATCCCCGCCAAGCAGCCACTGGCCAGCGAGGGAGTGCGCAGGGTTTCGTCCAGGACGTAGAAGACGTTCGAGCCGGTTCCCTCGCAGAGGTGACCGGAAAGATTCGCGAAGACCGCTTCGTCGGCGCCCCGTCGGCGGGCCTCGGCGAGGGCAACCACGTTCTCGGCGTACGACGTGGTCTTGATGCCCGCGAGGGCTCCGCGCTCGTTGCGGGGCCACGGGACCGTCGCCACGGTGGCGGTGGGCGGGTAGGGGTCCATCGGGGCGGCGGCAACCACGAGCGTCGGGTGCGCCTCCCCCCTACCGGACCCCATCGGGGCCAGTCCCCCGGTGAAGGTGATCCGGATCCGGCCCAGCGGCAACTGCTGCGCCTGGAGTACGGCCGCCACCCCGCGTCGTACGGCGTCGAGGTCCGGGGCCGGGAGGCCGAGCCCGGCTGCCGAACGGGTCAGCCGGTCGAGGTGGGGTTCGAGGGCGAAGGGTTTTCCGCCGACCACCTTCACCGCCTCGAAGACCCCGTCGCCCACGGTGAACCCGTGATCGACGATCGAGATGACCGGGGCCGAGGCATCCGTGAGCAATTCTCCATCAACCCAAGCGCGCATGCCGAGCACTCTAGATCGCCCCGACCACGCGCAACGACCGCGGTGCGAGCAGCGCGTTGCGCCGCTTCCGGAGGAGCCTGACGCCACGCAACACCCCACCGGTTTTGGCAGGTCGAAACCAATCGGCTAGGGTTCACACGCACCTCAGGGGAAGCGAAAGCCGAACCGGAGATCATGCGGACATAGCTCAGTTGGTAGAGCGCAACCTTGCCAAGGTTGAGGTCGCGAGTTCGAGTCTCGTTGTCCGCTCGGAGAGGTCGCTTGATGGCCAGACCTCCATGGTGGGTTGGCCGAGAGGCGAGGCAACGGACTGCAAATCCGTGTACACGGGTTCAAATCCCGTACCCACCTCGAGTAAAACCCCACAACTTCACAGCACGGGCGATTGGCGCAGCGGTAGCGCGCTTCCCTGACACGGAAGAGGTCACTGGTTCAAACCCAGTATCGCCCACCAACAACTGAACGGCCTCTGACCTGCGAACAAGCGGGTTCGGAGGCTGTTTTCATTAGATCTGCGCACACCGGCGCCTGCGGACGCGCAAGGCAGCAATAACACGGTCGAGCCGCTCGGCACGACTGTGGTTCTCGGTGTACTCACGGACCGTCTGCCTGGCGACGTTCTGCATCGAACGGGCCTCGGGCTTGCGTTGAAGCCCCCTCATCTCTATCCACCACCTCAAGGGACACCTAGTCTCGAGGTACAGCACCTATGACGACACAGGACTGAGGGGGCCGCAATGACAACTCGAGTGCTCGAGGTACACCTGGAAGCACCGGGCAAGCTGTCCTGGTTCGCGACAGCGCTCAGCTCCCTGGGCGGGACTGCGGCCTTCGAGCAGTACCGATTCGTCGCCCGTTCAACCGACGAAGACCTGGATGCTTCGACGCCGGTGTTGCAGAGCACCACGTTTCCCCTGCTCCGCTTTACGGACCTCGACGCCATCCCCGAGCCCCACCCGGAGACGGACGTCGCACAACGATTGGCGGACCTGGACCGCGACCTGGTGGCGGACGGGTGGCGTCACCGGGAGGAGTCCGGACGGTACTGGTGGTCACACACCTATGAGAAAGCTAGCTGACTAGCTACCGGTCCCCCGGCTGCCCGTGTCCGTCGTCGCTGGCTGCGCATGATGGCGTCCAGCGACGTACTCGACGATCACGTCGGGGATCCCGAGGACAACGCTCCGCCCGTGGTTCCGTACGCGGATGCCGCGGGGATCCCAGGAGAGTTCCCATCGGTGACAGTCGAGCAGGTAGCGGACCGAGGCGAGCACCCCCGAGATGCGCAACTCGACCCCACGATCGGAACCGTTGGACTCCGTGGCGATCCGAGACCTCAGATCCTCGAGAGGAAGGCGCCCCAGCTCCTCGAGTCGGGCGTCGAGGGCGAGTAGGACCGGAGCCAGGTGAAGATCGGCGATGTCGTGCGGAGCCTTGGTCATGGCAACCTCCAGGTCGACTAACGGTGCAGTCGACCGCGTGTCGACCTCATCAACCATGGTTCGCCTCCCCCGCGACGGCGGACAGGGCTACAGGTCACGCCGTACCGGGCCCAAGGTCCGTTGGCCCACCGGCGAGTCCCCCGCGCCGATTCTAGGGGACCTCCGGCCCTGCCGATCGGTTCCCTTCGGCCCTGGGCGCCGAACACCGACGGGCCGAGAATTCAGGTATGAACACAACTATTCGTGACCTTGACCTGGCTCGACCGGGCGACAGCAACAACGACTACTGCGCACGTCGGAGCCAGTCATGATGGGCTACGGCTACGACATGGGTGCCGGCGGTTGGATCGCCATGACCATCTTCTGGATCGCCGTCGTGGTCCTGATCGTCTGGACCGTCTCCCGTGCCACGTCCACCGGGGGTGCCGGCTCCGATCTACGACGAGGCGTAACCCGCGATGACGTCGCCGGCACGCCCGAGGAAATCCTGAACCGACGGTTCGCCGCCGGAGAGGTGGACGAGGCGACTTACCACTCGATGCTTGCCACCTTGCGGTCGCCGAGAACCGAGTCCCGGTGATGAGCACCGCCTCACGACTGTGGGTGCCGATCGTGGCGGTGCTCGCACTGCTCGGCTCCGGTACCTGGATGGTGGCTCACGCCGATGGCTTCGACTCCCGAGGCTCAGGAGGCGGATGGATGACCGGTGGACACAGTGGATCGGAGTGGCTGTCCGGGAGCGGTGACCCCGTGGCCGGCTTGGAGGAGGCGCGCGACCGGGCTGAGGAGTACGCCGCGGCGGTGGGACCGGACCTGCGCGTCGGCGAGGTCATGCGTTTCAGCGAGAACTACTACGCAGAGCTCGAGGAGTCGGACGGGACCATGGCCACCGAGATTCTGGTTGACCCGGCGACCGGAGCCGTGCGACTCGAGCTCGGACCGGCCATGATGTGGAACACCCGCTACGGGACGATGTCGCGGAGCGACACACCGGCCACGCTCAGTGCTGAGCAGGCCCTGCAGGTGGCCGAGGAGTGGGCCGATGACCACGACGGACTCACCGTCGAGGACGCGGAAGCCTTCCCCGGGTACTACACGCTCCACACCCTCGAGCAAGACCAACTCGAAGGGATGCTCTCGGTCAATGCTGCGACCGGTGACGTTTGGTACCACAGCTGGCACGGCGAGTTCCAGGAGATGTCCGAGGGCGAGTAGTCCATCCGGAGCAATCGCGCGTCCACTCCGGGCAGCTCGCCGCTCCAAACAGAGGGGTCAGGTCGTCGCTTCGGTCGGCATCGCCATCGTCACCCAGTCGTGCATACCGCCTCGGTAGTAAGCCAACGAATCCGGAGACACACCAGCGTCGAGCAGCGCACGGATGGCCCAGGGCGATTGTGGGCACTGCGGTCCGTTGCAGAACAGAATGGACACCCGGGACGGGTCCACGTCGTCTCGGTGCTCGGCGGCCTGGTCGTGAGGGAGGCTCCGTGCACCCGGCAGCGTGACGCCGTTGCGAGAGCCCGGAACGCGGGTGTCGAACAACTCGGCTCCTTCCTGCAGGAGCTCGATCAGCTCGAGTTCACCCACGGTGCGTACACCGGGTGCGCAGTGCAACGGTTGGATCTCTCCCCACGTCGTGTCGACCACGACCGCATCGACCTCGTCGGTCGCATCCCACGGCACACCTCGCGGGTCCTGCGATCGTTCCCGCGCCCGACGTTCGATAGCTCCCGATTCGTTGGTCATGGAGCGAAGTATGGCGGACCACCACCGACACACATCGGCCGACCGCTCACCCACGGTGACTAGGGATGCTCTTCCACGTGACCATGCGCCGCACGCGTGCGTGCGCTCCGGCATGACCCGGCCGTGTCAGGTCAGCGGCCTGAAGTCCGGGTAGCGTGGATGGGCACGAAACGAGGTCAAGGAGACCACCATGCTCGCCACATCACACTCTCGAATCATCGCGGTGCTCCTCGCCGCCGTCGTCCTGATCGGCGGAGCCAACCTCGCGGCGTACGCCGCCAACGGCAAGCCCCTACTGCTCGGCAAGAACAACACCGCGACCAAGAAGACCACCGTCAAGAACACCGGATCGGGTCCCGCGCTCCGGCTCAAGACCAAGCCCGGCCAGCCGCCGTTGAAGGTCAACCGCACTACCAAGGTCAACAAGCTCAACGCCGACCGGGTCGACGGGAAGCACGCTTCCGACCTCGAGACGCGGGCGTACCGGTACCAAATGACCTCGACCGCCGCCTCCGGGTCGCACACGATCAGCTTCCCCGGCCTAGCCCCTGGGACCTACCTGATGAACTACTCCATCGTCAGCCGGAACGGCGGGTCCGTCTACTGCATCGCCGTCAGCTCGAGACAGGCGCTGTCCTATTCATCGGACATCGGAGCGGCGTACGACACCAACGTCGGATCGGCCATCATCGACACCGGCGAGGGCGAAGAGACGCTCAGCTGCAACGGAGGCCCTGCGCTCGAGCTGTACTCGAATCCCGTCGACTCGATCTCCGAGGTGACCTTCCTGCGCCTCGACCAGGTGACTACGAACGCCACGACCGTGACGCGTCCGCAGACCCCCCGAGGCGGCGGCGCGGCCACCTCGCGGCGCTAGGTCAGCGAACGCCCTGCGCGCGCCAGTATGCGTTGAGCGCACCGTTCGTCTTGATGAACCAGACCAGGGGCCCCACCAGGATGAACACACCCGGGAAGTACCAGAGCCCTGTCGCTCCTCCCACGGGCTTGCGCAATCCGGCGCGCTCGTACAGAGAGCCGACTTCGCTGGAACTGATGTAGGGCATGACGATGCCCACGAAGATCGACAGGACAAGCGCCAGTCCGCCGCCCATGCCCTGACCGCTGTGACGTTTCATCTCGTCGTGAGTCTTGTACCACCACACGAGTTGATAGATCCCGAACGTGATGACTGCCAGGAAGATGCACATCCCGGTGCTGCGAATCTTGCCCAGACTCCCGATTTGGGGGCTGCCGTACGGCATGGGCGGCGCTGCGGGGTGGGGAGCCGGATTCGCGGGGAGGGTCGGCGAACCTGCTTGATACCCCGGCCCGGGACTCGAGCCGATGGGTCGTTCGGGGACGACGGGATTGGTCGGTTCGGGCATGGCGGTCCTTTGATCGAGTGGAGGTATCCGAAGGGTGACAGGTAATAGCGACAGGGTCAGTCCCTTTAACGGATTCGGTTTCTGGCACGCCCGACCTATCCGCCCTCTGGCAAGGATCCTGGGGATCTTCGGGCGCGACGGCCTCTGCTGGCAGAAACCGACCCTGAGGGTGAGGTCCCATTGAGCGGTGCGACCTAGCATGGGAAGCATGTTGGTACTGGTCACGGGAGCAACGGGATACATCGGCTCCGAGCTCATCCCCCACCTGCTCAAGGCAGGCCACGAGGTCTCCGCCGCAGCTCGTACGCCGAGCAAGCTGGCCGACCAGCCGTGGATCGATGAGGTGACCACCGTTCAGTTCGACGTCACCGACCCCTCATTGGTCAAGGAGTCGGTCGAAGGGATGGAGGCGGTCTACTACCTCATCCACTCCATGGAGGGCTCCGACTTCGTCGAGAAGGACCGCGAGGCTGCGGAGCTGATCGCCCAAGCGTGCGCCAACGCCGGGGTCGAACGCATCGTCTACCTCTCCGGGCTCGTCCCCGACGAGGAACTCTCCGACCACCTGGCCTCCCGCCTGGAGGTCGAGGAGATCCTGCTGGCCGGCGAAGTTCCCGCCGTGGTGCTGCGCGCCGCCATGGTCATCGGCGCCGGATCCACCTCCTTCGAGATCCTGCGCCGCCTCACCGACCGCGTGCCCTTCGCGCCCATCCCGCTGTGGATGCTCAGCAAACTGCAGCCGGTCGCCGTCGACGACGTCATCCACCTGCTCGTGCGCTGCCTCGAGGTCGAGCCGCTCAACAGCCACTACGACGTGGGCGGCGAAGAGGTCTTCAGTTACCCCGAACTCCTCAAGCTCTTCGGCCAGGTCCGCGGGGTCTTCCGTCCGCAACTGATCGTGCCGTGGGTTCCCCGCAAACTGGTCGGACTCACCATCGCGGCCCTGACCCAGATGGACCGCGGCACCGTCGTGGCCCTGGTCGACAGCCTCTCCCACGACATGGTCATGCGCGAGGACCGCGTCAAGCGCGACATCGCCGAACCCGGGTTCCAGTTCATCGACGTGGCCGAGGCGTTCCGTGAGGCGCTGGGACCCGACGCTGCTCCACGGCGTACGGCGCGCTCCCTGCTCTCGCTGCCGGTCTCGCTGGTGCCAGCCGTCCTCAAACCCTGGAGTCTGGTACGCACAACCGGGTGATACACCTAGTTCTTTCGGACTATATTCGGACCATCTCTGCTGGTAGTCCTTGTGCGTTCGCAGAGCGTCGGTAGAGTTCTACTTGCTGAACCGCTGGTGACCCGAGACGCCAGCGGTTCAGCTCATTCCAGGGCAGTTACTTCAGGGCAGTTACTTCAGGGCAGGCACTTCAGGGCGACCATGACCGCCCATCACATCGGGGTCAGCAGATCTGCGCGCAGCCACTCCTCGACCAGGCTCCACACTCCGGTGCGGAAGCTGGCGGCGTACACGACGCGGCCCTCCCACCCAGCGCTCCCCTGGCGCCACTCGACCAGGAGACCGGGCCGCTTGACCCCGGCCCCGTCGGCGCCGTCCGCGACCCAGCAGTGCCGGGCCGGGCAGACCTCGAGTGGAGCAGCGGCACCCGGGCGCACCCGGTCCCCCAGTGGTACGCCGCTCCCCTGCTTGCTCCATCCGCCAGCCACCCGATGATGGTGACACAGATTCGATCACGAATCGAACAGGTGTTCTAGTCTTCGACGTCGGCGGCGAAGTCCTCGTTGTGCGTACCCGGGCGCGGAGCCCACGGCAGTTCGACGGTGGACCGGACCACGATCAGCTTGTCGCCGCGGGCGAGCAGGCCGACATTGGGGTCGAAGTAGCGGTAGAGCTTCTCGTCACGCACCACGCCGATCACCTGATCCGGGAGTGACTGCGGTTGGCGACCGACCTCGTTGACCAGCAACTCTCGCGAGGCCACCTCCAGTCCGCTGCCGGAGTTGAGCAGGTCCTCCATCATCTCGCCGAGCATCGGGGAGAACGTGGAGAGCCCGATCAGGCGGCCGACGGCATCGGAGGAGGTGATGACCGCATCCGCGCCAGAGCGTTTGATCAGCTCGGTATTCTCCTGCTGGCTCACGGCCGCCACGATGCGCGTCAACGGCTGGTCGTCGGCCTTCTCACTGGCCAGTCGACGCGCGGTCAGGGTGGCCAGCACGTTCGCGGCGTCACTGCCTGTGGCGATGATGACCTGGTCGGCGTCCCGGACGCCGGCCTGACGTTGGATGTCGCGCTTGGTCGCGTCGCCGGTCACCACGGCGAAGCCCGCCTTGCGGGCATCCTCGACGGCCTCGGGCTTGTTGTCGATCACGACGATCTGGTCCGTCGGCACCCCGCTGTCATTCAGGGTCGCGATCGCACTGCGTCCCTTGGTGCCGAAGCCGATCACCACGACGTGGTTGCCCATCTTCTTCCTCCATCGAGTGAGCCGGATCTGCTCGCGACCCTGGACCGCCAGCACCTCCAGGGTGGTACCGATCAACAGCACCAGGAAGGCGATGCGGGCCGGGGTGATGACGAATGCGTTGATCATCCGCGCCTGAGGACTGACCGGGGCGATGTCGCCGTACCCGGTCGTGCTGAGGGTGACGGTCGTGTAGTAGATCGAGTCGAGCAGGTCCACCGCCCCGGTCGGGTCGGCGTTGTCGCGGTACCCCTCGCGGTCGAGGTAGACGATCAGCACGGTCCCGGCCAGCACGCTCATCGCCGCCAACAATCGGCGCGCGAGCGCACCGAAAACCGAGGCCTTCGGGACGGGAAGCGAGACGTCGGGGAAGTTGACGACCTTCGAGTCCTCGTCAGCCGACGTCTTGTGTTTCCCCAGCACGGGTTGAATCTAGTGGACCGAGGTCCCGATCCGGTGGAAGGCCTGCCGCCCGAGGCTCAGTAGCTCTCGCGGCCACCCGACGCTTGCGCAGTCGAAGCAGCAACTCACGACGGGCCCGCGTGGTCGACAGCTGCGGGAAGACCTCGTCGAAGGCAGCGTTCACCGCCGCCCCGATCAGCACCGCGATGGCCACGATGTAGAGCCACAACAGCACCGCGATCGGGGCAGCCAACGGGCCGTAGATCGACTTGGAGTCGCCGGCCGTCGCGGTCAGGATCCATCGCAGCACATAGGACCCACCGATCCAGGCGACCAGCGAGAACGTGGCGCCCGGCAGGTTGAAGCTCCAGTTCGTCCGCACCGGCACCGAGACGTGGTAGAGCGTCGCCAAGAAGCAGATGCACAGCAGCACCACGACCGGCCAGTAGAACTGACTGAGCCCCATCAGGCGCTCCGGCAGGATCGTCTTGACCAATCGTGGCCCGGCCACGACCAACGGCAGTGACAGGGCGCCGCTGAGCATCGCCATGATGTAGAGCACGAACGACAGTGCCCGGGTCTTCACGATCCCGCGATGTCCGCCCAGTCCGTGCATGATCGTGATGGTGTCGATGAAGACATTCAACGCCCGCGACCCCGACCACAGGGCGAGCACGAAACCGATCGAGATGACGTCGAACCGCCCGCCCTCCAGGACCGTCCCGATGGTGGGCGCGATGATCTTGTCGACCGCACTCTGGGTCAGGAACTGCCCCGACAGGTCCAGGACCGCGAGCCGCACCTCCTCGACCTGGGCCGCCGAGAACCGGTCGGAGACGTAGCCGACCGCGCCGGCCATCGCGAAGACCAGGGGCGGGACGGACAGCACCGCGAAGAACGCGGCCTCAGCCGCGAGCCCGGTGACCCGGTAGCGCATGCACGAACCGACCGTGGTCACAATCAGCCGCCACAGGGTGTGCAGGAACCCCTGGGCCCGGGAGCGGGTCTGCTCCCCGGTCGGGGCGTCCTGCGCCTGGGCGGTCATGTCAGCACGGTATCCGTCCCAGGCCCCCACATCGGTGACGTGAGGCGCCTGACACGGGTGAGAAACGGCCTAGGTCAGTTCGAGACCCGGGTAGAGCGGGTGCTTGTCCAACATCTCGGCCGAGGCGTCCTTCACCTTCGCCGCAACGCCCTCCGCCAACCGGTAGGACGCCTTGGAGGGCCCACCGGCCTTGGTCACGCCGGGTTCGGTGTTCTTCAGCACCGTCGTCACCAGTTCGGCGACCTTGTCGAACTCGTCGTGGCCGAACCCGCGAGTGGTCAGCGCCGGGGTGCCGAAGCGGATGCCGGAGGTGTACCAGGCGCCGTTCGAGTCGTTCGGGATCGAGTTGCGGTTGGTCACGACCCCGGCCTCGAGCAGCGCGGACTCCGCCTGCCGACCGGTCAGGCCGTACTTGGACACGTCCAGCAGCACGATGTGATTGTCCGTGCCGCCGGTGACCAGGTCCGCCTCACGGCGTACAAAACCCTCGGCCAGGGACTGGGCGTTGTCAGCGATCGCCTGGGCGTAGGTCTGGAACTCCGGTCGCCGGGCCTCGGCGAAGGCCACGGCCTTGGCCGCCATCACGTGCGAGAGCGGACCACCGAGCACCATCGGGCAGCCGCGGTCCACCGAGGGAGCGAGCTCCTCGTTGGCCAGGACGATGCCACCGCGGGGGCCGCGCAGAGACTTATGGGTGGTGCTGGTGACGATGTGCGCGTGCGGGACGGGGTCCTCGTCGCCGGTGAAGACCTTGCCGGCCACCAGACCGGCGAAGTGGGCCATGTCGACCATCAAGGTGGCGCCGACCTCGTCGGCGATCTCGCGCATCTTCGCGAAGTTCACCCGACGGGGGTAGGCGGAGTAGCCGGCAACGAGCACCAGCGGCTTGAACTCGCGTGCCTTGGCGGCCACCACGTCGTAGTCGAGCAGCCCGGTCACCGGGTCGGTGCCGTACTGCTGCTGGTGGAACATCTTGCCGCTGATGTTGGGACGGAAACCGTGAGTGAGGTGGCCCCCGGCGTCCAGAGCCATCCCGAGCAACCGCTGCTTGCCGAATTCAGCGCGCAACTCTTCCCAGTCCGCGTCGGACAACTCGTTGACGTTCTTCGACCCGAGCCGCTCCAACCACGGACCCTCGATGCGGTGCGCCAGGATCGACCAGAAGGCCACCAGGTTCGCATCGATGCCCGAGTGCGGCTGCACATAGGCGTACGGCGCTCCGAACAGCTCGCGGGCATGCTCGGCGGCCAGGTCCTCCACCGTGTCGACGTTCTGGCAGGCGGCGTAGAACCGGTGCCCCGAGGTGCCCTCGGCGTACTTGTCGCTGAACCACGTGCCCATGGTCAGCAGCACCGCCGGTGAGGCGTAGTTCTCGCTGGCGATCAGCTTCAACGAGGACCGCTGATCGGCGAGTTCCTGCTTGGTCGCCTCCGCGATCCGGGGCTCGACCGAGGCGATCACCTCCAGGGCCTGTTGGTAGGCACTGCTGGTCAACTGGGAGAGGTCGCTCATGCCCCTCAGCCTAGTAGCACGTGGGCAAGGACCCGCGATCCCCACGAAACGGTGAAATCGGTGGACTAGACCGGGATGTGACGTACACCGCACCGGCACCTGCGAACCTACGCATCCGTAGGCTTCCGTCTCAAGGCGTGGATCTGCGTTTCGCATCATGAGATATACGTTTGTTGTGAGCCCGTCCGGACCCTGAGACTGCTTGACATGATCAGTCCAGAGACGCACGTGTACCTCATCGAGAGGCTCCACGTCGATCTCGGACGCACCAACTCCATGATCTGTCGACTTCGCTGAAGTGCCTCAACACCTCCCTCCCCGCAACCGGTAGTCACCGGAGCCCGGCCTCAGCGACAGGACCACCGACATGACTCTCACCCCCACGCGCCCCCCAGCCAGCCCTCGCCGTAAGAAGGGCGAAGGCCAATGGGCCCTGGGCTATACGGAGCCGTTGAACAAGAACGAACAGACCAAGAAGGACGACGACGCGCTCAACGTGCGCGACCGCATCATCAACATCTACTCCAAGCGGGGCTTCGCCTCGATCGACCCGGCTGATCTCCGGGGCCGGATGCGGTGGCTGGGCCTCTACACCCAACGCGCGCCTGGCTTCGACGGCGGCAAGACCGCCACGCTGAGCGAGGAGGAGCTCGACGACGCGTACTTCATGATGCGGGTCCGTTCCGACGGCGCTCTGCTCAACGCCCACGCCGTACGCACCCTGGGCCAGATCGGTATCGACTTCGCCCGGGACACCGCAGACGTGACGGACCGCGAGAACATCCAGTACCACTGGATCCGGATCGAGGACGTCCCCGAGATCTGGGAGCGTCTGGAGGCCGCCGGGCTGACCAGCATGGAGGCCTGCGGCGACTCACCGCGACCCTTCCTGGGATCACCCGTTGCCGGGGTCTCGGCCGAGGAGATCATCGACGGCACCTCGGCGTTGGAGGAGATCAAGGCCCTGGCCCTGGGTAACAAGGAATTCTCGAACCTGCCGCGCAAGTTCAAGACTGCGCTGACCGGGCACCCCAGCCATGATGTGGCCCCCGAGATCAACGACGTCTCCTTCGTCGGCACGATCCACCCCGAGTTCGGACCCGGCTTCGACCTGTGGGTCGGTGGTGGGTTGTCGACCAACCCGATGCTCGCGGTCAAGCTCGGCGTGTGGATCCCGCTGGATGAGGTCACGACCGCGTGGGCCGGTGTCGCCGGCATCTTCCGCGACTACGGCTACCGCCGACTGCGCTCGAAGGCCCGCCTGAAGTTCCTGGTCGCCGACTGGGGCCGTGACAAGTTCCTCGACGTCCTGCAGCGTGAGTACCTCCACCGCGACCTGGTTCCCAACCCCTCCCCCGCTCAGCCGGTCGGACACCGCGACCACATCGGGGTCCACCCGCAGAAGGACGGCAAGTTCTACGTCGGCATCGCGCCCACCGTCGGGCGGATCTCCGGCACCCTGCTGACCCAGTTGGCCGACGCGATCGAGGAGTACGGCGTCGCCGGGGCTCGCCTCACGCCGTACCAGAAGATCGTCCTGATCGGGGTGGACGAGGAGCAGATCGAGCCGCTGATCGCCCGTCTCGACCAGATCGGCCTCTCCGCGCGGCCGTCCAACTGGCGCCGCAACACGATGGCCTGCACCGGCATCGAGTTCTGCAAACTCGCCATCGTCGACACCAAGCAGCGCTCCGCCGATCTGATCGCCGAGTTGGAGAAGCGGTTCCCCGACCTCGACACCCCCATCACGGTCAACGTCAACGGTTGCCCCAACGCCTGCGCCCGCACCCAGGTCGCGGACATCGGTCTCAAGGGTCAACTCGTGATGGCTGACGGCGAACAGGTCGAAGGCTTCCAGGTGCACCTGGGCGGTGCGACCGGTCTGAAAGCCAACTTCGGGCGGAAGCTGCGGGCCCACAAGGTCACCAGCGCCGGACTCGACGACTACGTCACGTCCGTGGTCAACAGCTTCCTGGCTCAGCGTGAGGACGGGGAGTCCTTCGCTGACTGGGCCGTCCGCGCCGATGAGGACGCCCTACGCGGGGAGCCGGTGACCACACCATGAGTGAGCGCGCCACCCCGTTCCACTGCCCCTTCTGCGGCGAGAGTGATCTGTGGCCCCACGAGGGTCCCGACGCCGACGCCGGTTCCTGGGAGTGCCGGGGCTGCCTGCGCGCGTTCAGCCTGAAGATGCTCGGGATGGTGCGACCCGACCAGGGCGCAGGGTCGGGCCGATGAGCACCGCAGCCACCTCCCGCGCCCGGAACAACCGGGCCACTCAGACCGAGGGGCGTTCCCCCGAGGAGCTGCGCGAGTTGGTCTCCCACTGGGGAGCCGAGCTCGAGTTGGCCCCCGCCGAGGACATCATCGAATGGGCCGCGGCCACCTTCGGTGATCGGTTCGCCATCACCTCCTCGATGTCCGATGCCGTCCTGGCCGATGTGGCCTCCAAGGTGGTCCCCGGGATCGACGTGGTGTTCCTCGACACCGGCTATCACTTCGTGGAGACCATCGGCACCCGCGACGCGGTGGCCGCCACCTCCGAGGTCACGCTGCTGAACATCACCCCCGTGCAGAGCGTCGCCGACCAGGACGCCGAGTATGGAGCGGATCTCTACAAGACCGACCCGGACCTGTGCTGTGCGCTGCGCAAGGTCAAGCCGCTCGCCGATGCGCTGAGCAGGTACGACGCCTGGGCGACCGGTCTGCGCCGCGCCGAGACCCACAACCGCGTCATCGCGCCGGTGATCGGTTGGGACGCCAAGAAGGGCAAGGTCAAGGTCTCCCCCCTGGCTCGATGGAGTGACGAACAGGTTGCGACCTACATCGCTGAGAACGGCGTTCTGGTCAACCCTCTCGTCTACGACGGGTATCCCTCCATCGGTTGCGCGCCCTGCACCCGCCGCGTCGCTCCTGGGGACGACGCTCGCAGCGGGCGCTGGGCCGGCACCACCAAGACCGAGTGCGGCATCCACTCGTGAAACTCCCGATGACCACGCTTCACCCATCCACCCCCGACAACGTCGTCGGGACCAACGCACCGCTTCATGCGGTGGACGCCGAGAGGACATCTCGATGGCTGCTCCTGCCCTGATCGCCCTGGCACCTGGGAACCGAGACTCCCGTTGTACGTCGACCATCACCGCCCTGGTGAGTGAGGTCAAGGCCCAACGCCCTGACCTGCGCGTCGAAAAGGCCTACCTGGGGTCCCCCCGCCCTCAGGTGCAAGCCGTGATCGACCGACTCGTCAAGGCCGGCTTCGAGGAGGTAGTGATCGTTCCGATCATCCTCAGCGACACCGACCCCGCACTGACCGGCGTCACCGAAGCGGTCGCCGAGGCCGCGACCCGTCACCCCCACCTGAAGATCGTGGTGTCCGCCACGCTGGGTCTGGAGGCGCGTTTCCTGGAGGTTCTCGACGAGCGCCTGCGCGAAGCCCTCAAGACGTCCCGCGTGCGGGAACTCGACGCCCTGGTCCTCGCCGCCTCGGGATCGCCCGACGCGCTGGCCAACCAGGCCGTCGCCCGCTTGGCCCGACTGTGGGGCACCCACCACAAGCTCCCCGTCACCGCGGCGTACGCCTCCAGCGCGCCCCCGGCCACCGGCGAGGCCGTGCGTGCCTTCCGGGGCGAGGGTCGACGTCACATCGCTGTCGCCTCGCTCTTCCTGACCCCGGGACCGCTGGTCGACACCGCCACGGAGCTCGCCTATGAGGCCGGCGCCATCGCCGTGTCCGCCCCGTTGGGTGCCCACCCCGAGGTGGCCCGCACCATCCTGGCCCGCTACGCGGTCGGCGCCGTCGAACTCGTCCCCGTCTGACCGCGAGTCGGCGCTACTTGACGCTGAAAACGGCTCGACCCGGCGCGTCTTGTACAACTAGCGCCGACTCACCGGCTGGTGACCCGGCGCGTCTTGTACAACTAGCGCCGACTCACCGGCTGGTGACTCGGCGCGTCTTGTACAACTAGCGCCGACTCACCGGGTCAACCGACCAGGCAGTGCAAGAGATGGTCGAGTTGGCGGGCCGGGTCGTCGGTGACTCCCCCATGCACCGGACCGGGTTGCAGGATCGTGCTGCGAGGCGCCTTGATGAATCCGAAGCGTTGTCCCGGGGAAGGTGTTGCCGGTGCACCGATCCTCGGGTCTGCGGCGCAGACCGCCTCGATGAAGTGGAGGGCCCGGTGCACGCGCTCGAGGTCCAGCCTCGGATCCAGAGCAGCCAGTCGTTGCGGGTCGGTCCACCACGCCGCAGCCAGGTAATCGGTGGCCTGCGCGTAGAGCACCACCCCGACGTTGATGAACTCCTCGCGCTCGACTCGGGGCACGCAGCGCAGGACGACGTACTGGTACGACGTCTTCGGTGTCTGCACGTCGGCGGTCACCCTGCAGCCTCAGGGAGCCAGGAGTTGCTCATCAGCCGGGCGGTGAGGAACTCGACGTACGCCGACCTGAGTTCCGTCGGAGACTCCCCCACCGACGACTCCAACCAGTCGTCGGGAACCTCACGCAAGATCTCGACGAAATGATCGGCCCGGAGGGCTTGCTGCATCCGGGCGTGGGTGGCGGCCAGGTGGGGCAGCGCCTGGGCGAAGACGTGGTCGGTGGCATCCCACGCCTGCCTCGCGAAACGTTCAGGGTCGCCCACTCCCTTCATCCATCCGTGATGGAAGTAGAGCGAGGCCCCGTGATCGATCAGCCACAGATCATGGTGCCACCACAGGAGATTCGGATTGCGCCAAGTGCGGTCCACATTGGCGGTGAAGGCGTCCAACCAGAGGACCTCGGCCGCCTCGGCGGTGAGTTCACCCGAGGCGGTCTCGGGGGCACCGTCGAAACCGAAGGAACCGGGCAGGAAGTCCACCCCCAGGTTGCTGCCGATGCTGGCCCGCAGCAGGTCCTGCACCTCTTCGTCGGCTTCGTATCGGGCGATCTCCGGACTCAACGTCAACTCCACCAGTCGCGGCGTTCGTAGTCCCATGGCACGGGCCAGACCGCTGACGATGATCTCGGCGACCAGGACGCGAACGCCCTGTCCGGCGCCGCGGAACTTGCAGACGTAGGTCCCCGAGTCGGAGCCCTCCACGATTCCCGGGAGGCTTCCCCCCTCTCGCAACGGTGTGGCGTAGCGGGTGACGTCGACGACCTCCATCACCGCAGCGGGTCCTCGTCGCGCAGACGAGCCGCCTGCTCGGCCACGTCGTAGTCGGCCGCAGGCCACTGGGGATCCATCTGCTTCAGCGCGTTGTGCAGCAGTCGGCCCACGGCCAGGTTGCGGTACCACTTACGGTCCGCCGGGATGATGTGCCACGGGGCGTGCTCGGTGTTCGTGCGCTCCAGCGCCACCTCGTAGGCGCGCTGGTAGTCGGGCCAGACGCTTCTCTCGTCGATGTCGCCGGGGTTGAACTTCCAGTGTTTGGTCGGGTCGTCCAGCCGAGCCTGCAACCGTTCCTTCTGCTCTTCGGCCGAAACGTGCAGCATGCACTTGATGACGTGGGTCCCGGAGGCCACCAGGGAGGCCTCGAAGTCGTTGATCGCTCCGTAGCGACGCTCGATCTCCTCGGGGGTCGCCAACTCCCGGACACGGGCGATCAGGACGTCCTCGTAGTGGGATCGATCGAAGACCCCGATCTGGCCCGGCGCAGGGAGGGCTCGTTGGATGCGCCAGAGGAAGTCGTGGCTCAACTCTTCCGCTGTCGGCGCCTTGAACGAGGTGATGTGCACGCCCTGAGGATCGACCAGGCCGACGGTGTGGCGCACCACGCCACCCTTGCCGGAGGTGTCCATCCCCTGCAGGACGAGCAGGACGTTGCGTGATCCACCGGCGCGGCCCTCGGCGAAGAGTTGTTCCTGCAGCTCGGCCAGGTCGTCGCCCAACTCGGCGAGTTCCTCTTTGCCCTCGTCCTTGTCGAAGTCGACACCCGGGGTGGCGTCGGTGCCCCAGTCGTCCAGGCTGACCGCCCCGGCCGGGACCTGCAGTGGTTGTTCGTCGCGCTTGTTCTCGGAGTCGCTCACCCGCACATCATGACGTAGGCCGAGTCGCGCTAGTCCGACCCACCGCGGTCCGCCTGGGCCAACTCGTCCTTGACCACGGCGAAGGCCATGCCCGAGCCGTAGCCCTTGCGGGCCAGCATGCCCACGAGCCGACGTGTCGCGACCGTGTCGTCGACACGACCCAGACTGGGGTTGCGCAACTTGCGGCGAACCAGCACCCGAGCGGCCTGCTCCTCATCCTCGGGTTCGATCTCGTCCAGGGCCTCGCGGGCGATCTCTTCATCGATCCCCTTGCGTCGCAGCTCCTGGGCCAGCGCGCGGCGGGCCAGGCCCTTGCCTGGTTGACGGCTGGCGATCCAGGCCCGGGCGAACGCCTCGTCATCGATGAGGCCGACCTCCTCGAAGCGGTCCAGCAGCGAGGTGGCGAGTTCGGCGGGCACCTCCTTAGCCGCCAACTTCTTGGCCAGTTCGCTGCGTGAACGGGCCTGGCCGGTCAACTGATCCAGGAGGATCTTGCGGGCCACCGCCTCATGGTCGGCCTCCGGCTCATCCGGGGGCGGTTGCTTCGGGGTCCCTGGGGGCACATCACGCTCGCCCCGGCGGGTCCAGGCATCAACCCCGACCGAGACGTCGCCCTGCCACGCGTCGCTGCTCATCTCATTCCTCCTCCATGTCGTCCCCACGGGCCCGGCGAAGAAAGCACGGGCTCGACCACCGGGGTCGAGTCGGTGGTCAAGCCCGTACGTCTGGGTGGTCGATCGGTCGGGAACTAGAAGTCTTCGACACCGATCGGCTCATCGGAGAGGTCCGACTCCGCGTCGACCTGCGGGCCGACTCCGAGCTTCTCGAGGATCCGCTTCTCCAGCTCGTTCGCCAGATCGGGGTTGTCCTTGAGGAAGTTGCGCGAGTTCTCTTTACCCTGGCCGAGTTGGTCGCCCTCGTAGGTGTACCAAGCGCCGGACTTACGCACCAGACCGGCCTCGACGCCGACGTCGATCAGTCCGCCCTCGCGGCTGATCCCCTTGCCGTACATGATGTCGAACTCGGCCTGCTTGAACGGCGGCGCGACCTTGTTCTTCACGACCTTGCAGCGGGTCCGGTTGCCGACCATGTCGGTGCCGTCCTTGAGCGTCTCGATGCGGCGCACGTCAAGGCGGACCGAGGAGTAGAACTTCAGCGCCCGGCCACCGGTGGTGGTCTCCGGGGAGCCGAACATGACCCCGATCTTTTCGCGCAACTGGTTGATGAAGATGGCCGTCGTGTTGGAGTTGCTCAACGCACCGGTCATCTTCCGCAGCGCCTGGCTCATCAGTCGGGCCTGCAGACCCACGTGGCTGTCGCCCATCTCGCCCTCGATCTCGGCCCGCGGCACCAGCGCCGCGACGGAGTCGATGACGATCAAGGACAGGGCGCCGGAGCGGACCAGCATGTCGGCGATCTCCAGGGCCTGCTCACCCGAATCCGGCTGGGAGACCAGCAGGGCATCAGTATCGACCCCGAGGGCCTTGGCGTAGTCCGGGTCCAGGGCGTGCTCGGCGTCGATGAACGCCACGATTCCGCCAGCGGCTTGAGCGCTGGCGACCGCGTGCAGCGCCACCGTCGTCTTACCGGAGGACTCCGGACCGAAGATCTCGACCACGCGACCGCGCGGGAGACCACCGAGCCCGAGCGCCACGTCCAGGGCGATCGATCCGGTCGGGATCACCTCCAGGGGTGCCCTTGTCTCATCACCCAGGCGCATCACCGAGCCCTTGCCGAACTGCTTCTCGATGTTCAGCAGCGCCGCATCGAGGGCCTTGTCCCGATCTCCACCAGCCATGATTCTCATCCTTCGTTCGAGGGGTGTTTCTACGTCTCACCAGACGTTAGGGCGGGCCACCGACAGTCATCGCTTCCCCGCTCTCGGCTTGGGGACAACCTCGGCACCGGCCTCGTCTGTGGACAAACCCTAGCCCGAACACGTGTTCGAACCTAGGAGCGGGGCGGCGTGTCGCCAACCTCGTCGTCAAGCTCATCGTCGAGCCCGACGTCCAGTCGATCGGCCGTCCGGTCGTGCGGCAGATGCACCACGAACCGGCATCCCTCGCCGGCCACCGGCAGGTTCTCCACCCGGACCTCACCGTGGTGGGCCTCGACGACGCCCTTGACGATCGCCAGACCCAGACCGGCCCGGGCGGTGTGCACGTCGGAGGCGTCCGGCGTACGGGCGCCCTCCCCCTGCCAGGCGACGTCGAAGACCCTGGCTCGGTCCTCCGGTGAGATCCCGCCGCAGCCGTCGCTCACGCTCAGCTCGATCCCGTTGTCGACCGCACGGCCCTGGATCTCGACCGATCCACCCGCCGGGGTGTGCCGCAGCCCGTTCACGATCAGGTTCGACAACACCCGCGACAGACCCGCGGGGTCGCCGGTGAGGCTCAGCCCCTCGTCCACGTGGCCCCCCAGATGGACGCGGCGCAGCCGAGCCACCGGGTCGGCCCCGGCGATGGCCTCGGAGACCAGGTCGCTGACCAGCACCGGCTCGCGGGAGAGCCGCAGTACTCCGGCGTGGATCTGGGACAGCTCGAAGAGGTCATCGACCATCCGCACCATCCGGTCGACCTCCGAACGGATCTGACGGTGGTAGCGAACCGGGTCCGGCGCCAGGCCGTCCTCCAACGCCTCGGCCATGGCTCGCATGCCCGCCAAGGGGGTGCGCAGGTCGTGGGAGACCCAGGAGACCAACTCCCGACGGGACTCCTCCAAGCGTTGCTCCCGACCTCCCGCTTCGATCAGCCGGGCGTTCGCGGAGGCGAGCTCCTTCGACAGGGCCTGGAACTCGCTCGGCCCGCGACGTTCACCGGGCGGCGTGGCGACGCCGGTGCCGACCCTGCGTACCTCTTCGGCCAGACCGTCGGACCAGCGCACGAGCGCGGCGCCGAGGGCCAAGGCCACCAACACCGAGGTGATGGTGGCTACCCCGGTCACCAGGGTCACCACCTCGAAGTCGTGGTCGGAGAGAAACATCCGCTGCGCGATGGCCATCACGCCGGCCAGCACGGACAGCGCGGCCACCACAGCGACCAGGCCGAACTGCCAGCGGATGGATCGGAACCGCAACAAGTAGCCCATAGCCAGTCCAGCGGCCCCCACGACGAGGGCGGAGAGGACGGCGAAGGCGATGATCTCCAGTTGCTCGGCGTTGATGAAGGCCGTCACGACTGGCACTCCCATCGGTACCCGACTCCCCACACGGTGAGGAGACGCTCCGGCTTGGTCGGATCCACTTCGACCTTCTCCCGCAGGCGACGCACGTGCACGGTCACCGTGGACTGGTCCCCGATCGTCCACCCCCACACCTCGGCGAGGAGTTCATCGCGGGAGTAGGCCTGGTTCGGATGCGACATCAGGTATCCGAGGAGTTCGAACTCGCGGGCCGTCAGCGCCAACTTCTCCCCGGCGAGCGTGACCTCGCGTCGGGCACGATCGACCACCAGGTCACCGTCCTGGACCACGGCGACCTCCGGCGGAGCCTTCCGCTCGAGGGTGCGGCGCAGGATCGAATCCACCCGCAGGACCAGCTCACGGGGGCTGAACGGTTTGGTGAGGTAGTCATCGGCCCCCAGTTCGAGACCCAGGACCCGGTCCTGCTCGCTGCCCAGGGCGGTCAACAGCACCACGGGTACGTCGCTATCGGCTCGCAACCGACGGCAGACCTCGAGGCCGTCCATCCCAGGCATCATCACGTCCAGGATGACCAGGTCGGCCGGTTCGTCGTCCATGGCGGCCAGTCCGGCTTCCCCATCAGCCGCTTCGGGTACGTCGTGCCCCGCGGCTCGCAAGTAGGAGACCACGACCTCCCGAACGGTCTGGTCGTCGTCGACCACGAGCACGCGGGCCACGTCGTCAGCCCTCGGTTCGGGCGTCCGGCTCGCCGCTGGCGGATGTCCCCGCGGTGGGGCCGGAAGCCGCGGAGCGCGCGCGTGTCACCGACGCCGCGATCACGACGATCACGGTGACAGCGACCAGCACCACCCAGTTGGTGAGGTACGGCCGATCCAGGAGAGTCGGGTTGTCCTCCTTCGCGCCGAACCCACCGATCATCGGGAAGGCGATCAGCGTCAACGGTCCGACGACGATCACTGCGATGGCGCTGGGTGCGCGGGCAGCCAACGGCAGCACTCGTGTCGTGAGGAGTCCCAGTCCGATGACGATCGCGCTGATCAGGACATCGTGGAACAGCACACCGCCCAGCAGCCAGGTCCCGGCGCTGATCAGTCCCTCGGTGTCCGATCGATCCCAGAGCAACCAGGCGCCGTACACCCCCACGAGGACCCCGAGCACCATCAGTCCGGCGCGGATCAGCCTCATCACAGCACCTCCACCGATTGCAGCCACTTGGTCTGGAGGACGCCAGGACGGTTCGGGGCGATGAGACGAATGGGATACCCGTGGTCCAGGGAGATGTCTTCACCATTCAGCTTCAGCGCGAGCAGGGTGCGGTCGTCGTCGGCGAAGTTCCCCTGCAAGGTGCTGACCCCGAAGGCGAAGCGACGCTGGAGCGAACGCACCAGGATGTCCTTGTTCTTCGGCGCCCCGGCCTGGTCGAGCAGGTCGCGCAGGCGTACGCCGGTCCACTCGCCGCTCGCGCTCCAACCCTCGACGCAGGCGATCGGCAGGGTCTCGGTGCGTTGCTCCATGGCGGCCAACTCCTCGCGACTCCAACTGGTGCTGACGCCACCGTTGATGACCTCCAGTCGCCACGACGGTCCCCCGTCGGCCTCAGTCACCTGCGCGGCAGCGGCCGATCGGTTGATGGGAACGCCCTGGGGCCCCTCGCCGGTTCGCCACCCGAAGATGGAGACGTTGCGCAGCAGCGGCACGGTGCTGCCGGCGGTGGCTAATGCGGCGATGCCGGCGGCCGCCCAGGTGGTGCGGAGCAAGCCGCGTCGGGACATCGCTCCGTCCTTCGTCGCGGTGTCGCGGTCGTGGGTCGTGTCGTCGACGTCAGAGGTCAACGCATCACGGATGATCGGCAGCTTGACCACGATGTGCACGATCAACGCCCCGATAGCGATCCAAGCCACGGCGTAGTGGGTGGAACGGAAGCTGAACGCGTAGGGGTACCACTGGGTGGTGTTGAGCAGGCCCGTCGCGAGTTGGAAGATCGACGCGGCGACCAGCACCGCGATCGACGCCCGTTCGAGGCCGGTAAGGATCATCGCCCGCGGGTCTCGGAACGGGATCGCTTCGAACAACTTGGGGAACACCGCCCACAGCTTCACCAGCAGCAGGGGGATGGACACGATGCCGGTGATCACGTGCAGCCCCTGGGTGACCCGGTAGCCCCACGCAGGGCTCGTCGGGAAGGCCACCGGCTGCCCGGCGTTCTGGGCGTAGTGACTGATCAGCCCGGTGATGAAGCAGATGCCGAAGCTGATGCCGAGCCAGAGTCCGACCCGGGCGGCAACGGCGGGGCTTCGCAGACGGGAGGTGAAGTCCTCCGGGGTCGGGGGTCGCAGCGTGGTGGTCATCAGGCGTTCTCCTCGAGGACGGCCGACCAGCGCGTTCCGTGTTGGTGGGTGCTGTGGACGCGCAGACCGACCTCGTCGGCCAACGATCCGATGACGTCGACTCCGACGAGCGCCCAGGGGAACGGGCGGCTGCGTTCGCCGCCGCACTCGAGGTGGATGCTGCCCACCCTCAGGCCCGAGCCGGGCGCTTCGAGCTCCACCACGACGCGACCGCGGGGATCGATGAGCTGTCGGACCCTTCCCAGGAGCTTGGCCGGATCACCACCGATACCGATATTGCCGTCGGCAAGCAGGGCCGAGCGCCACCGACCCTCACCGGGCAGGACGTCGAAGACGTCACGTTTGATGGCCAACACCCCTCGACCGCGGGTCTGTCCGACCGCCTCCCGCACCACGTCGATCCCGAGTACGACGTGCCCGAGGTTGCCCAGGGCGGCGGCGAGACGTCCGGGCCCACAGCCCACGTCGATCGTCGGGCCGTGACACAGCGCAAGCAGGCCGTGATCGTCCTGATCGGCGTTCCTCGTCCACTCGTCCATCGGAAGGACGGTCGGGTTGGCGGCCAGCCCCACTACCGAGCACGGCTCACCGCGCAACGCCTGGGCGAAGATCTTGGAGAAGGACACGTCGGCGGCGTCCACTGCGACGGAAGGTTTCGTGGGAGTCAGATCGTTCATCGGTTGGACCACCCCTCCTTGAACCGGCCCGAGCCCATGGCCGCCGCCACGAGGTCCGCGTCGGCGACGGTGTCCACGTCGCGCAGGATGGCGGTCGGCGTCACCGTGTGACCGGCGGCGCGCAGGGCGGCCACCGTGTCGTCGTACGTCGTGGGCGTCGACATCGGCACCCCGCTCAACACGCGGGCCACCTCGGGGTCGTGCCGTGCCAGCACCCACCAGCCGCCGTCGGGAGCCGGCCCGATGGCGACGTCGTACCCGGTCGCGTCCTCACCGGCGGCGATCAGGCTCTCGGCGGTGACCTGGGGGGGTGTCCATCCCGATCTGGACGACCAGGCCGGGACCGGCGTCGAGGTGGGCGTTGACCAGGCGCTCGGCGAAGTCCGCACCGCGCTGTTCGGTCACCGTCCAGTCCGCCACCGCGGCCTGGATCTCGGCCCCGCGTACGGCTTCGGACAGATTGCCGGCCAACGAGAGGTGGCAGTTCTCCACGCCCACAGCGGCGGCGCAGGCGTCCAGGCTGTCCAACAGTGAGGCGGCAGCCAGGTCGGCGGCCGCGTCCAGTCCGATGTCGACCCCGAGACGGGTCTTGACCTTCCCCTCCACGGGGGCCTTGGCCACGACGAGCATCTTCATTTCTCCAACACCTTCCAGAAGTCGCGGGCCGCGCGAACGGTTCCCTTCACCGAGCCGGACACCTTCGACTTCGTGCCCACCGCTCGAGGGTGGTAGCTCACGTCGGTCTCGCGGAACCGCCACCCGGCGAGCGTCGCCTTCTGCAGCAGTTCTACGGGGTAGCCGAAGCGACGGTCCTCGATGCCCAACTCCAGCAGGGCCTCGCGGCGGCACAGGCGCATCGGGGCGATGTCGTGCACATCGGCACCGATCCGACGTCGCAGCCAGGCCAGGATCACCCGGTTGCCTGCTCGCGCGTGCCAGGGCCAGACGCCGCGGCGTACCGGTCGACGGCGCCCGACCGCAATGTCGGCCGCACCGTCGCGGACCGTGGCCAGCATGGGCACCAACTCATCGGGGTCGAAGGATCCGTCCCCGTCCATGAAGGCCACGAACTCGGCGGTGGCGGCCTCCAGCCCGGCGTGGACGGCGGCGCCGTACCCGGGGGTCGGCTCTTGGACCACGAGCGCTCCCAGGCGACGCGCAACCGCTGCGGTGTCGTCGGTCGACCCGTTGTCCACCACGATCACGGCGAACTCGGCGGGCACGCGCGGCAACAGATCCACGAGGGCGGGGGCCTCGTCGCGGCAGGGCAAAATGAGCTCGCAGGACGTCATGACAGCCCAAGTATGCCGATCACCTGGGGATATCCCTGTTTTGGCGGCCTTACGAGGTGATGACGGTACCGCTGTACGCCGCGACGTACTGTTTCCGCTGCTGGCACCCTGGGGTGTCCGCAGCGATCCCAACCCCCCGGTCCGAAGGAGTGCGATGTCGACGTCCGCGCCCGTAGAGCGCGTCTCCGCTTCCCGGTGGCCCCGGTGGGGCCTGATCGCCGCCGTGACGCTGATGGCGTTGACGGTGGCGGTGCCCCTGCTCACCGGGTGGGACGTCAACGCCCGGGTCGACGACAAGGGCCCGTTTCCGCCACTGCACGGGTTCTTCGACGCCAAGGTCGGGATCGGGACCGTCCCGGCGATCCTGATCGCACTGCTGGCCTTCCGGTACGCCGCCCCGCTCGCCGCGACCCTGTCCTGGCGCCATCTGATGCTGGCGTCGTACGTCGCCGGCGCGGCGTGGTTGCTGGCGCTGGCCTTCGTCGATGGTCCGTCGGGGATCGACCGGGTCCTGGGTAACCCGTTCGAGTACCTCGGCACGGCCCGCGAGATCGACAACATCCCGCTGATGCTCGAGACGTACGTCGATCGCATCCCCTACTCCGCCACGGACAACTGGGTCACCCACATCGCCGGCCACCCGCCCGGCGCGGTGTTGTTCTTCATCGGGCTGGTCAAGGTCGGGCTCGGTGGGGACTTCGTCGCGGGGATCGTGGTCACCCTGATCGCGGCCACCACCGCGCTGGCCGTGATGAGCACGCTGCGCACCCTCGGCTCGGAGAGTCTGGCCCGGCTGGCCGCACCGTTCCTGGTCTTCACCCCGGCCGCCGTCTTCATGGCGGTCTCCGCCGACGCGATGTTCGCCGCGGTGGCCGCCTGGGGACTGGCCGCGTTGGCCGTGGCGGCGACCCGTACCTCCACGATCCGGATGGTGGCCTGGTCGCTGGTGGCGGGACTGTTGCTCGGTTACTGCGTGATGTTGTCCTACGGTCTGCCGTTGCTCGGGCTGCTTGCGGTGACCGTGCTGTTCCTGGCCAAGCAGTGGCGCCCGCTGCCGGTCGCCGTGCTCGGCGCCCTGATCGTGGTCGGCGGGTTCGCGGCGTACGGCTTCTACTGGTGGGAGGCCTATCCCGTCCTGGTCGACCGCTACTGGGACGGTGTCGCGGCAGTGCGGCCCCAGGCCTACTGGTTCTTCGGGGACATCGGCGCGTTGTTGTTCTCCGCGGGCCCGCTGCTCGGGGCCGGGCTTGCCTACGCGATCGGTGACCGCCGTCGCCTCGTCTCGGTCGAGCGGGTCGCCCTGTTCCTGGCGGGCGCCGCGGCGCTGTCCGTGCTGATCGCCGATCTCTCCCGGATGTCGAAGTCCGAGGTCGAGCGGATCTGGCTGCCGTTCATTCCGTGGATGACTCTGTCGCTGGCCCTGCTCCCCGAGTTCTGGCGACGCTGGGGGCTGGCCGTCCAGCTCGGGTTCGCGTTGCTCGTTCAGCACCTGCTCTACACGAGCTGGTAACTCGGAGGGCCGGATCCCCGGTCACGTGCGAAGCGGTGCTGTGGCGAACTCCCCCAGGCCCTGTTCGGGACCGATCAGAGCGGTGAAGCCGAGGTCGGCGGTGGCTTGTGCCGGGGAGGCCACGATGTGGCGGACGTCGCCGAGGCGGTAGCCCCCGGTGACCTCCGGCTCGAGGTCGCTTCCGGTGCCTGCCGCCACCTGACGGGCGACGTCGAGGATGCCGACCGGTTGTCCCGAGCAGACGTTGTAAGCGTCGTACCGGCCACCTGGGGCCGAGTCCTCGACCAACGAACGCATCGAGATCACATTGGCCCGGGCCACATCGGCCACGTGCACGAAGTCGCGCATCTGCCCGCCGTCCTCGAAGACCTGGGGCGCCTCGCCCCGCTCGAGAGAGGAGCGGAACATGGCGGCGACCCCGGAGTAGGGGGTGTCGCGGGGCATCCCGGGCCCGTAGACGTTGTGGTACCTCAGTGCGATCGCACCCGAGTCGGCCTGGCGCACCCACGCCGAGGTGTAGTGCTCCTGAGCCAGCTTGCTGGCGGCATAGGTGCTGCGCGGGTCGAGACGAGCGTCCTCGTCGACCAACTCCCAGGTCAGTGGGGCCGCGCACACCGGGCAGTGGTTCTCGAAGTCGCCACCGTCCAGCGCGGCCAGCGACCGAGGACCCGGGATCTGCGACCCGTGCGTGGGACAGGCGTAGCGCCCCTCGCCGTACACGACCATCGAGGAGGCGAGCACCAGCCGCGAAACGCCAGCGTCGTACATCGCGGAGAGCAGCGCCGCCGTGCCGAGGTCGTTGTGTCCGGCGTAGAGCGGCAGATCCCCGACCCGTACGCCGGCCCCCACGACCGCCGCCTGGTGACACACGACGTCGACCCCGTCGAAGAGCCCGTCGGGCCAACTCCCCGGCGTGGCCGCCTCCCGCACATCGAGGTGATGCGTCCCCTGCGGCACCTCGGCGGATCCGTGGGCGTTCTCCAGCATGAGGTCCACCCGCACGACCTCGTCGCCCGCGGCTTCGAGCTGCTCACCGATCGCGGTGCCGATGAACCCGGCGGAGCCGGTCAGGAGCACCTTCACCGGTTGCCCCCGGGGATCTCGTAGGTCAGCTCCATGCCCTCAGACCAGGTCGAACAGGTGCAGTCGTCCGGCGAGGGAAGGTTCTCGATCGCCGTCGTCAGCAGGCCGGTGAGCCGCTCGAGGTTCGACTTGAACAGCGCGAAGACCTCCTCCTGGCCGACGCCCTGCCCGGACTCGGCTCCCGCGTCCATGTCGGTGACCAGGGCGATGGCCGAGTAGCACTGCTGCATCTCGCGGGCCAGCGCCGCCTCGGGGGCGCCGGTCATGTTGATCAGGTCCCAGCCCGCAGCGGCGTAGTAGCGCGATTCGGCGCGCGTCGAGAACCGCGGACCCTCGACGACCACCATGGTGCCGCCAGCCTTGATGGAGTCGTCGGCGTCGGTGACGGCGGCCGAGACGCCTGGGCAGTAGGGGTCGGCGAACGGCAGGTGGCAGGCGCCGGTCTCCACGAAGGAGGCGATCCGCCGGTGGGTCCGGTCCACGAGTTGATCGGGCACCACGATGTCGCCGGGAGCGACCGAGGTGCTCAGGCCACCGACGGCGCAGGGCGCGAGGATCTGGCGGACCCCCACCGAGCGCAGGGCCCAGAGGTTCGCGCGGTAGTTGATCGCGTGCGGGGGGAACTCGTGGTACGGCCCGTGCCGGGGCAGGAAGGCGACGCTACGGCCCGCGACGGTGCCGATCGAGACCGGAGCCGAGGGCGCGCCGTACGGGGTGTCGATGACGTGCTCGGTCGGGTCGTCGAGGAAGGCGTAGAAACCGGTGCCCCCGATGACGGCGATGTCGGCGGGCTCGAGTGGGGCTGAAGTCTGGGTCACGCGGGCAACTGTGCCAGCCGCCCCACACGGATCGCCGCCAGGATCACCAGAACGGCCAGTCCCATGGTGGCCAGGGCCAGCGTCGGATACCCGGCCAGGTCCACCACCAGACCCGCCAGTCCCCCGGTGGCCGCGGCGGTCACGTTCATCACCAGGTCAGCCGAACCCTGCACGTCGGTGCGGACGCGCAGGGGGGCGTGGTCGGCGATCAGGGTCGAGGCGGTCACCGTGGCGAAGGACCAGCCGAGCCCGAGGAGGAACAGCCCGACGAAGATCTGCCAGGAACTCCCCTCGGGAGCGAGCGCGCAGATCACCAGCGCGACCAGCAGGATCGAACCACCGCACGCCAGGGCGAACGCACGCCCCAGGGCGTCGGCCGCCATACCGACCAGCGGGGAGAAGGCGAACATCCCGAGCACGTGGACCGAGATCACGACGCCGATGATGTTGAGTTCGGCTCCCCCGTGCTCCATGTGCAGCGGCGTCATCACCATCACCCCGATCATGGCGGCGTGGGCCCCGGCAAGCGCGAGAATCGACCAGGCGAGCACCGGCCGTTCGCGCACGGCCTCCACCGCCCGGCCCCAGCTCGTGCCGGTCGGCGGGGATGGGTCGACCTCGGCGAGAGCTCGGGCGACCAGGAGCGGGTCGGGTCGCAACAGGACTCCGACCACCAGAGCGGCGACCAGCATCCCGATCGCGCCCAGGGCGAACGGGCCGGTCAGTTCAGGGATGCCGAGGAGGTCGGCGAGGGCGCTGGACGGACCGGTGAGGTTGGGGCCGGCGACCGCTCCGATGGTCGTGGCCCACACCACCAGGGACAGCGATCGGGCCCGGGTCGCCTCCGGGGCCAGGTCGACCGCGGCGTACCTCGCCCCTGCGTTGGCCGCACTCGCGGAACCGAGAAGCACGGCCCCGACCAGCAGCAACACCATCGATCCGACCACCCCGGCGAGTACGGCGATCGCCGCTCCCGCCGCGCCGAGCAGGTAGCCGGTGAGGATGCCGATCCGACGCCCCCGCATGGACATGAGTCGGGCCAGGAGGAACGCCGCGATGGCCGTGCCGAGCACCTGGAAGGTCTGCGCCAGACCGGCCAGGGACTCCGACCCGGACAGGTCCCGGGCGAGGAGCGAGGCGGTCGCGATGCCGATGGTGATGCCGATGGCCCCGATCGCCTGGGCCAGCATCAGGACCCGCAGGCTGCGGGCCTGGACCCGGACCGCGTCGTACGTCGTGGCGGTGGTCACCGGAGGTTGTCGGGCAGACCTCGGGCGGCCCACACCGCCCTCCACACCTGCTTGGGGGCGACCCCGTCGTCCAGGGCCTGCTGGGCGGTGCGGCTGTCGAGGTCGGCCATCACGAACTGATCCGCCCAGGACCGGTAGTAGGCGTCGCCCAGTGCGTCGCGCATCCGGTCCCAGAACTCGGTGTGCCTCATGGCGCCATTCTGCCGGGTGAGGTCAGAGTTGGACGGGGGCGGTGCCCAGCGCGACGTCGTACTTGTCGCACCAGATGACCACGGACTTGAAGCCCGCCAGGTCCAGTCCCTCGGGGATCTCGTAGTTCTGGTTGCCGCTCAACGCCTTGAGGGTGCCGATGGAAGCGAACCGGACGTCGTCGTAGGAGCCCCATGCCCCGCCGCTGGGGGCGTTGCTGAACGCGACCTGGATGACCGGCGCCTGGGAGGTCGAGAAGTTCTCGATGCGCAGGATGCGGGTGCCGTCGGCCAATCGCACGATCTTCGCCGTGCCGTCAGTGGCGTACTCCGCGTCCTCGAACTCGCCGCTGGCCAACTCCACGACCTCCGGCTTCGGCGGCTTGGTGGGCTCTGCGGGCTGGGTGGGCTCGCTCGGCTTGGTCGGCCGCTCCACCAGGGGCTTCGCGGTCACCTCCAGATCCTCCGAAGGTGGTGGGGTGAAGGCCCCATCGCCAGGCACCGCAGCCGCGCCCGTGGTCGGGAGGGCCTCGTCGATGGCCTCCTGGGTGTTGCCACCGCTCTCCCAGGGCCGTAGGACGAACAGCCCGACCACGGCGAGGACCAGGACGACGGTGAGGGTGAGGGTGATCTTGCGCATGCCGGCAACCGTATCGGCCCGCTCCGACCGTCGCGGTCGACGAATCTTTCAGGCCCGTGACGAAATAGCCCCGGCAATCACACCGGCATCAGATCGGCCAGGCGGCGATCTGGGCCCGGGTCGGGTGCCAAGGCTCGAACCGCAACCGCATCCGTGCCTCTCGCAGCGTCTTGCTTCCCTTGCGGGTGTTGCAGACCTTGCAGGCCGCCACCGTGTTCACCCACGTCCATTCGCCCCCACGCGAGCGCGGGACGATGTGATCGACGGTGGTGGCGTGTCCTCCGCAGTAGGCACACGTCTGCCGGTCCCGGGCCAGTACGCCGCCACGGGAGTAGGCGGCGGGCCGGTAGAGCCAGGTGGTCGCGACGTACCGCACCAGGCGCAGGGCGGTGGGCCAGCGGTAGGGACCGATCATCCGCTCGCCGGCCGCCTCGTGCACGACCGCCACCTCCCGCACCAGCATCCGCACCGCATGCTTGAAGGACACCCGCCCCAGGGGCTCGAAGGAGGCGTTGAAGAGCAGGACGGTGTGGCCCATCATCATCGGCTGCCTCCTCAGATCACGTCGACGCCACGATCCCGTGGGGGCTGAGTCGGATGCGTCCCATCGGGGTAACGCGCACGTGACGAATCGTAGGCACCCCCGGCGTTCCTGAACAGCGTGTTTTGGGGTCTTCCTCGCAGAAAAGTTATAGTCATTCTGACTACAAATAAGGACGCGATGTCATGACCAGCACCCCGAGCACGGTCGATCGGACCGGCCTCCTCACCGATCATTACGAGCTGACGATGCTGAGTTCGTGGGTAGCCAGCGGTCATGTCCGCAACCGGGCTGTGTTCGAGGCGTTCGCCCGCAGGCTGCCCGGCGGTCGGCGCTACGGCGTCCTGGCGGGGCTGGGCCGGTTGATCGATCTGATCCCCCGCTTCCGCTTCGATCACGACGAGGTCGCCTGGCTCGAGACTTCCGGCGTGATCACCGCGGCGACCGCGGACTATCTGCGGGGCTTCCGGTTCCGGGGAGACATCCACGCCTACGCCGAGGGCGATCTCTACTTCGCCGAGTCCCCCATCCTCACCGTCGAAGGCACCCTCGGAGAGTGCGCAGTCCTCGAGACCCTCGTGCTGAGCGTGCTCAACCACGACACCGCCATCGCCAGCGCCGCGGCCAGGATGGTCACCGCCGCCGGGGGTCGCCCCCTGGTCGAGATGGGCAGTCGGCGTACCCACGAGGAGGCCGCGGTCTCAGCAGCGCGGGCGGCGTACGTCGCGGGGTTCGACTCGACGAGCAACCTCGCCGCCGGACGTCGCTACGGCGTCCCCACCGTCGGCACCGCCGCCCACTCCTTCACCCTCGCCCACCCCACCGAGGCCGACGCCTTCCGCAGCCAGGTGGAGACCCACGGGTCGGGGACCACGCTGCTGGTCGACACCTACGACATCGCCGAGGGAATCCGCACCGCGGTCAAGGTGGCCGGGCCCGAACTCGGCGCGATCCGACTCGACAGTGGGGACCTCGCCGAGGAGTCACGTCGCGCCCGGCTCCTGCTCGACGAACTGGGCGCCACCTCGACCCGCATCATCGTCACCAGCGACCTCGAGGAACACCTCATCGAAGCACTGTCGGACGCACCCATCGACGGGTACGGCGTGGGCACCCAGGTCGTCACGGGGTCGGGACATCCCACGGCCAGCATGGTCTACAAGCTCGTGTCGGTCGCCGATTCCGAGGATCCGGCCGATCTGCGACCTGTGGCGAAGGAATCCGTCGCCAAGGTCTCGGTCGGGGGACGCAAGACCGCCCACCGGACCTACGAGGACGGCGTACTGATCGACGAGACCTACGCCGTGGACCATCCCGACGGATGGGCGAACGGCAACGTCCAGCGCCCCGTGATCCTCGCCGGTGAGGTGGTGCACGACCCGGACATCGAGGCCGTACGCCGCCACGCCGCCGCCGCTCTGGCCAGTCTTCCCACCGTTGCGCGCGACGTGACCGAAGGACCGGCCTACCTGACCGCCACCGCCCGTGATGACGATGACCAAGGAGCGCTGTCATGACCACTCCCGAGCAACCCACCGAGCAGCCCACCGACCCGACCGGCCCGACCGGCCCGCGACGCGCGATCATCGTCGTGGATGTCCAGAACGACTTCGTGGAGGGTGGCTCCCTGGCCGTGACCGGCGGACGCGAGGTGGCCAGCCGGATCAGTGCCCATCTCGCCAGCCACGCCGCGGAGTACGCCGCGGTCGTCGCGAGCCGCGACTGGCACCATGCCGGCGAGACCAACGGCGGGCACTTCCACGCCGAGGGTGAGGCTCCGGACTACGTCGACACCTGGCCGGTGCACTGCGTGGCCAGTGACGGCGGCAGCGACTACGCCCCCGAGTTGGCCCAGCGTCACCTGACCCACCAGGTTCGCAAGGGCATGGGAGTCCCGGCGTACTCCGCCTTCGAGGGGGTGACCGAGGACGGCGTGCTCCTCACCGATCTCCTGCGCGGCCTGGACGTGACCGAGGTCGACGTCGTCGGTTTGGCCACCGACCACTGCGTACGGGCCACGGCCCTGGATGCCCGGCGGCACGACTTCGAGGTCACCCTCCTGGACGGCCTGCACGCAGGAGTCGCGGCCGACACCACAGCGGCCGCTATCGCGGCGATGGCCCAAGCCGGCGTCCGTGGCTGCAGCGTCTGACCCTCGCCCCACGAAACTCGGGGCGGGCCAAGACCAGGACTGTCGGTGCCGTGGGCCAAGATGATCGGGTGGTCGAACCCGTCCCCACACCCGCTGCGGACCCAGCCGTGCTGGACCGTTTCAGCGCGCCCACGCGCACGTGGTTCGCGGCCGCCTTCGCGGCTCCGACCCCGGCCCAGGCCGGCGCCTGGACGGCCATCGGCGACGGACGACACGCCCTGGTCGTCGCGCCCACCGGATCCGGCAAAACCCTCTCGGCGTTCTTGTGGTCGATCGACCGCCTGCTGAGCACCCCGCCCCCGGCCGACAAGACCAAACGTTGCCGGGTGCTCTACATCTCGCCGCTGAAGGCCCTCGCCGTCGACGTGGAGCGCAACCTCCGCGCTCCGTTGACCGGGATTCGACACACCGCCGACCGCCTGGGTGCCCCGATGCCGGAGATCCGGGTCGGGGTGCGGTCCGGTGACACGAGTGCTTCCGATCGGCGCAAGTTGGTCACCGCACCGCCGGACATCCTGATCACCACGCCCGAGTCCCTCTTCCTGATGCTCACCAGCCAGGCGCGCGAATCTTTGCGCGGCATCGACACGGTCATCATCGACGAGGTGCACGCGGTCGCGGGCAGCAAGCGTGGCGCCCACCTGGCCATCTCCCTCGAGCGCCTCGACGCCCTCCTCGACAAGCCCGCGCAGCGGATCGGCCTCTCCGCGACCGTGCGGCCCCTCGAAGAGGTGGCCCGCTACCTCGGTGGAGCCGCGCCGGTCGAGATCGTCGCGCCGCCGGCGGAGAAGTCCTGGGATCTGAAGGTCGTGGTGCCGGTCGCGGACATGACGGCCCCCGGTGGTGACTCCTTCGACGACGCCGACGCCGATGAGCACGCCGACCGGGATCGCCGTCGCGACACCTCCATCTGGCCGCACGTCGAGGAGTCGGTCGTCGATCTGATCGAGCAACACAGCTCGACGATCGTGTTCGCCAACTCCCGTCGGCTGGCCGAACGACTCACTGCTCGCCTGAACGAGATCGCCTCCGACCGGGCCGAGGCCGCCGCCCCCGCGGCGTCGGTTCCCGCCGAGATGGCCGGCCAGTCCGGCTCGGGCGGCGGTGGCAGTGTCGTGATCGCCAAGGCCCACCACGGCTCGGTCTCCAAGGAGCAACGCTCCCTGATCGAGGACGATCTGAAGCGCGGGCGGCTGCCCGCGGTGGTGGCCACCAGTTCCCTCGAGCTCGGCATCGACATGGGTGCGGTCGACCTGGTCATCCAGATCGAGTCACCCCCCTCGGTGGCCAGCGCCCTGCAACGCGTGGGGCGGGCCGGTCACCAGGTCGGCGAGACGAGCCGCGGTGTCCTCTACCCCAAACACCGTGGCGACCTGGCCCAGACCGCTGTCGCGGTGGAACGCATGATCAGCGGTGGCATCGAGGCCCTCCGCATCCCCACCAACCCACTGGACGTGCTCGCCCAGCAGGTGGTGGCCACCACGGCACTCGAGGCCTGGGACGTCGACGCGCTCTATGACCTCGTACGCCGCAGCGCCGCGTTCGCCAAGCTGCCCCGGTCGGCGTACGACGCGACCTTGGACCTGCTCAGTGGTCGCTACCCCTCAGATGAGTTCGCCGAGCTGCGCCCCCGCATCGTCTGGGACCGCGTCACCGGCGCCATCACCGGTCGCCCCGGGGCCCAGCGTCTGGCGGTCACCAGCGGCGGAACCATCCCGGACCGCGGTCTCTTCGGGGTGTTCCTGGTCGGTGCCGCGGACGGCACCGGCAAACGCGTCGGCGAGCTCGATGAGGAGATGGTCTACGAGTCGCGGGTCGGGGACGTGTTCGCCCTCGGCGCCACCAGTTGGCGGATCGAGGACATCACCCACGACCGGGTTCTGGTCACCCCCGCCCCCGGGGTGCCGGGACGGTTGCCGTTCTGGACGGGCGACTCGCTGGGCCGCCCCGCGGAGCTCGGTGCCGCCATCGGCGCCTTCACCCGCGAGTTGGGTGCTCTGCCCCGCGCGAAGGCCATCGACCGCGCGCAGGCCAACGGATTGGACGACTGGGCGGCCGGCAACCTGGTGACCTACCTCCACGAGCAGATGGAGGCCACCAATGTCCTGCCCAGTGACACCACCATCCTGATCGAGCGGTTCCGTGACGAGCTGGGCGACTGGCGCCTGGTCGTCCACTCCCCCTACGGCACCCCGGTCCATGCACCCTGGGCGCTGGCCATCAACGCCCGGCTCCGGGAGCGGTTCGGCATCGACGGCCAGGCGGTCGCCTCCGACGACGGCATCGTGATCCGCATCCCCGACACCGACGCCGACCCGCCCACCGGCGAGATCGTGGTCTTCGAGGCCGACGAGATCGACGATCTGGTGACGACCGAGGTCGGCGGCTCCGCCCTGTTCGCCTCCCGGTTCCGCGAGTGCGCGGCGCGAGCCCTGTTGCTGCCCCGTCGCAATCCGGGCAAGCGGTCGCCCCTGTGGCAGCAGCGTCAGCGGTCGGCGGCCCTGCTGGAGGTCGCCTCGAAGTACCCCTCCTTCCCCATCGTCCTGGAGGCCGTGCGCGAGTGTCTCCAGGACGTCTACGACCTGCCGGCCCTGATCGGATTGATGCGTTCGGTGGACCGACGCGAGGTCACCGTCACCGACGTGACGACGACCTCACCGTCGCCGTACGCCCGCAGCCTGCTGTTCGGGTACGTCGCCCAGTTCGTCTACGAAGGCGACTCCCCCATCGCCGAGCGTCGCGCCGCCGCGCTGTCGCTCGATCAGGGGCTGTTGGCCGAGCTCCTGGGTCGCGCCGAGCTGCGTGAACTCCTCGACCCCGACGTCCTGCTCGAGGTGGAGGCCGAGCTCCAACGCCTGGCCGAGGACCGACGCAGTCGCAACGCCGAGGGCGTCGTGGACACCCTGCGGCTGCTGGGCCCCCAGTCCGAGGCGGAGTTGATCGAGCGTGCCGTCGATCAGGCGCCGGTGACCCAGTGGTTGAGCGAGCTGGTCACCAGCCGACGGGTCGTGGAGATGCGGGTCGCCGGAGTGCCCCGCTGGTCGATCATCGAGGACGTCGGCCGCCTGCGCGACGGCCTGGGTGTCCCGGTGCCGCCCGGAACCCCCGACGTGTTCGCCGAACCCGTGGAGGACCCGATCGGTGACCTCGTGTCCCGGTTCGCCCGCACCCACGGACCCTTCACCACCACTGACGTCGCCGAGCGATTCGGGCTCGGCGCCGCGGTGGTCCGCCACACCCTGCAACGACTGGCCGGCCAGGGCCGCGTGCTCGAGGGAGAGTTCCGTCCCGCCGGGCAGGGCTCGGAGTGGTGTGACGCCGAGGTGCTGCGCAAGCTCCGTCGCCGCTCCCTGGCCCGACTGCGCAAGGAGGTCGAGCCCGTCGAGCCGCAGGTGTTGGGCCGTTTCCTCGGGGCCTGGCAACACGTCGGCGGCAAGCTGCGCGGCATCGACGGGGTCGTGACCGCGATCGACCAGCTGGCCGGGTGCCCGATGCCCGCCTCCGCGGTGGAGACCCTGATCCTGGGTTCCCGGGTTCGTGACTACCAACCGGCCTACCTCGACGAGCTGACCGCCTCGGGTGAGGTGCTCTGGGCCGGTCACGGCGCGCTCCCCGGCGCCGACGGATGGGTCTCATTGCATCTGGCCGATCAGGCCCACCTCACCCTGCCGGAGCCCGAGCCCTTCGAGCACTCCGAGTTGCACCAGGCCGTCCTGGACGCGCTGGCCCCAGGCGGTGCCTGGTTCTTCCGACAGTTGTCCGACGCCGTGAAGTCCATGAGCGACCCCGCCCTGTCGGCCGCCCTGTGGGACCTCGTCTGGGCCGGCCGGATCAGCAACGACACTCTGGTCCCGCTCAGGGCCCTCACCCGGGCCGGGACCCCCAGCCACCGGTCCCGACGGCCCCCTCCGCGCACGTCCCGTCCGGCTCGACCCGGGCTCCCCTCGCGCACCGGACCCCCGGAGACCGCCGGGCGCTGGGCCCTCCTGCCGAGCATCGAGACCGATCCCACCAAACGGGCTGCGGCCAGCGCCGAGCACCTCCTGGACCGGCACGGAGTCGTCCTGCGTGGGGCCGCCGTGTCCGAGCGGGTCCCGGGTGGATTCGCGGCGACGTACAAGGTCCTGTCCGCCTTCGAGGAGGCCGGGCGATGCCGTCGCGGCTACTTCGTCGAAGGACTGGGGGCGGCGCAGTTCGGCACGTCCGGGGCCATCGACCGGTTGCGCACCTTCGCCGAACTCCCGGCCGACCATCTCCTGACGGCGGCGGCAATGGCCGCCACCGACCCAGCGAACCCGTACGGCGCAGCCCTCCCCTGGCCTCCCGGCGACGGCGGTCACCGGCCGGGGCGCAAGGCGGGCGCGATCGTGGTGCTGCTCGACGGTCGGTTGGTGCTCTACATCGAGCGAGGCGGCCGCACGTTGTTGACGTGGACCGAGGACCCCGACCTGCTCAACCCCGCGGCCCTGGCCCTGGCCCAGACCGCGCGCAGCGGGTCCCTGGGCAAGATCACGGTCGAGAAGGCCGACGGGTCGGCCCTCCTCGGGTCGGGCTCCACCCCCCTGCGGGAGGCACTGGCCGCAGCGGGATTCATCGCCACCCCCAGAGGGCTGCGGTTCCGTGCCTGAGGGCGACACCGTCTGGCGCGCGGCCCGATCGCTCGAGCGTGAACTCACCGGGAAGACGTTGATCTCCAGTGACTTCCGCGTCCCGCGCTACGCGCTGAGCGATCTGTCCGGCGGGGAGGTGTTGAGCACGATCAGCCGCGGCAAGCACCTCCTGACGCGCATCGCCCACGAGACCGGTGACTGGACCATCCACTCACACCTCAAGATGGAGGGGATCTGGCGGACCTTCCGCCCCGGAGCCTCGTGGCGGCTTCCGGAGTACCAAGCTCGGATCGTCCTGACCACCGACGACCGGGTCGCGGTCGGCTTCAGCCTGGGCATCCTGGACCTCATCCCCACGGCCGCGGAGAAGGACGCCGTAGGCCACCTGGGCCCCGACCTCCTCGGTCCCGACTGGAACGAGGACGAAGCTCTCCGCCGCCTCCGCGCCGACCCCGGCCTGCCGATCGGCCAGGCGCTACTCGAGCAACGCAACCTCGCCGGGGTCGGCAACGTGTTCCAGTCCGAGCTGTGTTTCGTCAGCGGCCTCGACCCGCGCCGCCCGGTCGCCACCGTGGAGCGCTTGCCCCGTGTGGTGCGCCTGGCCCATTTAATGTTGGATCAGAACAAAGATCGAAGCACGCGCACGACCACCGGCGATCTGCGCAAGCCGCTGTGGGTCTACGGACGCGTCGGTACGCCATGCCGACGCTGCGGCACCAAGATCGTCGTCGAGGAGTTGGGACCCGTTGGTCGCGAGCGCCTGACGTACTGGTGCCCTCGCTGCCAACCGCCGTTGAGTGGCGTCTGACCGCTGGGCCACACGGGTCTGCTCAAGCGGCCGAGGCCACCACGCCACCGGGTTCGATCGACTTCACGGGGATCCGAGTAGGCATCAGCATCGCCTCTTCCTGGGCCACCGCGACCGAGACCTCGGAGAGGACTTCGGACAGACGTGCATCCAGAGCGCCGCAGAGGCTGGACAGCAGTTCGGAGGACGCCTCCTTCTGACCGCGTTCGATCTCGGAGATGTAACCGAGGCTGACTCGTGCCTCAGCGGAAACCTGCCGCAGGGTCATGCCTCGTTCGAGACGACGCCCACGGAGGACGTCACCCAAGAGCTGACGAAACAGCACCATGCCGGTCTCCCCTTCCTGCTTCTCCTGCACCGGGTCACACTGTGCCACCCGGTCAGTGACTCAACGCTACCCGAGATCGGGTTGTTCCGTGCGGAGGACGTCCAGAAGAAGACCGAGTGCCGCCGTTCGCGTCGCGGCAGAGATCTCGGAGCGGGTCCCCGCCAGCGCCAGCTCCACCGAGGTGAGCCCACCGGGGCCGGCCACCCCGATGAACACGGTTCCGGCGGGCTTGCCGTCCTGGCGGTCGGGGCCGGCGACGCCGGTCGTGCTGAGCGCGTGAGTGGCCCCGATCAGCCGACGCACCCCATCGGCCATCGCTTCGGCGCATTCGGCGGAAACGACGCCCGCACGGGCCACGATCTGGGGGTCCACCCCCAGCAGGTCGACCTTGACCGAGGTCGCGTAACTGACCACGCCACCGAGGTAGATGTCCGAGGCGCCGGGCACCGAGGTGATCGACGCGGCCAGGCCACCGCCGGTCAGGGACTCGGCGGTGGCCAGGGTCGCGTCCACGCCGCGCAGGGCGGCGTGGACGGCGACCACGTGGTCGTCAGCTGACACTGAACGATCGATCAGCGCACAACGGTAAGGCGAAACCGGGTGAAGGACTCGCCCACCGTCGTGTTGCCGTTGTAGCGAATCCCGACCGACTTCTGGCCGGGCCGGTTGAACCTCGGCAATCGCAGCTTCGCGTTGCCGTTGCGGACCTTGGTCACCCGCACACCGTGTCCGGGGACCCTGATCTTGACGAAGCCGTTGGGGCGTACGCCGTCGGCTTCGACGGTGATCTTCAACAGCGCCCGGGTCTTGTCCTCCCGCACCTTGCTCGGTGCCGTGCGAGCAGTCACGGAGGACTTGGCCTTCCGCACGATCACCCGCACCTTGCCGGCAGCGACCGTCTGGTCACCTTCGAGGTAGACGACGTCGAGGGTGTAGCGACCGGGCCGCAGCGACTTCGCCGCCAACTCGACCTCTGCCGTCCCGCCAGCCACAGGCGCCTGGCCCAACACGGCACCGTCGTCACCCCGGATCTCGACGCGACCATCGGCGGCGTCGCCGGTGACCGTGATCGGGACGGTCGCGGCCTGACCGAAGCGCGTCTTGGTCTTCTCCGCGGAGACGGCCACCTCGGCCGGGGGCTCGGCGACGTCGGGCAGGTCGAGCCCGATGACCTCGGGGTCGTGGTCCGAGGCCCGGAAGGGACCGGGGGCGTAGAAGTCGGTCACGTTGTAGTTGGTCCGGCTGTACTCGAAGGCGACCGACTCACCGGAGTTGATGTTCCAGATGTCGACTCCGGTGACCAGTTCCACGGCTGCGTCGTTGGCGAGCACGTGGTCCAGGGATCCGGACAGACCGGAGAACGAGTAGGTGACCTCACCGGGGGTGTCGGACTCCAGGTTGGTGTAGCCCGCGTCGTAGAGCACCTGCATGGGGTCTTCCTGCGTGTAGGCGTTGAAGTCTCCGGCGAGGAAGATCTCCTCGGTCCCACGGTCGGCTGCGAACTCCTCGGCGAAGGTGTTCAGGGCGGTGGCCTGAGCGATGCGGTCCGGGTTGGCGTTTCCCTGCCCGGTGCCGTCGTTGGCACCCGAACCCTTGGACTTGAAGTGGTTGACCACCACGGTGAACGCGTCCTCGTCCTCGCCGCCGGCCAGCTTGAAGGCCTGGGCGAGGGGCTCACGAGCGTTCGAGAAGGCAGGCGATCCGACCAAAACTTCGGAGGCACCGACCAGGTCGATGGCCGCGGGCTTGAAGATGAAGGCGGTGCGGATGACGTCCTGGTCCTCCAGGGCCGGCAGGCCCTCGGGTCCCGGGGTCGGGACGAAGTCCCACACGTCGCTGCCGGCAGCGTCGTTCAGGGCGTCCACGAGGGCGCTGAGCGCGTCGTCGCGGTCGGCCTCACCCAGGGCGATCGAGTTCTCGATCTCCTCGAGGGAAACGATGTCGGCGTCGAGCGCGTTGATGGCGGCGACGATCTTGGCCTGTTGACGCTCCAGGTCGTCGTCCTGAGCGGCGCCTCGGGGCCCGTCCCCGCCACAGCGGTTCACGGTGACTCGGTTGTCGTCGCGGTCGGTGTAGTAGGAGCAGGTGTCCCCGCTGGCCAGTTCGTAGGCCTCACCAGTGGTGTTGAAGTAGTTCAGGACGTTGAAGGTGGCCAGGCGTACGTCGCCGCCCACCTCCTCGGGTGCATCGGTCCGGGTGTTCTCGAACGTGGCCGGCCCGTCGTCGGAGGCGGTGACCTGGGTCTGGGGCTGGTAGCGCCACGTGCTGAACCGGTAGTCCAGGACCACCGGAGCGGTGAACGTGGCCGGAGCGCCGACGCGGATCGGGTTCTCCGGTGACAGGTACGGCAGCGGGATGTCCTGGTTGTCGCCGCCGCCGAAGGGCAGGAAGTTGATGCTGGCCCCGTCGTCCAGGGTGACGGCGCGGTCGGCGTTGTCAGCCTCGACCCTGGCGATGTCGCCGGTCTGCGCGTCCTCGACATCGGTGGGCTGGATCAGCGGCTTGTTGCCGCGGGCCAGACCGACCTCGCCGAACTGGTTGGTGGAGAAGGTGTTGGTGACCGTGTAGTCCTCAGTGGGTGCGAAGAGTTCACCCTCGTGGACCTCGCGGTCGGCAGCCACCGGGAGGACGGTCTCGGCCACGGGGGTCTCGACACTCTCTTCCAGGACGGTGATCCCGTCGGTGGCGGGCAGGAGTTCGGTCAGACCCGAGAACTCGGCGACCTCACCGGTGACCTCGACGTAGTCACCCACGGCGACGTCCCCGACGAACGCGGAGCCGAAGACGTAGACGGCGTCGGAGGCTTCAGGGGTTCCCGCTCCGGGGGTCTGCAGGTAGAAACCGTTGAACCCGCCCTCGGGGAAGGCTGCGGTGACGACCCCGCGGGTCACCACGTCGTCGCCGACCAGCGGGCTGGCTGCACCGGTGCCCTGGATCTCCGCGATGGAGACCTCGACGGGCTCTGGATCCGGATCGGGGTCCGGGTCCGCGCCGCTGGGAGTGGGCGTCGGTGCGCCGGCGGCGAACTCGCTGCTGTTGTCGTCTGCGTCCACTGCGGTGCGTTCGGCGGAGGTCGTGTTGCTCAACCCGGCCGTGGCTGCGGTCTCGAAGGTGGTGGCCGAGCCGTAGCCGACCATGTCGACCACTGCTGCGCTGCCGGCGATGTCACCGGCCGGGCCGGCGTACGCCGTGGTGTCGGGCAGGAGGAACACCTGGCCGTTGCTGCCGGACATCGCCAGGGCCTGGGTCGTGACCAGGTCCGGGGAGGGCAGCGGCGAGCCGTTGCTGCCGGGGGTCCCGACCTGAACCAGGAAGGTGGCACCGGGCTCCACGGAGCCGTTGATGGCGGCCACGCCGCCACTGCTCCCACCGGAGGAGCGGTACTGGATCGCCAGGCCGTCGAGGCTGACGGCGCTGGTCCCGTTGTTCTTCAACTCGACGAAGTCGGCGTCGAAGGGGGCGCCGTTGTTGCCACCGCCGCCGTACACCTCGTTGATGACCAGGGCCGAGCTGGCGGCCGTGGCGGCCGGGGTGATCGCGAATGCGGAGAGCGTCAGGGCCAGACCGGCCATGGCGGTGGTTCCTAGGTGAAGCGGTGAGGGCATGACGAAGCCTTCCGAGAAGCATGAGAGAAACGGAGATGGGCGAGGCAGGAGCAGCTGATGCAGAAACGATCGACCGGCGCCGCGGTGCCCGTCATGGACGACAGGCACCGCGGCATCGGGAAGTGCTTGCTACTTGTTGCGTCGGACGTACAGCTTGACGATCTGCGTGTCCTGGGTGGTGGTGGCGTTCCCGACGTACTTCACCCGCACGCGCTTCTTGCCGGTGGTGTAGTAGGGACGCAGTCGGACGGTGATCTTGCCGTTGGGCTTCAGCGACCGGAGGTACTTCTTACCGCCCGCGAATACCTTGACCCCACCGGCGGCGGGCTCACCTCCAGCGTCGACCTCGATCTTGATCCGCACGCGGGTCTTGCCGCGGTAGACCTTCTTGGGCTTGCGGTCCGCCGTCACCTTGCCGGCGACCACAGCAGGCTCGTGGGCCGCGAAGTCCAGCGGGATCTCCGCCTTCGTTCCGGTGGCAGCACCGGTCACGGTGAGGCCAGCGGGCTTGTCGCTGTAGTCGGGGATCGTGACGTTCACCGAAGCGGTGCCGTAGTTGTCGAACAGGTCGGTCCCGCGGGTGTTGTCGACCGGGAAGGTGCCCAACTCGGTGCCGTCGAGGGAGACGGTGACCTCGTCGTCGGTGACGTCGGTCGGACCGGTCATCGCGAGCGAGGACAGGTCCATCTTGACGGTGTCACCGGTGTCGAGCGGTGTCGTGGGCGCACCATCGGGGAAGGCGACCCCGACGGAGACCTGCGAGTAATCGACAGGTAGTGGCTCCGAGGCGAACACCTCGAGGTACTCCGTGGTGGCGACCAGGTCCGTCTTACCGGTGTCCTGAACAGCGGCCCCGTTGGCGAACTCCAGGAAGTTGTCGCCCCCTGAGGCCAGGAAGGAGTTCACGGTGACCGAGTAGTCGGCGGCCGCACGGATCGGGGTCCCATTGAGCGTCATCGACATGACCCGGTTGCCCTGCGAGGCGGTCGGGTCGTAGGTGTAGTCGAAGCCCTTGGAGATTCCCATCCGCAGGAACGGCCGGCTGGAGCCCGCGGGCTGCCACTGCTGCTCGAGGATGGTTTTGAGCTGGGACCCGGTGAGGTCCATGTTGACCAGGGTGTTGGCGAAGGGCTGGACATCTGCGCCCTGCTTGAAGGTGAGGTCGGCGGGGTAGCCGCCCTCGTTCTTGCCGCGCAGATCGGCGCGCAGTCCACCGGGGTTCATGAAGGCGATCTGGGCACCCCCGGCGCTGGGAGTGCGGGTGGCGTAACGCTGGATCTCCGCCACCAGGTTGCCCAGCGTGGACTCCCCACCGCGGTAGTCCTTGAGATCGGCCGTCCGGGAGCGGTCGAAGGCTCCGGCCAGCTCACCGATCTTGACCGAACCCTTGACCTCGGCCTCGTCGACGGCGTCCTGGACGATCTTTGCCGTGGCCGGGTCCGCCGGTGCGGCGGGACCTCCGGCGGGCAGCAGCGGAACGATCGAGGTGTCGACCGACAGCAGGTCCTGGGTCTCGGGGTCGATGGACAGCTCGAGCCGGTTCAGGTTCGTGCCGTACTGGCCGGCCGAGACGACCGGACGCTCGGTGACCGCACGCTCGGACCAGCCCTCGACCGCGAACGAGCAGTCGTAGGCCAGGTGGGTGTGCCCGGAGACGATGGCGTCGACGTTGTCGTTGAGACCGGTGACGATCTCGCCGAACTTGGAGGTCGGGTCGTCGTCCATGGCGTCGCAGTCCGTGCTGGGGGCGCCTTCGTGGACGAGCGTGACGATGACGTCGACGCCCTCGGACTTGAGCCGGTCCGCCTCCGCGTTGACCGCGGTGGGAATGTCGGTGACCTCGATCTCGGCGATCCCGTCCGGCGTCACGAGCGAAGGAAGGTCCTCGGTGACGGCACCGACGAAGCCGACCTCGACCTCCGAAGCGCCCTCACCGAAGCTCTGGACGTACGTCGGGTCGAGCGCCGAGTCCCCGGAGGCCCGCATCTTCACGTTGGCGCCGATGTAGGCCCACTCGGCCCCGCCCGTGGGGTTGGTGTCCGCGTCGAACGGCGCCATCACCCGGTTGATCAGGTCGTCGTACCCCTGGTCGAACTCGTGGTTGCCAACCGCCGACACATCCAGACCCGCCTCGTTGAGGGCGTCGATGGTCGGCTTGTCCTGAGCGACGAAGGACGCGAAGGTCGAGGCGCCGATCAGGTCGCCAGCGGCGGCGAAGATCGTGTTGGGGTTGGAGATCCGGGACTGCTTCACGTAGCCGGCCAGGATCGCGGCACCGGCCTGGCTGCCGTCCTTCTGAATGCGGCCGTGGAAGTCGTTGGTAGCCAACAGGGTCACGTTGACCGGATCGGCCGCTTGGGCGGGAGAGAGAGCGATCCCCGTCAAGGGGGTGATGACAAGACCTAGACCGAGACTTGCCACGAGGGAACGCGTACGAACCCGGGATTGGAACAGCACAGGTATGGACCTTCCGAGGGGTGGTGGGTACCCAGAAGCGGGCTGAACCGGACCCTAACCCTCCGAAGTGACCCAGCGGTACCCCTCCGGTAACACCGTTACCTAGAAGTTCACTAGATCTTGCGAATACTTCTTGCGGCGCTGATTAATGCCGCGTGGAAGACTGCTTGAGGTCAGCCCGCTGACGCCAGACGTCACGGAAGAACTCGAATCCCGACCACATCGTCATCGCGACCGCCGCGGCCAACAGGACCTGCGAGGCGTAGAACAGCGCCTCGCCCGGGAAGCCGAACAGGTCGAAGGCCCCACCGTGAGCGCCACCGTGCGGCAGCGGCAGCACCAGGAATCCGAGGGCACAGGCTTGCAGCATGGTTTTGATCTTGCCGCTCTGCGAGGCGGCGATCACCACGTGCTTGAGGATCGACAACCGCAGCAGGGTCACGCTCCACTCGCGCAGCAGCACCACGATCGTCACCCACCACCAGACATCGCCGGCGACCGACAACGCGATCAGTGCCATGCCCGTCATGGCCTTGTCGGCGATGGGGTCCGCGATCTTGCCGAAGTTCGTGACCAGCCCGCGTGCCCGGGCGATGTCCCCGTCGATCTTGTCGGTGACCATCGCGACGGTGAAGATCACGAACGCCACGATGCGCCAGGTGACCGAGTCTCCCCCGTCGACCAACAGCGCCGCGCCGAAGAAAGGCACCAGCACGATGCGCAGGGTGGTCAGCGCGTTGGGCAGGTTGAAGTTGCTGACCGGCTTGGGGTCACTCATCGGGGCTCTCCCACCACGTGAGCGATGAGGTCGACCCCGTCGGTGGCCTCGACCACGGCGGTGACGAACTGGCCCACGCGCAGGTCGGCGTCCTCGGACGCACCCACGAGCAGGGTCGTGCCGTCGACCTCGGGGCCCTGCTGAGCGGCGCGACCGATGGTCTCGCCGTCCTCGACGGACTCGATCAGCACCTCGACGGTCTCGCCGATGCGCTCCTCGGCGCGCTGCGAGGTGAGCTCCTCGACCAGGGAGGACAACTCCTGCACCCGGGCCAGGACCTCGTCCTCATCCAACTTGTCGGTGAACGCCTCCGCCTCGGTGCCGTCCTCGTCGGAGTAGCCGAACACTCCCGTGACGTCGAGTCGAGCGGCCTGGAGGAAGTCGCAGAGGACCGCGAAGTCCTCCTCGGTCTCGCCGGGGAAGCCGACGATCACGTTGGAACGGACCCCGGCGTGAGGATCGTGGGACCGCACCTGCTCGAGCAGGCCGAGGAAGCTGTCCGGGTCGCCGAAGCGACGCATCCGGCGCAGCACCGTGGGGCTGGCGTGTTGGAAAGACAGGTCGAAGTACGACGCAACCCCCGGTGTGGTCGCGATCGCCTCGACCAGGCCCGGTCGCGTCTCGGCCGGTTGGAGGTAGGAGACCCGCACGCGCCCGACACCGTCGATCGCCGCCAACTCCGGCAGCATCGTCTCCAGCAACCTCAGGTCGCCGAGGTCCTTGCCGTAGGACGTGGAGTTCTCCGAGACCAGGAAGAGTTCGCGCGCCCCCTGCTCGGCCAGCCACTGGCCCTCGTGGAGGACGTCGCTGGGACGACGACTGACGAAGGAGCCCCGGAAGCTGGGGATGGCGCAGAAGGTGCACCGGCGGTCGCAGCCGCTGGCCAACTTCAGCGGCGCCATCGGCCCGTGATCGAGGCGGCGACGGGTCGGGCTGATGGGCTCGACCGGGGCCAGGTCCGCGGCGGGCTGACGCGCGCTGGGGCTGATCGGGAGCAACTTTCGTCGGTCCGAGGGCGTGTGGGGGTGCTGCTTGTCGCCCGCCAGGATCGAACGCAACTTGGCGGCGATGTCGTCGTAGTCGTCGAAGCCGAGCACGGCGTCGGCCTCGGGGAGGGACTCGGCCAGTTCCTTGCCGTAGCGCTCGGCCATGCAGCCGACGGCCACGACGGCCTGCGGGCGGCCGGTCTCCTTGAGGTCGGCGGCCTCCAGGAGAGCGTCGACCGAGTCCTTCTTCGCCGCCTCCACGAAGCCGCAGGTGTTCACCATGACGGTGTCCGCCTCGGCGGGGTCATCGACCAGGCGGAATCCCCCGGCGGCCAGGCGTCCAGCGAGCTCTTCGGAGTCGACCTCGTTGCGCGCGCATCCCAAGGTGAGCATGGAGACGGCGAGTAGGTCGGAGTCGGGCGGCGCAGGAGTGGTCATCAGGGTGTTGAGTATGCCTGCACCGGCCGACGTACGCCGAAAGCCGACGTCACCCCGTGGGGGTGATTCATCGCACGACGTACGTCGCCTGGGCCTCCTGGCCGGTCTCCCCCATGGCGCCGCGGTCGTCACCGTCGACGCTGACGCGCAACGAACCGTCGGTGGAGCTGATCCGGATCGGGGGCGAGACCTGCACGGTGGTGGTCTGGCCGAACGCGATGGCACCGTTGAACACGATCTCGCTGCCGTTGCGGACGATGACACGGGCTCCCCCACCGGACGCGGTGAGTACGACCGGAACCTCGGGCGCCACGGACGCGCCGCTGTTCAGGCCGCCGCTCGGGTTGAGCCGAGGAGCCTCGGGTTCGATCGCAGCAGGGTTGTCGGTAATCAGGCGCGCCACCGACCAGATCAGCACCACGGTCATCACCGCGGCGATGAGCACCGACCAGTTCGGGCCGCCGCGCGTGCCGCGGATGGACCCGCTGGAACCGGTGGCCAGATCGGCCTCGAACACACGCCGCGGGTCGATGGGGGCGTGGGCGTAGAGCTCGGCGTACTGAGCGAGCAGCGGGCCGGACTCGACCCCCAGGACGCGGGCCAGGGTCTGCAGGTGGCCGCGGGCGTAGAAGTCGCCACCACAGGGAGCGAAGTCGTCGACCTCGATGGCTTCGATGACGTGGGGACGGATCCGGGTGCGCTCGGCGACCGCATCGACACTCAGGCCGATGCGCTCCCGGGCTGCGGCCAGAACTGGCCCGATCACCGGATCGGGCAGTTCCTCGACGGCGGGCAGTTCCTCGACGGCGGGCAGTGCGATCGCAGGGATCAGATCGGTCATCTCGGGCTCGGCACGCCGTAACTCGTCGTTCTCAGGCAGTCGGACCGCCGTGTCGTTCAGCGACAGGTTGAGCGCGGTCGACCCCTCGGTCGCCCGCGCAGCCACCTCGGGGCTCGAGGCGGGCTCACGATGACGCGTGATCTCGGCCCGTACGCCGGAGATCAGGCTGCGCAGCGGGGCCGGGGTCATGCTCGCGCGGATCGGTTCGGGCTCGGGCTCTGGCTCGGCTTCCACGATCTCGTCGTCGACCTCAGGCTCCGGCGACGACTCGGGTTCGGGTTGGGACACCTGCGACCAGTCGGCCGTCTCACCGTTCCAGAAGTCGTCGTACTCGTTGTCCGGTGCGGTGACGGGCTCGGATTCACGCAGTTCCAGCACCGCCGTGTCCGGTCCGCTCATCGCGGCCAGCGAGTCGGTGAACACCTCGGGTGACGTCCCTACGATCCGGGTCGCCACCGACAACCGCAGCGTGATGTCCTCCTCGACGCCGGCGTCGCGGGAGTTGATGACCACCAGTCCGTCGCGGAAGAGCCCGCGGCTGGGGTGATGCTCGACCTGCGGGATGTCCGCCCAGGCGATACCCCGCCATGTCGCGCCTCGGCGTACTCGCACGCCCTGCTCATCGGCGATCAACAAGGGCGCACGGGAGTCGGCCAGGAGTGCGGCGTAGGTGCCGGCGATCACCGTGAGCACGCCGAGAACCACCCAGTCGAGCCAGGTCGGCTCGCCGGTGATCACGCGGGTCAGGTAGGCCAGAGCCACCACGGTGGCACTCACGGCCACCCCTGCGGACAGTCCGGGTCGACGACGGATCTCCAACTGCTCGAGGCCCTCGATCGCCTCGACGCGGTCGTCCGCTTCGAGCACGGAGCCCGTCGCGGTCGTGCTCGTGCTCTCCTCAGACATGGACTTCTCAGACATGGCTGCCATCACGCTTCTCCCTGGATCACTGCGATCACTGAATCCACCTCATCGGGTTTGATCAACACATCACGAGCCTTGGAACCCTCACTGGGACCGACGATGCCGCGGCTCTCGAGGATGTCCATCAGGCGACCGGCCTTGGCGAAACCGACCCGCAGCTTGCGCTGCAGCATCGAGGTCGATCCGAACTGGGTGGAGGTCACCAGCTCGATGGCCTGGACCACCAGGTCGAGGTCGTCCCCGATGTCGTCGTCCAGGGCGCGCTTGCTCGCCGCGGGGACCGTCACGTCCTCCCGGTAGGAGGGCTGCAACTGTCCCTTGCAGTGCTGCACGACCTGGGCGATCTCGGCCTCGGTGACCCAGGCGCCCTGGATACGAGCGGGCTTGGAGGCCCCCATCGGCAGGAACAACCCATCACCCTGACCGACCAGCTTCTCGGCGCCGGGCTGGTCGAGGATGACCCGGCTGTCGGCCAGCGACGAGGTCGCGAAGGCCAGCCGGGAGGGGACGTTGGCCTTGATCAATCCGGTCACCACATCGACCGAGGGTCGTTGGGTGGCCAGGACCAAGTGGATCCCGGCGGCCCGGGCCAGCTGGGTGATCCGGACGACCGAGTCCTCGACGTCACGCGGCGAGACCATCATCAGGTCCGCCAGCTCGTCCACGATCACCAACAGATAGGGGTACGGCGTCAGCTCACGTTCGCTGCCCGCCGGCACCTCGACCTTGCCCGCGCGCACCGCCTTGTTGAAGTCGTCGATGTGGCGGAAGCCGAAGTTGGCCAGATCGTCGTAGCGCAGGTCCATCTCGCGGACCACCCACTGCAACGCCTCGGCCGCCTTCTTGGCGTTGGTGATGATCGGGGTGATCAGGTGAGGAACACCCTCGTAAGCGTTCAGTTCGACCCGCTTGGGGTCGACCATGATCATCCGGACCTCATCGGGGGTCGAGCGCATGAGCACCGAGGTGATCATCGAGTTGATGAAACTCGACTTACCGGAGCCGGTAGCACCGGCCACGAGCAGGTGCGGCATCTTCGCCAGGTTCGCGACGACGAAACCGCCCTCGACGTCCTTGCCGAGCCCGCAGACCATCGGGTGGTGATCGCCGCGGGAGGTGGGTGAGCGCAGGACGTCCCCGAGGGAGACGACCTCCTTGTCCAGGTTGGGAATCTCGATCCCGATCGCGGACTTGCCGGGGATCGGGCTGAGGATCCGCACGTCCGCCGAGGCCACCGCGTAGGCGATGTTCTTCGACAGGGCCGTGACCTTCTCGACCTTGATGCCGGGGCCGAGTTCGACTTCGTAGCGGGTCACGGTCGGGCCGCGGGTGTACCCCGTGACCTGGGCGTCGATGCCGAACTCCTCCAACACACTGGTGAGCCGGTCGACGACGGCGTCGCTCGCCTTGGACTTGGCCTTGTGCACCGAACCCGGCTTGAGAACGCCATTCTCGGGCAGGGAGTAGGTGACGTCCCCGGACAGGGACAACTGCTCGACCCGTTGCGGGATCGGCGTGTGCGGCGGCGGCTCCAAGTCCTCGGAGGTGGCTTCGACGGGTCGCTCGGCCTTGATCTTCGGCCGTTCGGCGGTCGCGGTGAGCGCGTGCTGCGAAGGAGACTCCTGCTCCTCCGACTCAGCCTCACGCTGGTCGTTGGCCGCTTCGGCCGCGTCCGACTGCTCGAGGGCGACGTCGATGGCGTCCTGCTTGGCGCGCTTACGTGTTTCTCGGGCGCTCAACACGGGACTGTCGTAGGCGGGATCACCCATGTCGGGGTCGATCTCCTCCGGTTCTGCCCCGGCCAGGTGGCCGTCCTCCGCGTAGTGGTTCGCGCCCAGGGCGCGGTCGCGCAGGTCGGCGATCTTGTCCGGGACCCGGTAGATAGGCGTCGCGGTGATCACCAGGACCCCGAACACCACGAGCAGCACCAGTAGGGGGACCACGACGTAGGGCGATCGGAGCAGGTCGATCAGCAGCGAGGACACGATGAAGCCAACCGCTCCCCCGGCCTCCCGCAGGCTCGAGGTGTCCCCAGCCACAGGCCGGGGACTCCCGTTGGCGATGTGGACGATGCCCAGCAGCCCCAGCACCAGTGCTGACCAGCCGACGATCTGGCGACCGGCCGGACCTTGGTGGACGGGATCGCGCATCACGCGCCAACCGGCGAACACGATGACCAGGGGCATCAGGAAAGCCACCTTGCCGACGCTGCCGGCGATGACGGTGCGTACGAACTCCATGACCCCGCCAGGGATCTCGAACCACACTGCGGCCCCGACGATCACCGCGGTGCCGATCAGGAAGAGCCCAGCACCGTCACGCCGCTGCTCCGGCTCCAGGTCCTGGGCGGTGTGACCGATGCCCCGCAGGGCAGCACCCAGGCCGTGCGCCACACTCAGCCAGAGCGCCGCGATCGCGCGGAACGCCGCGGCGAACACCCGAGCGACAGGTCCAGGACCGTTACGCACCGCACGCGGAGCCGGGCGCTGGGCTGCTGTCTTCTTGGCCGGAGCCTTCTTCGCAGGTGCTCTCTTGGCGGCCGCCTTCTTGGCCGGGGCGCGTTTGCCCGACGGGCCCGATGGGCTCGTCGAGGAACGGGTGGTCGGTTTCTTCTTCGTACTCCGTGTCCGCGTGCTCGAGCCGGTCCCTCCACGCCCCGACGCACCAGCGCCAGATCGTGAAGTCGTCGTGCTCTTGCTGCGCGAACCCGGCGGGGAAGACGTACGGGTCGCCATGCTCTTCAACCTAGGCCACCGTCACACCAGCCCCACGCATCACACCTTGCGTGTCGCGAACGGACCTGAATCCCCAGCTCGGACGGAACTGTCGGTAACGGAACGACATTGATCGCGCGTCGCTCTGGCGCCCCGACCGGCGCCCTCCCTAGAGTTCCCCCGACGTGGGCCAGATCACCATCACCCCCGTAGGCCCCACGCATCAGTTATCTCGGAAAGAAGGAACAAGTGAAGTTTTTCAGGGCTGGGCTCAAAACGGGCCTCAGTTTGGCGATCATGGGAGCGAGTCTCGCCGCTGTGCCGCTTGCCCAGGGTGCCCCCGCCGCGCCACCGGCGCCCAGCTCCGCTGCCGCAGACGACTCGCTGGTGAAGCAGATGCGCAGCGACGCCGACGGCGATATCGCCATCAGCCGGGAGACCTCGACCGGGGCCGTTTCCTTCATCCGGGCCAAGGGACGCACCGCGGACCTGCTTCCGAACATGGAGGGTGACGGCCGGGCGAACGCAGTAGCGAAGGCGGACGCCTACCTCGGCGACTTCGCCGCAGCCTTCGGTGCGCGGCCCTCCGAGTTGGTGCAGACCGCGGTCGACCGCAACGACCTCGGCACCACAGTGACCTACGTACAGAAGTACCAAGGTGTCGAGGTTTTCGCCTCGCGGCTGAAGGCCAACTTCACCTCCGATGGCGCCCTGACCTCGGTGAACGGCTTCGCCGTCCCCGATCTGAAGCTCTCCGTGACCCCCCGCAAGTCCGCCTCGGCCATCGAGAAGACCGCCCTGGGCTGGGTCCGCAGCGACCCGCCGACCGGCGAGGGGACTTCGAAGCCCGCAGATCTGTCCGGCATCAAGGCCGCCGCGACCACGCTCGTGGTCTACCGCACCGGTGCTCTCAAGGGTGAGGCCGGCGAGTCGATCCTCGCCTACACCGTCGAGGTCAGCAACAGAGCCAACATCCGCGAGATGCTCATCTTCGACGCCAACACCGGCAAGCTCGTCAACCGCTACTCGATGGTGGCCGATGCCCTGGATCGCGAGCTCTACGAGAACTCTCCTGCCACTACTCCGGTTTGGACCGAGGGTGACCCTCTCCCCGGTGACCTGAACGGCGACCAGCAGAACCTGGTCAACACCGCTGGCGACTCCTACTGGCTCTACTTCAACGCCTTCGGTCGGGACTCCTACGACGCCGAGGGCGCCCCGATGCTCACGGTCAACAACGACCCCCGCATCAGGTGCCCGAACGCCAACTGGAACGGCGCCACGACCAACTACTGCGACGGGGTGACCTCTGACGACGTGGTCTCCCACGAGTGGGGCCACGCCTACACCGAGTACACCTCGGGTCTGATCTACCAGTACCAGGCCGGCGCCCTGAGCGAGTCCTACTCCGATGTCTGGGGTGAGACCGTCGACCTGATCAACGGTCGCGACGACGCCGGCGAGATGTTCGACGCCAAACGACCCGACGGTGAGTGCGATCCGACCGCCGACGCCGGGTTGACCGTCGTGATCAACTCCCCGGCCGATGTGGCGGGTCCGTGCCAGGCCGTGGAAGCCGCCTTCGGCGACGGCTACTCGACGACGCCGGAAGACGCCGACGTCCAGGTCGCCACCGACGACGACGCCAGTGGCAGCACCACCGACGGCTGCGCTCCGTTCACCAACGCCGCGGACATCGCTGACAAGTACGCCTACGTCGACCGGGGCGCCTGCCCCTTCCAGACGAAGGTGACCAACGCCGAGGCGGCCGGTGCAACCGGCATCATCATCGGGAACAACGTCCCCGGTGACCTGCCGTACGCGGTCGGTGGAGACTCCTCCATCTCCGGCTTCATGGTGACCTACGAGGACGGCCTGCGCTTCAAGTCCGCGGACACCTCAAACGTGTCGATCGCCGTCGAGGACCCCACCAGCCGCACCCCCTCGACCCGCTGGCTCATCGGCGAGAAGACCACGGCCTTCGGTGGGGCGATCCGCGACATGTGGACACCGACCTGTTACGGCCATCCCGGCAAGGTGACCGACGCCGAGTACAGGTGCGACCCCACCCTGGCCGACTCCGGCGGCGTGCACAGCAACTCGGGTGTCCCCAACCACGCCTACGCCCTGACGGTCGACGGCGGGGACTACAACGGTCAGACCATGGCCGGAATCGGCCTGGACAAGGCCGCCGCGATCTGGTTCAGGGCACAGACGAACTATCTGACCCCCGGGTCCAACTTCGTCGCTGCGGCCGACGGCCTGGAGGCCTCCTGTGCCGACCTCATCGGTCAGTCCATCAACACGCTGACCACCACCCCGGACGCGACGCCGATCCTCGCCGAGCCGATCACGGCCTCGGACTGTGGCACCGTCACTGCGGCGATCACGGCCACCGAGATGCGGACGCCGCCCGCCAAGTGCGACTTCCAGCCCCTCCTCGAGGCCGGTTCGCCGGCCGTGTGTGGTGAGGGTTTCACCTCGACCGCGGTCTACTCCGAGGACTTCGAGGACGGACTCGCAGGTTGGGATGCCGACCAGAAGCTCGCTGACCTGGGCGGGTACCGGGGCGGCTTCGGCGCTCCGTGGGAGGCCACCAGTGACGCACCCGGGAACCACCGCGGGGGCGTGGCCTACGGTCCCGCCGGGGACACGGGCGACTGCTCCGGCGACGGAGAGAACGACTTCTCCAGCGCCGACTTCATCACCGGCCCGTCCTTCACGATGCCGTCCGGCACGCTCAACGCTCCTCGACTGAGTTTCGAGCACTACGTCGCCCTCGAGGGCGGCTACGACGGTGGCAACGTGCAGGTCTCGCTCAACGGTGCAGACTTCGCGCCCATCCCGGCCGACGCCTACACATTCAACGCACCCGGCGAGATCTTCACCGAGGCGGCGGGGAACACCAACCCACTGGCCGGCCAGGACGGATTCACCGGCACCGACGGAGGCGAAGTCACCGGCAGCTGGGGTGAGTCCCAGGTCGACCTCGAGGCCCTCGGCGTCGCGTCCGGCGACACGATGCAGCTCCGTCTGGCCGTCGGTCGCGACGGGTGTGGCGGCGTCGACGGTTGGTACGTCGACAACCTCACGGTGAGTGTGTGCGACGAGATCGTCACCCCTCCCCCGCCGCCGGCGACCTACGTCACCAACACCACCGCGAAGTCCCAGAAGGTCGTGAAGTTCGGCAAGGACTTCAAGGTCCGGGTCAAGGTCCGCACCAAGGGCTTCCCGCAGATCAGCCCCCGCGGGCGGGTCAAGATCTTCACCGGTGGAAGTCGGGTCGGCTTCGGCAAACTCGACACGAACGGCAAGGTGAAGATCCTCATCCGCAAGAACCTCATCCGCGGGGAGCGCATCCTCTACGTGCGGTTCCACGGCAACAAGAAGTTCCGCAACAGCCACGACGTGGTGAACTTCCGGATCTTCTGATCCAGCACTGAACCGACAGGGCCCCGCCGATTCTCCGGCGGGGCCCTGTTCGTGGTGCTGGGTCTGTTCGTGGTGCTGGGTCTGTGTTGGAGAGCTACGCCTCGACCACCACGGGGATGATCATGGGGCGGCGGCGGTGCTTACGGCTGACCCAGCGGCCCACGGTGCGGCGTACGATCTGTTGCAGGGAGTAGTGGTCGGTGGTGCCCTCGGCGATCGCCTGGTTCAGGGCCTCGGTGACCGATTCCTTGATGTCGGAGAAGTCCTCGCCCTCCAGGGCGTTGCCCCGGGCGTGGATCTCGGGACCGCCCGAGACCGTCCCGGTGACCGAATCGACGACCACGATGATCGAGATGAAACCTTCCTCACCGAGGATACGTCGGTCCTTGAGATCCGACTCGGTGACGTCGCCGACCGAGGTTCCGTCGACGAAGACGTAGCCGCAGTCGACCTTGCCGGCGATGGACGCGACCCGATCGACCAGGTCCACCACGACACCGTCCTCGGCGATCACGATGTTCTCGATGCCGGTCTGGCGCGCGAGCGCCGCGTTGGCCAGCATGTGCCGCATCTCGCCGTGGACGGGCAGCACGTTGCGAGGACGCACGATGTTGTAGCAGTAGAGCAGTTCGCCGGCGCTGGCGTGACCGCTGACGTGCACCATCGCGTTGCCCTTGTGGACCACCCGGGCCCCCAACCGGGCCAACCCGTTGATCACCCGGTAGACGGCGTTCTCGTTCCCGGGGATCAGGCTGGAGGCGAGGATGACGGTGTCTCCCTGCTCCAGGTGCACGAAACTGTGGCTGCCCTGCGCGATGCGACTCAGCGCGCTGAGCGGTTCACCCTGCGACCCGGTGGAGATCAGGACCTGACGCTCCGGTGGGAGCGCCGCCAACTCCTTGGCCTCGACCATGACGCCGCCAGGGATGGTGAGGTAGCCCAGGTCGCGGGCGATTGCCATGTTGCGCACCATCGAGCGGCCGACGAAGGCGACCTTGCGATGGTGTTTGACCGCCGCGTCGAGGACCTGCTGGACGCGGTGGATGTGGGAGGCGAAGCAGGCCACGATGATCCGCTGCTCAGACTCCTGGAAGGTCTGCTCGAGCACCGGGGCGATGTTCTTCTCTGACGTGGTGAAGCCCGGGACCTCGGCGTTGGTGGAGTCGGTGAGGAACAGATCGACCCCCTCCTCGCCCAGGCGTGCGAACGCCCGTAGGTCGGTGATCCGACCGTCGAGGGGCAGCTGGTCCATCTTGAAGTCGCCGGTGTGCAGGACCAGCCCGGCGCCGGTGCGGATCGCGATCGCCAACGCGTCGGGGATCGAGTGGTTCACTGCGATGAACTCGAGCTCGAAGGGGCCCAGTTGCAAGGTGTCGCCCTCGGCGACCTGGTGGTGCACGGTCTCGCGCAGGCGGTGCTCCCGCAACTTGCTGTCGAGAAGCGCCAGCGTCAGTTGAGAGCCGACCAACGGGATGTCGCCCCGCTCGCGCAGGAGGTACGGCGTCGCCCCGATGTGGTCCTCGTGACCGTGGGTCAACACCAGAGCCTCGACGTCGTCGAGGCGGTCCCGGATGCTGTCGAAGTCCGGAAGGATCAGGTCGACCCCCGGGTGGTGGTCCTCGGGGAAGAGCACGCCGCAGTCCACGATCAGCAACCGTCCGGCGTACTCGAAGACGGTCATGTTGCGTCCGACGTCCCCGAGACCGCCGAGGGCGGTGACGCGTAGGCCCCCCGGTTTCAGTGGTGGCGGGGTGGTCAGGTCGGGGTACGGGTGGCTCACAGTGGTCCTTCGTCCGGGTGTCAACGCACCGGATGGGTGCCTTGGTCAGTCGGTGGGTAGTAGCCCGGAGGTCGTCAGGCCGCGCCGGAGAGCGGCGACCTCGGCGTCGTCGAGGGCCACGAGAGGACCCCGGACCCGGCGGTTGTCGAGCACCCCGAGCAGTTCGAGGCCCGCCTTCGCGGTGGTGGCCCCGTAGTTCTCGACCCCCATCACCGCGTCGATGGCGGGGAGGATCCGGGTGAAGACCGCCAGGGCCTCGGCGTGATCGCCGGCGTGGAAGGCATCGCTCATCGCCTTGAGCTCGTTGCCCGCCACGTGCCCGGCGACGGACACGAAGCCCGCGGCGCCGTGGGCCAGCCACGCGAGGTTGGCGACATCGTCACCGGAGTAGACGGCGTACCCCATCTGGGTGAGGCGGACCCCGCGGGCGAAGTCCCCGACGGCGTCCTTGACCGCGACGACCTGCGGCCAGGTGATGGCCTCGGCGTACGTCGCCATGGAGATCTGGGTTCCGGTGCGACCGGGCACGTCGTAGAGCATGACGGGCAGGTCGGAGACGTCGCAGACGCTCTTGAAGTGGTGCAGGACCCCGGCCGGGCTCGGCTTGTTGTAGTACGGCGTCACCAGCAGCACTCCGTGGGCACCGAGCTTCGCGGCCTGTTCGGCCAGTTCGACCGAGTGGGCGGTGGAGTTGGTCCCGACCCCCGCCACGACCTGGGCTCGGTCGCCCACGGCCTCGAGCACGACGCGGAGGATCTCGCCGTCCTCGGCGACCGTGGTGGTCGGCGATTCACCGGTGGTGCCGGAGACCACGACCCCGTCGTGTCCATGGTCCACCAGGTAGGCGGCGATCCGGGCGGTCTGCTCGGTGTCCACGGTGCCGTCGGGGCGGAACGCCGTGGCCATGGCGGTGAGGACCCGTCCGAACGGGGCCGAGGGAGAACTCATGGTGCGCAGGCTATCGGGACAGGGCCGACATGACCTCAGCCGCCACCAACCGCAGATGGTCGAGGTCGGCCAGATCCAGGGCCTGGAGGTAGATCCGCTCGGCGCCTGCGGCGCGGTACTCCTCGATCCGGGCGAGCGCCTCGGAGGGCGTGCCGGCGATGCCGTTCTGACGCAACTCGTCCGGCTCGCGTCCGATCACCGCGGCCCGACGCCGGAACTCGGCCTCGTCGGCTCCAACGCACAGGACCAGTGCGTTGGACCAGATCATGCTGGCCGGATCGCGGTCGCGTGCCTCGCACGCTGCTGCAACCCGCGCGAACTGGGCCACGGTCGTCGCGACGTCGACGAAGGGCAGGTTGAACTCGTCGGCGTACTGCGCGGCCAGGGCCGGGGTGCGTTTCTTGCCCAGACCGCCGATGAGCACCGGAGGCGAGGCCTGCGTCGGCTTCGGCAGGGCGGGGCTGTCGATGACGCGGTAGTGCTCTCCGTCGTGGGTGAACGATTCCCCCGCCGGGGTGCGCCACAGGCCGGTGATGATCGCGAGTTGTTCCTCGAAGCGATCGAACCGTTCCCCGGTGCTCGGGAAGGGGATGCCGTACTTCGTGTGCTCGGACTCGTACCACCCGGCGCCGATCCCCAACTCGACGCGACCACCGCTCATCTGATCGACATTGGCGACCTGGATGGCCAACGGGCCGGGGTGTCGGAAGGTCGCGCTGGTCATCATCGTGCCGAGGCGGATGGTGGTCGTGTCGCGGGCCAGTCCGGCCAGGGTGGTCCAGGCGTCGCTGGGGCCCGGGAGTCCGTCGGTGCCCATTGCGAGGTAGTGGTCCGAGCGGAAGAAGGCGTCGAAGCCCAACTCCTCAGCGGTCAGGGCGACGGCGAGGAGGTCGTCGTAGGTGGCGCCCTGTTGGGGTTCGGTGAAGATGCGCAGTTCCATGGGACCCATCCAATCAGGCCGACCTACGTCCGACGGGTCCACCGGACGCGTTCGTAGCCCTCGAAGACTTCACGTTGCTGTTCCTCCCAGGCTTCTGGGTCGAGGGGTGGGTAGTGGACGTCTCCCTCGGGTGTCTGCGGCACCTCGGAGATGATCTGCTCGTCGGCCAGGTCGAGCGTGGCCCGGTAGACCGCTCCCCCGCCGGCGACCATCACGTCGCCGGGTTGCTGATCGGCCAGGGCCAGAGCCTCCTGGACCGAGTGGGCGACCAGAACGCCGTCGGCGGTCCAGGCCTCGTCGGTGGTCAGGACGATAGTCGTGCGACCCGGCAAGGGCCGGCCGATCGACTCGTACGTCGTGCGTCCCATCAGCAGGATGTGGCCCATCGTGAGGGCCTTGAACTGCGCCTGCTCCCCCGGCAACCGCCACGGGATGTCCGGGCCATTGCCGATCACCCGGTTGCGGGCCACCGCCGCGACGAGTGCCACACGCTTGCCACCGGGCGTCATACGGCGATGGGAGCCTTGATCCCAGGGTGTGGGTCGTAGCCCTCGACCGCGATGTGTTCGAGGTCGAAGTCGGCCAGGTCGGTGATGGTGGGGTCGAGCACCAGCCGGGGAAGCGGCCGGGGTTCGCGGGTGAGTTGGAGCCGCGCCTGTTCGAGGTGGTTGCTGTAGAGGTGAGCGTCACCGAGGGTGTGCACGAAGTCGCCGACCCCGAGCCCGGTCACCTGGGCGACCATGTGGGTGAGCAAGGCGTAGGAGGCGATGTTGAACGGCACGCCGAGGAACACGTCCGCGGAGCGTTGGTAGAGCTGGCAGGAGAGCTTGCCGGGCTCGCCGTCGACACCGGGAGCGACGTAGAACTGGAACATGGTGTGACACGGCGGGAGCGCCATCTGGGGGATGTCGGCGACGTTCCACGCGGAGATGATGTGGCGACGTGAGTCCGGGTCGCTGCGTAGCCGGGCGACGAGTTCGGCGAGCTGGTCGACGTGTTGCCCGTTCGGGGTCGGCCACGACCGCCACTGGTAGCCGTAGATCGGCCCGAGGTCACCGGAGTCGTCCGCCCACTCGTCCCAGATCGAGACGCCACGATCCTGCAGCCACGTCACGTTGGTGTCCCCACGCAGGAACCACAGCAGTTCGGCGAAGATCGACCGTGTGTGGACCTTCTTGGTCGTCACCAGGGGAAAGCCAGCGTTCAGGTCGAAGCGCATCTGGTGCCCGAAGACGCTCTTCGTCCCGGTGCCGGTGCGGTCACCCTTCTCTACGCCGTGGTCGAGGATGTGTCGGACCAGATCCAGGTATTGCTGCACGGGATCAACCTAGTGGTCCCCCTAGCCGCCCAGGAAGGTCGCCACTCCCGAGGTGGCGATGCGCGCCTGGACCGAGCAACGATCCGGCGACGTATCGCCGGCGGCCACCGCGAAGCGGAGGTACCTCTCAGAGAGGTTGCAGGTGAACAGGTCGAGGCGCTCCGCTCCCCCCTCGTCGGTGGCGGGACCGCCGCCCGGGCCCACCTCGGCGAGCAGATAGGTGATCGTGTCGCGGGGACCGAGCTCGACGTCGATGGGGACGTACTGCGAGGAATCGAGTCCGTTGTCGATCTCGGTGCCACTGGGCAGCTCGTAGATGTGCACCCGGCCGTAGGCGGTCTCGTCGGAGTAGGTCCTGGTGGCGAGGTAGCCCCCGTCATCGGCCAGCTCGGCGCCGGTTCCGGCGATCTCGAAGGAGCGGTTCAACAGGGCGTGCTCGACCTCCAGTCGTCTCTCTCCGATCCGGTAGACCCGGGTCGGTCCGGCGGCGGCGACCAGGCGGCGGGGATCGAGCTCGATGTCGTCGGCACGCGGGGCTTCGGCGTACTCCTCGCGGCCCAGGGCGATCCTCACGCTCTTGTCGGGTTGGTTGAAGTAGACGGCGCGGGCATCGACGGCCACCGGAACCGAGGCGGGGTCGACGAACATCCGCAGGAGATCAATTCGTCGGGTGGTGTCCCGCACAACCAGGGTGAACGGTCGCTCGTCCACCGGGTCCGGGTTCGGCTCCACCTCGACCCAGGCGACCAGCCCGTCGGCGTCGGAGACCACGAAGGATGCCGCTTCGGCCAGACGCGACAGGTCCGCGAGATCGGTCCGCACCCCGGCGTCATCGATCTGGACCAGGGCACCCGAGTAGGTCAGCACCACGCCACCGTTCCCGAGTTGGGCGACCCTCCGAACGGTGGGGATGCGCATGATCGACTGGTCCAGGTGCAGCGCCCCCTCGGAGTACCAGGGAACCGGCGCGGGGTTGTCGGCCGCGGCCACCTCCACGAGGGTTCGCGAGACCTCGGCCTGCGCAGGCTCGGGGTCGGTGGCCACGGGCCGGGTGGGATCCTCGCCGGGGTCACCGAGGAGAGCCGAGGTTCCCAGGAGCGCGATCAGCACCGCCCCGACCGCCACGAAGATGCTCACCCTTCGCCGCGCTGCCCGCCTGTGGTGCGCGCGGGTCTCGGCGATCGCCGCGGCGTCCAGGGGCGGTACGACGAGCAGTTCCGCGACGCGGCGGATCTCGTCGGCACTCGGTTGGAGCTCAAGACCGTCGGTCTCCTCGGGACCGACCAGCGCGCCCCAGAGAACCGTGGCCCGGTCCGAGACGATCAGGCCACCCAAGCGCGCTTCCAACGCGCGTCGGGACTCGGGCTGATCGAGCGAGGATGCGGGCCCCCCGCTGACCCAGAAGGCATCGGCCAGCCGACGCTCCTCGAGCAGGGCCCGCCGGGTCGCGCGGTCGGGATCGATCGGGTCCCGGCCTGCCCACGCCGCTTGGGTGCGAGCCAGCGCAGCCCGGGCGACCTCAGGGGCCAGGTGATCGGGGGTGCCCAGCAGGGCCGCGACCCGGACCAGCGCGGACCAGCGTGCCGACGCGTAGGCGTCGAAGGCGGTCTCGGATGCGGCATCGCCCGCTTCGCGCATCGCTGGCTCTTTCCGCAGATGACTGGTCGTCCTCCACGGTAGCCCGCAGTGCGAGGGCTGACCCGGGAGTCAGATCGGGTCAGGCCTCCAGCGACATCGGCCCGTAGACCTCACGGTCGTGCTCGTGCAGCGTCACGGCGGCTACGCCCTCGTCGGCGAGGTCAGCCCAGATGGCTCCGACCCACGACTCGGCGTCGGCCTGCGAGGCGAAGCGTTGGTCGGCGTACTCACCGGGAACCTCGGCGGGTCCGCCCTCGACGCCCTCCAGCCGCCACCACCAGGGGCGCTCGGCGGGGGTGGGCTCTCGGAAGGTGCTGGGCTGTTCGGGCAGGGACATGGCTCAGGACTCTTTCACGGAGGTGTCGACGAATGGCAGCGGGACGATCTTGAAGATCTCACGTCGTCCGCGGACGTCGACGCCGACCTCGGCGTCGGGGGCGACCGACGTCGAGAGCAGGGCCAGACCGATCCCCTGCTTGAGGGTCGGCGAGAAGGTCCCGGAGGTGATTTCCCCGAGGAGGACATCGGGGGTCAGGGAGACCGACATGTGCGGACGCGGGATGGCACGCCCCGTCGAGAGCAGACCGACGAGTCGGCGAGCGGGCCCGGCCTCCTTCTCGGCAAGGAGGGCGTCGCGGCCCCAGAACGCGTCCTTCTTCCAGCCCACGGCCCAGCCCAGACGTGCCTGGTTGGGAGTGACGTCCAGGGTGATGTCCTGCCCGTGGAGCGGGTAGCCCATCTCGGTGCGCAGGGTGTCGCGAGCGCCCAGGCCGCACGGTGCGATGTCGAAGGCGGCCCCCGCTTCGAGCAGTCCGTCCCACAGGGATCCGGCGCCGTCGGCCGCGACGATCAACTCATAGCCGCGTTCACCGGTGTAGCCGGTGCGGCAGACCACCACCCCGGCGTTGTCGTAGTCGCCCTCGGCGAAGGTCATGTAGTCGTGTCCGGCCGGCAGCCCGAGCTCGGTGAGGACCTCATCCGAGCGGGTCCCCTGGATCGCGAGGACGGCGTACTCGGTGTGGTGGTCGATGACCTTGATGTCCTCGGGGGCGGCTGCGCGCAGGCGACTCAGCACCTCGGCGGCGTTCGCGGCGTTGGGCATGATCAGGACGTGCTCGTCGTCGCGGTAGTAGGCGATGAGGTCGTCGACGATCCCGCCGCTCTCCTCGTCACAGCACAGCGTGTACTGCGCCTGTCCGGGACCGATCTTGCCCAGGTCGTTGGACAACGTGGCGTTGATGAAGTCCGCCGCACCGGGTCCGACGATCATCGCCTTACCGAGGTGGCTGACGTCGAAGATGCCGACCGAGGACCGCACCGCGTTGTGTTCCTTCACGACGCCGGTGGAGTACTCCATCGGCATCGACCACCCACCGAACTCCGCGAACTTCGCGCCGAGTGCCTCATGCCTCTCGTGGAGAGGCGAGCGGAGGGGACCTTGAGTCTGATCGTCGGCAGGCACCATGTTGCGAACCTATCGCAGGAGTACCGCGCAATCGGGGACTGCTGCTTTAGCGACACGGGTGCTTGATGCATGAGCCTGCCGATGTCAAAGAGTGGAGACGCTGAGATCGGCTTGCGCGATCGCCGACGTACTCGACTATCTCTTCAAGACCAGTGTCAATCGCAGAATCATTCTCCGGTGGGTGATCACGCACATTCCACCCAGAATGACGCTAACGCGCATCCCCGACTCTGATCGAGTCGAACTGGACCAGATCGATCGTCTGGCCCAGTCGCCTGCTAACTGTCGGCGTTTGCCCCTAGGGTCACGGCCATGGCAAACAGTTCTGTCACACATCTGCTCGGAACCGCTCAGGACAAGGCAATCAAGGGTTTCTCGCTTGGCGAGAGCGAGACATGGTCGGACGCGCCCTGCCCGTACTGCGGTCAAAGCCAGGCCCTCGTCGTCGCGGCCGAGACAGATGGGAACTACAAGCAGCAGCACTCCCTCACAACGTGGTTTCGCTGCGTCTCGTGCCAGAAGGGCTATGTGCGACAGGACGGTGCCATCCAGCCGGGCGTACAACCGCTCCGGACGCCACTGGGCGTTCCGAACGACGAAGCTTTGGTATGGGAAGAAGCCAGGGCCTGTCTCGGCGTCGGCGCGCACACTGCTGCCGTCATGCTCTGCCGCAAGCTCCTATTCCACATCGCAGTGACCCACGACCTTCCGCCCACCAATGGGAAGGGCTTCGCTCCGGGCTTCGCCGAATGTGCGAAACACCTGCAGACCCAGGGTCTCGTTACGCCGCGGATGATGAAGTGGGTCGAGCGGATCAAGGATGTCGGCAACGACGCGAATCACGCGCTGCTCCCGATCACCGCAGCACAGGCGGTCGACGTCGCCACCTTTACTGAGCAGTTGTTGATCTTGGCCTACGAGTTGGATGCCCGAATGGACGCGGCGGATTCTTCTGACGAGCCCGACATTGACCCTCAGGAGACGTTGACCATCTGAAACGGTCGAATCGCCCCCTGCCGGCACGTGCAGCGGACGTCCACTCGTGCGGTTGGTTGTCGATGAAGCGAGGGTCCCCACTACACACCATCGGCGATGGCACTGGGCGCTGCGAACCATGCGCTCAGCAGCATGCGACCGCGCTACACCACTATCGAGGACTCAAGTCATTCGACGTCAGAACGCCACTTGGGCCAGCATGAACCCCATGGCAGCCGGTGCGACGATGTACACGTTCGAGATTGAGTTGGCCGACACGGATCGCGGCGTCTACGAGCAGTTCACGCTTCGCGCGGCGCGGCATCCATCAGAGACCTACGCGTACCTCGTGACGCGTGTGCTCGCCTACTGCCTCGAATTCGAAGACGGCATCACGTTCAGCGACGGAATCTCGGCGACCGCCGACCCGGCGGTGCTCGTGCGCGACCTGAGCGGGAAGCTGCTGGCCTGGATCGAAGTCGGGGCGCCGGATGCCGCGCGCCTTCACACGGGCAGCAAGGCGGCCGAGCGCACGACGATCTACACGCACCGCGACCCGACCAGGGTGCTGGCGCCGTGGATGGGGGCGAAGATACATCGCGCCGAGGAGATCGTCCTGCACAGCTTTGAGCCCGGGTTCATCGATTCCGCGGTGGACGCGATAAAGCGCCGCAACGCGCTCACACTTACTGTCACCGAGCGACAGCTCTACCTCGAGCTGAACGGCCTACACCTCTCATCGGCGGTCCACGATCACCCGATCAGCTAGCGGTGCGGACCTACCCCACCCCATCGGCTTCACTGTCGCCGCGCGGCACTTCAGCGCCGCGAGATCCAGCAGGACTGGAAGGGCTGCGGCACGAACGGGCCTGCCGCACCAATCGGCGCCAGCAGACCTAGCCCATTCCCCCGCGACTGCGTCATGTCACGGCAGGCGGCCCCGTTGATCGGTGTCTGTTAGGTCACTCGAGAGCCTGCCGGAGTGCAACGACTTCCGCGAGCGCCAGCTCGGCAGTTTCTGTCGCGATGGCCAATGCCTTGATGAGAGTGGTGATGTCGACCCTTTGGCGTTGGCTCGGGCTACGGAGGGCCTCGTCTAGATCGAGGCCAAGGTCTCCCACGGCGTGAAGTTGGTCCTGGAGCTCTCGGAGGCTGCGATGGCTTATCCGGCCGTTGATCCTGACGTCCCGTTCTGCTTGTGCCTGCGGAGTTCTGTTGACCTTGAAGAGACCCATGAGGCACTTCCTTCGATTGTCGGTGGTCCGAAGGTACCCATGTGGCTGCACCGCACACCACAGGGTGAGTTGGCAACCAGAGACGGCATCGACGCTGCAGCTGCTAGGCGGCAGCGCGTTGGACGCGCTGCGCATCCTGCCGTTCACAGGCGCGTCGTTTCCCCGCTATAGACGCAGCAAATCCGACAGAGACTTGGTGGCTGACAGCGTGGACGTGGGCGCGTATTCATCGTTATCTTTTCGTGACAATCATTGCTGTGGATAACGCCTTCTTCGAGGCACCACTGTCGGTGCGCGGTGCTGGAATAGGCACATGGCCAAAGACGAGAGCACCACCGACCGGGGACACCCGATCAGTGCTTTCGCACGCCAGATCAAGACAGGTCTCAGCGAGTTGGTCGAGACGCAGACGTGGTCGATGGAAGACACCGAGGTCGGCGATACCGCGCTGCTTCTCGCGGAACTCGAGGCGCAGGTTGCGGAGATGGGGCGGCGCGTTCTCCTCGAGGCAGACCGGCGTGATGTCGCCGCCCATGCCGGTGGGACCAGTACCGCGAACTGGTTGGCCCACTCCTCGAAGCTCACCCGCACCGAAGCCAACCGTCGGGTCCGGGAAGCGAAGGCTCTCGACGCTCGCGAGCAGACCCGTTGCGCTCTCGCCAGCGGTGGGCTGCACCTCGAGCAGGCCACCGTCATCACTCACGCGGTGGAATCGTTGCCGACCGACAAGTGCCCACCCCAGACCGTCGCCAAGGTCGAATCAACCCTGATCGAGAACGCTTCCGAGTTCGACGCCAAAACGTTGAAAATCCTGGGTTGGAGGGTCTGGGAGGTCCTCGACCCCGAAGGGGCCGAAGCCTACGAAGCCGAGCAGTTGGCGAAGGAAGAAGACTCAGCCCGCAACCAGACCAAGCTGACCATGCACGACGACGGGTCCGGTGCCGTGCGCGGACGGTTCGTCATCCCCTCCGCACAGGGCGCGATGTTCCGGAAATTGCTGCTGGCCTTCGCTGCCCCGAAACACCAGGCGGCGAATGAAACCGACAAGACGGAGAAGGCTGAGCGGGCAGCGACGCCGAAGCGGATGGGTGAGGCGTTCTGTGAACTCATCGAGTCCTTCCGGGCAGACGACGCACCTCGATCGGGCGGCATCTCCGCGACCGCAGTGATCCACCTCGATTACGACACCCTGATCGGTGGCCTCAAGCCCGCCCACCTCGACACCGGAGAACCCATCAGCCCCGGACAGGCCCGACGCATCGCCTGTGAAGCGGGAATCCTGCCCGTCGTCCTCAACGGGGCCTCCCAGGTCCTCGACCTAGGCCGCACCCGCCGCTACCACTCGAAGAGCCAGCGCATCGCGGCCAGCATCGAACACCCCACCTGCCAGGCAGCGAACTGTGATTGGCCGAGCGGAATGTGCCACATGCATCACCTCGACCCGTGGCACCAGGGCGGGGGCACGGACCTGAGTAAGACAGCCGTCCTGTGCCCGCGACATCACACCCTGATCCACCACCACGACTACGCCCACGAAATCAGACCCGACGGCACCATCACCTTCCACCGCCGCGTGTAGACCCACCGCGACCGGCTCGCCATACGACCCTGATCGCTCGGTGGATGGGGTCGTCTAAGGTGCGACCGTGACTTCTTTTACCTTGCGCAACGCGAGCCCAGCCAAGACCAAAGCCGACGTCGTCGTGGTCGGAGTCCGGTCCGGGGAGACCCCAACCGTCGCCAGCGGGGGTGAGGATGTCGCCAAGGCCTACGGCCGTAAGTTCGCGCCGATGTTGGCCTCCCTCGGGGTGACCGGCAAGGCCGGTGAGACCACGAAGATCCCGACGAACGGGACCATCTCTGCCTCGGTGCTCGTGCTGGTCGGCCTGGGTGCCGAAGAGACCGGCGACAGCGTTCGCCGTGGAGCCGGCGCCGCCGCTCGGGCCGTCGGCAACGCCGCGTCCGTGGCGATTTCCCTCCCTTGCGAGGATGCCGCCCTGGTGCGCGCCGCCGCGGAGGGTTTCCTCCTGGGCAGCTACACCTTCAACGACTACAAGTCCGGCGCTGACGCCTCGACGCCCAGTGAAGTGGTGTGGCTCAGCCCGATCGGCCGCAAGAAGGAGGCCACCGACGCGTTCGCCGAGGCCCAGGCCATCGCGGCCGCGGTAATCCAGGCCCGCGGTTGGGTGAACACCCCTCCCGGAGACCTGACCCCGCCCGTCTTCGCCGATGCCGCCGTCGAGGCTGGCAAGGCCTACCGCCGTGGCGCCAACAAGGTCACCGTGACGGTCCTGGACGAGACCAAGCTCGCCGAGCTCGGCTGTGGCGGCCTGATCGGCGTCGGCCGCGGCTCCGCGGCCCCGCCCCGTCTGGTGGAACTCAACTACAAGCCGCGTGGCGCGAAGATGCACCTCGCGCTGGTCGGCAAAGGCATCACCTTCGACTCCGGCGGCCTGTCGATCAAGCCCGCCTCGGGGATGCACGAAATGAAGAGCGACATGGCCGGTGCTGCTGCGGTCATCGCGGCGACGTACGCGATCGCCGAGCTGGGTCTACCGATCCAGGTCAGCACCTACGCCGCCATGGCCGAGAACATGCTCTCCGGTGACGCGACCCGACCCGGCGACGTCCTGACGATGTACGACGGAACCACCGTCGAGGTGCAGAACACCGACGCCGAGGGCCGCCTGGTCCTCGCCGACGCCCTGGGCCGCGCGGTGGAGAAGAAGCCCGACGTGATCCTCGACGTCGCCACCCTGACCGGCGCGATGGTCGTCGCTCTCGGCGACCACATCGCCGGAGTCATGGGCAGCGAGGACATCGTCGCCCAGGTGATGTCCGCCTCGGACGCGGCGGGTGAGTTGCACTGGCCGATGCCGCTGCCCGAGCACATGGAGACCCGGATCAAGTCCAGCAAGGTCGCCGACCTCGCTCAGGTCGACTGGATCAGGTGGGGCGGTGGACTCTTCGCCGGTGCCTTCCTGCGTGAGTTCACCGGCGGACTGCCGTGGGCACACCTCGACATCGCGGGCCCCGGATTCAACGGTGGCGGACCGGTCGGCCACATCACCGCCGGCGGCACTGGCTTCGCCGTGCCCACGCTGGTCGAGTTCGCCCGGGCGCTGTCTCAGAAGTAGACGTCAGACGCCGGGAGCGGGGGTTCGTTAGAGCCCCTGCTCCTTGCGTTGCTGCTTGATCCGCGAGTTGTAGTCGCGCATCCGCTGCGGGATCCCGACCAGACCGGCGTCATAGGACGGGACCTGGTGCTGGTTGGCGAAGTCGTGGGCCCAGTTGACCGACGGAACCCGTCGCCGGGTCCACTCCCCGTCGTGCGCCACCAGCAGCAAGGTGACCTCGCTGACCGCGGTCCGCGGCTCCACGAAGCCCTCGACACCGGTCTTGCTGGTGACGAAGTTCTCCAGGTGCTCGGTGTCCACCTTGTCGGCGGCGCGCACCCGCGTCGATCCGGTGCGAGCAGCGTCGCGTGCCGGCTTGCTCATCCGTTGTCGCGGTCCGCGTCGGAACCGATCCATCAAACCCATGCGCCTAGTTTGCCTGCTACTACCCAGCAGGGCCATCCCGACCCGTTCTACAACGGTTGGGTAGCAAAGATCGAAAGCACCTCGGTGCGGGTGTTCGACCGCCGCGATGAAGTGCAAGGATGGGTGACGGATCACACGCTGCGAGAGGAGATCCGTCGTACCCATGTCGAATCCAGAGACCGACGGCACCTTCGACGTGCTCATCCTCGGGGCCGGTTCAGGGGGGTACGCCTGCGCGCTACGTGCCGCCGAACTGGGCCTCTCGGTGGGACTCGTCGAGAAGAGCAAGCTGGGCGGCACCTGCCTGCATGTGGGTTGTATCCCCACCAAGGCGCTGCTCCACGCTGCTGAAGTCGCCGACAATGCCAGCCACGCCGAACAGTTCGGCGTCCGCGCCACACTCGACGGCATCGATATGCCCGCGGTGAACGCCTACAAGGATGGCGTGGTGAAGCGCCTGTACAAGGGCCTCACCGGCCTGGTCAGCAGTCGCGGCATCACCCTGATCGAAGGCGCCGGACAACTGACCGGACCGTTGCAGGTGACCGTGGACGGCACGGCGTACGCCGGTCGCAACGTGGTCCTCGCCTCGGGCTCCTACCCCCGCACCATCCCGGGCGTGGACATCGACGGATCCCGCGTGCTGACCTCCGAACAGGCGTTGACCCTCGAGGAGGTTCCCGCCTCGGTGATCGTGCTCGGTGGCGGCGTCATCGGGTGCGAGTTCGCCAGTGTCTGGCGCAGCTTCGGAGCAGAGGTGACCATCGTCGAGGCACTCCCCCGACTGATCGCGGCCGAGGACGAGGCGTCCTCCGCCGCACTCGAGCGGGCGTTCAAGAAGCGCAAGATCAAACTCCGCACCGGGTCCCCCGTCTCAGGGGTCACCACCCGCGACGACGGGGTCGACGTCTCCTTCGAGGACGGCGACACGCTGAGCGCCGACCTGCTTCTGATGGCCGTCGGTCGCGGGCCCGCCACGGACGGACTCGGCTTCGCCGAGCAGGGCGTGGAGATGGACCGCGGGTTCGTCCTTGCCGACGATCACTGCCGGACCAACCTGGACAACGTGTACGCCGTGGGCGACATCGTGCCCGGCCCACAGCTTGCCCACCGCGGCTTCGGTCAGGGCATCCTGGTGGCCGAGCAGATCGCCGGTCTGGACCCCGTACCGGTTCCGGACAGCGGGATCCCACGGGTCACCTACTCCAACCCCGAGGTCGCCTCCGTAGGGCTGACCGAAGCCGACGCGCGCGCCGAGTTCGGCGATGACGCGATCGACACCGTCACCTACGATCTGGGGGGCAACGGCAAGAGCCAGATCCTCAAGACGCAGGGATTCGTCAAACTCGTTCGCCACACCGACGGCCCAGTGGTCGGCGTACACCTCGTCGGCGAACGGGTCGGCGAACTGATCGGGGAGGCACAACTCATCTACAACTGGGAGGCGCACGCCGATGACGTCGCCACACTGATCCACGCACACCCCACCCAGCACGAAGCCCTCGGCGAGGCCCACCTGGCCCTCGCTGGCAAACCACTGCACGCCCACGCCTGAGCAAAGGATCGAGCCCATGTCCACCGAAGTGAATCTGCCCGCACTCGGCGAATCTGTCACCGAAGGCACCGTCACCCAATGGCTCAAGCAGGTCGGTGACACCGTCGCGGTGGACGAGCCGCTCCTGGAGGTCTCGACCGACAAGGTCGACACCGAGATCCCCTCCCCCGTGGCCGGGACCCTGCTGGAGATCAAGGCCGAAGAGGACGCCACCGTCGAGGTGGGTGCGATATTGGCCATCATCGGCGAAGAGGGCGAGGGCAGCGGCGAGTCCGAAGCCGAGCCCGAGCCGGAGGAAGAGCCCGAAGCGGAAGCGGAAGCCGAGCCGGAACCCGAGCCCGAGCCGGAGCCCGAGCCCGAGCCGGAAGCCGAGGAGGAGTCCGAGCCCGAGAAGCCGGCCGCTTCCGGCGGCGGCGAGTCCACCCCGGTGACCCTGCCCGCGCTGGGTGAGTCGGTCACCGAGGGCACGATCATGCGCTGGCTGAAGTCCGTGGGCGACGAGGTCGCCGTGGACGAGCCACTGCTGGAGGTCTCCACCGACAAGGTCGACACCGAGATCCCCTCCCCCGTGGCCGGGACCCTGCTGGAGATCAAGGCCGAAGAGGACGAGACGGTCGAGGTCGGTGCCGAGCTGGCTCTGATCGGGTCCGCGGACGCTGCGCCGTCCAAGTCCGAGCCTGAACCAGAGCCCGAGCCCGAGCCCGAGGCCAAGAAGGAGCCCGAGCCGGAGCCGAAGTCCGAGAAGGCCCCCGAGCCCGAGCCTGCGAAGGAGAAGCCGGCCGCAGCGTCGAGCTCCTCGTCGGGATCGAGTTCCTCGACCTACGTCACCCCCCTGGTCCGCAAGTTGGCCGACCAGCACGGCGTCGACCTCGACACGATCGAGGGCAGCGGTGTGGGCGGACGGGTCCGCAAGCAGGACGTGCTGGCCGCCGCGGAGGCCGCCAAGGCTCCCGAGCCCGCCGCCGAGTCGGCTCCTGCTGCCTCCAGCAGCAGTTCCGCCGGGAGCAGTTCAGCCGCCCCCAAGGCACCGTCCTCCTCGCCGTCCCCGCTGCGTGGCAAGACCGAGAAGATGTCGCGACTGCGCAAGGTCATCGCGACCCGGATGGTCGAGTCCCTCCAGGTCGCCGCCCAGTTGACCACGGTGGTCGAGGTTGACGTCACATCAATCTCCCGGCTGCGCGACGCCCACAAGGTCGCCTTCGCCGAGCGTGAGGGCGTGAAGCTCTCCTACATGCCGTTCTTCGCCAAGGCGACCGTGGACGCGCTGAAGGAACACCCCTCCCTGAACGCGGCGATCGACATGGAGGCCGGCGAGGTCACCTACTTCGACAGGGAGAACCTCTCCATCGCCGTCGACACCGAGAAGGGCCTGCTCACCCCCGTCATCAAGGACGCGGGTGACCTCTCGATCGCCGGGCTGGCGCGGAAGATCAGCGACGTCGCCGAGCGCACCCGGACCAACAAGATCGGTCCGGACGACCTGTCGGGCGGCACGTTCACGCTCACCAACACCGGTAGCCGTGGCGCGCTGTTCGACACGCCGATCATCAACCAGCCGCAGGTCGCGATCCTCGGCACCGGTTCGGTGGTCAAGCGCGCAGTGGTGATCGATGACGCGAACCTGGGCGAGACCATCGCCGTACGTCAGATGGTCTACCTCGCGCTGACCTACGACCACCGACTCGTCGACGGTGCCGACGCGGCACGCTTCCTCGCCGACGTGAAGCAGCGCCTCGAAACCGGTCAGTTCGAGGTCTGACTCGTGCCCCTCTCGATCCTGTTGGCGGGTAGTTCCGGGTTCCTCGGTACGAACCTGAGCGCTGCCCTGGTCGGGCGAGGTCACTCGGTGACCTCGCTCGTCCGCCAACCCTCCTCGGCGCCCGACGAGTCGACGTGGGACCCGTACGCCGCCCCCGCCGGTCAGCTCGATCACGCCCGGATCGAGAAAGCCGATGTGGTCATCAACCTCGCCGGCTCTCCCACCGTGGGGAACCCGCACTCCAAGAAGTGGGCCCGCGAACTGCGGGAGAGCCGGGTCAGGACCACCCAGGTCCTGGCCGAGGCGATCGCGGCGTCGGATCGGAAGCCTGCGTTCCTGGCGGGTAACGGGATCTCCTACTACGGGGATCACGGGGCACAGATCCTCACCGAGGAGTCCGACAGCCGCGGGAACGCACTCCTGACCGAGGTCACCCGGGACTGGCAGGCTGCGGCCGATGCGGCCGTGGCCGCAGGGGCACGCGTGTGTTTCCTGCGGACCGCTCCGGTGATGGACCGCGCCAGCGATCCGTTGAGCAAGCTGAGGTTGCTGTTCAAGCTAGGTCTCGGCGGGAAACTCGGCAACGGCCAACAGCACATGGCGATGATCTCGTTGCGGGACTGGGTCGGTGGGGTGATCCACCTCGCCGAGCACGACGACGCCTCCGGGCCCTTCAACTTCTGCTGTCCGGTGACGCCCACCAACGAGGAGTTCACCAAAGCATTGGCCGAGGCGCTGGAGCGTCCGTCGTTCGCGCGGGTGCCCAAGTCGTTCCTCAAGGTCGCAGCGGGCGAGATGGCCCCCGAACTCCTGGGATCGCTCAACGTGCGACCAGATGCCCTGGAGGCCGCCGGGTACGAGTTCCAGGACCGTGAGGTCCACGGCGTGCTCCGCACCGGGCTCAAGTAGCCGCACCGCCTTACCTGTCAGGTCTAGCCCCGGCGTACGTCCGCCACCATCCAGCGGCCCTCCAGTCGCTTCAGGGTGATCCGACGGGTGGACCAGCGGTCGCGCGGCAGGGCGACTCTGCGGGCACCCCGCGCGGCGTAGCCTCCGGCGATGCGGTCGGTGACCACGATGACGAGGCGACGAGGACTGCGGGTCACCACGGTCGCTCCCCGTACCTGGGTCTGCAGCGATTCGATTCTCAGCCCTCGGTCGACCCATCGCCGCAGCATCGCTCGATCGGTCCTTCCTGCCTCCGCCTCATCGGTGTACAGGCCACGGAGGGCCTGCAGATCGCCGGTGGCCCAGGCCCGGGCACGGCGTGCGTCCCACTCGCGCAGGACGATCAGACCCTGGGTGCGGGATGGTCGCATCAGAGTGCGGGCCTCCAGCGCCGCCTCCGACACCACGGCCCGTGGATCCGGCTGGGGTGCTGCCCTCAGCAGAACCAGGGCGACCACCCCCACGGTGAATCCCGCGCCGACCAGGACGAGGACCATCACCCAGGATCGACTCATCGAGATCGGCATACCCCAGTCCTACCGGCTCGAGCGCCGGGGCGCAGAAGTTATCCACAGCCTCGGAGTAGGGTCGTTCGCGTGAGCAGTTCTTCCTCGTCCAGCACCGGGTCCGTGCGTGAGTTCGCCGGAACCTTCGAAGAGGTCGGCCTCGGCGACGCAGCCCTGGACTACCTGAGGGCCTGGGACCTCCAACGCGAGGTGCACGCCGGAGTCGTCGACGGGTCACGGCCCGACACGGTGTTGTTGCTCGAGCACCCACCGGTCTACACCGCTGGCAAGCGCACCGAACCCCACGAGCGGCCCGCGGACTCCGGCGGAGCCGACGTCATCGACGTCGACCGTGGCGGCAAGATCACCTTCCACGGCCCCGGCCAACTGGTCGGCTATCCCATCGTGCGGCTCCCGGGCCACGTCCTGGTCGTCGACTACGTACGCCGCGTCGAGGAGGCCCTGATCGGCGTCTGCGCCGAGTTCGGGGTCACCACCGCCCGGGTTCCCGGCCGCAGCGGCGTGTGGTTGCGGGCCGACGACAGGGGCCCCGAGCGCAAGGTCGCCGCCATCGGGATCCGGGTCAGCCGGGGTGTGGCCATGCACGGTTTCTCCCTCAACTGCGACGTCGACCTCGCGTGGTACGACCGTTTCGTCCCCTGCGGGATCGCCGACGCGGGCGTCACCACGCTGAGCCACGAAGTCGGCGAACCGGTGACCGTGCAGGACGTTCTGCCCGCCTGCCGACGCCACTTCTCCGATCTGTTGGCGTGGAACGACTACACCCCGACACCCGACTACGACCCCCGACCCGAGCCTGGTCGTGGGCCCAGGATCGAACTCCTCACGCCGTGATGGTCCGGCTGGTCCGACGGCGTACGCTGTAGAGCGTGTCTAGCACTCCTGAGCCCGGCCAACGCAAACTCCTCCGTCTCGAGGTCCGCAACGCTGAGACCCCCATCGAGCGCAAGCCCGAATGGATCAAGACGAAAGCCAGGATGGGCCCTGAATACAAGGCCCTCCAAGCAATGGTGAAGGCCGAAGGGCTGCACACCGTGTGCCAGGAAGCGGCCTGCCCCAACATCTTCGAATGCTGGGAGGACCGGGAAGCCACGTTCCTCATCGGGGGCGACCAGTGCACCCGCCGCTGCGACTTCTGTCAGATCGACACCGGCAAGCCCGAACCGATCGATCGCGACGAGCCGCGACGGGTCGCCGAGTCGGTCCAGAAGATGCAGTTGCGCTACGCCACCATCACCGGTGTCGCCCGCGACGACCAGCCCGACGGTGGCGCCTGGTTGTACGCCGAGACCGTGCGGATGATCCACGAACTGAACCCCGACACCGGGGTCGAGAACCTCATCCCCGACTTCAACGGCAAGCCCGACCTGCTGCGCGAGGTCTTCGAGTCGCGCCCCGAGGTGCTGGCCCACAACGTCGAAACGGTGCCGCGGATTTTCAAGCGGATCCGCCCGGCCTTCACCTACGAGCGCTCACTGGACGTGATCACCCAGGCCCGCGACTTCGGTCTGATCACCAAGTCCAACCTGATCCTCGGCATGGGCGAAACCCGCGAGGAGGTCACCCAGGCCCTGCGCGACCTGCACGGGGCCGGGTGCGAGCTGATCACCATCACCCAGTACCTCCGCCCCTCCCCGCGCCACCACCCCGTCGAGCGCTGGGTCAAGCCCCAGGAGTTCGTGGAGTTGAAGGACGAAGCAGACGAGATCGGCTTCTCCGGGGTGATGTCCGGACCACTGGTCCGTTCGTCCTACCGGGCCGGTCGGTTGTACCGTCAGGCGATGGACGCCCGCGAGGGCGCTACCGTCTGAGCCGGTCGACGCGCACCTGACCGACCAGTCAGACCCGTTGGACCCGTCCCCGTCAACTCACGAACGTAAGGCAGCGCTCCGGCCATGGCCAAGAACGAGACCCCGAAGCCCACGCGGGCCGAGAAGAAGCTGGCCCGCAAGGCGAGCAAGTCGGAGACGAACCCCGAGAAGATGAGTCGTCGACGCCAGATCGTCGAGACCTACAAGATGGCGAAGAAGAGCGACACCGCCATCGGGTGGTGGGTCCTCGGATCCTTCGTCGTCGGCGCCGCCCTCGGGTTCTTGATCTTCACGGTCCTGCCCGGTGACGGCACCATCGGTTGGGTCATCGCGGGCGTCGGCGCCTTCTTCTTCGGCCTCACCGCGGCCCTGATCGTCTTCGGTCGACGTGCCCAGAAGGCGGCGTACGCCCAGATGGACGGTCAGCCTGGTGCGGCCGCCGCTGCTCTGCGGATGCTCAAACGCGGTTGGAAGACTGACCCAGCCATCGCTTTCAACAAGCATCAGGACGTCGTGCACCGCGTCGTGGGACCTCCGGGCATCACCCTCGTCGGTGAGGGCAACCCCACCCGCGTCAAGACCCTGCTGATCAGCGAGCGCCGCAAGCACGAGCGCGTGGCCTCCGAGGTCCCGCTCCACGAAGTCATCTGCGGCAACGGGGACGGTCAGGTCCCGCTGGGCAAGCTGGCCCGCCACGTGCAGAAGTTGGGTCGCAAGGTCAAGCCCGCCGAGATGACCGACATCCTGAACCGGCTCAAGGCCCTGGACGCGCAGAAGTCGAACATGCCGATCCCCAAGGGCCCGATCCCCACGAGCATGAAGGGCCAGCGCGGCAACAGCCGCGGCCGCTGACCCCGCGGTTCCGACTCTCTAGGCACCGGGCAGTTGCGCGATCTGTGACTCCTTGGGCGCCTTGATCGAGACCGGCTCGCCCCAGTTGTCGTACGACGCCTCGAAGGTCCCGGTCTCGGCACCGAGGTCGGCGGTGAAGGCGCGGAAGAAGCCGTCCTCGTCCAGGCTCATCTCGTACTCGATCGTGTCCGGCAGCACGCCGGCGCCGGCCTCGGCGTCGGCCCCGGCCCCCTCGAGCAGGGCGGCGGAGTCGACGACCAGGGCGAAGGTCCGCAGGCCGTTCTTCTCCCCCACGAAGGTGACGCTCTCGAGCCCTTCCTCGAAGGTGTCCATCGAGGCTCGCGGGTCGAGTTGATCGGTGAAGTCCTTGCCGAAGGGGCTGGACGGGTCGCTGAGGTCGAAGGCGAAGAACTTGCCGTTCGGCTGGCCCTGACCCTGATACATCACCCCGTCGAGGAGGATCAGCTCCAGAGGACCTGGCGCGTTGGGGATGTCCATCGACATCTGCATGGCCAACGGGTCCTGGGTGAAGTCGATGGCGCCGGTGCCTTGGACGGCGAACTGTCCGCCAGTCTTGAGGGCGATGGTGGCGGTGGTCGCCTGCTCGAAGGAGTCGCGGAACAGCGCGAGGAACTCGTTCGCGTCGACCTGCTCCCCCGCCGTCGATCGATCCGAATCCGCCTCGGCGGCTGAGGCAGAAGGCTCGGCAGGTTCGGCGCTGGCGGAGGGGTCGTCGGCCTCGCTCGAGGGCGCGGTGCTCGCGGACTCGAGCGGGTCAGAACTGCCGCAGGCACCCAGGGCAGTCAGGGACAGAGCGATCGCACCGGCGGTGGCGGCACGGCGTACGGACGGAAGGCGCATGGCTCGACTTTAACGCGGGGCGCGTAGTCCTTCGAAGACATCCTTGGTGACCGTGGCCGTGCCGGTCAGGACATCGTGCAGTCCTCGACCGTCGGGACGGAAGACGAGGGCGGGTATGACCAGTGCGATGAGTGCCTGCCGGGCCAAGAGAGTCACCGGGTTGAACAACCCGCCGGCGGTCCCGCGGGCGGAGACGACGCGCAGGCCCGTGAGGAGTTTCCCGAAGGATCCACCTGCCAACCAGGTGAAGAGGGCCGCCTCGACGATGAACACCCCGAGGACGTAGAACCGCTCGGCGCCGCGGGCGTCGGTGTAGGTCTCGGTGCCGAAGATGGCCACCACCACGAGGATCGAGGCGATCCAGTCGATGAACAACGCCAGGAAACGCCGCCGCCAGGAGGCGGTTTCGAACGGGAGGTCGGCCACGGCATCCACGCTATCGGTCCCCGTAGGGTGTCCCACATGCGGAGGTTGTTTACCTCGCTGAAACAAATTGGATACGGTCGAGAAACTGCCCGTCCCTAGGGTCGCTTTTAGTTCGCCGAGTGCAACGTCGCGCCCGGTCCCACTCACAGGCTTTTTTGCGGTCGGCCCATTGGGTCCACCAAGGAGGAATGAATGTTCCAGAACAGCGACGAGCTGCTGAAGTACCTCAAGGATGAAGACGTCTCGATGGTCGACGTTCGCTTCTGCGATCTCCCTGGCGTGATGCAGCACTTCACCATTCCGGTCTCGTCGTTCGACCAGAGCGTCTTTGAAGACGGTCTCGGTTTCGACGGCTCCTCCATCCGTGGGTTCCAGGCGATCCACGAGTCTGACATGCAGTTGTTCCCGGACGTGACGACTGCTTGGATCGACCCCTTCCGAATCGCCAAGACCCTCGTGGTCAACTTCTTCATCCACGACCCGCTCACCGGTGAGCCTTACTCCCGCGACCCGCGCAACATCGCCAAGAAGGCCATGGCGTACCTCGCCACCACCGGCGTCGGCGACCAGGCCTTTTTCGCCCCCGAGGCCGAGTTCTACGTCTTCGACAACGTGCGCTTCGAGACCAAGGCGAACACCGGTTTCTACGAGATCAACTCGACCGCGGGCGCCTGGAACACCGGCGACTCCTTCGAGAACGACAACCGCGGCTACAAGGTCCCCTACAAGGGCGGCTACTTCCCTGTCGCCCCGACCGACCACTTCGGTGAGCTGCGTGACGAGATGGTCATCGAGCTCGAGAAGGCCGGACTGCACGTCGAGCGCGCCCACCACGAAGTCGGCACGGCCGGCCAGGCGGAGATCAACTACCGCTTCGACGAGCTGCTCAAGGCCGCCGATGACGTGATGAAGTTCAAGTACATCATCAAGAACACCGCGTGGCGCAACGGCAAGACCGCGACCTTCATGCCCAAGCCGATCTTCGGCGACAACGGCTCGGGTATGCACGTGCACCAGTCGATCTGGAACGAGGGCAAGCCCCTGTTCTACGACGAGGCCGGGTACGGCGGTCTCTCGGACATGGCGCGCTACTACGTCGGCGGGATTCTCAAGCACGCCCCGTCGCTGCTGGCCTTCACCAACCCGACGGTCAACTCCTACCACCGCCTGGTGCCGGGCTACGAGGCGCCGATCTCGTTGCTCTACTCCTCGCGTAACCGTTCGGCCTGTGTGCGGATCCCGATCACGGGCTCGAACCCGAAGGCCAAGCGCATCGAGTTCCGTTGCCCCGACCCGTCGGCCAACCCGTACCTCGCCTTCTCGGCGCTGCTGCTCGCTGGCCTGGACGGCATCAAGAACAAGATCGAGCCGGCCGACCCGGTAGACAAGGACATCTACGAGCTCCCGCCAGACGAGATGGCCGACATCCGCCAGGTCCCGACCTCGCTGAACGCGGTCCTCGATCACCTCGAGGCCGACCACGAGTTCCTGACGGTGGGCAACGTCTTCACGCCCGACCTGATCGACACGTGGATCGACTACAAGCGCACCAACGAGATCCTGCCCGTGCAGCTGCGTCCGCACCCGCATGAGTTTGAGCTCTACTACGACATCTGATCCTGCATGCCTGGCGGCCCTTCGATGAACGATGAATGACCGAAAGAATCCGCTACTGACCTGCAGAAACGCCGCCGCGCGACCTTGTGGTCGTTCGGCGGCGTTTCGCATCCCCGGGGGTCCGCTCTGCGATTGAGGTGTGATGTGGGATCCCGATCGTGCTCCACCGCGCCGATAGCGATCTGGAGTACGCCTGCCTTCGCCTGTGACCTCTGCATCGAGAACGGCACCTTCTGGAACCCTCCTGGGGGCTTGAAGACGGCGTGATGTGGCCGGTGGACCGTTCCAGTCCCCGCACGTAGACATCCGGTTCTGCCGCTGCGGGCGCGCCTGCAGTTCATTCGAGCAGGGGTAGCTCGAGGTCGTAGGCCAAGACCACGGCGCGCGCCAGTTGAGACTCCTGTTCGGCACTGAGGTACCCGACGGTTCGGCCGAGCAGGTTCACCGGAACAGTGATGACGTTGTCGAGGGCGACCACGCAGTCGTGATCCAATCCGTTGTCGGCTCCGAGCAGGACCTCACTGGACAGGCCCTTGACGGTGGTGGTGATGGGAGCGACGGTCACCTTGGTCATCGCGGCCCGCGCCGCTCCGCGGGTCAGGACCAGGGCCGGCCGGGTCTTGTCGAGTTTCACCAGGCATATCTCGCGCACCGATCAGTCCTCGACCGTGAGGCGGGTGCTGCTCCACTGCACCAGATCGTCGAGGTCGTCGGCGGGACCGTCTTCATGCAAGATTTGGGCGTCGTGTTCGGCAGCCTGCCTACGCATCTCCCGCTCAACCGCCGCCGCGACAAGCGCGGCCCGGCTAGGAGCCTTGCCGGTGGCCACCGTGCGGTCCAAGAAGGCCACCATCTCCTCAGGAAGGCGAACGGCGATCTGAATCCTCATGAACCCACCTTACCCAAACGAATCCCACTTTGGGATGCGAGCGTAAAAACGGCATAGAGTGCTCAGCGCGCGCGGATTTGCCGCGTAGCGTGCGCACGCGGCCATCCCCGCCCTCGACCGTGTCCCGGCGCCTCTCAGTGCTCTCGGGCTTCTACCGAACCTGTGTCATCGACGGGGTCCTCGAACACTCACCAGCCGAGTACGTCCGCCGCCCAAAAGTCCCGCCCGAGTCACCCACCCTTGGGCCGAGCCACCTCCAGCCATCGAGGGACTCGAAGAACTAGTCGCCGGCGTTGTCGACGACATGCGCGGCAACCGCGAGAAGGTCCCTGAGCCCTACGCCGAACGCAAGTACTCCGGGACATTCAACGTTCGCATCGGTGAACATCTTCATCGGGATCTGGCAATGCACGCCGCCGAGCAGCACATGAGCCTCAACCAGCTCATGGTCAAGAAGCTCGCTGCGGGCTGAAGCTTCGGCGGCCTGCGCCGGACCGCCAAAGGCCCGCCCTGGCCGAGCAAACATCTGCCGAGATCCGGACGTGTCGTGCTGGTCGTTGCGGCCGGTCTGCTGACTTTCTTCGTCGTGCGGAGCCGTCTCGTGCAGTCCTGGACTGCGGGAGACGAGTACGCAACGAGCTCGCCCCTTATCGTCTGCCCTGATCGACGCTCATCCGAACGCTCCGTGTCGCCCAGCCCCATCAGCGAAGCGGCCAGCACCCGCGACCGCCTCGAGCAACGACTCGACCCCGTGCTCCCACTCCTGGGCGATGCCGTCCTCGAGGGACTGGCCTTGTTGGCCGTAGACAGAGAGCCTGTCGTGGCGCATACACGTCTGGGGGAACGCCGCTAGCTGTTCCGCCAACGCGATGGACTCCGACAGAGCTGAACCCGGGGCGCTGATTCGGCTGGTCAGGCCAATCCTCAAGGCCTCGACGGCCTCGACGGCACGCCCCGTGAGGATCAGGTCTAGTGCCTGCGACCGTCCGATCAGCTGCGGCAGACGCACGGTGCCACCGTCGATAAGGGGCACACCCCAGCGGCGGCAAAAGACCCCGAAGACGACGCCCGGGTCGCAGACGCGCAGGTCGCACCACAGCGCCAGTTCGAGACCCCCTGCGACCGCGTGCCCTTCGACAGCCGCTATGACGGGCTTGGACAGCATGAGTCGGGTGGGGCCCATGGGCGCCGGGCCGTCGGTCTCCGGCGGATCGGCGCGCATCGTGCCGTCTCTGACCGCGTGGAGGTCGGCGCCAGCGCAGAACGTGCCGCCGGCCCCGGTGAGGATCGCGACGCTGGCGTCATCGTCCGCATCGAAGGCGAGGAACGCGTCGTACAGGGCACTCGCATGCTCAGAGTCCACCGCATTGCGCACCTCGGGCCGATTGATCGTGACGATCGTGACCGGCCCACGCTTCTCGACATCAACCGGCATCAGGCAACCACTGCGCGGTCGATGATCGGTCCAAGATCGAGCCCGGTCGGCAGAGTCCCGAAAGCGCCACCCCAGTCTCGGTCCAGACGAGTGGCACAGAACGTATCGCCGACGGCCGCCGGCGCGTGCCGCAACAACAGCGAGCCTTGGAAGACCAGAGCCATCTGCTCGACGATCCGACGTGCTCGGTGCTCGATCTCGTCGAAGGAGGTGAACTCCTTCTTCAACCTCGTCAGCGCCTGATCAAAGCGGGCATCAGTTCCGTCGGCGAGTTCGACTTCAGCGAAGAAAGCATCGAGTGTGTGGGGCTCTTTGGCCATGGCTCGAAGTGCATCGAGCGCGGCAACGTTGCCGGAGCCTTCCCACACCGAGGCCAACGGCATCTCGCGATAGAGGCGCGCCATGTCGAAGTCTTCGATGTAGCCGTTGCCGCCCAGGCACTCCAGCGCTTCGGCGGCGTGCATGGGGCCGCGCTTGCAGACGTAGTACTTGGTGACGGCCAGGGCGATCCGCCGCATGGCTGCCTCGGACTCGTCGCCGTGGATGGCGCGGTCATTGGCCCCAGCGAGACGCAACATAGCGGTGGTGGATGCTTCCGATTCAACGGCCAGGTCAGCGAGCACATTGCGCATCAACGGCTGGTCGATCAACGGTTTACCGAAGGCCGATCGATGCTGAGCATGGTGCGTGGCTTGGAGCAGGCCGGTCCGCATGCCAGCGGCGGTGGAGATGACGCAGTCGAGGCGGGTCATGTTGACCATCTCGATGATGGTGGGCACGCCGCGGCCTTCCTCGCCGACAAGCCAGCCGATGGCGCCGTCGTACTCGATCTCAGAGGAAGCATTCGACTTGTTGCCGAGCTTCTCCTTCACCCGCATCAGCGACATGGCGTTGCGCTCTCCGCCAGGCAGCACCCGGGGCACCAGAAAGCACGACAGGCCACCGGGTGCCTGGGCGAGGGTGAGGAACATGTCACTCATCGGGGCACTGGTGAACCACTTGTGCCCGACCAGCGCGTATGTCCCATCGGCCTGCGGGGTCGCGGCCGTGGTGTTGGCGCGGACGTCAGATCCGCCCTGCTTCTCGGTCATCGACATACCCGCGATCAGACCAGCCTTGGTCGCCGGATCACGTAGACCGTAGTCGTAGAACCTATTTGTCAGGAGCGGCTCGAACTGCGCCGACAAGTCGGCGTTGGCACGCAGGGCGGGTACGACGGCATAGGTCATCGAGATCGGGCAGGCATGACCCGCATCGACATTCCACGACATGAGCTTGCCGGCGCGCGCGACGTGTGCGCCCGGACGTCCGTCTGCCCAGGGTGCGGCGTGGAGGCCGTGACCCACGGCGACCTTCATCAACTCGTGGTACGCCGGGTCGTATTCGACCTCATCGGTGCGGTGCCCGTAGCGGTCGTGGGTCAGCAGTCGCGGTGGGTTGCGTTCGGCCAATCGGCCGAGGTGCTGGGCCTCTGATGTGCCCGCCAAGCTGCCGAGCTCGGCGATCTCCCCCATCGCCCAACCTGCACCTTCCCGTTCGAGCCCCTCCCGCAGCGCGGCATCGTTGCTGGGGTTGTGGCCGACTAGCGGCGGAACCTGATTGACAACCTCATGAGTAGCCGGCATCTGCATCATCCTTTGTGGGTAGAGGGTCCGAAGTCGTCGTAGGGTGCAGCGTCGCGCTCACGCACGGCCTGGCGGAAGCCCGCCTCAGCCGCTCTCTGCTGGAAGGCATAGCCCTCTCGGGTATGACGGGAGATCCCGTCGAAGACCGTGCTGATCATCTGGCTGTTTTGAATCCCCTGGGCGAGGAGCGCCGAGTTCAAAGCGAGTTTGACCATCATCAGTTGGTTGAGTGGCATCGCGGCGATCCTTTGCACGAGGATCTCGGTTCGTTCATCGAGTTGGTCCGGCTCGGGGGCCTCGATCGCCAGCCCCCATTCGGCGGCCTCACGACCAGACAGGCAATCGCCGGTGAGCAGCAACCGCTTCGCTCGTTGATCACCGAGGCGGTGCGCCCACATGCCGGCCGAAGGCACCCCCCAGACCCGGGTAGGCGGGTACCCGATCTTCGTATCGGCCGCGATCACGATCTGGTCGCAGTGCAGTGCGATGTCGGTGCCACCCGCAACACAGAAACCGTGAATCTTCGCGACGGTCGGCTTGTTGGCGTGCAGCAAGCTTGCGAAACCCCTGGTGAAGCGGCTCATCATCGCGTAGTCGACCATCGGATCCCAGGTGCCTGCCGGGTCGTGATTGTTCATTTGCACGACGGGGTCCAGGACGGTCCCCTCCGCGCCACTACTCACACCGATACCGCCATCCATCAGGTTCTCGGCCGTTGCGGCAAGGTCATACCCCCCACAGAAACCCTTGCCTCGACCGCTCAGCACGATCACATGCACCCGTGGGTCGAGGTCTGCGCGCTCCACAGCATGCGCCAGTTCCAACGGGGTATCCGGAGTGATCGAATTTCCCTGTTGAGGTCGGTTGAAGGTCAGCCGCGCAACCCGGCCGTCAAGCTCGTAGGTCAGGGTGCGGTATTCGGCGCCGGAGTCTTGGGGAGCGGTCGCATGCCGAGATGGAGAACCTGAACCCTCGGCAGCGGGTGGTCGCCAGGCGGAAGCGTCAGTGGTCCCGTGCTCAGTCATGTCTCTGACGCTACACTATTGACCACGAATGTTGATTCATTTGCAGCATGTCAGACTGGACCAGTGACCTCCTCCTCAACCAGAGCCGAGCTGCGGCCACTCGGCGCGCGATCCGTCATCCTCAGCCTCTTGCTCGGGGCTTATCCACGCCGCCTGAGTCCTAGCGACCTGACCCGTGCTGGGGAGCACTTCGGCATCGTGCCGTCGACTGCGAGGGCAGCACTCACGCGAGCTGTCGCAGCCGGTGACCTTCAGCGTGTCGAGGGCGAGTACCTCCTGGGCGAGCGGCTCTTGGATCGTCAACGGCGTCAGGATGAGGCCGCCGAAGATGCGGACCGCCCCTGGGGCGGGGCCTGGGAGATGGCAGTCGTCACGGTCGCGGGACGCTCCGGTGCCGCACGTGCGGCACTCCGAGAAACGCTCAGTGCGGCTCGACTGGCAGAGCTACGCGAAGGCGTGTGGACCCGGCCGGCAAACCTTCGCCGCAATCCCACGTACAAAGAACAGCCAGTGCTGTCTTGTTTCCAAGCCCACCCTGACGATGATCCAGCCACCCTCGCCTCGGCGCTGTGGGACCTCCCGACCTGGGCCAAGGAGGGCGAACGCCTCGTGCATCAACTGGAGACCACCCAAGAGCCGCCCACGCGACTGGCGGCGGCCGCATATCTCGTACGACACCTCGCGACAGACCCCCTGCTTCCCAGGGAACTACTCCCACCAATGTGGCCTGGTGGCAAACTCCGAACCGCCTATCTCCGATACCAGGCCGAGTTGCGGGAACTGGCGATAGTTCGGCACGTCGGCTTCTAGCCACGCAGCCATCGACGTCCACGACGGTACGGACTCACGGCCCGTCAGCGATGACCGGCAGCACCCGGTACGAGCTTCGGAAACCTTCGGAATGCGTCGCTGAAGAAGTCGATCCCGGACGCGTTGAGCGATTGGTACCGGGTCGGGAGTAGTCGTTGTTCGAGGTCCAAGAACCGTGCATCGAGGCCGATCAATACCCTGCGTGCGTTCCGGCGCACGCCGTTGAGAATCGCTTCGGCGGCAGCATCCGGACTGGTGACCAGCATGCCCTCGAAGGCGGAGCGGACGGTGTTGGCGTCGTCGAACAAGTCGGCCATGCTTTCTCCGAAGCGTGAGGACTTCATGATGTTGGTGCGGATGCCGCCTGGGTGCACGCAGGTGGCGCTGACGCCCGGCGCGGTGATGTCGAGCTCCTGGCGAAGCGCTTCGGTGAAACCTCGGACTGCGAACTTGCTGGTGTTGTAGGTGCTGACCCCTGGCTGCGACTGGAGGCCGAAGACGCTGGAGATGTTGACGATGTGCCCGTCGCCGGACGCGAGAAGGTGTGGCAGAAACTCCTTCGTGCCATGAATGACACCCCACAGGTTGATTCCGAGAACCCATTCATAGTCCTCGTAGGAGTTTGCGACGACGGTGCCCGATTGGGCGACTCCGGCGTTGTTGAACACCAGGTTGACTCGACCGTGATGTTCGATCGTTTCTACCGCCCACTGCTTCATCTGTTCGCGGTCCGCAACGTCGACGACCGAGGTGGAAACGGTGATGTCCCGGTCGGCGAGGAGCGCCGCAGTCTCACCCAATCCGTGCGGATCGATGTCAGAAAGCGATAGATGACAACCTTGTGCTGCCAGGGATAGCGCAAGCGCCCGTCCTATGCCCGAGCCAGCACCGGTGATGGCGGCGGTCTTGTTGGCGAAGTTCTTCATAGAGATGGCCTCTCGGAGTTGTGAGTGAGGTTGAGGTTCAACTGCTGGCTTGCCGATTCCAACCGCAGGTCACGAACCTCGAACGCGGCTGAATCTCCCTGGATCGCGGTGTTCGCGACGAGCCAAGCTGCTGTTGTCTGTGCAGGGGCCGAGCCAGGCAGAAATGCGGCGACGTCGCGGTGGACCACTCGACGCTCAGTCACCCAACTGCCGAGATCGGCTGTGCCGGTTCGCACCACGACGTGGGTCTCCCGTGAATCCCAGTAGGCCAACGGGCAGGGGAAGACAGTCCCGACATCGAGCGTTGCCGACCACATCCAGGAGAGGTCACGGCCGTCGTCGAACTCAAGCGCCACGGCGAAGTAGTCGTGAGTCGCTTCGAGATCCTCGGCGATTCGTGAGGGCAAACGATGGACTCGCCAGGACCACGACAGCACCAGATCCTCGCTGATGCCGGCTACGGCGGGCCGGGTGAGAATGCCGACGTCACCGTGAGAGAACGCGTTGAGAGGCGCTGTTGGAGCGACCTGGGCAAAGATCTCCCCGGCTCCGATCCGCGGGTGGTAGGACCATCCGGGCGGAGTTTTCCGTGGGTGCAACAGGCGTGAGTGAACCGCGCCAAACAACTCGGGATCGACAGCAACAACTTTAGGCAGTGCGTTCTCGGGGCCGTTTCCCCACCTGATGGCGACCACATTGAGCGCGCCACGCAGGGGCAGTGCCTTCACCGCCGGGTCGATGCCCCCGGACTGATTGACGCGGCCAGCTTCGGCTACCAAGAACTGCAGCTCCCCGGTCGTCTCGGCGTACGCGATCACGTCGCGCGACGCCATCGAGGAGACCGGTGCTGATCCGATGCGCCTCCACAGCGACTGGGCGGCGTCCAGGCCCACCCCGAGCGATTCGGAGACCCACAGCGATCCGCGGCTCAGAATGGTGATCGACTCGCCCGCTCGCACCTGGACCCCTGTGCCCACCCAGGCGTTTCCGGGCCGCAGCGTCACCGCGTCCACCCGGGCTGGTTCATCGGCTAAAAACGCCGCCAACCGCACCCTGGCCTCGAAGGCCCCGTGCTGATGGGTGCGCAGCCGAGTCGACGGCACTCGCGTGAGCAGCCACTTCACCAACGTTGACGGCGCGCCGGGACGACGCACACCGCCAAGGGGCAGGCGCTTGCGAAGCAGACACGGACCTGGCCGAGACCATAGTCGGCTCACTTCTTGGTCGATCGTCGCTTCTTGGCGCCAACTGCCTTGGCATCGGCCGCCCGATGTGCAGCGCGCACGGCGGGATCGGTCACCGTGTCATACCGGTAGTCCGAGACCGCGAAGTGGTTGCTGCGCCATTTGACCACCGCCGTCGGCTCCAGCCGTCCGAGTCTGGTCGCTCCGTCGGCATTGAAGTAGTAGCTGTTGGCACGCGAGCAGTCACCTTGGACCCAGACCGAAGTGCGGACCTTGGCGTCCATCTCCGCTACGAACCGACGTTGAGCATGCGGTTTGACCTCGAACGTCACTGCGTGCCGACGCCGCATCTCGCCGATTACTCGCGCCATGTGAGCCATCTGCGACTCGGCCTGATAGAAGAACGACAACCCGGTGAAAGAGAACGGGCTGTTCATGCTGAACAGGTTCGGATACCCGCTGACGGTGATCCCTTCGTAGGACTCGTACCCGTCCTCACGCCAGTGGGCGCCTAGCTCACGCCCCTCGCGGCCGTAGATCGGAAAGGCCGGAAAGTTCCCCTCCTCCTGGAGATGGAACCCGGTGGCCAGTACCAGGGTGTCGAACTCTCGTTTCTGGCCGTCCCCGGTCACGATCGCGTCCGCACCGATGTGGTCTATAGGCGCGGTGACCAGTTCGACGTTTTCGCGGTTGAACGCCTGGTAGAAACTGTTGGAGAAAGTGGGTCGTTTGCAGAAGAAGTCGTAGTCGGGCGTGAGCGCCTCGCGCGTCGCCCGGTCGTGAACCTGGGTGCGCAAGTGAGCCTTGGAGAGCAGCTCAAAGGACTTCAAGATCCACGGTGCGCGCTGGAAGGCAAGGACACCGAGGCCGAGGTATTCGATGAAGCCACCGTTCGCATAGCGTACGGCCTTCTGCGTGATCGGGGCCCGGCGGAATACTTCGCGCGCGATGGGAGGGATCGGCAGGTCGGGCTTCGGCGTGACCCAGATGGGGGTGCGTTGGAAGACCGAGATCGAAGCGGCGACCTTAGCCACCTCGGGGAGGACCTGGACCGCCGTTGCGCCGGTACCGATGATGGCCACCCGTTCGCCGGCTAGGTCGTCACCTCGCGGCCAGCGTGAGGTGTAGATCAGCTTGCCGTCGAAGTCGTCGATCCCCGGAATCGCCGGCTTGCGCGGCTGGGAAAGGATTCCGGTAGCAACGACCAAGTAGCGGGCGGTCAGAACCCGGCCGTCATCAAGCCGCACCGACCAAGACTGGGCGATCTCCTCCCAACGAGCCTCCACCACCGTGGTGCCGAACTCGAGGTGCGCTCGCAACTCGTATTTGTCGGCCACGTGCTCCGCATAGGCCTGCAGTTCCGCACCGGGGGCATAGACCCGGCTCCAGTCCGGATTGGGCTCGAAGGAGTAGGAGTAGGTCGCAGAGGCAATGTCGACCGCTACGCCGGGATAGCTGTTCACATTCCAGGTGCCGCCCACCGCGCCGTCGCGTTCCAGGATCGCAAAGTCCTCGATCCCGAGGCGCTTCAACTCGATCCCCGCGCCCAAGCCACCGAATCCCGCGCCGATGATGAGGGCCTCGCGGTCAACAGACTCGGGGCGCAGTGCCTCGCGAGTCTCATCGAAGAGCGGATCCGTGGGCGCGACGTTCACCGACAGCGCGCTCACGCGGTCCGCTTCCCGTCATCAACAATGCTCAGCCGGTCTCGCCAGAACAACTCCAGCTCGCGCGTCGGTAGATGATTGGGATGAAATCCAGGCCGGTAGTACTGCGTGTAACCGCGTAGAAGTGGCCAGCCCCAGCGACCACCAACCACCCGCACCGCATCGGCCCAGGTTTCGACCTTCCGAAGGCGACCATGACCCGCGAGGAGCCGAAGAACGGGAAGCGATGCGGCGAGGAAGACCGGGACGCTATAGGCAGCCATGATGGCGATGCGTTCCAGCTCGCTTCCCCCGACCTCCTTGTAGGCGTCGAACACGACCGCCTTGTGCTCGCACTCCTCGATCGCATGCCAGACGAACAACTGCTTGGCTTTGCCGTCTGGGATCGAGTCGATGAACTCGATGTCACGAAGCAGCACCTCAGCAATGAACCCGGTGAAGTGTTCTGTGGCCGCGGTGACGCCGGCTCGGACGCGCGGGCTGGCGTTTCGCTCGACGAACTGCCACAGCGCATCGATCTCCCGGCAAATCTCCTCCGCTGCCATCCCGACATCGGCGGCTATGTGCTGGTTGAGCCGGGAATGCTCGCTCGCGTGCTGTGCCTCTTGGCGCACGAACGCGTCGATCTCGGCAAGCAACAGCGGGTCCTCGATCTGGTCTCGGATCGACATCGCCGAAGCGATCATGAACCGCTCCCCCGGGGGAAAGAACGTAGAGATCCCCGCAAGCAGGTCCGTCACCGCCGGATGTCCGGGGCACATGTCATCGAGCGTCTGATCGGCGTAATCATTCCCGATCCGACGCACCGGGAAACTGGCCACCGTCCGACGAATCACCCGGGGAACATTGAAGACCCGATCCACCATGTCAGCAGTGCCGACCCTCTGAACAACCGTCATCACATCTTCTTTCCGCTTCGACCGGGCCGGGGACACTCCCTCGGAGATCCTGGTGAGGCCCCAGGACGTGCGTTGCAGACTAACAGACACTTGTGTTCAATTATGCAACATAATCGAATGGGTCGCCTCCCGATGGGAGCCCTGCCAGAGCGGTCGGGGGCTGCTCGCGTTGTACGACGCCGCAGCAATATCTGAGGGGGTATGCCGGATGCGGACGGATGCCGAACGGAGCACGGTGAAGTGGTCCGTCAAAACATCCACCCCTCGGCATTCGCCGGTGGAGAACGAAGGTCGATCACATGTTCACTCTCACCAAGAAGTTCGCCCTCGCAGGAGTTGGTGGCATCACCGCCCTGGCCCTGCTACCCGGAGCACCCGTCGTCGCCGGTGACGACTCCTTCCAGGCCACCGGTCGGCCCGAGCCGACCAACGTCTTCCAATCCCCGGAGGGGCCGAACCGGTTCACCGACCAGGTTCGGATGACGTTCAAGGTCAAGATCGACGGGGCCCGCCAGAAGGTCATTCACCTACGCCATCCCGGAAGGATCGCCACCGTGACCTTCGAACTCGAGCCAGGCGACTCCTTCCCCTGGCACACCCATCCGGGTCCGGTGATGGTCAGCGTCATCGACGGTGGGGAACTCAGCTACATGCGCGGCCGTGACTGCAAGGTGCGGCCGTACGACACCGGAACCATGTTCCTCGAGCCCGGTCCCGAGGTCCACACCGCCTTCAACCAGGGAAGCGAGACGATCACCCTGGTCGGGACGTTCTTCGACGTGCCGAGAGGCGGGCCCTTCTCGACACCGGCCAGCCCCGCCAAGCAGGCGCAGCTCGACGGGAAGTGCGGCATCGGCACCGTCCTGCCGTGATGTTGACGTCTGGTGGCGTCAGCCCTTGAGGTCGGGGAAGTCGTCGTCGCGGTACTCCCCCGTCGGACGTTCCTCGGCGACCTCGACCTCACGGGCCCGCAACTCGACCCGCCGGATCTTGCCGGAGATCGTCTTGGGCAGTTCGGCGAACTCCAGCCGGCGCACGCGCAGGTACGGCGGAAGGTGCTCGCGGGCGTAGGCCAGGATCGACCGGGCCGTCTCGGGCGTGGGTTCGTGACCGGGCGCGAGGACGACGTACGCCTTCGGGATCGCCATCCGGACCGCGTCGGGCGCCGGGACCACCGCGGCCTCGGCGACGGCAGGGTGCTCGATGAGCACCGACTCCAACTCGAAGGGCGAGACCTTGTAATCGGAAGCCTTGAACACGTCGTCGGTGCGTCCGATGTAGGTGATGTAGCCGTCCTGGTCCCGGCTCGCGACGTCGCCGGTGTGGTAGCGACCGCCACGCATCGCCTCGTCGTTGCGCTCCGGGTCTCCCTGGTAGCCGGTCATCAGGGACGGCGGAGCCTGCGACAGATCCAGGCAGATCTCGCCCTCGCCGACCCCCTCGACGATCTCGTCGGTGACCGGGTCTACCAGGACCACGGGTACACCGGGCAACGGGCGACCCATCGAGCCGGCCTTGACCGGCTGACCCGGGGTGTTCGCGACCTGCGCGGTCGTTTCGGTCTGACCGAAGCCGTCCCGGATGGTGAGCCCCCACTGGTCGCGGACCTGCTTGATGACCTCGGCGTTGAGGGGTTCGCCCGCCCCGATCGCCTCACGCAGCAGACCCGGCCCATCGCCGAGGTCGGTGTTGATGAGCATCCGCCAAACCGTCGGCGGTGCGCAGAAGGTCGTCACCTGCTCCTCTCGGATCGAGCGGAGCATCCCCACCGGATCGAACCGGCGTTGGTTGAGAACCAGCACGGTCGCCTCGGCCAGCCACGGAGCGTAGAAGTTCGACCACGCATGCTTGGCCCACCCCGGGCTGGAGACGTTGAGGTGCACGTCCCTCTGGCGCAGCCCCAGCCAGTACATCGTGCTCAGGTGCCCCACGGGGTAGGACCGATGGGTGTGCTCGACCAGCTTCGGACGACTGGTCGTGCCGCTGGTGAAGTAGAGGAGAAGTCGGTCGTCAGTGCTGTTGCCGGGATGCGCCACCGGCTCCGGCTTCCGGTCGTACGCCGCCGCGTGGTCCAGCCAGCCTTCGGTCGCGCCGACCGCGAACCGCACGTAGTCGCCGGGCACGTCATCGAACTTCGCGGTGTCACCGGCGTTGGCCACCACCGCGCGCGAACCGCCGCGGGCGATCCGGTCGACCAGGTCTGTCGAGGTCACTGCCGTCGTGGTCGGCATGATCACCGCCCCGATCTTCGTCAGAGCCAGCATGGTCTCCCACAGCTCGACCTGGTTGCCGAGCATCACCATCACGGCGTCGCCGGGACCGACCCCGTGCTCGGTGAGCGCTGCCGCAACCTGATCTGAGCGGTCGACGAGTTCAGCGAAGCTGTAGGACGCTCGGCTGCCGTCCTCCTCGACGATCACCAGGCCCGGGGCGGGGTTGTCGCGCGCGAAGAGGTCGAACCAGTCGTGCGCGAAGTTGAACTGCGCGCCCACGTCCGGCCACTCGAACTGAGCGACCGCCTCGTCATAGGCGGTGCGCTGTTCGATCAGCAGGTCACGGACGCGTCGAAGTTCCTCGGTGCCAGTCATGGATGCATCCTCGCGCAAACATGACCGCCATCACACCCCGGAGTCCATTCCTAGTAGGTGTAGAAGCCTTCGCCCGTCGCCACTCCGAGCTTGCCCTGGTCGATGTAGTCCTTCTTCAGCCAGGCCGCGATCTTCTGCATCGTCTCGTCGCCGTCGACCATGATGTTGTACGGCGTCGTCATACCGATGATGTCGAGCAACTGGAACGGCCCCAAAGGAGCTCCGGTGCCGATCCTCCAGACCTTGTCGACGTCCGCGGGCGCGGCGTACTCCCCCTCCGCCAGCTCCCCGGCTGCGATGAGGAAGGGCACCAACAGGGAGTTGATGACGTAGCCGGCCTTCTCCTTGTGCATCGGGATCGGCACCATGCCGATCTCTTCGGCGAAGGCAACGACGCGATCGAAGACCGCGGGATCCGTGTGAGCGGTTCCCATCACCTCCGCCGTGTTCAGTTGCCAGATCCGATTGGCGAAGTGCAACGCCAGGAACCGGTCCGGGCGGTCGGTCGATCCGACCAGATCACTCGGCAACAACGTGGAGGAGTTGGTGGCGAGGATCGTCCGGTCGGGCAGCAGGCCCGACAGCGAGCCGTACAACGCCTGCTTGACGTCCGGAAGCTCCGGAGCGGCCTCGATGACCAGGTCGGCCTCCTTCACGGCCTCGGCCAGGTCGGAGGTCACGGTCAGTCCGGCAAGAACCTCGGCGGTGCGCCCGGTGGCGGCCGGGACCTCTGCCTCGTAGGTGACCGCCAGGTTCTCGAGCCGTTGACGCGCGGCAGACACGGCGTCCTGGTCCAGGTCGTAACAGGTGACGACGAAGCCGTGAACCGCTGTCTGGAAGGCGATCTGGGAGCCGAGCACTCCGGCGCCCAGGACGGTGACGTTGGTGATATCGCTGCTCATGCGGCATTCCTCTGCTTGGAGTTGACGGACTTTCCGAGGTGACGGGACAGGAAGTCGAGCTGATCGTGCAGAACGGTCGAGAGCCAGGGGTCGGCGTAGACGTCGAAGTGGTCCACCGGGTAGTTCCGCACCTCGGCCGTGGACACGGCCTTACGTGCGGCCTTCTGCCCAGCCGACGTGGAGACCACGGAGTCGTGATCGCCTCCCTGGATCAGCAGCGGTGCAGAAATCTTGGCGACATCAGTGATGGGCCGGTTGAGGGCGACATCGAGGGTGCAGCGAGCGCGCACCTCGTTGCGCCACATCGGACCCACCACGGCGGTGAAGTCCTCGAGCGCGCCGTCCTTGGCGATCACGGCTGATGACGAGGCCGGCCCCACCGCAGGCAGCATCACCGGGCGCCTGCCGAACCGGTCGCGCAGGCCTGCCGAGGTGAGGGCGAGAAGCTTGCCGACCCCATGCGACTTGACGATCATGGCCAGCACCGGGAGACCGTCGACGGCCGGTGTGAGGGAGAGAACCGCAGCGATCCGCTGATCGTGCGCCGCGACGTTGAGCACATGCCCACCTGAGTACGACGTCCCCCACAGCACGATCCGGTCGGGGTCGACCCCACGCAACCGGCGGGCGGCGGCAACCGCCGCCCGGTAGTCGTCTCGTTGACCGCGATAATCGACGTGCTGAGCCATGTCGCCCTGAGACCCCCCGAACCCGCGGTAGTCGAAGAGCAGGACGTCCAGTCCAGCGGCGGCGAAGCCCCGTGCGTACCCCTCCAGCCCGGCATCGCGGGTGCCACTGAAGCCGTGCGCCATCACCACGCACGGGCGGCCGCCGTCGGTCTCGTAGGCCTTGAGCGGGCTGGCGTAGTGCCAGGCGGCGCAGGTCGTCCCGGCACTGAGGAAGGTCACGTCCGAGCGGTTCATGCGACGTCTCCGGCCACCGCGAGGGGCGCGTGCTCGGCGCTGCGCTCGAAGGTCAAGTGGCCGTCGTCGATGGGTTGGGCGAGGCGGTCGAGGTCGAATCGGTAGTGGCTCTTGAAGCTCCACGGCCCGTCGTGGACCTGTTGCGGGAAGGCCGCGATGCCACGTTGGATGTAGCCGGCAGTGAGGTCCTCGATCATCGGCGCGCGCTTCGCGTCCGGGCTGTCGAGGGTGGGTACCACCGTCTGGAAGCCCTGGGTGTCCATGTGGTCGAGCAACCGCACCAGGTAGTCGCTGGCGAGATCGATCTTGAGCGTCCACGAATTGTTCGTGTAGCCGAACCCGAAGAAGAAGTTGGGCAACCCGCTGAGCATCACCGACTTGTAGGCGACCGTGTCGGACCAGTCGAGGACCTCACCGTCCATCGCGACCTCGATGCCACCGAACGGCAACAGTTTCAGCCCGGTGGCGGCAACGACGATGTCGGCGGCCAGGAACTGACCCGAGGTGAGCTCGATGCCCCCCGGTACGAACCGCTCGATCGTGTCGGTCGCGATCGTCGCGCGGCCGCGCTTGATCGCCCCGTAGAGGTCGGCATCGGGAACGAAGCACATCCGCTGGTCCCACGGCTTGTACGTCGGGCTGAGGTGGGTGTCGACGTCGAAGCCCTTGGGGAGGAACGCCTTGTTGATCCGACGGATCAGCCACTTCATGGCCCGCGGGTGACGCCGGCTGAGACTGACCACAGCACGGAGACGCTGAATGTTGGCCTTTCGCGTCGCCTCGAATGCTCTGCGTTCTGGCATGAAGCGTCGCAGCAGGTCGAAGACCAGGTCCTTCGAGGGAAGCGGCAGGATGTAGCTGGGTGAGCGCTGGAGCATGGTGACGAGCTCGGCCTTCTCGGCCAACGCCGGCAGGAGCGTCACCGCGGTCGCGCCGCTGCCGATGACCACCACTCGTTTGTCGGCGTAGTCCAGGTCCTCGGTCCACTGCTGGGCGTGGACCAGAGTGCCGTCGAAAGACTCCTCCCCCTCCCAGGTGGGGCGGTAGCCCTCCGTGTGGTCGAAGTAGCCGGTGCCGGAGACGATCCAGCGCGCGCACACCTGCGACACCTCTCCGGTGGCGACCTCGCGCAGTGTCGCCGTCCACCGCTGTTCCTGCGAGGACCAGTTCAGCGACTCGACCCGGGTGCCCAGTCGGAGCCGCCCGGCGAGGTCGAACTCGTTGACGGTCTCGAGGAGGTAGTCCTTGATCTCCGCCCCTGGGGCGATCGCCTTCTCCTTGGTCCACGGCTTGTACTGGTAGCCGTAGGTGATCAGGTCGGAGTCGGACCGGATCCCGGGGTAGCGGAACAGGTGCCACGTCCCCCCGACCTCCTCATGGGTGTCGATGACGAGCACGGACTTCTCAGGCTTCTCAGCCCTCAGCCGGGAGGCGAATCCGAGCCCGGTGAGACCGGCGCCCACCACCAGCAGATCCACCTCTTTCAACCAGCCCGACGAGCCCGGGTTCGTTGCGTGGTCGAGTGAGTTGACGGTGCGGGACGGCTGGTTCATGGCGACTCCTTCACTGGGACAGTGCGTTCACTCTCCCGTGGCGGACGTCACGTCTTCAAGGGCATTCCGCACATCTATTAGTTAATGAATGTGCACCTGCCCATCTAGCGATAGGTTGAAGGTCATGGAACCGAGTCAGCAGACGGAGACCCCGACCTCGCTGGACACACCCGTGGACGGCGCAGAGGGCCTGCTGCGGGTGGTGGCGAAGTGGTTCGTCGACCCGGCAAGCGGAGCGCTGGAACGCGTGGAGGAGGCCTCCCTCACCGGGATCGGCGAGCCGTTCAACACCGATCCGGTCATGGCTCAAGAGGTGCGAGAGTCGACCCGCCTCAACGTCCTCCACTGGGCCACCATGATGGCGGTCGCGCCCCGCGTTCCGGTCATGCCGGCGCTCGAGGGCCCCGTCGTCGGGATCGCTCGGGAGGTGATCCGTCGTGGAGCCGATCGCGCCGTGTGGACGGCGTACCGGGTCGCCAAGGACGAGGCCTGGCGTCTGTGGATGCAGCGATCCTTCGAGGTGGAGACCGATCCGGCAGTCCTGGCCGCATCATTGGATCTGGCCTCCCGATCGATGGGCTCATGGGTCGACGCCACACTCGACGGCCTCGTCGCACTGATCCAACGCGAACGGGAGGACTACCAGTGGCAGTCCCACACCCAACGGCTCGCCACCGTCAACGAACTCCTCGACGACAACCCGACGGATCTCGCCCTAGCCGAACACCGGTTGGGGTACCGCCTGGGCGGGGCGCAACTCGCCGCTGTGCTCTGGACGGTCGCAGCCATGCCCGATCAGGCCGCGCTGATGCGCAGCGCGAACGAGTTGCGCAGACGGGTCGCTGCGCCCCAGATGCTGGCGTTGCCCGCGAGTTCCTCCTCCCTCTGGCTCTGGTTGGGGTCCCACGAGCCCCTGGACCCACCCGCGCTGACGGGCGCACTCGAGGACGGTGCGGTGCGTGTGGCTGTGGGCGGCTCCGACGTGGGGCTCGATGGCTTCCGACGCAGCCACTTCGAGGCGGTCAGCGCCCAGCAGATGCTGCTGCGGGCCAGCCACGTGACCGCGGCGGCCTACGACGACGTCGCCCTGGTCCACCTCGCCACGCAGAACGAGCAGGCCGCACGCGCCTTCGTCTCCCGCGTCCTGGGCGAGTTGGCCACCGCTGACCCGAACCTCCGCGACACGGTGCGCGCCTACGTCCGCGAAGGTCATAGCGCCTCCCGCGCCGCGCGGGTCCTCTTCACCCACCGCAACACGGTGCTCAATCGACTACACCGCGCCGAGCAGTTGCTGCCGCAGCGGTGGGCGGCCCGTTCCCTCGAGGTCGGCGCGGCTCTCGAGGTCGACCACTGGCTGGGCCAACGCGCCTGAAACCGCAGACCAGGAAGTCCGATGGGTCAGCGAGTTGCCCGCTGTCAGCGAGTTCATGGGACCGAGTTGGCAACTACATGTCCTCGAGTTCGCGGCCCCTGGTCTCGGGCACGAACTTGATGACGAACAGCAGCGACAGCAACGCGAAGAAGGCGTAGAAGCCGTAGGCGAAGCCCAGTCCGATGTCGGCGAACCGTGGGAAGGAAGTCGAGATGGCGAAGTTGGCCAACCACTGGGCCGATGCGGCCAGACCCAGGGCGGTGCTGCGGATCTTGTTGCTGAACATCTCACCCAGCAGCACCCACACACCCGGCCCCCACGACATCCCGAAGAAGACGACGAAGGCATTGGCGGCGAGCAGCGCAACGATTCCGGCCGTATCGCCGAGCACCGGTTGGACCTCGCCGGCCTCGGTGGTGGTCTCGGCCGCGGTGGCGAAGACATAGGCGAGCGTCCCCAGCGAGAGGACCATCCCAGTCGACCCGATGGTCAACAACTTACGACGACCGATCTTGTCGATCAGGCTGATCGCCACCAGGGTCACCACGATGTTGGTCACCGAGGTCAGCACGGTGATCGTGAGTGAGTCGGATTCGCTGAAGCCGACCGACTGCCACAACGTCGAGGAGTAGTAGAAGATCACGTTGATCCCGACGAACTGCTGGAAGACCGACAGCGCGATCCCGATCCACACGATGGGCAGCAGATTGTGACCGCCGGGGCGGACGAGATCGGCAAACGAGGAACGACGGTCCTGGACCACCGTGCCCTTGATCTCCTTGATGCGCTCGTCGATGCCGGTTTTCATCACCGATCGCAACACCTCCCTGGCCGTAGCCTGGTCGCCCTTGGCGACCATGTAGCGAGGTGACTCAGGGATGGTCAGGGCGAGTACGCCGTACGCCACCGCGGGCACGACCTCGGCGATGAACATCCAGCGCCAGGCGGTCAGCCCCCAAAGCGGTTCACCCGAACCTCCTGCCACGGTCGCGAAGAAGTAGTCGGAGAGCAGAGCGACGAAGATGCCGGTCACGATGGCCAACTGTTGGAGGGACCCCATCCGCCCTCGAATGGACGCTGGCGAGACCTCGGCGATGTAGGCGGGCGCGATCACCGATGCCGCACCCACGCCGAGCCCACCCACCACTCGCCAGGCAATGAGATCCCACTCGCCGACCGACAACCCTGAGCCGATGGCACTGATCAGGAACAGCAGCGCGGCCAGCACCATCACGCGGACGCGGCCCACGCGATCGGCGAGTCGACCCGCTGCGTAGGCCCCCAACACACAGCCCAGCAGGGCGGATGAGACGACGAATCCCAGCAAGAAACCATCGACGTCGAAGTCCTCGGAGATGGCGCCGACGGCTCCGTTGATCACCGCGGTGTCGAATCCGAAGAGCAGTCCACCCAGTGCGGCCACCATCGCGAGATGAACCGTCCGACCGAGGTAGTAGTCCCGCTCCTCGCGAGGGCCGGATTGAGTGACTGGAGTCGTCATGGCTGCCGCCTTCCCGAGCGGTCGTGATCGTCATCCTTCTCGTCCGGAATGCACCGTCCGAAAAGGGTTGGCTGAGCGATCCTGCCACGCGTCGACGCAGTCTTCTTCACCCGAAAGGGTTGCCATATTGCGGCGACCGGTGCCCGAGGACATCGGGCACCGGTCGCATGGAGCGCTGAGCGTCCCGACTCAGGCGTCGATGATGATCGGGATGATCAGCGGCGTACGACGGAAGGCGCGTTGGGCCCACCGAGCGACGTCGCGTCCGATCATCTGCTCGAGCTGACGGGGGTCGCCGATGCCCTCGCTCGCCGCCCGGGCCAACGTCTTCTCGACCACGGTCACAGCCGGGTCGAACGCCTTCGGCTCGTGCTCGAAACCGCGGACCAGGAAGTCCGGCGGGTCCGCGAGCTGCCCGGTGTCGGCGTCGACGATCGCCAGAACGGTCACGACACCCTCCTCGGCGAGAGTGACGCGATCGCGCAAGGTGGTCTCGGTGACGCCACCGACGACCTGGCCGTCGACGTAGATGTTGCGTGCGGCGACCTTGCCGGTGATCTTCACCTTGCCCTTGACCATGTCGACGACCACGCCGTCCTCAGCGAGGATCACCCGGTCGGGGTGGATCCCGGTGCTGATGGCCAGGTCGGCGTTGGCGCGCAGGTGGCGGTACTCCCCATGGACGGGCAGCACGTTCTTCGGCGACATCAGGTTGTAGCAGTAGATGAGCTCACCGGCGCTGGCGTGACCGGAGACATGCACCTTCGCGTTGCCCTTGTGGACCACGTGGGCGCCCCAGCGGGTCAGCCCGTTGATGACGTTGGAGATCGCGTTCTCGTTGCCCGGGATGACCGAGGACGCCATCAGGACCGTGTCGCCCTCGCCGACCCGGATCTTGTGTTCACGGTTGGCCATCCGGGACAGGGCGGCCATCGGCTCACCCTGGGAGCCGGTGCAGATGAGCGTCGCCTTCTTGGCGGGCATCTTCTCGAGCTCGTTGAGCGGCACGATCAGGTTCGGCGGCACCTCGAGGTAGCCGAGATCTTGGGCGACCCCCATGTTGCGCACCATGGATCGACCCACCAGGGCCACCTTGCGACCGTGGGCGTGGCTCTCGTTGAGCACCTGCTGGATGCGGTGCACGTGACTGGCGAAGCTCGACACGATCACGCGTCGCGGTGCGGTCCGGAAGACCTGCTCGATGGCCGGTGCGAGGTCGCGCTCGGAGGTCGTGAACCCGGGCACCTCGGCGTTGGTCGAGTCGATCAGGAGCAGGTCGATGCCCTCGTCGGCCAACCGGGCGAAGCCGCGCAGGTCGGTGATCCGCTTGTCGAGGGGGAACTGGTCCATCTTGAAGTCCCCGGTGTGCAGCACGAGTCCCGCACCGGTCCGGATCGCGACGGCGAGACCGTCGGGGATCGAGTGGTTGACCGCGAAGAACTCCAGGTCGAAGGGACCGTAGGTGTTCTTGTCCCGGTCCCCCTCCTTGACCTCGTGCAGCTTCGGGACGATGCGGTGTTCCTTGAGCTTCTCGCGAATCAGCGCGAGGGTCAGCCGGGAACCGATGACCGGGATGTCGCTGCGCTCACGCAGCAGATAGGGCACGCCACCGATGTGGTCCTCGTGACCGTGGGTCAGGACGATGCCGACTACCTTGTCGATCCGGTCCCGGATCCAACTGAAGTCCGGCAGGATCACGTCGACGCCGGGCTGGTGCTCCTCGGGGAAGAGCACCCCGCAGTCGACGATGAGCAGTTTGCCGTCGTACTCGAAGACGGTCATGTTGCGACCGATCTCGCCGAGGCCGCCCAAGGCGACGACACGAAGGCCCTGCGCGGGCAACTTCGGTGGCCGTTGGAGGTCGGGATGAGGATGGCTCAAGGGGTGTCCGTTCTGCGTCAGTTCTGGGTCAGTCGCGACTGGGTCGCGCCCTGACGGCGTTCTAAGAATCAAGGGTGTCTGGTGTCGACACTGCCAGACCCAGTGTGACGGCCGTTGTCCGGTGCGGCTACAGGGGCGGTCAGTGGCCCCCGGCCACGTCGCGTCCGTCCACCGTCTGGGGGTTCTGGTCGATGGCGGACACGGCAGGTGTCGGCCCCAGTGCGACCCCCACCGGACGGTGATCGAGGTGTACGCCGGCGATCATGCACCGCACCGAGCCACCGGCCAGCTCGATGGTCGGGATGTCGACGTCGACGATGCTGCACGACTCCTCGATGACCGCGATCTGGTCGGGACGCAGGCTTCGCCGGGCCCGGGAGGACATCGCCATGATGTAGTTCCGTTGGCCCTCCGGCGTGCGTCCGCACAGCTCGACCGCGTTCCCGGCGAACTCCCGCACCTGCTCCTCGGTGAGCTCGACGACCTTGCGGCCGTTGACGGTGAGTCGCTCCCGCACCCCGGCGCGGCGCACCTCGTCCGGGATCATCTCCAGGGCGATCAGGGCGACGTCGGTGCCGATGCAGGCGATCACGTTGGTGTGGTAAACCGGCACGCCCGAGGAGTCGACGGCGTCGAAGGCCATCGGCTCGTAGCCCAGATCGGTGCAGAAGCGCTCGAGCACGTGGGTGTCGGCGCGGTGGCTGACTGCGGTGTAGGCGACCCGCGACACATGGTCGAGGACCATCGCCCCGGTGCCCTCGAGGAAGATGCCGTCGTTCTCCAGACCGGAGTAGTCCACGATCGTCTGGACCCGGTAGGACGACTTGAGCAGTTCCAGGACATCGGACCGGCGCTCGTGGCGACGGTTGGAGGCGTACATCGGATAGATCGCCACGTTGCCGCCCGCGTGCGTGGAGAGCCAGTTGTTCGGGAAGACGCTGTCGGGTCGGGTGTGGTCCTCGTCGGCGAAGACATGGACGCGCACACCCGCGGCACGCAACGCGTCCGCGACGGCATCCATCTCGGCCAGCGCCATCGCCGAGGTGACCTCGTCGGACTGACCCAGCGGCAGATCGGCCTGGAAGGCGTTGTCGGCCGCGGTGGTCGGGTTGGGCACGAACCGTTCGGCACGGATCAGGATGACAGCAGAGGGTGCTTGAGCGCTCACGGTCGGAATCTAGAGGATCTCGGCCCCTCTCCGGGCATTCACCCCAGGAAATATCTGCCGGCTCGGACCGCCGAGTCGGCGCATCTTGACGCTCGTACGGCGTCGACCCGGCGCGTTTTCAAAAACTTGCGCCGACTCGGGGAGCCGGGTCACCTCAAGAGCCACGATTTCCGACTTTCGAAACTTACAGTGGCGCCATGACCGCACCACCCGCCCTGGAGGCCCTCGGCGTACGCCGCGCCTTCGGCACCGTCCAAGCCGTCAGCGACGCCTCCCTGAGCGTTGCGAGCGGCACCGTGACCGCCCTGATCGGGCCCAACGGTTGCGGCAAGACCACGCTGATGCTGATGCTCGCCGGGCTGCTGAAGCCCGATGCGGGTCGCATCGCCGTCGACGGGGTCACCCACGCCGTCGGCGGACGCGAGACGCGCGCCCGGATCGGCTGGATGCCCGATGTCCTGGGGACCTGGGATTCGCTGACCTGCGAGGAGACCCTGAGCACCTTCGGCCGCGCCTACGGGTTGCCCCTGACCGACGCGCGCAGCCGCGCCCATGACCTGCTGCGCCGCGTGCATCTCTCGGAGTACGCCGCCCAACCGGCCCGGGTGCTCAGCCGCGGTCAGAAGCAGCGCCTGTCCCTGGCCCGTTCCCTGGTGGGCGACCCGTCGGTGCTGATCCTCGACGAGCCCGCCTCCGGCCTCGATCCGCGCAGCCGCATCGAACTACGCAACCTCATCCACGAGTTCGCAGCGGAGGGCAAGGCAGTGCTGATCTCCTCCCACGTCCTTGCCGAACTCGACGAGATGGTCGACGAGGCGGTCTTCATGGCCGCGGGTCGTACCTCCGACTCCTCCACCGATGCGCTGGTCGCCCAGGCCCGCAACACCTGGCAGATCCAGGTCCTGCCGGGCGACGACGTCCACGCCCGTCTGTCCGAGGCCAACCGTCCGTGGACCGCCACCGCTGCCGGGGACCCCACCCGGGCCACGGTGCAGGTCACCGACGCCGACGACGCCGCAGCCCTGCTGACCTGGCTGGTCGGTTCCGGACTTCGGATCTCTTCCTACGGGCCCGTGGGCAGCGCACTGGAACAGGTGTATCTCTCGATGGAGGCCGACCGCCGATGACCACCGACACGACCGGTCCCACCGACCAGACCGAACCGACCGACAACAGTTCCGACAGCGACCGCTCACGACGCGACGCCTGGGCGGTCTCGTGGAGCGGCACCCGCCTAGTCATGGAGTTGGAGATCCGCCAGCGGTTCCGTTCCACGCGGTGGCGCATCGGAATTGCGGTGGTCTTCGCGCTCATCGCCGGCGTCGCCCTGCTCACCATCGCGGCCGCTCAGGCCGTCGACGCCAGCGAGGGCGATGCGGTCTTCGGGCTCATCGTCTTCTTCGTGTTGTTCATGGGGCTCCTGGTCTCCCCGACGCTGTCGGCCGGATCCATCAACGGCGACGCGAAGGAAGGAACCCTTGCGCCCCTCCAGTCGACCCCGTTGTCGGCCGCGGACATCGTCCTGGGCAAGCTCCTCGCGTCCTGGATCGCCTCCCTGGTCCTGCTGGCCCTGGCCATGCCCTTCATCGGTCTGGGCTTCTTCACCTCCGAGGCCAGGCTCGGCGCCCTGGCCACGGTCGTGATCGTCCTGGCGGTCGAACTGCTCGTGGTCTGCGCCTTCGGGTTGGGCTGGTCAGCGCTCACGTCGGGGACGGCCGCGTCCACCGTCCTGACCTACCTCACGATCGCCGTACTGGTGGCGATCCTGCCGGTGTTCTTCGGCCTCTTCGCCGCCCTCTGGACGACCAACACCACCGAGACCTACGAGTTCCCCCAGTACTACGACAAGAAGTCCGCTCCGCCCAACGCCCAGCAGGACCGCAACGGGCAGTTCTACGTCTGCCGGACCGAGAGCTACAACAGCAACGAGCCACGCACCGACCGGCTGTGGTGGCTCCTGGCGGTCAACCCGTTCGTCATCGTCGCCGACTCCGCCCCCACCCCGGAGCAGACGTCCGACGAGTACTACTCCAGCAACGGCATCCTCGACAGCCTGAAGTACGCCGTCCGCGAGGCCCGGTTGGGACCCGACTCATCGATGGGGTCCAGTGAGTGCACCGACCAACTCTCCTCCGAGGAGATCGACCGGCAGAACCGGCGCGACAACCTCAGCGCCCTGTGGCCGTGGGGCATCGGAGCGCAGATGCTCCTCAGCGCGGGCGCGTTGTACATCGCCGTACAACGGGTGCGGGTGCCCTATCGGAAGCTGTCGGCCGGCAGCCGGGTGGCCTGAGCGACCATCGCGGCTGCGTAGGCTGGCCGCACTCCCATGACCCACCCCGACCCGACGCCACCCCGCCTCCTGCTCGCGGTGGACGCGCCCTCGCTGCTGCACCGCAACCATCACGCCCGCGCCGAGTCGGGGTTGCGTGACGCCGGCGGCCGCCCCGCGTGGGCGCTGCACGGCATGGTCCTGCAGATCCTCGACGTCATCGACCAGTTCACCCCGGACCTGATCGTCTTCGGCTTCGACGACCGCACCGAATCCATGCGAGCCAAGACCTATCCGGCGTACAAGGCGGGTCGTCCACCCAAGGACCCCGACCTCATCGACCAACTCGACCGGGCGCCCGGCCTGCTGCGCGCCTTGGGCCTTCTGACCGTCACCCCGCCCGGCCTCGAGGCCGACGACGTCAGCGCCTCGGCAGCCCACTGGGCCGAGCAGAACGGGTGGCGGTGCGTGATCGTCACCTCCGACCGGGACGCGTTCGCCCACATCACCCCCAGCACGCATGTCCTGCGCCTGATCTCCGGGGGCGTCACCGGGTCACCGCTGCTCACCCCCGACCGTCTCCGCACGATGTACGCCGTCGACGCCGAGCGCTATCTGGAGTACGCCGCCCTGCGCGGGGACTCGAGCGACAACATCCCCGGGGTGGCGGGGATCGGGGAGAAGACCGCTCCCCTGCTGTTCCAGGTGGCGGGATCGATGGAGGCCGTCTGGGCCGACATCGACGCCTGCGCAGGAGCCAATATCGCGGCGGCCCTCGACTCCGTCTGCGCCGAGGAGGGTCGCTCCCGGGTCAGCGTGGGACTGATGAAGCGTCTGCTCGCGCCGGGCGCTCGGGAGCAGTACGAGTCCAACCTGTCCCTGATGACCGGTCGTCACGACCTCGATCTGACCCTCGCTCCCGGCCAGCCGGGAGGTCCAGGCCAATCGGGAGGTCCGGGCAGTCTCCCCCTGGACCCGGACACCGTTCAGCGGGTGGTGGGCTACCTCGGGGTCGAGTCGACGACGAAGACCGCCCTGAGCGTGCTCACCGCAGCCGGGTGACACCCACCCCGACTGCTGAGAACTAGCCCGCGATCAGCAGCAGGACGACGTCGACCAGCGCGATCGCGATGGCTGCCCGGAACGGCGTACGGCCCGATCCGAACCAGATGACACCCACAAGCAGAGCGGCCACGGCAAGGCCGATCACGGCCACGATCGTCGACAATCCGGCGCCCACCACGATCACCGCCGTCGCGGTGGCCAGCAGCAGGGCCGAGGCGCGCAGGCTTCCCGTCGCACCCAGCCGATGTGGGAGGCCGCGGACGCCCGTCGCAGCGTCGTCGGCCAGGTCCGGCACGACATTGACGAAGTGGGCACCGACCCCGAGCAGGGCCCCGGCCACCGGTATCCATAACGCCGGGACCTCACCTGGCACCGAGGCCAACACCACGAACGTCGGCAGCGCACCGAAGCCGAGGGCGTACGGCGCCCACGACCACACCGTCCCCTTCAACCCGAGGTTGTAGGCCCAGCCACCACCCACGATCCCGACCAGGTGGATCGAGCCCGCGACCCAGCCGCAAGCCAAGGAGAGCGGCACCGACGCCGCCAGCGACGCAGCGCAGGCGAAGCGGACGAGGCCCTCACTCAGCTCACCGGAGACCAATGGCTTGTCGGTTCGGCCCACGGCCCGGTCGCGGCCGACGTCGATCAGGTCGTTCGACCAGCCGATGGACAACTGCCCGGTGGCGACCGCAGCCACGATCAGGACGATCAATCCCCACGACGCGCCCGAGGCCACCGCGAGGAGCCCCGCCAACACGGTGACCGCCACCGCCGGTCCCGGGTGCGCCGCCCCCATCAATGTCTTGAAGCGCATGTCAGTCCGTCCGTGCGGGTGGGTCGGTGCGGTGCCGGGCCGGTGTGCCCGAGAGTCGGATCGGGTTGCGCACCTGTGGAGGTCCCTCCGGGGAATCCTCCGCATGCGTGACGGGGTCCAGGCCGAGGGTCCGCGCCAGATCGAAGGCCTGGCCGACGCTGTTGACCGGCGCGCACGGCACCCCCGCATGGGTCAGCACCGAGAACCAGTGGTCGGCGTCGTGCTCGGCGAAGGTCTCCCCCAGGGACGCCATCAGGGCTGCGCGGTGGGTCACGCGTGAGGTGTTCTCGGCGTACCGCTCGTCGGCACTCAGATCAGGCCGGCCCATCGCTTCGCAGAGTCGGATGAACAACTTGTTGTTGGGGGCGGCCAACGCGAGGGGCCGGTCCCGGGTGGCGACGACCTCGTACGGCGCGATGCTGGGGTGGGCGTTGCCCATCGGCTCCGGATCGACGCCGGCGACGAGGTGGGCGCTGGACTGGCTGCTCAGTGCGGCCAGGGCCGAGGTCAACAGGTCGACGTCGACCCGCTGGCCCGCACCGGTGCGGTCCCGGTGGCGCAGCGCCGCCTGGATCCCGACCGAGGCGTGCAGCCCGGTGATGATGTCGATCAGCGCGACCCCGGACTTCATCGGGCCCGACTGCTCGTCCCCGGTGATGCTCATCAATCCGCTCGCGGCCTGCACGACCAGGTCGTAACCCGCGAGGTGGGCACCCCCGGCCGCCCCGAACCCCGAGATCGAGCAGTAGATCAGTCCTGGGTGGTTGGCCGACAGCGCGGCGTACCCCAGTCCGAGTCGATCCATCGTGCCGGGCCGGAAGTTCTCCACCACCACGTCGGCCTGGGCCACCATCGCGGCCGCCTGCTCACGACCGTCGTCGGTGGTCAGATCAAGCGTCACCGAGGACTTGTTGCGGTTCACGCCCAGGAAGTACGTCGCCGCCCCGTCCGGTCCCGGCGACCACGGCGGACCCCAGGACCGGGTCTCGTCCCCGGTCACGGGGCGCTCGACCTTGATGACCTCGGCGCCGAGATCGGCGAGCATCATCGTGGCGTAGGGACCGGCCAGCACCCGGCTGAAGTCGACGATCCGAACTCCTGCGAGAGCGGCGTCCGCCCCGTTTTCGTGCACGTCCCTTTCAGGCACTGTCGCTAGCCCAGGCGCAGGGTGGTGATCAACGCTCGAGCGGTCTCCCCGCCGGCCGCCTCGGCCGCGTCCAGCGCACCGGGGACGTCCAGATCGTCGCGCAGGCGAGCGAGCGCAACATCCTTCTCGTCGGTTCCGGGTCGGCCTGCGGCGGCGTACAACCGCTCCAACCGGGACTGGGCGTGCTCGAGGTCAGCCGGGTCGAAGTCCCAGGCCTCCCCGTAACGTCGGTCGATCAGCAGCATCCGCAGCGCCGCCGGAGAACAGTCCTTCAACAGGTCGTCGACGAGCACGAGGTTGCCGGTGGACTTGGCCATCTTCTCCCCCGCCAACCGCACCTCCCCCACGTGCAGCGCCGCCCGCGCGAACGGAGCCACGCCGGAGACCGCCTGGACCATGGCCGCCTGGTAGACGTGGTGAGGGAAGATCAGGTCCTCGCCGCCGACCAGGACATCGACCGAGGTCCCCAACGTCATCATGGCCATCGCCGCGCATTCCGCGTGCCAGCCGGGTCGGCCCCATCCCCACGGGCTGGGCCACGCCGGGTCCTCGGGCCCGGACGACAGCCAGATCGGTACGTCGAAGGGGTCGTCCTTGGCCGCCTCGCCCGGGTTGTCGCCGTAGGCCTCCGACCGCGCCAACGCCTCCTCGCGGGTCAGCCCGGCGGACTTCCAGATCTCACCGCCCCGGAACCACACCGTGCCGTCACGTTCGTAGGCCGCTCCGACCCCGAGCAGCGCCGCGGCCAACTGGGCGACGGCGTTCACGTGGTGTCGGGCTCGGGGTTCATCGGCCGGCGTCGGCACCCGGAGCGCCCGCATGCTCATGTCGAACTGGGCCTCCTGGGTCAGGGCCAACTCGTCGAAGTACCGACCCCGCTCCTTCGCAGCGCTGGTCAGCACATCGTCGATGTCGGTGATGTTGCGGCAGACCCGCGCCACCACACCGGTCGACTCCAGAGTCGCCGCCAACACGTCGGCCCACACGAAGGTGGAGGCGTGCCCCAGGTGCGTCACGTCGTACGGCGTGATCCCGCAGACGTACACCTTGGCGGACCCCACCACGGGCACCGGCGCAGCGCCGAGCACCACCGTTTGCGGCACCGGGGGTGTTCTCCCGACGCGGTGCAGGGGATCAAAGACTCCGGATCTGTTGGCCGACGACGTCATACTCGGCAGTCTGGCACCTGCCGCCACGCTGCTACTGAGTGAGGTCGGGCAGCGCATCGCGCAGGTCCTTGGAAAGGAACCCCGCCAACCGTTCGTGGCCCGCGTCGTTGGGCGCCCCGACCTGCTTGTTCATCAACTGTCCGCGATCCCCCGGGGTCAGCCATCCCTCGGCGAAGGTGTCGATACAGATGAGGTCGTCTGCGACGGGGGGACACAACAGATCCGCCTGGTTGTTCGCCACCGGGAGCACCACGACGATCGTCGCGTCCGGCACCTGGGTGCGGACCGCCTCCACCGTCTGCGAGATGAGGTCCTCGACCTCCTTGAGAGGCGAACCCGACGGGGTCTGGGCGGAGAAGACCACGACGTCGGGGGCGTTGTCGCCGTCGGTGAGGCGGGCAGCTCGATCCACGAAGCGGCTGTTGGGTACGCCGGGCGCATCCTTGGTCCAGCCCGATCCCGCCACCGCGTCGACGTCGAAGGTCCACCCCAGTTGGGTGGCGGTCAGGGCGGTGAAGGACTTGTCGGCTCCACTCGCCCCGGCTCCCTGGGCCCATTCGTCGCCGATGAACACCGCCCGGGGCATCACGGTGGGCTCCTCGGTCTCCGGGGCAACCGTCGCCGAGGGCTCGCTGGCCGCGGTCTCCGCGGGATCGCTCTGCGCCCCGGCCGCAGTGGGCTGCTCGTCGTCGAAGAAGTCGATCACGACGACGAGGGCCAACCCAGCGGTCACCAGGGTCAGCAAGAACAGGGCGAGCACCTGCAGTCGCTCGCTCACGGGCCCCCCGCGCAGACCGGTGGTCTGCTTCTCCGTCGATGACACGCGGGCGATTCTAAGCAGAATTGTCGGCGCTGCACAGTCGCTGATCCCCGGGGCCGCCGCAGTGTGGCGGTGTGCTCTTCCTCACCACAGGTCTGGCATAGTCCCGGTCGTGAGCACCGACCCCGGAACAGAGCGCCGCGCGCTGGTTGTCGAGGACGATGAGGACATCCGCTCACTGATCGAATTCACCCTCAGCACCCAGGGTTTCGAGGTGACCAGCGTCGAGAGCGGGTTGGAGGGGCTGGAGGTCGTACGCACCTCGGATCCCGACCTGATCACCCTGGACCTCGGACTTCCCGGGATCGACGGGATCGAGACGTGCCGCAGAATCCGTGAGATCAGCGACGCCTACGTCGTGATGATCACCTCCCGCGACGACGAGATCGACCGTCTGCTCGGTCTGGAGACCGGGGCCGACGACTTCCTGTCCAAACCCTTCAGCGTCCGGGAGCTCAAGGCCCGGGTCAACGCGTTGTTCCGTCGCCCCCGTCGCGGCCCGGCGGCCTCCGTGATGGACGCCGGGTCGAGCGATCACGAGGTGCTCGAGCACGGCGTCCTGCGGGTGGACGTCGACGGTCGTCGCGCATTCCGTGCGTCCGACGAACTGGAACTGACCCGCACCGAGTTCGACCTGCTCACCGAGTTGATGCGCACCCCCGCCCGGGTCTGGACCCGTGAGGCGCTGTTGCGGTCGGTCTGGGACACCGAGTGGGCCACCGACACCCACCTGGTGGAGGTCCACATCGGCAACCTACGCCGCAAACTCGGAGAGAAGAGCGGTCAGTTCATCCGCACTGTGCGTGGGGTGGGCTATCGCATGGAAACGCCCGACTGAAACTGCCCCTGCTGCAGCAATCCGTAGCGGCCAGGAACTCTCCCAGGAGGGTGTCGAGTCGACCGGTGACCATCGGCAGTACCGACGCGGCCGATCGGGCGCCGGGGAGATCCCCGGCCCGCAGCGCCACTCTGATCCGTTGAGCCAGTTCGGCCGTCTCACAGGCACCCACCATCACCGAGGAAGCCCTCAGACTCAGCACGGCGTCCATCGCATCGTCGAGGTCAGCGACCGCCAGGGCGTCGACGATGCGTCCTACGCGACGCGACAGCAGTCGGCGATAACGCCCCACGTAGTCGCACATCGCGTCGGTGCTGCGAGCCTCATCGGCCAGGCGCTCGAGCTCGCGTTGATCGAGGACCATCATCGGAGAACCTCGCTCCACACCAACACCCCGTCGGGCGTTCGATCGTCGAGGGGGCGTATGGCGGCCGCCTTCCGTGGGGTTCCGAGATGTCGAAGCATTCCCACTACTGTGCCGTCGCCACCGCAACGTTATGGCCGGATCAACCTCAAGGAAGTCTCAAGACTCGCATCCGTACGCCGTTGCTGTGCTATCTCACTCCCAGAAGACCCGGTCGACCACCGCTCGGGAGACCCGCATCGTCCGCAGCAGGTCGTTGACCATCGCATCGGTGTGGGCCGGCGGATAGCCCAGGATGCTGGCCACCGCCGCCCGTTCACGGGCGTCCCGTGGCAGTGAGTCCGAGGGCTTGCCTCGGGCCAGGGTGACGGCGTTGCGCACCTGGCTCACCGTGCGCCATCCGACGGACAGGGTCTCGGCGTCCTCGGCGGTGACCAGTTCCGCCTCGGCCGCCGCCGTCAGGGCGGCAAGGGTGCGCGGGGTCCGCAGTCCCTCGTGCTCACCGGCGTGCCGCATCTGGAGGAGCTGCACGGTCCACTCGATGTCCGCGAGACCACCCTGGCCCAGTTTCAGGTGCGCGTGGCGGTCAGCCCCCCGGGGCAACCGTTCCTCATCGACGCGGGCCTTGATCCGACGCACCTCGATGGTGTCGTCCTCGCTGAGCCCCTCCTCGGGGTAGCGCAACGGGTCGATCAGTTCGGTGAACCGTTGGCGCAGGTGCGGGTCGCCCACGACGGCGTCGGCGCGAAGGAGTGCCTGGGCCTCCCAGACCTTGGACCACTTCGCGTAGTAGGTGGCGTAGGAGTCGATGGTGCGCACGAGGGGGCCCTGCTTGCCCTCCGGCCGCAGCCCGGCGTCGACCTCCAGCGCGGGGTCGTCTCCGGGCGCCATCAGCATGTTGCGTAGCTCGTTGGCCACCGCCTGGGCGAAGGAGGAGGCCACCGTCGCGTCGGCGCCAGGGATCGGGTCGTGCACGAACAACACGTCGGCGTCGCTGCCGTAGGAGAGCTCGAATCCGCCGTACCGGCCCATGGCGATGATCGCGATCCGGGTCGGGACCTCGTCCAGCTTCCGTTCCTTGGCCACCTGCGCCATGACCACCTCCAAGGTGGCCTCCAAGGTGGCGTCGGTCAGCCGCGACAGCCCGGCACCCACATCGGCCACGTCGACCAGGCCGAGGCACTCGCCGGCGGCCAGACGCAACAGTTCGCGACGCCGTACGGCGCGGAGGGCCCGCACGGCCTTGACGGCCGAGTCCTGGCGCCGCCCGGTCGACCGCATCTCCTCGGTCAGCGCCGCACCATCCGGGGGCGACAGTTCGCCGCCGAGGATCCGCACCCCCTGGGGTTCGTGCTCGAGGAGGGCGGTGGCGTAGCGCGACGTGGACAGCAGTTGGGCGAGTCGTTGGGCCACCGCACCCTCGTCGCGCAAGGTCTTGAGGTACCACGGGGTGCGTCCCAGGGCCTCGCTGATCCGGCGGAACCCGAACAGTCCGGCGTCCGGGTCGGGTCCCTCGGCGAACCACTCCAGCATGGCCGGGAGGAGGGCGCGTTGCACCGTGGCGGTCCGGGAGACCCCGGCGGTGAGAGCCTCCAGATTACGCAGGGCGGCGCCGGCGTCGGCGTACCCGAGCGCGTGGAGCCGATCGCGCGCAGCCTCCGAGGACAGGCGGGCCTCCTCGCCGGGGATCTTCGCGACGGCGCCGAGCAGCGGGCGGTAGAAGAGCTTCTCGTGCAACCGGCGCACCTCGCGACGGTGGTAGCGCCAGGCCTTGTCGAAGGAACCGATCGGGTCCTTGAAGAAGCCCAGGGTCCGTCCCAGACGACGCAAGGACTCCTTGTCCTCGGGAACCACGTGGATCCGCCGCAACCGGTGGAGTTGGATGCGGTGCTCCAGGGTGCGCAGGAACGAGTAGGCCTCGTGGAGGGCCTCACCGTCCTCGCGACCGACGTAGCCCGTCTTCGTCAGTTGGGCCAGGGCGCTCAACGTCGTGGGAGCCCGGATCCGGTCATCGGCGCGACCGTGCACGAGTTGCAGCAGTTGCACGGCGAACTCGACGTCGCGCAGGCCGCCGGACCCCAGCTTCAGCTGGCGGTCGGCTTCGCGGGCGGGGATGTGCTCGATGACCCGGCGGCGCATCGCCTGAGCGTCCCCGACGAAGCCCTCACGCTCGGCCGCGCACCAGATCATCGGGGTGACCATCTCGACGTATTCGGCACCGAGGGCCAGGTCTCCGGCCACCGGACGGGCCTTGAGCAGCGCCTGGAACTCCCACGTCTTGGCCCAGCGTTCGTAGTAGCCCTGGTGGCTCGTCAACGTGCGGGTCAGTGGACCCGAGCTGCCCTCAGGTCGCAGGGCCGCGTCGACCGGCCAGATCGTCCCCTCCCCGGTGTGGTCGGAGCAGATCCGGATCAGGTGCCCGGCCAACTGGGTGGCGATCCGATTGGCCGACTGCTCGGCGTGCGAGTCCTCCGGGTCGACCCCGTCGGGGGTCGCGTGCACGAAGATGACGTCGACGTCCGAGACATAGTTCAACTCGTGACCGCCGCACTTGCCCATAGCGATCACGCTCAGCCGCGTCTGATGAGCCTGCTCACCGACCCGCTGCCGGGCCACCGCCAGCGCGGCCTCCAGGGTGCCGTCGGCGAGTTCGGCCAACTCGGCGGCCACGTCGTCGATGCGCATGTCGTGGGCCAGGTCCCGAGCCGCCAGGCGCAGCAGAACCCGGCGGTACTCCACCCGGAGCGCGTCGAGGCACTCCCCATCGGGCAGGGTCGCCACCGGCTCGGCGTCGGCGTGTTCGGCACCCACGCATTCCAACAACCCCGCCCGCACGGCTCGGGCCGCCGGGCGAGTCGACCCCAGCAGGGGGTCGGTCAACTCCCGCCAGTGCTCCGGGTGCCGGACCAGGTGATCGGTCAGAGCCTCGCTGGCCCCCAAGACACTGAGCAACCGCATCGCGGTGCCCTCGTCGCGATCCAGTGCGTCGATGAGTTCCTGGGGCGCCGAGGCGGCCTCGATCAGCCGCGTCAACCCGTCCAGGGCCCCGTCCGGGTCGGCGGTCTTGGCCAGCATCGTGACCAAGGAATCCGAGCACGGCCCCAACGCTGCGAGGCGCTGTGACCCCACCTCCGCCTCCAGGAACCCCAGTCGCAGCAGATTGCGCTTGCTGCAGGGCCCGGGGGCGGGAGTGGTCATCAGCGCACCGCCTCCGGGACCAGCGACCCGACGAAGGCGTCGGCGAGGGGGCGCCACGTCGTTTCGAGTTCGGCGCGGGCGTCGGCGATCTGCCGCAGCAGCGCGGACTGGTCGAGGTCTCGCGCTGTGTGGCGAGCCTCGTCCTTCTCGGCCCAGGGGGCCACCAGCCTCTCGTCGACCTCGGGGTGCCACTGGACGCCCCACACGGTGTCGGCGAAGCGAACGGCCTGCAGGTCACCGGCCGGGGTCTGGGCCAGGACGACCGCCTCGGGCGGCAGGGCGAGCACCAGGTCGTCGTTCCACTGCACCCCGCGGGCCGGCTCGACGCGCTGCGCGAGCGCACCGAGGAGTCGGTCGTCCATCGCTTCCTCCCGCCACCCGATGGGCGTCATTCCGGTCTGCTGTCCCCGCGGGCTACGCCCGACCTTGCCACCGAGAGCCAGGGCGCACAACTGGTGGCCCAGACACACCCCCAGCGTCGGAACGGCACTCCGGCCGGCTTCTCGGATGAGTTCGCGGGTGGGCTCCAACCAGGCGTGGTGGTCGTCGTCCCACGCATCCATCGGGCCACCGAGCACGACCAGACCGTCAACGGCGTCGGTGTCGTATGGGTCGCCGGGGCCAGCGAGAGCCGGGAGCGGGTCCCCGGCGTACGGGCGGCGGACGTCGAGTACGGCGCCCGCCTCGACGAGCCACTGCCCCAGAAGGCCGGGAGGGCAGTAGATGTCGTGTTCGATGACGCCGATCCGGGGGCTCATGGCTCGTCCGGTCCGATGGCGAGGAAGACGATGCCCAGGCCGATGACGGCCCAGACGAAGCCGAGGATCAGACCCGCGGTGGGCAGCGCGGAGAGCAGCGCCAGAGCCCCGCAGGCGGCGGCGGCCCGACGGACCCCGGCAGTACGCCGCGGCAGGCGCACCCACGTCGCCGCCGCTGCGCTGAGCAACACCGCCGAGAGCGCCGCCAGCACGATGCCCGAGCGACGCGCATCGGCGTCACCGGGCTCCCCCGCAACCAACACGTAGAGGCCGAGGACGAGGCCGACCAGGGCGGTGCCCGCCAAGGAACCCAGGGCGATGCGCAAACGACGGACCCGGTCATCGCCGTAGACGGCGGTCGCGGTGGTGCTACTGGTAGGCATCAGGCGGTCCTTCGTGGCACTTCAGACACGGCACTCGGATCAGGGCACTCAGATGACGGGCAGCATCATGTCGCGTTCGTAGGCCGAGACCTGACCGCGGTACTCGTCCCACTCCGCGCGCTTGTTGCGCAGGAAGAAGTCGAAGACCTGCTCGCCGAGGGTCTCGGCCAACAGTTCGGACTTCTCCGCGATCTCGATGGCGTCGTGGAGGCTCCTGGGCAACGGGTCGATGCCCAGGCTGTTGCGCTCGCGCTCGGTCAACGACCAGACGTCATCCTCCGCCTCGCGGGGCAACTCGTACTCGTTCTCGATGCCCTTCATGCCGGCGGCGAGCACCACGGCGTACGCCAGGTAGGGGTTGCAGGCGGCGTCGATGGTGCGCAGCTCGACCCGGGTGGAAGCGCCCTTGTTCGGCTTGTACATCGGGACCCGGACCATCGCGGACCGGTTGTTGTGACCCCAGCAGATGTAGGACGGGGCTTCGCCGCCGAACATCATCCGCTTGTAGGAGTTGACCCACTGGTTGGTCACGACACTCAGCTCGGGGGCATGGTGCAGAACGCCCGCGATGAACTGACGCCCGGTCGCCGAGAGGCTGTATTCGGCCCCGGCCTCGTAGAAGGCGTTCTGGTCGCCCTCGAAGAGGCTGACGTGGGTGTGCATGCCCGAGCCCGGGTGGGTGGTGAAGGGCTTGGGCATGAAGGTGGCCCAGATGCCCTGGTTGAGCGCGACCTCACGGATCACGGTGCGGAAGGTCATGATGTTGTCGGCCGTGCTGAGGGCGTCGGCGTACCGCAGGTCGATCTCCTGCTGACCCGGGCCGGCCTCGTGGTGGCTGAACTCCACCGAGATCCCCATCGCCTCGAGCATCGAGATGGCCTCGCGACGGAAGTCGGAGCCCATGGATTGTGCGGTGTGGTCGAAGTAGCCGCTGCGGTCGACCGGGACCGGCTCGTCCCCCGCCGACGGGGTGTTCTTGAACAGGTAGAACTCGATCTCGGGGTGGGTGTAGAAGGTGAAGCCCCGGTCGGCCGCCGCGCTGAGCGTGCGCTTGAGGACGTTGCGCGGGTCGGCGTAGGACGAGGAGCCGTCGGGCATCACGATGTCGCAGAACATCCGCGCCGTCGCCGGTCCCTGGTCGCGCCACGGGAGGATCTGGAAGGTCGACGGGTCCGGCTTGGCCAACATGTCGGCCTCGTAGACGCGAGCGAAACCCTCGATGGCCGAGCCGTCGAAGCCGATGCCCTCATCGAAGGCGCCCTCGAGTTCGGCCGGCGCGATGGCCACCGACTTGAGCGACCCGAGCACGTCGGTGAACCACAACCGCACGAACCGCACGTCGCGCTCCTCGAGCGCCCGGAGAACGAAGTCTTCCTGCTTACCCATGAGGTCACCCTAGGGGTACCCCACCGGACGAATCAGGTGCGGGGAACCGTCTCGTCGAGTTCGCGCAGCCACGGGGCCGGTGAGGCGTCCGAGGGCATCCGCCAGTCACCGCGTGGCGACATGGTTCCACCCGCGCTGACCTTGGGTCCGTTCGGCAGCGCGGAGCGCTTGAACTGGCTGGTGAAGAATCGCTGGATGAAGACTTCCAGCCAGCGCCGCACGGTGGGTAGGTCGTAGGCGACCCGACGGGCGTCGGGGAAGTTGGGCGGCCACTCCCCCGCAGCCGGGTCCCGCCATGCGTGCCAGGCCAGGAAGGCGATCTTCGCGGGGCGGCTCCCCCGGCGTACGACGTGGTAGAGCGTGAAGTCCTGCAGGTTGTAGGGGCCAACGGTGTCCTCGGTCGCCTGCGGGGTCTCTCCCTCGAGGGTCGGGATGAGCTCGGGGGTGATCTCCTGCTCCACGATCTCGTCGAGCAGCGCGTTGGTCGTTGCGCCGAACTGACCGCTGTCGGCGACCCAGCGGATGAGGTGCTGGATGAGGGTCTTGGGGACTCCGGCGTTCACGTTGTAGTGGGACATCTGGTCCCCGACGCCGTAGGTGCACCACCCCAGGGCGAGTTCGCTCAGGTCCCCGGTGCCCACGACGATTCCGCCGCGTTGGTTGGCCAACCGGAAGAGGTAGTCGTAGCGAAGTCCTGCCTGGACGTTCTCGAAGGTGACGTCGTATGTCGCTGCGTTGCGGTCGGACTCGGGCGTGGTGGCGTAGGCGTGCCCGATGTCGCCCAGCATCTGCTCGGCGGCCTCGGTGATGTCGAGGGTCTCGAAGGTGACCCCGAGGCTCTCGGCCAACCGGGTCGCGAGCGACTGGGTGTTCTCCCCGGTCGCGAAACCCGGCATCGTGAAGGCGAGCACGTCGGTGGCCGGTCGCCCGAGGCGCTCCATGGCCTTGGCCGCCACGATCAGGGCGTGGGTGGAGTCGAGCCCACCGCTGACCCCGATGACGCACTTCGGAGTCCAGGCGTCGCCACCGATCGCGCGAAGGCGTTGCTCGAGTCCGGAGACCTGGATGTTGTAGGCCTCGTAGCAGTCCAGGGCCAGCCGCTTCGGGTCGTCGGGCACGAACGGGAACCGGTCGACCTTGCGGCGCAGACCGATGTCGCCCGCGGGTGGGTCGAGGGTGAAGTCGATCGTGCGGAACTCTCGGCCGCCCGCTCCTCGCCGGTTGTCGTCGAACGTTCCCTGCCGCAGCCGCTCCTGCCGCAACCGGTCGAGGTCGACGTCCACGACGGTGCGACGGGGCCCGGACGGGAAGCGCTCGCTCTCCCCGAGGAGGTCCCCACACTCGTAGACCATCGTCTGTCCGTCCCAGGACAGGTCGGTGGTCGACTCGCCCTCGCCTGCGGCGGCGTAGAGGTAGGCGGCGTTGCAGCGGGAGCTGGCGCTGCGGACCAGCAGTCGTCGGTCCTCGGCGCGGGCGATGGTGATCGGGCTGCCGGACAGGTTGGCCAGCACCGTCGCCCCGGCCAGGGCCGCTTCCGCACTGGGCGGGATGGGCACCCACATGTCCTCGCAGATCTCGACGTGCAGGTTCAGTCCCCGCACGTCGGTGGAGCTGAAGATCAGGTCCGGCCCGAGCGGCGCCGTTCCCAACTCGCCGAGGTCGATCGTGCCGCGCAGATCGTCGCCCGGACCGAACCAGCGTCGCTCGTAGAACTCGCGATAGGTCGGGAGGTAGGACTTCGGCGCCACTCCGAGCACCCGCCCACGGTGGATCACGACCGCCGCGTTCAGCACCCGGTTGCCGTGCTCGAGGGGAGCGCCCACGACCAGCACCGGGAGGAGGTCGCCAGTGGCCGCGACCAGATCCGCGAGGGCGCGGCGTACGCCGGTCAGCAGCGTGTCCTGGAGGAACAGGTCGTCGAGGGCGTAGCCGGTCACCGACAGCTCGGGGAACACCGCGACCGCGACGCCGTCGTCGTGGCAGGCCCGGGCCTGTTCGAGGATGCGTTCGACGTTGGTCGCGGGGTCGGCGATCGCCACCGGCAGGGTGCAGGCCGCGACCCGGGCGAAACCCTGGGCGTAGGCGGAGTAGAAGTCCACGCGTGCAGTGTCTCAGAGCCGACCCCCTAGGGTCACCCGCATGAAGGCCTGGCAGCGAGTGGCTCTCGCGATGTTCACCGTCGGATGGGGAGCCAACCAGTTCACCCCCATCCTCATCGCCTACCGCGACGAGTTGGGCATGTCGACCCAGACCCGCGCCTTCCTCTTCGGGGTGTACGCCGCCGGCCTGATCCCGGCGTTGTTGCTCGGTGGGGCGGCCTCGGACCGATGGGGGCGGCGCGCGATCGTCGTACCCCTCGTGGCGCTGTCGCCGGTCGCCTCGGTGGTCCTGATCGTCGGCAGCGAGTCGACCCTCGGTCTGGCGATCGGACGGTTGCTCGCCGGGATCTGCTCGGGCGTGGTCTTCAGCGCCGCCAGCGCCTGGGTCGCCGAGATGTCCGCGGACGATGCCCCCGGCACCGGGGCCCGGCGTGCTGCGATCGCCCTGTCCGCAGGGTTCGGCGTCGGACCCCTGGTGGCCGGGGTGATGGCGCAGTTCAGCGACCACCCCCTGACGATCCCCTACATCCCGCACATCGTGATCGGGGTGATCTCGCTGGTCCTGATCCTGCCCGCCCCCGGACCGGCCCCGGAGACCGTCACCCGCCGCGGCCTGATCCACATCCCGACCGTCACACGCAGCAAGGGGTTCCTCCTGCTCGTGGCGCCGGTCGCACCCTGGGTGTTCGGCAGTGCTGCCATCTCGTTCGCGTTCCTTCCCGGGGAGATCGGCGGATCGCAGAGCGGTGCCCTGGCGTTCGCCGGAATCCTCACCGGACTGACCCTGGGCTTCGGGGTCTTCGTCCAGCCCTACGCCCGCCGCCTCGACGACCGGCGGCCGCTGCTGGCCGGTGAGGTGGGCCTCGTCGCCGCAGCCCTGGGAACGGTGCTGGGCATCGTGGCGCTGAGCACCGACATCCGGTGGATCCTGCTGGTGGGAGGGCCGTTGTTCGGGATCGCCTACGGCACCTGCCTGGTCTCCGGGCTGCGGGAGACCGAGCGACTCTCCGACCCGGCAGAGCGCGGTGCGACGGTCGCGGTGTTCTACGCGATCACCTACCTGGGCTTCGCCGCGCCGTACCTGTTGGGCTCGATCGCGGCCGTCGGGCCCGGCGACCGGTTCGCCCTCGGGGTGGCGGGGGTCACAGCGATGGCCTGCCTCGCGGTGGTCACGACGACCCGGAAACGGTCTAGCGTGGCTCCATGAGCGAAGAGACCGCCCCCTACGGCACCGGACCCGCTGCAATGAAAGCCACCACGCCGATCAAACGGGTCCGCACTCAGCACCTGCGCGAGATGAAGGAACGCGGCGAGCGGTTCTCGATGCTCACCGCCTACGAGCAGTACGCCGCAGCCACCTTCGACGAGGCCGGCATCGAGGTGCTCCTCGTCGGGGACAGCGCCTCGAACAACGTCTACGGCAACGAGACGTCGCTCCCGGTCACGGTCGACGAGCTCCTCCCGCTGACCCGGGCTGTGAGCCGCTCGGTGCAACGCGCGCTCGTGGTCGGCGACCTGCCGTTCGGCTCCTACCAGGCCTCACCGGAACAGGCGTATCTCACCGCTGTCCGCTTCATGAAGGAGGGCGGCGCGCACTGTGTGAAGCTCGAGGGCGGCGTCGAGATGGTGCCGCAGATCGAGAAACTCACCGCCGGCGGCATCCCGGTGATGGCGCACATCGGTTTCACTCCCCAGTCCGAACACACCCTGGGCGGCTACCGCGTGCAGGGTCGCGGCGAGACTGCCTCACGGGTGCTGACAGACGCCAAGGCCGTCGAGGCCGCCGGCGCCTTCGCCGTGGTCATGGAGATGGTGCCCGGCGACACCGCCGCACAGGTCACCGCCGAGGTGTCCATCCCCACCATCGGGATCGGTGCCGGCAACCAGTGCGACGGCCAGGTCCTCGTCTGGCAGGACGCCTTCGGTCTGCGGACCGGACGGATGGCCAAGTTCGTCAAGCAGTATGCCGACCTGCACGGCGTACTGCTCCAGGCGGCCAAGGACTTCGACCAGGACGTGAAGGCCGGGACCTTCCCCGGCCCCGACCACACCTTCTAGTCCCCCGCCGAGTCGGCGCGTCTTGTTGAAGTAGCGCCGGGTCGAGCCGTTTTCAGCGTCAAGTTGCGCCGACTCACCGGTGGATCAGGCTGGTTGGTTCGGGATCTTGCCGCCGATGCCCGGATCCCAGCTGGGTTGCCAGTCGAAGGCGAAGGCGCCGCCGATGATCACGCCGGCCCACACCACGGTGGCCAGGATCGGGATGGCGATCAGTCGTCGCGGATGGGTGTTCCACACCCGCACGCATTCGAGCATGAGGAACAGCCAGAAGCCGAGCATCAGCAGCAGGACGTACCAGGGCACGATCACCGCGGCGTACACGTAGAGGAAGAGGGTCGCGGCCATCAGACCCATGCCGACGAACGGGACCGGCGAGATCGCTCCTGCTCGCCCGATCTTGCGTCGGCGAGCCATCAGGGCCTAGGTCTCATCCGGAGCGGCCTGGTCGGTGGCACCGTCGTTCCACTGCGGGTCCTTGTCCCAGTTCTCCGTGCGTTCCGCGGCGATCTCGAGGGCCCGCGACGCCTCGGCCTCGGTGTCGTAGGGACCCAGACGGTCCTTGTTGGGGCACCCGTCCTCGCCCTCGACCCGGGAATGCGTGAGGCAGTACCAATACTCAGCCATACCCCGAAACTACACGCGTTCACGAGGAGGCCGCAGGCCCGTCGGCGAACCCTGCGGTGGAACTGACCCGGGTGGCAGGTCCTGCGTGGATGGGTCGTGTCGTTAAGGTCGGGCCATGAGTGCGATGTTCGAGGGATACGAGTCCGACGGACCTGCCTACGACGAGATGTTCGACGGCGAGGAACTTCGCTCGCCGTACCTCCGTCTGCGCAGTTCGCTCCAGGAGATGACCAAACCGGATCTGGTGAGTCGGGTGGAGGCGCTGCAGTCGAGCTACCTCGACCAGGGCATCACCTTCGACATCGGTGGTGAGGAGCGGGCGTTCCCGCTGGACATCCTGCCGCGGGTCATCGAGATGGACACCTGGTCCACGATGGAGCGCGGCGTCCAGCAGCGGGTCAAGGTGCTCGAGATGTTCCTGGAGGACGTCTACGGTGCCGGCGAGGTCTTCGACGACGGCGTCATCCCCCGTCGGGTCATCACCACCTCCTCGCACTACCACCGCGAGGCGGCGAACGTCCGTCCCGCCAACGGGGTGCGCGTCCACGTCTCCGGGATCGACCTGATCCGCGACAACGAGGGCGAGTTCCGGGTCCTCGAGGACAACGTCCGGGTGCCGTCAGGGGTGTCCTATGTGATGACCAACCGCCGGGCCATCTCGGCGGCGCTGCCCGAGACGATCGCCCAGCACCGAATCCGTCCGGTCGCCGGATACCCCCAGCGTCTGCTGGCCGCCCTGCGCGCCGCAGCCCCCGCCGGAGTCACCGACCCGAACGTGGTCGTGCTGACCCCGGGTGTCTACAACGGCGCCTACTTCGAACACGCCCTGCTGGCCCGCACCATGGGCGTCGAGCTCGTCGAGGGCCGCGACCTCGAGTGCCGTCGCGGCCGCGTGATGATGCGTACGACGCAGGGCCTGGCTCCCGTGCACGTGATCTATCGCCGCATCGACGACGAGTTCATCGATCCCGTTCACTTCCGGGCCGACTCGATGCTCGGCTGCCCTGGGCTGATCGACGCCGCGCGGGCCGGCAACGTCACGCTCGCCAACGCGGTGGGCAACGGGGTGGCGGACGACAAGCTCGTCTACACCTACATGCCCGACATCATCCGCTACTACCTCAACGAGGAGCCGATCCTCAAGAACGTCGACACCTGGCGGGTGGGCGACGCCGATGCCCGCGAGGAGGTCCTCGACCGTCTCGACGAGCTCGTCCTCAAACCGGTCGATGGCTCGGGCGGCAAGGGCATCGTGATCGGTCCCCGCGCCAGCAAGCCCGAGTTGGACGAGTTGCGCGGCAAGATCCTGGAGGATCCGCGCTCCTGGATCGCCCAGCCCGTGGTCCAACTGTCCACGGTCCCGACGTTCGTCGACGGTGAACTCGGACCCCGTCACGTGGACCTTCGTCCCTTCGCCGTCAACGACGGCAACCGGGTGTGGGTGCTGCCCGGTGGGTTGACCCGCGTCGCGCTGGCCAAGGGCGAGCTGATCGTGAACTCCTCGCGTGGCGGCGGCTCCAAGGACACCTGGGTGCTGGCCGGACCGTCCGTCGTACCCGAGCCCGAGCCTGATCCGGTCGCCGACGAGGACGTCCCGGAGTTGGAGCACGAGCCCGAGCCGATCCCGACGGGATCGACCCCGGAGCAGGGCCCGGTGCTGAGCGAGATGACCAACCAGGACGAACAACAGCAACAGCAGCAGCAGCAGCAACAACAACAACAGGGCCAGAGTCAGGGCCAGAGTCAGGGCCACACGTCCACCGCCGGAGAGGAGGCGTCATGCTGAGCCGGATCGCCGAATCGATGTTCTGGATCGGTCGCTACGTCGAGCGAGCCGAGGACACCGCGCGCATCCTCGACGTCGAGACCCAACTGCTGATCGAGGACCGCAGCCTCGATGAGGAGTCCGAGTGCCGCGAACTGCTGTCCATCATGGGCGTCGAGGACATCCCCGAGGGACCGATGGGTCTCTCCCGAATGCTCGACATCCTCGCCTACGACCAGCAGTCGACCGTGTCGATGGCCTCCTCGATCTACGCCGCCCGCGAGAGTGCCCGTCGGGCCCGCGAGACGCTGTCGGTGCCGTTGTGGGAGGTCATCAACACCACCTACCTGGCCATCCCGTCGCGCCGCTTCGAACAGATGCGGCCGCCGAACGTCTTCCAGTGGGTCCGCGAGCGCGCCGCTCTGATCAACGGCACCGCCGAGGCCACGATGACCCGAGACGAGGGGTGGCAGTTCCTGATGCTGGGCCGCAGCGTCGAGCGGGCTGACATGACCTCGCGGATGGTCGCCAGCGCCGCCGTCAGCGGCGGCAGTGGCGACACCTGGGCCAGCACCCTGCGTGCCTGCGGCGCCTACGAAGCCTTCCTGCGCACCTACAAGGGTGTCGAGACCGAGCGGGCCGCCGCGGAGTTCCTGCTGCTCGACCGGTTGTTCCCGCGCTCGGTGGTCTTCGCCCTCAACCGGGCCGAGGAGTGCCTCGACAACCTGAACTCCGCTGGGCGACGCTCCGGCTTCCAGGATGAGGCCCACCGACTGCTGGGCCGCACCCGCGCCGAGTTGGAGTACCGCAACCTCGCCGAGGTGCTCACCGACCTACCCAACGAGATGGAACGGCTCCAACGCACCTGCGCCTCGGCCACCGAGGCGGTGACCCGGCGCTACTTCTCCGGGTCCGAGTCGCTGAGCTGGCAAGGAGTGATCTGATGAGTGTCCAGTTGAGGGTCAGCCACACGACCACCTTCCAGTACGCCGGGAAGTCGGTGGCGTCGTACAACCAGGCGCGCCTGACGCCGGTCACCACGCCGGAGCAGATCGTGGTCCACAGCCGCCTGGAGGTCACCCCCAAGCCGTGGACCTTCGAGTACCGCGACTACTTCGGCTCCCAGGTGACGGCCTTCGAGGTCGTCGACCCCCACGAGTCGATGACCGTGCACGCGACCTCGACGGTCCAGACCAACCGGACCCCGGCCGCCGAACCGTCCGCCACGTGGGAGCAGCTCACCCATCCCGACGTCGCGGACCGTTGGACCGAGTACCTCACCCTGCCCGAACCAGTGAATCCCCCCGCCGACTTCGCCCAACGGGCCAAGCAGATCGTGGCGGACTACGAGTTGCCCGGCGAGGCGGCTCGTGACCTGTGCGCCATGGTCCACGACGAGGTCGAGTTCGTGCCCGGAACGACCCTGGTGACCACCCCGGCCGCTCGCGCCTGGGCGCAACGCGCGGGGGTCTGCCAGGACATGGTGCACCTGGTCATCGGCGGCCTGCGATCGGTCGGCATCCCTGCCCGCTACGTCTCTGGCTACTTCCACCCCGAAAGCGACCCGGCGGTCGGCGAGACCGTCGCCGGTGAGCTCCACGCATGGGTGGAGTGGTGGGACAACGGGTGGCACTCATGGGACGTCGCGACCAACCGGGAGCCCAACGACCACTACATCACCCTGGCGACGGGTCGCGACTACCGCGACGTGAAGCCGCTCTCGGGGATCTACTCCGGCTCGGACACCGCCGAGATGTCGGTCGAGGTCGAGATCACCCGCCTGGCCTGACCCGCGCCGCAGCCCGCAGACCCCCGGCACGAAACGGGCTGAACCGTCCGTGCATGTCCCGAGTGTCCACTCGCTGTCCCGCCGGAGTAGAGATACTTTCGGCCGTGCGCGATCTTGGTGATTTCGCGGCCGTGAACCGGTGGGCCTGTTCGCGACAAAGGTGAGTGTGCATCCACATCTCGAAGAAGTAGGCGCTGTGACGACCGACAGTGACGTGTTGCGGCGCTCGCGAACGGATCCGGCGGCCTTCACGGAGATCTTCGAACGCCACTTCGTCACGATCCATCGATACCTCGCCCGTCGAACGGGGAGCGGCGGGGCCGACGACCTGGCTGCTGAGGTCTTCACGATCGCTTTTTCCAAGCGCGGGTCCTTCGACCTGGAACGCCCCGACGCGCTGCCCTGGTTGTACGGCATCGCCGGCAACCTCCTCAACGCGTCGCGCCGACGGCACTCGCGGGACATCGCTTTGCTGACCAAGCAGCCCCGCCCTGAAGCCACCGAGCCATTTGAGCGCGGCGTGGACGCGTCAGTGGACGCCGCCCGACAAGTTCGTCGGCTCGATCCGATGCTGAGATCGTTGAGCCCCGATGACCTGTCCACCTTGGTTCTCTACGCCTGGGAGGAACTGACCTACGCCGAGATCGCCGAGGCTCTCGGTGTGCCGGTCGGGACGGTCCGGTCGCGACTGAACCGGGTCAGACGCCGGCTCCGTGAACCCACCTCCGACCTGGTGACAAGTACCGGTCAGAACCAGACCGATTCGCAGGAGGGAGTTCGAGATGCAGGACTTCGATGAGTTTCGCAGTGGCCGACCGTTGCCGCAGCCACCCAGCGATGAGGTCATCACGCGAGCCAAGGAGAAGATGATGAACGCCATCGAACTAGAAACCCGGACGACCCAGACCCCCAGGAATGAACCAGCGATCACGCGGGACCAGCGCCACCGCTTCCGTGCGAGGTGGGTCAAGGTAGCCGCCACGGTTGCTGCTGCAGCCGCCGTCACCGCGGTCGCCGTCACTTCCGGTCAGCCCGACCAACCAGATCAGAACCCCGCCGTAATCCAAGCGGACGGCCCCGCCGTTGTCTTTCGCCTCGCGGCTGAGCACATCGAGTCTTCCGGGCCCGCGACTGGTTCCGGGACGATCCGCTACCAGCAGTTCCGCAACCTCACCGACCCCGGTACGCCGACCTACGACGTCTACATCCGCCCCAACGGCACCGCCATGGTTGGAGAGCCGGGAGCCCAGTTGGAGGCTTCGGATGGATATTTGACGGCCGCCCAACTGGCGAGCCTTCCCGCTGAACCGACAGCGCTGAAGGCCCGGATGTTGGTGCTCTCGCGCGGCCTGGGGTCCCCAGGCGAGCGACCCGAAAGAGCCTTGTACCGCCTGGCCACAGACCTGCTGCCGGACGCCGGAGTCAGCAACGAAGTGAAGGCTTCGATCTACCGGATCCTCGCCGACTTCGACCTCGAGGCGATTCGGGCACAAGACCTCGGCCTCGGCGCTGACCCGACAGGCAGGACGGGTGAGGTCGTGGAGTTCACCTTCGAAGAGGGCACCACGGACCGTTTGGTGCTGGACCGTCGTACTGGTGCACTGCTCAGCACCGAATCGATCCTGCCCGACGGAAGCTTCGCCGGTGGTCAGGTCTACCTGAACACCGACATGGTGTCGGGCATCCCAGGGACGGGGGCCTGATCTCGGCGGCCCGGGACCGACCGGTTCCGGGCCACGGGATCTGACTCTGGAACTCCAAGGACCAGTGGTCACCCTCGATCTCGATCTCCTGCTCGAACAACGGCAGCGACTCACTTGCCGAACCGTCGTCGATCGCGGCCTGAGTGGACGGGCAGGGCCCGGCCTGTCACGCTTCACCTGCGGACGGGCTGGCCGGGCGACCGCGTGGATCGGTTCGTCCTCGTGACGGAGCGGTTCCCGAGGAAGGTCCGGGCTCCTCAGAGCACGACGGTGGGTAACTCCCACCCGGGGCAACCCGCGGGACAGTGCCACAGAAATCAGACCGCCACGGACACTCCGGTGTACGGGGTAAGGGTGAAACGGTGGGGTAAGAGCCCACCAGTACTCCAGGCAACCGGAGTAGCTAGGTAAACCCCGTCGGGAGCAAGGTCAAACAGCGCATGTTCGAGGGCTGCTCGCCCGAGTGCGCGGGTAGACCGCTGGAGGTCATCGGAGACGGTGACCGTAGATGGATGGTCGCCCCTGCCTGGTCAAACAGGCAGGACAGAACCCGGCCTACAGGCCAGCCCGTTCCGCACACACGGCCAGACCTGCGCGGTGTCATTGGTGATACCGCTTTGATCATGGCGATGACGTTGCGATTCTCCAACAGTCGGTGTTCGGCGACGATGCCTACCCGAAGCGCTGCACACCTGGCGCATCCGCGTCTCGCGCGGAGGCGCGAGGCACGATGGGGCCATGAGCAACCACAACGACGTCTCCACCAACTTCAACATCGTGCTGCCCGCCGACCAGGCGGCCGGCCACTTCGCCGACTTCGTCAGCGTCTGGCACAACCAGGAGACGTTCGTGCTCGACTTCGTCTCGGTCACCGGGCCGCCCAAGCACAGCGACACTCCAGCCGGTGAGCACGTGCACGACGTCGACTGTCAGATCGTCAGTCGCGTGCGGGTTCCTCCTGCCCAGATCTGGGAGATGATGAAGGCACTGGAGTCCCAGTTGGGCCAATGGGAGAAGGAGAATCCCCAGCGCCAACCCCCAGGATCCTGACGCCGCGCGACCAGTCCTGCGCTTTACCGAAGAAAAGCGAGAACTCGGGTCTAGTCTTCGCGGGTGAACAGGCTGATTTCCCTCGTGCTCACCGCTCTGGTCAGCGGACTCCTCGTCGGCGTCACCGCGCCGGGAGCGGTCGCTGTCCCCGACCGCGACTGCGGTGACTTCGACACCCAGGCCGCCGCCCAACGGTTCTACCTCGACCAGGGCGGACCGAAGAGCGACCCGCACCGCCTGGACGCCGACGGTGACGGCGTCGCGTGCGAGAGCAATCCGTGCCCCTGCAGCACCGACCAGGGCGGTGGCAGCCAGGACGGGGGCGGCCAAGACGGTGCCGGCCAGTCCGGCCCGAAGGGCGGCAAGAAGAACCCGGTCATCAACCAGCGCGGCCGAATCACCAGGGTCATCGACGGTGACACCGTCGACGTGCGTCTCAACCGCAACAAGGCGATCGTGCGTGTCCGCCTGATCGGCATCGACTCCCCCGAGCGCGCCCAAGGTTGTCGGTATCGCGCCGCGACCCGGGCGGCCGAGCGTCTCCTACCGGTCCACAAGTCGGTGGTCCTGCGATCCGATCCCAGTCAGGACCGAGTCGACCGCTACGGGCGTGTCCTGCGGTACGTGCTGAAGGGCAAGACCGACGTCAACCGCGCCATGGTCCGCAAGGGTCAGGCCCGGGTGTACGTCTACGACAACACCCCGTTCCGCCGCGTCGCGTCGTACCGCAAGATGCAGAAGCAGGCCCAACGCAACGACCGCGGCGTGTGGGGTCCCTGCTCCCGCTGATCCGCTACCCGTCCGGCTCGAACTCCACCCCGCCCACCGGCCACCCTGTTCGCATCCACAGCCTGCCGGACACGGTGGTCTAGTCACAAATGACTAGGCGCGTCGACTGCCCGGTCAGAGTCGCGCTGACGTGCGCTTCATTCGGCCTCTTCGACTTCCCCGAACTAGACCAGCGACGTACCTTGAGCCGACTTGTTAAGAAACCCACGATCGGGGAAACAATGGGTAACAGACTCCACTCACAGCGTCGGACCTGGCGATTGTCGGCCGGGCTGCTCCTGGCACCGATGGCCATCACGGCCGCGGCCACTGCCTCGACGGCTGGTTCGAGCACGGCTCTGTCCCAGGACTCTCGTTCCGCCGTAGTCGCCTCGACGTCCGCCTCCTTCTTGGACAACCGGTGGGGCGATGACTCCACCAACGAAAGCGTGAAGGCGTCCAGCGCCACCGGATCCTGGCGAGCCAAGGACGACCTGGGATCGCTCTACACCTCGGAGAAGCGGTACGGCATCCACCAGGCGTGGAGCACCAAGGACGCCGCAAAGGCCTACCTGACGGGCCGCGGAGTCGACGTCGCCCTCATCGACACCGGGGTCTCCCCTGTCGCCGGACTGAACAATCCCACCCAAGTGGTCAACGGACCAGACATCTCCTTCGAGAGCCAGAACGCCAGCACCCGGAACCTCGACGGGTACGGACACGGGACCCATATGGCAGGGATCATCGCCGGACGGGACTCCGAGGTCGTCTCCGGCAAGGAGGACGACGCCGGTCTGTTCGTGGGTGTCGCACCGGACGCTCGGATCGTCAACGTCAAGGTAGCGACCGCAGACGGCGGGGCTGACGTCAGCCAGATCATCGCGGCCATCGACTGGGTGGTGCAGCACCGCAACGACGCAGGGATGAACATCCGCGTCATCAACCTGTCCTACGGCACGAACTCGACCCAGGCCTACACCGTGGACCCGCTGGCCTACGCCGTGGAGAACGCCTGGCGCAAGGGCATCGTGGTGGTCGCAGCCGCCGGCAACGACGGCGCCGACCAGCAACTCACCATGCCCGCCGCCAACCCCTATGTGCTTGCCGTCGGAGCGGTCGACCACGTTGGCACCACCTCGACCAGCGACGACGTCACCGCGAGCTTCACGAACTCCGGAACGCCCGTACGTCGGCCCGACCTGATCGCCCCCGGCAAGTCAGTGGTGTCTTTGCGCACGCCTGGTTCCTACTCCGACCGGGTCCACCCCGAAGGTCGGGTCAGCGGCGACCCAGCGCAGCGGTTCTTCCGCGGGAGCGGCACCTCGCAGGCCACCGCGATGGTCAGCGGCGCCGCGGCGCTGCTTCTCCAACAACGTCCGGAGCTGACGCCCGACCAGGTCAAGTACCTGCTCCGATCGACTGCGAACCCGATCGTCGGCGGCGACCCCGCTCAGGGGGCTGGCGTCCTCGACGTCGCCGGAGCCATGAAGGCTTACACCCCCTCCGCGATTCTCGCCGCCCAGAACTGGATTCCTGCCACCGGCACCGGCACCCTCGAGGGTGCACGCGGCGGCAGCCACGTCACGGACCCCTCGACCGGCGCGATTCTCACCGGTGAGGTCGACGCCATGGGGAACCCCTGGGACGCACGGTCGTGGCGAGAGGCCACCACTGCAGGCACATCCTGGTCCGGAGGGACCTGGAACGGCCGGACCTGGACGGGTTCGGACTGGTCCGGGAGCTCCTGGACGGCTCGGTCCTGGCGTGATGCCACCTGGTCCGGCGACTCGTGGGCCGGTGGTGACTGGCTGGCTCGTAGCTGGCGCGGAGACCTCTGGACCTCCAACGGCTGGTCGAGTCTGGACATCGCCTCCCGCAGCTGGTCCGACAGTGCGTGGGGTGCCCGCTCCTGGCGGGGCGCCACCAGCGGGCCGTGACCCGGTGGGCCACCGGCCGCCGCTGACATGACGGCCGCCGTCAAACCGGGGAACACCGAGACCCGTCCGCTGTTCCCCCATCACCTTCGCATCCCGCTGCTTGCTGCGTTCATGGCGGTTCTGGCCGCACTGATCGCAGCACCCGGTCTGATAAAGGACCCCGGAGCGTCGGTTCCGAGCCTCGAGTGGCTCGTCCTGCTACCCCTCTTCGCGCTTGCTGAGATCGTGGTCATCCACCTGCCCACCCAGCGCAACGCGCACGGTCACACTCTCCGGGAGATCCCGGCGGTGCTGGGTCTAGCGTTCCTCGCTCCGCAGCAGTACCTCACGGCGTACGTCGTGGGCGCGGTCCTTGCGTTGATCTTCGCCGCGCGCATGCGGGGGGTGAAGCTGGCCTTCAACGCGTCCATGTTCGCCCTCGAAGCCTCCTTGGGAGCGCTCACCTACCACGCGATCCTGCAGGGCAACGATCCTCTGTCGATGACCGGCTGGGTGGCCGTCCTGGTCGCCGTGCTCGTCACCGATCTCATCTCCGCCGGCGCCGTGACCACCGCGATCAGCCTCACCGAGGGGGTTTTCGACGGGGAAGTGCTGCACGAGGCTCTCGTGTCGGGTTCGGTCGCAGCGTTCATCAACACCTGCGTCGCCCTGCTCATCACGACCCTGGTGATGGTCCAGCCCTCGGCCCTGCCTCTCCTCGCTGTGATCGTCATACTTCTGGTCGTCGCTCACCGCGCTTACATTTCGCTGGCCCGGGGGCACGCGCGAACCCATCTGCTCTACCGCTTCGTCGACCGCACCTCCTCGGCGCACTCGCTGGAAGAGGTCATCGAGGTCGTGGTCAAGGAGGCGGCCGAGCTGATGCACGCCGAGCGTGCCTACCTGGTGGAAGTGGTCGATGAGGCTCACGTGCGCTACCACTCGTTCGGTGACGACTCCCCGCAAGCGGAGCCGGTGGCGCGCGACCCGGATGCCTGGTGGTGGGGTGCTCTCGACGCCGGCGTCGTCCAGCACGAGGTCACCCGCTCCGACGACGCCGAGTCCGGTGAGGCCGTCGACGGTGGGGTCGGTCCAGCGCTGCTGTCCTCGCCCCGGGACGGACTCGCCGCCCCGCTGCGGGGAGCGGGTTCGGTCCGCTACGTGCTCGTGGTCGCCGACCGATCCTTCGAGAAGGAGACGTTCGACGACGAAGACAGGCAGGTCTTCGAGGCGCTCGCCGCCCACGCCGGGGTCTCGGTGGGGCGCGCACGTGGAGTCAGCGACCTCAAGTCTCTGGCCAAGGAGCTGGAAGCCGCCCGCGACGCAGCCCTGGCCGCTTCGCGTGCCAAGTCGATGTTCCTGGCCAACATGAGCCACGAGATCCGTACGCCGCTGACCACCGTGCTCGCCGCCGCCGAGCTCCTACAAGACACGTCCCTGGATCAGGGCCAAGCCAACCTGATCGACCGGATGCATCGGTCCGGCGAGCAGTTGTTGGCGCTGGTCGAGAACGTGCTGGACTTCTCGCGGATCGAGGCCGGTCACTCGCCCCTGCACTCATCCGAATTCGACCTGCCCATACTGCTGGCCGACATCGTCGACGCGCACCTGCCGGGCGCTCGAGAACGTGGAATCACCCTGGCCTGGTCCGTGGATCCGCGCGTTCCGCGGTGCGTCGTCGGCGACCGGACCCGAGTCATCCAGGTGCTCAACAATCTCCTGACCAACGCACTGAAGTTCACCTCCATCGGACGGGTCGACCTCGACGTCACCATCGGCCTCGATCCCGACCGCAGCGTTCAGTTCTCGGTCTCCGACACCGGCATCGGGATCGACCAGAATCACCAGCAGTCGATCTTCGAAGTCTTCAGCCAGGCCGACGGCTCCATCACCCGCCACTACGCCGGCACCGGCTTGGGCCTGGCCATCTGCAAGCAGCTGACCGAGCTGATGGGTGGGACGATCACGGTCGCCGGGCAGTTGGGGGTGGGTAGCACCTTCACGGTTCGGTTGCCGCTTCCCACGGCCGAGACGGTCCGCGCTACGCAGGGCTGACCCCCGGTCACTCCAGCCGGAACTCCACCCGGCGCGCTTGGACATCGGCCACCGTCAGTCGCACGCGTACGTCGGTCCCGACCGGCAGGTCCCGATCAGAGACGACCGGCCCCTCGATGCCGGGCTCGTCCACCATGCACTCGCCGCGCCGGGGGTCGTCGTGGTCGACGCTGAGCACCACCGCCTCGAACTCCTCCCCGACCCGCGAGGCCAGGACCCCGGCCTCGACGAGATCGAGGATCGCCCGTTCATAGGCCCCGGCACGTTGACCCGAGCGCTGCATCGTCTTGGGCAGTTCCGGCATAGCCTCGAGCACCCACTGCGGGACGGGCTCGCCCGCGCACAACGCGACGCAGATCTCCCCGGCGTACCGGTCCACCAGGCGACGCAGCGGCGCGGTGACGTGGGCGTACTCCGACGCGAGTGCCGCGTGCAGCGGCTGCGCGGGAAGCTCACCGTTGAAGCCGGCGTACCCGCTCCCCCGCAGCAGCCGCGTGCTGGCCACCGTCATCGCGGCGTGCTTGGGGTTCTCCGGGTCGAGACCTCGAATGAACTCGGGATACGGCACCTCCTCCGGCCAGAGGATCCCCAGAGCCTTGGCCGTCCGGTGCAGGCGCTGTACGTCGCGGGGATCCGGCGGCGGCAACGTGCGGAGCAGACCGACCCGGGCCCCGACCATCAACGAGGCGGCCGCGAACCCGGTGAGCAGGGAGATCTGCGCGTTCCACTGCTCAACGGGGAGTTGGCTGCGGAACTCCAAGGACCAGTGGTCGCCCTCGATGTCGATCTCCTGCTCGGGCAACGGCAGGGAGACCGCCCCCCGCTCGACCTCACGCACCATCCGCAGCTTCCCGACCTCCCGAAGCAACATCAGCGACTCGCTCGCCGAACCGTCGTCGATCGCGGCCTGAGCGTCCTCGTAGGACAACTTGGCCCGGGACTTCACCAGCGCCCGCTCGACGTGGACGTCGGTGCCTTCGCCGGAGGCGTCCACGCGGAGGGTCCACAAGAGCGCGGGCCGCACCTGGCCGGCGAGCAGCGAGCCTGCGTCCTCGGAGATCGCCGGAGGATGCAGCGACACCTTCGAGTCGGCGCCGTAGTACGTCTCGCCCCGCTGGTTGGCTTCGACATCGATCCGATCACCCGGCGCGACGAAGGCCGCGACGTCGGCGATCGCATAGTGCACGACGAACCCGCCCTCGCGCTCACCGTCCCGCTCGATGTGGAGCGCCTGATCGAGGTCCATCGCGCTCGGCGGATCGATGGTGACGAACTCCAGCTCGGTGCGGTCCAACTCCGGCAGCCGAGGCGAAGCAGCAGCCCGCTCGGCCGCGGCGGTCACCTCGGGCGGGAAACCCTGGGGAAGTTCCTGCTCGACCTGGATCCGTTCGATCCCTGCCCGCAGTACGGCGGCGAGTGAGGCCGACGCCTCATCTTCGCCACGATGGACCCGGACCACGCGAGTACTCGACATGCCCGCACATTAACGTTCATCCAGTGCTCATCCTGCTCCCGCCCAGTGAGGGCAAGGCGACCCCGAAGCGCGGGGCCTCGCTCGACCCCTCGACGCTCTCGTTCGACCACCTGACCCCAGCGCGGGCCACACTCCGAGAGGCGCTCCTCCGGTTGTGTGCCGGAGATCCCGACGTACCCCTGGACCTGGAGGCACTGGTCGACCGCGCCGTCACCGTGCTCGGCCTCTCCGCCGGTCAGCGAGATCTGATTACCCTCAATCGTGATCTGGCCAGCGCCCCGACGGCTCGGGCGGACCGCGTCTACACCGGGGTGCTGTACGACGCGCTCGGCTTCGACTCGTTGTCCACCTCCGCGAAGCGTCGCGCCAACAGCCGGGTCGCCGTCGTCAGCAGCCTCTTCGGCCTCGTCCGACCCGCAGACCGGATCCCCGCCTACCGGTTGGCGGGGGACGTCACCCTCCCCGGTGTCGGTTCGGTGGCCGGCCACTGGCGCGAACACCTCGAGCCCGCTGTGCTCGACGCGCTCGGCAAGGGCCTTCTCGTCGATCTGCGCAGCTCCACGTACGCCGCCTTCTGGCGGCCCGGCCCCGAGCTCGCGCCGCGAGTCGCCACCGTCCGGGTCCTGCACGAGACCGACGGAAAGCGGTCGGTGGTCAGCCACTTCAACAAAGCCACCAAGGGCCGCATCGTCCGCGCCCTGCTCGAGGACGGACGGGACGCGAAGCGCCCCGCTCAGTTGGCCGCGCTGCTGGGCGACCTGGGCTGGACCGTCGAGGTCGAGGACCCCACCGGCAGCGCCGCCAACAAGGGCACCCGCCTCGACGTCATCGTCAGCGAGGTCTGAGCCGACTCAGCGGAGGCGGTGGTCGCGCCCGAGCCCGTCCTCACCAGACGGACGGGCTGTGCCACCCGTCGCGGCCGGGAGCCATCGCGTTGAACAGGCGCAGGGACCCCTTGGGTTCCTGCTCCCCGAAGTAGGACATCACGGTGACCGACGCCGGGGTGAGTTCCATCTGGAAAACCGACTCCAGTGGCACCCCCAACGCGCGCGTCACCAGGGTCTTGATGGGTGTGACGTGGCTGACGACCACCAGGGTCCGCCCCGCGTGCGTCTCGAGCAGACGCCCCAGTCCGGCCGAGACACGGGCCTCGACCTCGCGGAAGGACTCACCACCACCGGCCTTGGCGTCCAAGGAGCCCAGCCAGGCGTCCAAGTCCGGGCCGTGGTCCCGGGCGACGTCGGCGAAGGACTTCTCATCCCAGGCGCCGAACTCCATCTCGGCGAAGTCCGGCTCGAAGTGCAGGTCCTTGCCCCACCGCTCGGCGAGGATCTCGGCCGACTCGTGGGTGCGGCGTACCGGCGAAGCGACCACGGCGTCAATCCGTTCGGCCATCGGCCCCAACCACTCCCCCGTGGCCCGGATCTGTTCGCGACCCTCGTCGCTGAGACCGGGGTTCGATCCGCCCAGACCTCCACTGAACCGCTTCCCGGCGGTCAGATGGGTCACTCCGTGGCGCACGAGGATCAGGGTGGTCGAGACGTCCCCGGGCCCGGACCAACCACGGGCCTGCTGCTGGATCGAGGGAGTCGTGGTGACCGGGGGTCTGGGCGTGGACTCAGCGTCCTCGGACGTCCCCTGTCCGGTCACGGTCACCCCGTCGCGGGTGCCGTCCAGAGCTTCGTTGGCCAACTGGTCGGCGGCGCTGTTGTCGGCCCGCGGGATCCACGTGTAGGTCATATCGAAGCCCGCGGCCGCGATCACCTCAGAGGCTTCCCGTGCCAGTCGCTGCATCTCGGGGTGCTTGATCTTCCAGACGCCGCGCATCTGCTCCACGACCAGTTTGGAGTCCATCCGCACCTCGACCGCAGCAGCGTTCGGCGCGACCCGTTCGACCAGCTTCAGCCCGGCCACCAGACCGCGGTACTCCGCCACGTTGTTGGTCGCCCGGCCGATGACCGTGCCCTCCTGGGCCAGGACCGACCCGTTCTCGGCGTCCATGAGCACGACGCCGTACGACGCCGGGCCGGGGTTCCCACGCGAAGCGCCGTCGGCCTCGATGACGATGCGCGCGGGATCGGGCTGACTCACAACCCGCTCTCGTCGGTGCGGACCAGGATCCGCGAACACTCCTCGCACCGTACGACGAGCTCCTTGGGCGCCGAGGCGATCCGGGCCAGTTCAGCGGTGTCGACGGTCAGGCGGCACCCGCCGCACTGGCGGGCGCGCAGCTCAGCCGCACCCACGCCGCCCTTCGATTCGCGCAGACGCTCGTACAGGGCGAGCAGGTCGGCCGGGATCGTCTCCGCCACCGGGGCACGGTCGGTGACCGATGCCTCCAGGTAGCGGGCGAGGTCCGAGGACTTCTCCTCCCGGACCGCCGCGAGGTCGCTCAGACGGGTGTCGCAGGCCGCGACCTTCTCCTTGAACTCGTCCAGGGTGGCGGTGGCCGTCTCGACCTGCTCCATCACCTCGAGCTCCTCGTCCTCGAGGACCCCCACGCGTCGCTTGAGCGAGTCCAACTCGTGCGACATGCGCTCGAGGTCCTTGGGGTTGGCGATCAGGCCCTGGCCCATGCGGTCCTGGTCGCGCGCCAGGCGAGCCTTCACCTGTTCCACATCGGCGTCGGCCTTGGCCTGGGCCACCGTGAGGTCGTCCACCACGATCTGGGCGTCCCTCATCGCATCGACCAACTCAGCGCGACTCGCCTCCAGCGCGGCGATCTCCGCCACCTCGGGCATCGACTTCAACTGGTGGCGGAACTGGTCGGCGCGGGCGTCGATGGATTGGAGGTCGAGCAGGGCACGTTGGGCGAGCGGGTCGGCGTTCACAGTCGCATTGTCCAAGGGTCGGTGTTGATCGTGCTCACGCGGGTCTCCACATTGGTCCCCTGGGCGCCGAGCGCCTCGGTCAGCCGAGCCTCCACGACCGGTAGCCAGGTCCATTCGGCCGCCCAGTGGGCAACGTCGATCAGGGCCGGACCGTCCTGCTCCCGGAACTCCGAGGCGGGGTGATGGCGCAGGTCGCTGGTCAGATACACGTCCAAATCCGACCCCGCGACCCGATCCAGGAGGAAGTCCCCCGATCCACCGCACACCGCCACCCGGCGTACCTCCCGCTCCGGGTCCCCCGCCACCCGGACCCCGTGGGCGGTCTCCGGGAGTGCCTGCGCCACCGCCTGGGCGAACTGTTCGAGGGTGACCGGTTCGATGGTGCCGACCCGTCCCGTGCCGGTGGTCTGGGACTCGACGTCGGCGATCTCCAGCAGGTCGTAGGCCGGCTCCTCGTAGGGGTGCTGGGCCAGCATCGCCGCGAGCACCTTCGAACGGCGCGACCGATCGAGAATGACCTCGATCCGCACCTCATCAACCACCTCGGGTGTCCCCACCGTGCCGATCATCGGGTTGGCACCCTCCAACGGTCGGAAGCGACCCTGTCCCTGACTGGTGAACGAGGCTTGGTCGTAGTTGCCCCACTGACCGGCCCCGGCTTCGGCGAGAGCGGCGCGCACGACGGCCGCGGCATCGGCCGGCACGAAGACCGTGAGCTTGTCCCGCGCCTGCTCCATGACCGGCAGGAGCGGCGCCAGATCGGTCATCCCCAGCGCCCGGGCCAGCGACTCCGAGACGCCACCGACGGCGACGTCGGCGTTGGTGTGTGCGGTCAGCAGAGCGCAACCGGCCGCGTTGAGGGTCGCCAGCGTGCGCCCCTTCGGGGTGACCGGTGCGATGCCGTGCACCGGCTTGAGCAGCAGCGGGTGATGGACCACGAGCAGGTCGGCGTCCCATTCAGCGGCCTCGGCGGCCACAGCGGGACTGGGATCCACGGCGAACAGGATCTTGCGCACGGGGGCCTGCGGGTCACCGGCCACCAGGCCCACGGCGTCCCAATCCTCGGCCGTGCGAGTCGGGTACCAGTCGTGCAGGAGGCCTTGGACCTCGTCGAGTGTGATCACGTGGGACACGTTAGTAGGGTCCTAGCCATGCCCGTCGTCAAGATCAATGCCATCGCCGCTCCGCCGCAGGCGCACGAGGAGTTGGAGCGCCGGTTCGCCGCCCGCGCCGACTCGATGAACGACACCCCCGGGTTCCTCGGCTTCCAACTTCTCCGCCCGGTGCGGGGCGAGGAGCGCTTCTTCGTCGTCACCCACTGGGTCGACGACGCGTCCTTCGAGGCCTGGCGAGGCGACCCGGGTCAGGGTGGGGCGGCCGCCGCCCACGCCGGAGCCGACGGGGAGCGACCGCCACCGGTGTCCTCCGGCGCTGAGCTGTTGGAGTTCGAGGTCGTGCTGGATACGACCCACCGGCACTGAGCCCCGGTTGAGCGCTAGTTGACCCGTTAGTTGACCTGGCGCTCCAGGTTCTCCCAGTACGGCGCCCGCAGCTTGAACTTCTGCAGCTTCCCGGTCGCCGTGCGGGCCAGTTCGTCGCGGAACTCCACCGACGTAGGCGCCTTGTAGCTCGCCGCTTTGTCCTTGCACCAGGCGATCAGCTCCGGCTCGGTGGTCTGTTCACCGTCGACCAGCACGACGAGGGCCTTGATGGTCTCGCCCCACTTCTCGCTGGGGACCCCGATCACGGCCACCTCGGCGACCGCCGGGTGGGAGAAGAGAACGTCCTCGACCTCGACCGAGGAGACATTCTCTCCGCCGGTGATGATGACGTCCTTCCTGCGGTCCGAGATGGTCAGGTAGCCGTCGTCTCCCACGAATCCGCCGTCGCCGGTATGGAACCACCCATCGCGCAGAGCCGTGGCCGACTCCTCGGGCTGATTCCAGTAACCCTCCAGAACTACGTTCGAGCGGACCATGACCTCCCCGCCCGGGTCCTCGCCCTCGGGCTCGGAGATGGCGACGCTGACCCCGATCGCGGGGGCGCCAGCACGGATCAACTTGGTCGCACGCTCCTCGGCCGGCAGATCGTCCCACTCCGCACGGGTCCGGTTGACCGTCAGCAGGGGCGAGGTCTCGGTGAGGCCATAGATCTGGATGAACTCCCAACCCAACTCCTCCTCGACCCGCATCACCGTCTTGGTCGGTGGTGGGGCGCCGGCCATGATGATCCGCACCTTGTCCCGCCCCGGGATCTCGCCCTCCCAATCGGCGGCGGCCTCCAGAACGGCGGCGGCGACGGCGGGTGCCGCGCACATCACGGTGACCCCGTGCTTCTCCACTCGGCGCAGGATCTCGGCGCCGTCGATCTTGCGGATCACGACCTGGGAGACTCCCATTCCGGTCATGGCGAAGGGCATCCCCCAGCCGTTGCAGTGGAACATGGGCAGCGTGTGCAGGTAGACGTCGCGATCGGTGACTCCAGCGTGGAGGGCGAACGTGACCGCGTTGGTCCAGATACTGCGATGCGTGATCTGCACCCCCTTCGGGCGCGCCGTCGTACCCGAGGTGTAGTTGATCGTGGCCGTCGCGTTCTCGTCGTGCTCCCAGGGTCGCGGTTCGGCTCCCTCGGGGGCGTACAGGTCCTCATCGCGACCGATCACGTAGCGAAACTCGGCGGGGACCTCACGCAGTGCGTCCTCGAGTTCGGGGTCGATCAACAGGACGCGTGCCCCTGAGTGCTCGACGATGTACTTCACCTCGTCCGGGCGCAGTCGGAAGTTGATCGGGACCAGCACCCTGCCCCACCCGGTGACCCCGAAGAAGGCTGTGAACAGGCGCGAGCTGTTGTGGCTCACGACCGCCACCCGGTCGCCCACCTCGAGTCCCAGCTCGTCCAGCTTCGCGGCCTGTCGACGCGCCAGTGCGGCGACCTCGCGGTAGGTCAGATCACCCTGTGAGGGTGCCGGCTGTTCCGGCTCGTCGGTCACGCCGATGCGATCCGGGTAGACCTGCTCGGCACGATCGATGAAGTCAGAGCTGCTGAACGGAACGAACATGGGGCCTCCGCGGTCTTGTTTCCCAGGGGTCTGGCGAGGTGATGTGCGCCACTGTAGTAGCCGCAGGCACGGGCCTTGCACGCAGATCACCCGGTCCCGCTGGAGGCGGAACCGGGTGCTGGGTGGTGCGGGTGGTTCTGAGCAGATCCTAAGTCGGCCAGACCGACATGGTGACCTCGCCGCCGACGATCTCGACGGTCATCTTCACCTCGTCCGAGCCCTTGTCCATCAGCTCGTAGCGGCCCTCGAGCAGTTCGGGGAACACCAGGGAGGGGATCTCTCCCCCGCTAGGCATCGGGCGACGTACGACGGCCACGTGCGGCCTGTAGCCGTCCTCGAAACCGAGCCCGTGTCCATGACCATGACCATGACCATGCCCGTGGGCCGCATCGTGGTCGTGGTCGTGCACCGGAGACTTGAGAGCCACGCCCTCGGGCTGGATCTCGACCTCGGACCCGATCGTGGATTCGGGCATCTTCACCACGAGCGCTCCGATGTCACCCCCGATGTCGAGGGTGACGGATCCCTGACCGGCGTGCGGGTTCTCCGGTGAGTCCGGCCCTCGACTCGGGGGTGAGGTGTTCATCGGGTGATCAGTTGCTCTCTTCGGGGTTCTTCGTGGGCGGAATGATCTCCAGTCCACTGCTGGGCAGACCCATGTAGGGGAAGGAGCCCAGGAACGGCGAGTCGGTGTACGACGTGCCGTCGGTCAGTGCCCCTGCGGCGTCGTCCGGGGTGTAGCTGGGGTCCACCAGCGGGATGGTCGCCCCGGCGATGGCCCTCAACTCGATCGCGGTCACGTCGTCGCCGAGACGGCGCCCGTTGGGGAAGCCAGCGAGGTCTCCACCCAGGATGCCGAACTCACTCTGGTCCTCCGGCTGCTTGGGCGGAACCGCCACGTTGAGCCTCAGGACGTCCATCGGGCGAGGCCCGGTGTAGTTCTGGAATCCGGGGACGATGCCCGACGGGATGCCGGTCATCAGGATTGCGTGCAGGTCCGCACGGTCCTTGTTGTAGGCCTCCAAGTTCGGGAACACGCCCGGGTAGAGGAAGGGCAGCAACTTGCCGAGTTCGGGGCGGTAGACGTACTTCTCGAACTTCCGGTCGAAGCGGGGCTGACGGCCGTTCCAGTTGTCCTTCAGCCCCATCGGGGTGACGACCTCGTTGAACAGCGGGTTGCCCAGACGGTTGACCTGGACCCACGGTCCGCGGCCGACGTACTGGCCACGGTTGCGGTCCCACATGCGGGACTTCTTCCGGCTCGAGGTGGCCCACACGCCGATGACCGCGTTGCGGTCCTCGACGTTCTTGGGACGCGAACGGTTCTTGGTCAGCTGGGTGATCGGGATCTGGATCGCGATCGAGTGCACGTTGAACGTCTGCGTGGCGTTGCGGGGGCTCATGTCGGGCATGCTGATCAGGTGCGCTCCGCCGAAGGGCCGTAGGGCCCCGAGATCGAAGATGCTGCCGAGGTCGACGTGGAAGGCGTCGGCACGCTGGCCGGCGAAGACCTGACGTCCTCCGTTGATCTTGTGGTAGCCACCCTGGGCGACCGCGCTGTAGTCCGGCAGGCTGCGGGCGCCGACGTTGCACGGCGGGCAGGGCAGGTTGCTGGCAATCTTGCGACGCTTGCCGTTGCGGACCGTGAAGACGTCGTAGTACTGCGGACGGTTCCAGTTCGGGCTGCGGATCTCCTTGATCTGGCCGGTGTTGTAGAGGAAGGACTCCGGGTTGCGAACCCGGGTCTTGAACTCGAACTGGTAGGTCACATCCTCCTTGCCGTCACCGTCGTTGTCGATCTTGATCTCGTAGCGCACGTCGTCGCCGAACTCGTAGAAGTTCGGGCCGCCGTCGGGCTTCTGGAGCGGGATGAAGTTGGCGATCAGGGTGACGGTGTCGGGCTTGTCAGGGCTGACGAACGCGTACACGTCGGTGCTGTCCGCGACCGGGTCCTTGCTGACCTCGGGTGCTTCTCTGTGGGACGACACTTCACTTGCCTCCTGCTGCGTTGAGGATCCGGATGACAAGGTCGCGATCGCGAACGACGACCTCTTCGTCGCCGAACATGATCGAGAGGGAGTCCGATCGCGGGTCCTCGACGAGGACGACGACCGGCTCCTTGGCCGACTTGACGGTCGGTACGGCGGCGGATGCTGCGCCCCCGGCGGCGGTGATGGCTACCGTGCCGGCGGCTGCTCCGGCCCCGGCCACGGCGAGAAACTTCCTTCTGCTGGGATCACTCATGTCTCAGTAGCCTCCAAAAGGCATCAGCAGCGACCTCCGAGCGAGGCGCTACGTGAGATTCGCTACTGATCGGCTACCGGATTGGTCCCAGAGCAATTTTTCTCACGCAGGTTTTTCCGCCACGATCCGCCAGTTCAGATCGGCGATCTTGGCCCGCTCGGCCAGCGTCCAGGCCTCGCCACCTCGCTGCAGCAGGTCCAACGACTCCTCGATCCACGGCGGAGCGATCCGGACCTTCTCCAGACCCCGGATGACCTTGCGACCGTTCAGGATCAGATCACGCTTCTGGTTGCACAACGGCCAGGCCTCGCTCTTGGACGGAGCGGACAGCTTGATCTCGAAGCCGGCCCGCTCGAGGGCCGCGCAGACATCGGCGGGATACATCGACTGGGTGGCGGCCAGCGTCGGCAAGAAAAGCTTGTGCAGGGCAACGTGCTCCTCGTTCTCCCAGTCGAAGAACGGGGTGAGGAGGTACTCCGAGCAGGCGTAACGGGCGCCGGGCTTCAGCACGCGGAACATCTCCTCCGCGTGAGCGTCCAACTCCTCCTTCTTGAAGAAGGGCCAGACGGCCTGGAAGGAGAAGCATCCGTCGAAACTCTCCGACTCATAGGCCAGCGGATCGTGGTGGTTCCCGACCTTGAAGTGCAACCGGTCGGACATGTCGCACTTGTCGGCCCAGGCGATCGCGTTCTCGATCTGGTTCGGGTCGATGTTGTAACCCGAGACCTCTCCCCCGGTCATCGTGGCGAAGTGGTGGGCGATCCGCCCCCGACCACACCCCATGTCCAGCAGATGGGAGTCGGTCGGGTCGCTCAGGTTCAACTCCGGCAGCAACGCCTTTTCGGTGAGGATCTGGTTGTCGTAAAGACCCTTGTCCTCGTCCAGCATCGGCGGGATGTACAGCTTCTCCAGGTCGAAGACGGAGAGCATGTTGTTCAGGATCTTGTAGTAGTCCGCGACCGCTTGGGTCTCGTCGGCGGTGTCGGTCTCCTCGCCGGCCTGCATGCGCTGGAAGAACTTGTAGGCGTCGATCCCCGCCTTCTTGTCTTCCTTGGACAGGGTGGCCAGACGGACCAGTCCGGTCCCTGCGGTCTTGGCTCGGTACAGATCCAACATGTGCCACTCCAGTCGTCGACGGGCTGACGTACATCAGTCAGTTGACAACGTAGTCCTCATCCACGAATCAGTCACTCTATTCAACGAAAGACTTTCATTCGCCCACGAAGTTCGCCAAATGGCTCTTCGAGGTGCGCCGAATGGCCCTTCGAGGACCTGAATGGGGCCATTTGGCGAACTTCGTGGTGGATGGTGGGCGCAGAGGGGATCGAACCCCCGACCACCTCGTTGTAAGCGAGGGGCTCTACCGCTGAGCTATACGCCCGTGCTCGAAGCGGGGACAGACTACCGAAGGTCAGACCGGCTCTCACACCACGGTCCCGACAAGACTACCGAAATAAGATTGAGCCGCTGACGTCTCGGGTCGTCAGCGGCTCAACAAGAAGAAGACTACCGGGTGACCCCACATCGCGTGCGACAACGGCCCACATCGTGGAAAAAACCCTCAGTGGTCTAGGCCACCGCGTTCAGTTGGCGCAGGTGTTCGTCGAGATCACGGCCGTCGGGCATCGCGTTGTGCACGGCCCATCGGATGATGCCCTCCCGGTCCACGACGTACGACGAACGCTGCGGGGCGCCGCTGAACTCGTCGAACACCTCATAGGCCTTGGAGACCGCTCCGTGGGGCCAGAAGTCCGAAACGAGGGGGAAGTTCAGTCCGTCGGCGTCGGCGAAGGCCCGCAACGCGTAGACCGGGTCGCACGACAACGCGATCACCTCGCTGTCGAAGGTCATGAACTCGGCGAGCCGGTCGCGGATGGCCCCCATCTCACCGGTGCACACACCGGAGAACGCGAAGGGGTAGAACACCAGAGCCACCGCCTTCTTGCCGCGGTATGCCGACAGCGTGATGTCCTGGCCGAACTGGTCGCGCAGGGTGAAGTCCGGGGCGGGCGCCCCCAGAGCCAACCCCGTCATTCGTCGTCGTCCTGGGTCAACTCACGCTTGAGGACCTTGCCGGTTGTGTTGCGGGGCAACTCGTCGAGGAACACGATCTCGCGAGGCACCTTGTAGCGCGCCAGGTTGTCCTTGACCCAGGCCTTGAGGTCGTCCTCGCTGCACCCGTCGTCGTTGCGTACGACAAAGGCACGCAACCGCTTGCCGAAGTTCTCGTCCTCCACTCCGATGGCGGCCACCTCGACCACAGCGGAGTGCTCGGAGAGACAGTCCTCGATCTCCTTAGGGAAGACGTTCTCTCCCCCGGACACGATCATCTCGTCATCCCGGCCCTCGACGTACAGGCGTCCGTCCTCACCGATCCGACCCACGTCACCCGAGGACATGAGTCCGTCGACGATGTCCTTGTGGCCGCCACCGGTGTAGCCCTCGAAGAGCAGACTGTTGCCGACGAAGATCCGCCCCGACTCCCCGTGGGGCACCTCGGCACCGTCCTCGTCGAGGATCTTCACCACGGCACCCGCCGGTGGGCGACCAGCGGTCTGGGGAGAGGCCCGCAGGTCATCGGGGGTGGCGATGGCCCCGTAGGCCACCTCGGTCGAGCCGTAGGTGCTGTAGAGGTTGTCCGAGAACGTGTCCATCCAGGTGGCCGCCAGACCTCCGGGCAGTGCCGAGCCGGAGGAAGTCACCACGCGCAGTGACGAGACGTCATGGGCCTTCAAGCTGTCCTCGGGCAGAGCCAGGATCCGCTGCAGCATGACGGGGATGACCACCATCACCTCGCAGCGGTGCTCGGCCACGACCTCCAGTGCCTCCTCGGGGTCGAAGCGTCGTCGAAGCACCGCCGTCGAACCCAACAACATGCCCAACGCCAGGTGCGCGAAGCCCCAGGTGTGGAAGAGCGGTGCGGCGATGTAGGCCTTGTCGCCGGCCCGCAGCGGAACGCGTTCGAGCAGCGCGACAGCAGCGTCGATTCCGGCTTCGTTGCGCGGGGCCCCCTTGGGCGTCCCGGTGGTGCCGGAGGTGAGTATGACGATCCGCGAGTGACGACGCGGAGGCTTGAGGTCCTTCTCGTCCTTGCCCTTGACCAGCGACTCGATGGTCGGCCCGTCGACCGGCCCGTCGGTCCAGGCCAGGACCCGGTGCTCGGTCTCGGCCTTCGTGAGCATGTCGGTGAACTCGTCGTCGTGAATGACGACCGAGGGCTTCTCACGCTCGAGGACCTCGACGAGCTGTCGGCCGGCGAAGGCGGTGTTGAGGTACAAGAGGTCGGCACCGAGTTTGCCAGCCGCGACGGTTGTCTCCACGAAGTACCGGTGGTTGCGGCACATCACCGCGACGCTGTCGCCCTCCGCGACGCCGAGTTCGGCGAGCGCACGGGCCAGGGCGTTGCTTCGGTGGTGCAACTCACCGAAGGTGACCGAACCGATCTCGTCGATGATGCCGACCCGGTCGGGGAACCGCGCCGCGAGAGAGGCGAAGCCCCCTGCGGGGCCGGTCCCCCACCGGAGCACGGCGAGTCCAACTCGAGCTAGGACCAAGGGTGACATCGGGCGAACCACGCCGGATCGGATGAGCACCTTCGCGCTCAATCCGAGCATCGAGGCTCGGGCAAGGACCTGTTGGATCACGAAACTGCTCTCTGTCGATGATCGGGCGCCGGGGGTACGCCGCCGACGCTGCCTCAGGCCGGAGTCTTGGGGGCGACCAGACGGGTGGCCGCCCAATCGGGGCTCACCAGGGCCGTGGTGGTCGTCGCGAGTCCTGCGATGGGAGCGGCCTCGGCCACGGCTGCCGCGTCGACGGCATTCGGTCGCCCGATCTTGGGAGTCAGCAACCAGATGGACCCGCCACCGACCAGGTCGGCCAAGGAATCCACGAGGCCATCGATGAGGTCGCCGTCGTCCTGACGCCACCACAAGATGACGGCGTCGACCACGTTGCCGTACTCGCCGTCGACCAGGTCCGCGTCGATCGCGTTCTCGATCGCGACGCGTAGATCGTCGTCGGCGTCGTTGTCCCAGCCCAGCTCCTGGACGACCATGCCGGTCGTCAGACCCAGCCTCTCGGCTGGTCCGTTGGCCTCGCCTTCGGCCGAGCCTGTCTGGGTGGTTCCGCCACCCGAGGTCGAGCTCACTGATGCCTCCGCTTCCTCGTCGAACATAGTTATGCAGTCGAAGGGTAGTCCAGCGGAGATGTTCCGGCGACGCAACCCGTGTCAGGGGGCGAAACGAAAGCGTTACCGGTCGCGGGCCTCGGCAGTCCTGACGGTCGAGTCCACCCGCGGTGGGACTACTCGCGGGTAGATTCTCTGCGCCGCCGTTGCATGCAACGATAGAGCGGTGACCGACGACACAACGGAGAACCCGAACAGTTCAGGCACCCGCACCAGCGCTACCGCGCCGGTCATCCACGAAGGGATGCCGACACAGCTGCCCGACATCGACCCCGACGAGACCACCGACTGGATGGCATCGTTCGACGCACTGGTGAAGGAGCGGGGCCGCGACCGTGCCCGCTACATCATGCTGCGACTTCTCGAGCGTGCCCGAGAGAAGCAGGTCGGCGTGCCCGCCCTGCGAAGCACCGACTACATCAACACCATCCCGCCCGAGCGTGAACCCTGGTTCCCCGGGGACTACGAGGCCGAGCAGCGCATCCGCGCCTACATCCGCTGGAACGCCGCCGTCATGGTGTCGAGCGCGAACCGCAAGGGCCTCGAGGTCGGTGGCCATATCGCGACGTACCAGTCCTCGGCCAGCCTCTACGAGGTCGGCTTCAACCACTTCTTCCGGGGCAAGGAGTATGAAGGCGGTGGCGACCAGATCTTCATCCAGGGCCACGGATCCCCCGGGATCTACGCTCGCGCCTACCTCGAGGGCCGGCTCAGCGAAGAGCAGCTCTACCGCTTCCGTCAGGAGGTGCAGCACGGACCCGGAATGGGTCTCCCCTCCTACCCTCACCCGAGGTTGATGCCGGACTTCTGGGAGTTCCCCACGGTGTCGATGGGCCTGACGGGTATCAACTCGATCTACCAGGCGCGCTTCAACCGCTACCTGCACAACCGTGGCATCAAGGACACCAGCCAGCAGAACACCTGGGCCTTCCTCGGTGACGGCGAGATGGCCGAGGTCGAGTCCCTCGGCGCAATCGGCGTGGCTGCCCGGGAGGAACTCGACAACCTCACCTGGGTGGTCAACTGCAACCTGCAGCAGCTCGACGGACCGGTCCGCGGCAACGGCAAGATCATCCAGGAGTTGGAGTCGTACTTCCGCGGGGCCGGATGGAACGTCATCAAGGTCGTGTGGGGTCAGGGCTGGGACGCCCTGCTCGCGAGCGATGTCGACGGGGCCCTGGTCAACAGGATGAACACCACCCCCGACGGCGCGTTCCAGACCTACTCCGTCGAGGACGGCGCGTACATCCGAGACAACTTCTTCGGTGGCGACCAACGCCTGCGCAAGATGGTCGAGCACATGAGCGACCAGCAGATCCAGAAACTTCCCCGTGGTGGTCACGACTATCGCAAGGTGTACGCCGCCTTCGACGCCGCGCAGAAGCACGTCGGTCAGCCCACGGTCATCTTGGCCAAGACCGTCAAGGGATGGACGATCGATTCCCTGGAGGGCAAGAACGCCACCCACCAGATGAAGAAGTTGACTCAGCCGGATCTGAAGAAGTTCCGCGACCGTCTGCACCTGCCCATCTCCGATCGGGATCTCGAACGCTCCTACGAGGAGACCGGGACCGCACCGTTCTTCCACCCCGGCAAGGACTCGGACGAAATCGCCTACATGATGGAGCGCCGCTCCGCGCTCGGTGGGCCGGTCCCCAAGCGACGGGTGCAGGCCAAGGCGCTGAAGTTGCCCGAGGACAAGGTCTACGCATCCCTGAAGAAGGGGTCGACCAAGCACCCCATCGCCACGACCATGGCCGTGGTCCGACTCATGCGCGACTGGATGAAGGATCCCGAGATCGGTCAGCGCATCGTGCCGATCGCGCCTGACGAGTACCGCACGTTCGGCATGGACTCGATGTTCCCGAGCGCCAAGATCTACAACCCCGGCGGCCAGACCTACGAATCGGTCGACCGTGACTTGTTGTTGGCCTACAAGGAGTCCGCGCAGGGGCAGATGCTGCACGAGGGCATCTCGGAGGCTGGCGCAATGGCCTCGGCGACCGCCGCGGGGTCGGCGTACTCCACCCACGGCGAGCCGATGATTCCGTTCTACATCTTCTACTCGATGTTCGGTTTCCAGCGGACCGGAGACTCGATCTGGGCCATGGCCGACCAGTTGGCGCGCGGCTTCCTCATCGGGGCCACCGCCGGCCGGACGACCCTGACCGGTGAAGGCCTCCAGCACGCAGACGGTCACTCACCGCTGATCGCGGCCACGAACCCCGCTGTGGTCCACTACGACCCGGCCTTCGCCTACGAGGTCAGCCACATCATGCAGTCGGGCCTCGAGCGGATGTACGGCTCCACGGAGCAGTCTCCCGACGGCGAGAACGTGATCTTCTACATCACCGTCTACAACGAGCCCGTCGCCCAGCCGGCCGAGCCCGAGGGCGTCGACGCCGCCGGGATCCTCAAGGGCATGCACCAGATCACCACGGCCGCCGATGGCGACCAACCCCGGGTGCAACTACTCGCTTCGGGAGTTGCCTTCCCGTGGATCGAGAAGGCGTCCCGGATCCTGGCCGACGACTGGGGCGTCCGCTGCGACACGTGGTCGGTGACGTCGTGGAACGAACTGGCTCGCGACGGCGCCGCGGCCCACGAGTGGAACCTACTGAACCCGGGCGAGGAGCCCAAAGACTCCTATGTCGGGGAGACCCTCTCCGACGCCAACGGTCCCGTCATCGCGGTCTCGGACTACATGTGTGCGGTGCCGTTACAGATCGCGCGCTGGGTTCCGGGCGACTACCGGGTCCTGGGCACCGACGGCTTCGGTTTCGCCGACACGCGCCCCGCGGCACGACGGTTCTTCCACGTCGACGCCGAGTCCGTGGTCGTCCAGGCGCTTCAGGCGCTGGCCGATGCCGGGCAGATCGATCGCGAGCAGGTCATCAAGGCCTTCGAGCAGTACCGCATCGACGACCCCACCGCGGTGGCGGACGTCGCTCAGGAGGGCGGCGACGCCTGATCGTGAGTGGCGCCTGGGCGCCGGGGTGCTGTGTGGCCCTGGCGCTCAGGCGGTGTTGTCGTCGACCACGGTCAACCGACCCATCGGGTTGACCGGTCCCACCCGACCCTCGCTCAGCATCGTGCGCCACTTTGCGCGTGAGTAGACCGACGGCTGGGTCGTGCGGATCCACTCGTGGACGATCTTGGCGAAACGTTGCGGGTGATCCTTGTGCGGGAAGTGGCCCGCGTTCGGGATGACTTCCACCCGCGCCTTGGGCGCCAGCGCTGCTGCGTTGGTGGCGTGACGAACCGGGATGACCTGGTCGTCGCGTCCCCACACCACGGCGATCGGCATCTCCTCGGTGAGGTAGGCCCGGTCGGCCATGGTGACGATCTGACCGCGCCAGTCGATGACCGCACGGACGACGTGTCGGATGGCGGCACGAGCTTGCGGGTCACGGAACGTGTCGTAGATGTCGGCGACCTCGGCCAGATCCCGGGTGGACTTCCACCCGGTGCGGGACAGGGCCCGTAGGCCGGCCATCCCGAGGTGCCGGATGCCCGGGGTGGTGAGGGCGCCCATCGCCTGGTGGTAGCCGGGGGTGGTGATGGCTCGCAGGGCCGGGTTGACCTCGGGTCCCAGGCCACCCGAACTGACGAGCATCATCCGTTCGGTGCGCTCGGGGAACTGGTAGGCGAACTGCATGGCCACTCCCCCACCGAAGCTGTGACCCACCACGGTGACCTTGTCGATGTCGAGCAGGGTCAGCAGATCGCGCATCCCGTTGGCGTAGCCGCCGACGCTGTAGTCGGCCCGTGGCTTGGCCGACTGGCCGTGGCCCAACATGTCGGGGGCGATGACGGTGTAGCGCTTGGCCAGTTGGTCGATCACCGGCAGCCAGGTGGTGTGGTCACACCCCAGTCCGTGCAGCAGGAGCAACGCGGGACCCGATCCTGCACGGATGAAGGCGCGGCGGTGTCCGTGGATGGTGATGTGCTGGACTTCATGCTGAATCTCGGACACGGGGGGCTCCTTTGCTTTCGGCAGTTGCACGAGTCAACCAGACGCGAGCCGCCCGCGAGGACAGGACGGCCGAAAATCACCCTTTCGGCTTATTTCATGGGGGTCCTGGTCCTAGTCACGACCCCCCAAACGCGTGTGCTCAAGCCCCGCGTCGACCGGCCAGGCGCTGTTCGTGATGCGCATCACGTCGCCTAGAGTCAGCGTGTGGCCTCCACCCCGACTTCACCGCCGGCGCACGACCATCTTCGAGCCGTCAAGGCTCTGACCCGCGCCAGTGGGGCGATGAGCACGGCCATCACAGCGCGTATGGAGACGGACCTCGCCTGGTTCAGCGATCTGGGGGCGGAGAACCGTTCCTGGGTGGGGTTGATCGCCTCGGCCGGAATCGGCAACTTCATCGACTGGTACGCCGCCGTACCCAGCCCCTCGACCTCCACCGGCACCGATCACACCGATCAGGCCATCGCTTCGGTCGTCTTCGGTGCAGCACCTCGGCGACTAGCCGGCGTCATCACCCTGCAGCAGACCGTGGACCTGGTTCGACTGACCATCGAGGCGGTGGAAGACAATCTGGACGAGTACCTCGACGCCGCTGACGTCTCGGCCGTGCGCGGAGCGGTGCTGCGGTACGGACGGGAGGTGGCCTTCGCCACCGCGGAGATCTATGCCCGCGCAGCTGAAGTCCGAGGCGCCTGGGATGCCCGTCTCGAAGCCCTCGTCGTGGATTCCGTCCTGCGTGGGGAAACGGACACTGACGTCCTGTCCCGGGCCAACGCGGTGGGATGGCACGCATTGACCGGGGTGGTGGTGCTGCTCGGTTCGGCGGGCAGCGCCAAACGCGAGGCCGATCTGGTCGACGACGTACGTCACACCGCGGAGGAGCGCGGCCTCGACGCCCTGTGCGCCGTCCAGGGCGACCGACTCGTGGTCATCCTCGGGGGCGTCGACGACCCGCTCGCCGACGCGACCGCCATGGTCGAACTCTTCAGTTCGGGGCCGGTGGTCATCGGGCCCATGGTCGAAGATCTCACCGAGGCCAACACATCGGCTCGCGACGCCCTCGCCGCCTACCTCGCGGCCGCAGGATGGGCCGAGGCCCCCCGACTGGTTCTGAGCGCGGATCTGATGCCCGAACGCGTCCTCACCGGAGACGCAGCCGCCCGTCGATCCCTGATCCGTGACGTCTATCTGCCCATCGCAGGGTCCCGCCAGGAAACGATCGCGACACTGAGCGCCTACCTGGAGTCCGGCTCCTCGTTGGAGGCCACGGCACGCGCCCTGTTCGTCCACCCGAACACTGTTCGCTATCGCCTGCGAACAGTCGAGGAGCTGACTGGCCTGACCCCGACGAACCCCCGCGAGGCCCTCACGTTGCGGCTGGCCCTGATCCTCGGGCGCCTCGAAGGGGCCGCCACCGAGAAGGACTTGTAGGAACCCTCCAAGAATGCGCGACGTAAATGGTGCCTACCGCGTTCGACCTACGGCGCTCGGAGCAGGCACAGTGATCGTGTGCTGATCATCGTTGCCCCCGGACAAGGGGCCCAGACCCCAGGTTTTCTGGCTCCCTGGATCGAGGACGACGTGCCAGCGGCCCGCTTGGACTGGCTCTCCGCCGTCGCCGGGATCGATCTGGCGTACGCCGGCACGTCCGGGGACGCCGACTACATCCGCGACACCAGCATCGCCCAACCGCTCCTGGTTGCCGCCGGCCTCCTCGCCTTCTCGGAGCTGTTCCCGGACCCGTCTGACGCCTTCGGTCGCGTAGGCGCAGTCGCCGGCCACAGTGTCGGAGAGTTGACCGCGGCCGTCGCGGCGGGCGTGATGACCGCCGAGCAGGCCTTGGTCCTGGTCCGCGAACGAGGTCGCTCGATGGCCACGGCCGCGGCCGCGACACCCACCGGCATGACGGCCGTCCTGGGCGGCGACCGAGACGAGGTGTTGGCCGCCCTGGACCGTCACGGTCTCACCCCGGCGAACGACAACGGCCCCGGCCAGGTCGTCGCAGCCGGCACGATGAGCCAGCTCGAGGCTTTCGCTGCCGACTCACCGGCGAAGGCCCGTGTGCGCCCCCTCCCGGTCGCGGGCGCCTTCCATACCGAGCACATGGCGCCAGCAGTCGACCACGTGGCGGCGCTGGCCCGTTCGGTGTCGGTGCACGAGCCCCGCATCCCGGTGATCTCGAACCGCGAGGGAAATATTCTCAGGAACGGCCAGGACGTTCTCGGACGCATCGTCACGCAGATCGCCCAACCGGTGCGCTGGGACCTGTGCCTGAAGACCATGACCGATCTCGGCGTCACCGGGATCCTCGAGTTGCCGCCCGCAGGAACCCTCAGTGGCATCGCCAAGCGTGCGCTGCCCGGTGTGGAGACCTTCGCGCTGAAGACGCCCGATCAACTCGATGCGGCCCGATCCTTCTGCGACACCCACGGTGGGCAGTCGGTCGTCGACGGTATGGAGGACGCCTCGTGATCGCCAACGACCGCGGTGCCGAGCACGCCGCTCTGCTCGGTGTCGGCTCCTACCGTCCCACCCGCGTGGTTCCGAACGCCGAGATCGTCGACGCCATCGACTCGACCGACGAGTGGATTCAACAACGCTCCGGCATCAAGACTCGTGGCGTCGCCAGCGACGAGGAAACAGTGCAGTTCATGTCCGTCGCGAGTTCGCGGATCGCCATCGAGCGAGCCGGTCTCACCGCGTCCGACATCGACTGCGTGGTCGTCGCGACCGTCAGCCACCTGCTGCAGACCCCCTCGATCGCCACCGCTATCGCGCACGAACTCGGCACCGACCAGGCAGCGGCCTTCGACATCTCCGCGGCCTGCGCCGGTTTCTGCCACGGAGTGTCGATGGCCAGCGACTTCGTCCGCGCCGGCAGCGCCCGCCATGTCCTGGTCATCGGCGTCGAGCGGCTCTCCGACATCACCGACCCCACCGATCGGGGCACGGCCTTCATCTTCGCCGACGGCGCCGGCGCCGTCGTGGTGGGTCCTTCGGAGACCAACGGCATCGGTCCGGTGGTGTGGGGTTCCGATGGTGAGCAGTACGACCTCATCCGACAACGCGAGGACTGGCGCGACGTCCTGGTCGCCGATGAGCCGATCATGCCGCACCTGACCATGCAGGGCGCCGCAGTGTTCCGCTGGGCCGCCTTCACCATGGCGAAGGTCGGCCTCGACGCGATCGAGCGAGCCGGACTCACCGTGGACGACCTGGACTGCTTCGTCCCCCACCAGGCGAACCTGCGCATCGTCGAACTGCTCGCGAAGACCATGAAACTTCCCGACCGCGTGCGTATCGCCCGCGATGTCGTCGACCAGGCCAACACCTCGGCCGCGTCGGTCCCCCTCGCCCTTGATCGCATGATCGCCGAGGGCGAGGCCAAGAGCGGAGATACTGCTCTCCTGATCGCGTTCGGTGCGGGACTGGCGTACGCCGCCCAAGTCGTTACCGTTCCCTGAACGCGGCACTCACCGAGTGCCGCATAGCGTTAACCGAAGAACCCACAAGAGCACCTACCGAAAGGACAGCACCATGACTGCCAGCACCGAAGAGATCCGTTCCGACCTTGCCGACATCGTCAACGAGGTCGCCGGAGTCGACCAGGCCGACGTTCAGCTCGACAAGGCGTTCGTCGACGACCTCGATGTCGACTCCCTGTCCATGGTCGAGGTCGTTGTCGCGGCCGAGGAGAAGTTCGGCGTCACCATCCCCGACGAAGCGGTCAAGGACCTGCGCACCGTGGGCGACGCCGTCCGCTACATCGAGAACGCCTCGGCCTGAGCTTGACTACGCAGAGCAACGATCGCATGCGCATCGTCGTCACCGGACTCGGCACGACCAGCCCGCTGGGAGGTGACGTCGCCACCACCTGGGCCGGTATGACCGAAGGCCGCTCCGGCGTCCGCCGCCTCACCGAGGAGTGGGCCGAAGGCCTCAGCGTCCGCATCGCTGCACCCGCCGCCGTCGAACCCACCGACGTGCTGGATCGGGTCCGCGCCCGTCGCCTCGACCGCTCCGCCCAACTGGCGCTCGTGGCTGCCATGGAAGCGTGGGCGGACGCCGGCCTACGCCCGGCCCAAGGGCCTGACGCCGAGGGACCCAACGATCTCGCGGAGGTGGACGGGGACCGGGTGGGCGTCGCCATGGCCTCGGGTATCGGAGGAGTCAACACGCTCCTGTCGAACTACGACATCCTGCGCGAGAAGGGTCCGCGACGGGTCTCACCCCTCGCCGTACCCATGTTGATGCCCAACGCGCCGGCCGCCAACCTGAGCCTGTACGTCGGAGCCCGGGGACCGGTCTGTACGCCCGTCTCGGCCTGCGCATCGGGGAACGAAGCCATCTCGCTGGCCATCGACCAGCTTCGTCTGGGGCGGGTCGACGTGATGCTCGCCGGCGGCACAGAGGCGGCCATTCACCCCCTGCCCATGGCGGCCTTCGCCAACATGATGGCGTTGTCGAAGAACGAGTCCGATCCGACCACCGTGTCGCGTCCTTGGGACCTGGCCCGCGACGGATTCGTCCTGGGTGAAGGTGCGGGGGTGCTGGTCCTGGAGACCGCTGAGCACGCCGCGGCCCGCGGTGCCCACGTCTACGCCGAGGTCCTCGGCGCAGGGGTCACCGCTGACGCCCACGACATCGCGCAACCCGATCCGGCAGGACGAGGTGGGGCCCGGGCGATCCGCCGGGCGCTTCAGGAGGCCGGGATCGAGCCTTCCGACATCGCCCACGTCAACGCGCACGCCACCTCCACTCCGAAGGGCGACATCGCCGAAGGTCTGATGCTTCACGCGACCCTCGGCGCTCACGCCGACCGCGTGGTCGTCACCAGCACCAAGTCGATGACCGGACACCTACTGGGGGGCGCTGGCGCGGTCGAGGCCGTCGCCACCGTCATGGCCCTTCACCACCGTCTGGTCCCTCCGACGATCAACCTGGACGACAAGGATCCGGCGGTCGATCTGGACATCGCGACGGCTCCCCGAGAACTTCCCGCGGGAGACATCGCCGCTCTGAACAACTCCTTCGGCTTCGGCGGCGCCAACGTCGCCGTCGCATTCGGTAGCGCCTGATCACCGAAAGCTGAAGGAACCACCTCGGGCGGTCATCATCGTGGCTCCGGCCGAGCCTTGCCCTGCCAATCGCTACCCTGCCGATCCCTGCTCTACCGATCGAAAATGACCACATAGTGCGGCATCACCTCATCGGTGGTCGCGCGTTGTTACGGTAGAGACGCTGATCACATCAGCACAAGGGAGACTCATGTTGCGCAAGGCAGTAGCAGGCTCGGCCGTGAGCCTGATGATGGCGGGTGGCCTGCTGGCCGCGACCCCGGTGACGACCGCTCAGGCGGCACCCAACTATGCCGACTGGGGCTTCGCGAAGTCGAAGAACCACGTCCTCAAACGGGGCTGCCACAAGTACACCTACCGCTACAAGATCGATCCCCCGAAACCCTATGACTCCGCGGCAGCGGAGATCTTCCTGGTAGGCCCCAAGGGGGGCAAACTGGCGAGCGCAGCAAAGTATTCTGGGGTCAACTCATTGACCGGCAGGGCCAAGTTCAAGCTCTGCAAGCCCTCGGTCATCTTCGGGAAACACAAGCTGAAGATGAAGGTCACCTACAAGGTCGGCTTCCAGACGTTCGCACGAAGGGTCCGTCCCACGACGTTCCGTTTCGTTCGTCCCAGTAACTGATCGATTCCCAGCAGGACGGGTCACACCACCTGGTGGAGCCAGCGGACCGGCGCGCCCTCACCGGCGTGCCGGAAGGTCTCCAGCTCATCATCCCAGGGCTTGCCCAGAAGTCGGTCGATCTCCAGGAGAAGCGTGGTCTCACCCAGAGCCGCTTTGACAACGGCCGCCTTCAGGCGGTCCTCGGGGATCATGATGTCGCCGTGCGGGCCGGTGACAGCGTGAAAGACGCCCAACTCCGGGGTATAGGAGAAGCGGGTTCCCTCAGAGACATGGGAGGGCCCCTCGGTGGACTCGAACCGGACGTGGTTCCACCCACGCAGAGCAGAGGTGATGCTCGCCGCGGCGCCGACGTCACCGGCCCAGCAGAGTTCGGCTCGGTAGGTGCCAGCCTGGGCCGACTGAGGCGTCCAGTCGAGGCTTACGGCCGCGCCAAGGACGCCGGCCACTGCCCACTCGATGTGTGGGCACAACGCGGACGGCGCGGAGTGGACGTAGAGAACGCCCGTTGTCTGTGTAGTCACTATGACTCCCATCCCGTTGGCCGGTTCCCGCCGGCCACCACCGGCGCGAGATGCGCCTTCCCCAGCGGCCTCGTCGTGATGGTGAGAAAAAAGTCGAATGACTCTGATGTAGTTAGACGCTCATTGTGTCCCATGGAGCCCGTGAGCGCCACCCCTGGGCCTCAATTCAGCCGGCGGACTGCCGCAACTCCAGGGACAGCAAGGTCGAGATGACCTCCTCCGCGATTCCTAGTCCCCCGAGGTGGCTCTCTCCATCGATGATCTTCATCGTTGCGCTGGGGATCAGGTCCACCATGTGCTGTCCATGAGCGAACGGCACGATGTGGTCGCAGTCCCCGTGCCACCACCGGACCGGCACAGTGATGTCCCTCGGAGAGAACCCCCAGTCCCGGGTGAAGAGCACCAAGTCGCTGAGGGGCGCCGAGGTCTGGAAACGACTGCCGTTCAGGAGATCGTCGAGGAACATCGCCTTGAACTCGGGTCGGGACAGCAGGTTCTTGTCCCCCGCCGGCTGCACCGCGGCGTACAGGTCCAGTCCCGGTCCGGCAACGGGCTTGGCCAGTCGGATAGCGCGGTTGAGCACGAACGCGAGGGGGATGCGCCCGAATCCCAGAAGAGGGGCCAACCGGACGGCGAGCTGGATCGCTCCCCCGCTAGTGGCGTCGGGACCAACGGTGGGCGCGACACCGCCGAGAACCCCGACGCTACGGATACGGTCAGGCAACGCGAATCCGGCGGCCAACGCGTAGGGTCCCCCACCCGACAGCCCGATGATCCTGGCCTCATCGATACCCAGGGCATCGAGAAGGAGCGACAGGTCCTCGGTCCAGTCGACGATGCTCTCGTAGAGGTGAGCAGTGGACGATCCGATCCCGGGCCGGTCGATCCCGATGATCCGAAGGTTGTTCTCCTGTGCGTACACCCGGGCCTCGAGCGGGATCTGCCGCCGCGCACCGGGAGTGCCGTGCATCCACACGATGGCGTCACCCCGAGCGGAGCCGTACTCGGCGAAGCTCAGACGACGCTCGTCGCGCACCGCCACGGTGCCCTCGAGGGCTGGTCGTTTCACACTGCTCATCCGCGAATGATGCCAGCCCAGCCGACTGCTGCGAGGGCGATCTCAGACATCGCAGCCCTCGCGCCACTAGAGTACGCCGCATGGCACCTGTGGACGCGTCCCCCGATGCGCCCCCGGACGAGCCCCGACACCCGCCCCGCAACATGCGGCGCGACCCACGACTCGTTGCAGCGGCCCTTGCGACCACGGGATTACTCGTCGTGGGTATTGGCGCGTGGTACGTCAACAACCCCACCCCGCTACCGGTGGCGCCGAACACCATCCAGGCCATCACCCCGGTGAACCAGCCGGTCTACGTCGGGGTCTTTGCTCCCAGCGCGGCCTTCGGGAGAACGCTGACGCTGTCCGGTATCAAGGTGAGCACCACCAGCAACACCGAGATCTCGGTGGTGCCACTGCTGTGTAGAGGCGGAACCCTGGGCGTGACCAGCGATCCGACCCAGTTCTGTGACGGGCTGGTCAACCCCGAGGGCGAACGCTTCGGTCCGGGCGACGACATCGTCCTGGAAATCACCGGCGACCGCTCGGCGGTTGCCGTTATCGACCGAATCCGCGTCGGCTTTCGCGAGGGCCTCAGGTGGGGCACCGAAGAGGCCGGCGCTCCGGTCGTGGTTCGGGTGCTGGACCGCTGACCGGTGAGGGACCGGTCCTCAGGGCAGTCGCTTCTCCAGCGTCTCCGCGCGCTCAGCAGCGTCGGTGAGTTCCTCGGCGTCGATGGCGTGGGTTCGGTGGAACCAGGCCATCGCATCCTGCTCTCGTCCTGCGGTCTCGAGCAGGTCGGCGTAGGTGTAGCGCAGTCGCACCACCCAGGCCTGACGCGCCTTGCTGTTGATGGGCGCCAGTTCGAGGGTGCGCAAAGCTGCGTCCATCTGTCCCATGTCCTTGCGAGCTCCAGCCTCGACGATCGTCATCTCGGCCTTGGCTTCCGGGGCGAAGTTCTCCACCGACGGGCTTTTCGACAGCTTCAACGCCTGCTGGGGGTTGCCCAGCGCCCGGTGGCAGTCCGCCATGATCGGAAGGTATGCCGTGGCACCGTTCATCCGCTTCGCTGCGCGGAGCTCGGCCAGTGCCTCGGCGTAGTGACCAGCAGCGTAGGCCGCTTCCCCGGTGGCCTCACGCACAACCGCCAGCCGTGACGCGCGAGCGCGGGCGGCCAGGGTGTGCCGATAGGCGGTCTCGGGATCCTCATCGATGAGCTGACCCGCAGCGGCCAGGTGCCGCGCGACGCGCGAGGCCAACTTCTCGGGCAAACCCTTCAACTGCGCGGCAACGGCACGGTCCAACTCCCCGCCCGTGATGCTCTCGGGCAGTTCGGGACCGTCGTAGATCTCCTGCTCCGCCGTGCGAGGCGCCTGCTTGTCGACCGGTCGCTTCCAATCAGTGTTGCGAGCAGGACGCGCGGGCGCACCCTTGCCCCCACCAGTCGGACGGGATCCGCGGCTCGACGAACCGCGTTCTCCACCAGCACCTGATCGGCTGCTCGGGCCTCCCGACCGGCCGTTCGACGCACTTGACCGGCCCTTCGAGCCGCCTGAGCGATCGTTACGGGACCTGTCCCCACGATTTTGCTCGGCCATGATTCTCCTTCGTAAATGGGTAAGAGGGCCGCCGGGTTGTGGCCCGGTGGCCCTCTTACTTTAAGTGTTGTCCGGCGGCGTCCTACTCTCCCACAGCCTCGCGGTTGCAGTACCATCGGCGCTGGCAGGCTTAACTTCCGGGTTCGGGATGGGACCGGGTGTTTCCCTGCCGCTATGGCCGCCGTAACTCTATGACCCCTAAGTCTCTACCGCTCTGTGGAACAACACTCCTGTGAGGGGGTGGGTTTCACATCGGTAGAGGGGGGTGGTCTCTATTTGTGTGTGTCGTGGACGCGTTGCGGCATATGTACTGTTTGCCATCATGTAGCCATGTGTGTTC
>NZ_BAAGQD010000016.1:34946-76885 GCF_054783655.1 Nocardioides salsibiostraticola | reverse complement strand
AAAACAAACTGGGCATAACAAACTAATTCGTCGACTATATGACACACTGTTGAGTTCTCAAGTATCAGACGCACACGCTAGACTCTCTCGAATCCCCGCGGGGCCTGTTTCCGCTTCGCCCTGATCCTTGCACACGCTTGCGGCGCGGCTTTCATCGGGGCTTTGCAGAGGTGATCGCTATGGGGCCGGGAACCCGACCCAGTAGGTCTTGTTCCCCGCCGCTCCCTGGCGACGTGGTGAACATTAGATGTTTTGAGGGGTCTTGCCAAATCGAACGACCGTGACGCGGGCCACATCAGCGTTTGTGCAGGTCAGAGGCTTGTAGCTCCGTCTAGCCCTGGTGCTCGACCGGCCAGAAGGCGCATCCCCGTGACGCAGCGATGTCCTCGCAACCCAGCAGACGCAGGGTTTCCTCGACCTGCAGATCGAGTTCGCGCCCCATCCGCGTCACTCCAGCCTGCCCCTGCGCCAGGGCGAGCAGCGGCGTTCGTCCCAGGAACACCAGGTCGGCGCCTAAGGCGATCCCCGCGACCACGTCCAACCCCCCGCGCACTCCCCCGTCGACGTACACCTGAGCGGCGCCGTCCAGAGCCGCCACGACGGGCGTCAGCGCGCGCGCAGTCGAGACCGTTCGGTCCAGTTGGCGGCCGCCGTGGTTGGAGACCCAGACGGCGGAGGCGCCGGCCTGTACGCAGCGCAGCGCATCATCGGCTCGCACCACTCCTTTGGCGACCACGGGGAGCCCCGAGACATCCCGCACCCAGGCGAGGTCGACGGGGCTCACGCGATCGGACTTGGCACTTCCTGCCTGATCCTCGTAGCCGGGGTCGAAGTTCACGCGAACCAGCGACGGGTCGACCCGTGACCAGATCGAGTCGGTCGCGTGGTGCGGGTACTTGGTCCCGACCACGGGGGTGTCGAGCGTCAGGACCACTGCCTCGGCGCCGGCTCGCACCGCCCTGTCCAGGAGTGGCCTTGCCAATTCTCGGTCCTGCGGCAGGTACAGCTGCAGCCACCATCGGCATCCGGTCGCACCGATGTCCGCGAATCTCGTCCCCGCGTTACTCGAGACCGCGTAGACCGTGCCCGTGCCTGCGACGGCTCGCGCCATACCCAGCTCACCATCGGGGTGGACGACCCGCTGGAGGGTCGTGGGGGCGATCCCCCAGGGTCCCTGCGAGAAGCGACCCAGCGGGCTGGTGGAAACGTCGATGACGGAGACATCGCGTAGGACGCGAGGGTAGAGATCCACCTCCGCCCAACTGTCGATCGCGCGGGCCGCGGTACGGCCCTCGCGGGCTCCACTGACGATGTAGTCGAGGAGTGCGGGGTCCACGTGGTCGGCCGCCCACTGCTCGAGGTCCGACAACCAGGCGGCCTCCTGCGTCACCGGACGAGCTCGATCCCCGCGAACCGCTTCTTGCCTCGTCGCAGGAGCAGCCAGGACCCGGCCAGGACGTCATCCTCACCCGGGATCATCTCGGGGTCCTCGATGCGTTGGTTGTTGAGGTAGGCGCCGCCTTCCTTGATGGCTCTGCGGGCCTCACCCTTGCTCGCCACCAGCGCGCTGGTCACCAGGAGGTCGGTCACGGTGGGCACCCCCTCAGAGATGTCGACAGCGACCGCGCCGGCCTCACGGAGCGCCGCCACCAGCGTGGAGGGGGCCAGGTCCTCGAGGTTCCCGCCGCCGAACAACGCGGCCGCCGCCGCTTGCGCCTGGGCGGTCTCCTCCGCTCCGTGCACGAGCGTGGTGACCTCCTCGGCGAGGGCCTTCTGTCCCGAGCGAAGAAACGGCTTCTCCGCGTGCTCCGCCTCCAGCGCCTCGATCTCCGGGCGAGTTAGGAAGGTGAAGAGTCGTAGGAGTTCGCCGACCTTCTCGTCCTCCACATTGAGCCAGAACTGGAAGAACGCGTAGGGCGACATCATTTCCGGATCCAGCCAGAGTGCACCGCCCTCGGTCTTGCCGTATTTCGTTCCGTCGGCCTTGGTGACCAGCGGCGTGGCGAAAGCGTGGGCGGTTCCACCCTCCGCACGGCGGATCAACTCGCATCCTCCGGTGATATTTCCCCACTGGTCCGACCCACCGAACTGGAGTGAGACCCCGTGCTGGCGGTAGAGACTGAGGAAGTCCATCGACTGCAACAGGACGTAGCTGAACTCGGTGTAGCTGATCCCGCCGGCGTCGAGGCGACGTTTGACCGTATCTCGGGCCAGCATCCGGTTGACGGGGAAGTGCTTGCCGATGTCGCGCAGGAAATCGATGGTCGACAGCCCGGCGGTCCAGTCCAGGTTGTTGACCATGGTCGCGGCGTTCTCGCCCTCGAAGAACAAGAAGGGTTCGATCTGCGCCCGGACCCGCTGAACCCAGTCGGCCACGGTGTCGCCGGAGTTCAATGTGCGTTCCCCGGAATCGCGCGGGTCACCGATCATTCCGGTGGCTCCCCCCACCAGGGCGAAGGGCGCGTGGCCGGCCAGCTGCAGACGGCGGGCGGTCAGGATCTGCAGGAGGTTTCCCATGTGCAGGCTGGGTGCCGTGGGGTCGAAGCCGACGTAGAACCTCACCACACCGGTGGACAGTGCCTCGCGCAACGACGCCGGATCCGTCGAGTGGGCGATGAGGCCACGCCACTCGAGATCGTCCAGGAGCTGGGGGTCAACAGACACAGAGGAACCTTTCCTGCCGCCGAGGGCCGGTCGTTTCGGAACCTCCAGAGTGCCGCATCCTGCCTCGCACCATCGCAGGGGTACGCCGACCGAGCGGCCTGGACCATTGGGGCATGCGTTGTGCATCGGCCCCTTAAGGTGGGCAGGTGATCGGAGGTAGGTACTCACTCGACCGAGAAATCGGACGCGGCGGCATGGGCGCGGTGTGGTTGGGACGCGACGAAGTGTTGGGACGGTCCGTCGCGGTCAAGCGTCTGGGAGCGGCTCTGAGCGCCGGATCGGCCGAACTCGAACGCGCCGAACGAGAGGCGCGCATCGCTGCGCATCTGAACCACCCCAATGTGGTCTCCGTCTTCGATCTGGTCACCGAAGGCGAGGTGGTCTGGCTGGTCATGGAGTACGTCGCCGGAGCGACCCTGGCTGAGGTGATCCGTCGGAACGGCCAGCTGTCGACCGCCGACACCGCTGCGGTGCTCGGGCAGGTGGCCGAAGCCCTCACCGCCGCCCACGGGGCCGGGATCGTCCACCGAGACGTCAAACCCTCCAATGTCCTGGTCGGCGACGACGGTTCGGTCAAGATCTCGGACTTCGGCATCGCCCGCACGGAAGCTGACTCGCATCTGACTCAGACCGGACTCGTGACCGGCTCCCCCGCGTATCTCGCACCGGAGGTGGCCTCCGGAGGTCCGGCCACCTCGGCGAGCGATGTGTGGTCGTTGGGCGCCACCGCCTTCCACGCCTTGACGGGACGACCTCCCTACGCCGTGGGTGACAACCTCATGGGGGCGCTCTACCGCATCGTGCACGAACCGCCACCGCGGCCGGAGGGTGCCGATTGGCTGACCCCGATGATCGAGTCGACCATGGTCCACGACCCCGCACGTCGTTGGAAGATGGACGACATCGTCGAGTTCCTGGCGCAGGCGCCGAACTACTCACCGGCGTCCGTTTCTCCTGCGGAGACGACCTCCACGCAACCCGCCGTCCCAGCGCCCGAACCGACGGCGTCGCGGGCCTACCCCCCGGCCGTCACCCGGCACCGACCACCGCCGAAACGGAGCGCCGTCGGCATCGTCCCGCTGCTGGTCGTGGCGGCTGTCGTGGCACTGGTGGTGATGGTCGGACTGCTCATCACCCAGGACGACCCGGCCGCGAACGACGTGAGTGCGACCCCTACCTCGCAGACCGAGGACACAGGCGCGCCCACCGAGCCAGCCGAGGCGAGCGAGTCGCCGTCCCCGGAACCGACCGAGGCTGGAATGAAGCAGTTCATCAGTGACTACCTCGAGACCGCGAGCAGCAACCCCGACGAGGGGTTCACCATGCTCACCTCCTCTTTCCAATCCGCGAGCCCGAACTACGTCGGCTTCTGGAGTTCGGTCAAGAACCCCGAAATCACCAGCATCTCGGCCGACGCCGACGCGCAAACGGTGACGTACGTCTACCAGTACAACCGAGCGGGCCAGGGCCGTCGTTCGGACGAGGTCAGTCTGCAGCTGGTCTTCCGGGACGGGAAGTACCTCATCGACGGCGAGTCATGACGGCGGACTCGGAGGGCTTCTTCAAGGCGATCGTGGAGACCTCCCCCGACGTCTTCTGGGTCATCGATCTGCAGGGCGACACGATCTATGCGAACTCCCGACTCGCTCACCTGTACGGCGTCGAAGAGGACGCGCTGGTCGACCTGACCGTCTTCGACACCCTGGACGCGGAAGGCCGGATCGCCTTCGCCGCCCACCTGGTCGATCTACGGGCCGGTGTGCTCATCCACCATGACGTGGAATGCCTCTTCGTCCGCAAGAACGGCGACACGCTCTGGGTTCTGGTCAAAGAGAGCCCCTGGCTCAACGAATCGGGTGAACTGATCGGGGTGGTGCATCGCATCACCGAGTACCACGCACGTCGGGCGACCCACGACCAGTTGGTCGAGAGCCGACGAAGGCTGGAGGAGACCCAGCGGATAGCCCGCGTCGGTGGCTGGGAGTGGGATCTCCTGACCAACGAACTGATCGGCACCCAGGCATTGGCCGAGCTGTACGGCGTGTCGGTCGAAGAGTTCCCCCGCGACGTCGACTCGTTGTTCCAGATGGCCCATCCCGACGATCTGGCGGAGATGGTCGAGTCGATGACGCCCATCGGTGGCGGGGAGGACTCGTTCTCCTTCGTGGCGCGTTTTCGGGTCGACCCGACTCTGGACTGGCTGTGGATCCGTGCCCGCGGCGTGATCCAGCGCGATGACGCCGGCCAGGCCTTGCACGTCTCCGGTACGCATCAGGACGTCACCGAACTGATGCTGGCTGAGTCGGCCCTCGAGGATCAGGTCGCTCAGAACGAACTGCTCCGGGCCGTGGCCAGCAGCGCCAACCGGGCCAGCACCCTGGATGAGGTACTTCCCTTCCTGCGGGGGCTACTGCTCTCCCACGACGACTGGACCCGCGCCCGGTTCTATCGGGTCGCGGAAGATCAGTTGGTGCCGAATGTGGTTCACCCCGACGATGCGGCCGCGGATCTCGAGTTCCCCGCTACAGCTGAGGCAGACCTCGCTCTGGCGGTGCGGTCCATCGCCGAGAACGGAGTCGTCTGGTCCCCGGACGGCCTGGTCCTGGCAGCGCCCGTAGTGGTCGACGAGCTGATTGCGGCGGTGCTCCTGATCGCCTCGGCCCCACCGATCCTCCGCCACGCGATGATTCAGGAAAGCGTGGAGTCCAGCGCTGTGCAGATCGCTCGCGTCATCGAGCGTGAACAGTCCGCGCGAACGCTGAGTGCGGCCCGTGACGCGGCGATGGATGCCTCACGACAGAAGTCAGAGTTTCTGGCCACCATGAGCCACGAGATCCGGACTCCCCTGAACGGAGTCATCGGCCTGAACGACCTGTTGATGCGCAGCGATCTCGACGAGTCCCAGCGACGTCTGGCCTCGGGCGTCCAGGTCGCTGGCCGAGCTCTGCTCGCGGTGCTCAACGACGTCCTGGACTTCTCCAAGATCGAGGCCGGGATGATCGATCTCGAGTCCTTGGACTTCGACCTTCGGACCGTTTTCGAACAGGTGGGCGATGTCCTCGGCGAGAGCGCCCGGTCCAAAGGCCTGGAGCTCATCATGTCCTGCCATCCCGACGTACCCGAGATGGTCACCGGCGACCCGACCCGACTGGCTCAGGTGCTGACCAATCTGGTCTCCAACGCCGTGAAGTTCACACCCTCGGGCGAGGTCGCGGTGCGGGCCGTCCTCGAGTCCCGCGATCAGGACGGGGTCCGGGTGTCCATCGAGGTGTCCGACACGGGGATCGGCATCGATCCTCAGTCGGTCGCCACGTTGCTCGAGCCGTTTACTCAGGCCGACAGTTCGACCACCCGCATGTACGGCGGAACCGGGCTCGGACTCGCCATCTCCCAGCAACTCGTCCAAGCACTGGGTGGCGAGTTGAGCTACTTCCCCAGGACAGCGGGAGGAAGCGTCTTCCGATTCACCGCCCTGTTCGCCGAAGCCAGCGCGCAGGCCGCAGAGGGGCGGGATGCGGAGGCTCGATCGATCCTGTCCGGCACCCGGGTCCTGGTGGTGGACGACAACGACACCAACCGACTCATCTTGATGGAACAGGTCTCGCACTGGAACATGTCTGCCCGCGACGCCTCCTCGGCCGAGCATGCCCTTGCCGAGATCCAGTCCGCTCACGGACACAACGAGCCTTTCGATGTGGTCCTCATGGACTACGCCATGCCGGGCCGTGACGGGCTGCAACTCGCGCACGACATCGTCGGGCTCGAGCAGACGGCGCCAGCGCTGATCATGCTGACCTCCATCACCGGCGTGGACCGGTCGGCGGTGGAGAGTGCCGGATTCGACGAATGCCTGACCAAACCCGTCCCCGTCGACATCCTTCGGTCTGTGTTGATGCGGCGTCACGGGGCCACTGCGAAGATCCCCACTGCCGCTGCTGAGGCCGGCCAGCCGAAACATCGGCGCATCCTGGTCGTCGAGGACAACGAAGTGAACCAGATGGTGGCGTTAGGAGTCCTCCAGTCGCTCGGCTACGACGGTGAAGCCGTGGGGGACGGTGCCCAAGCCGTGGCACGGGTCGAACGCGGAGATGTTCATGCCGTCCTGATGGACGTGCAGATGCCGGTGCTGGACGGGTACGCCGCCACCCGGGCCATCCGCGACGCCGGACATCACCGTCTGCCGATCATCGCGATGACCGCCGCCGCGGTCGAGGGAGAACGGGATCGCTGCCTGACGGCGGGGATGGATGCCTACCTGACCAAACCGATGGATCCCAAGAGTTTGGCCGCGACCCTGGCGGAGTGGCTGTCCGACCGCACCGACAACGGCTCTGCCCCTAACGAGTCAGGCAGTACCGAGTCAGGCGACAACGATCTCGAGGAGCCGACGATCAATCCGACCCCACCCATCGACGGCCTCGATACCCAGCGACTCGACATGCTGCGCGATCTGGATCCGGGCGATACGACGTACCTCGACCGGGCCATCGGCAACTTCAGCGCCAGATCGCAGACGGTTCTCACCTCGTTGGAGGAAGCGATCGCGAGCGACGACGACACCCAGGTGAGAGCGCTTGCCCACAAGCTCAGTGGCTCGGCCTCCAACCTGGGTGTGCTCGAAGCATCCGACGACGCTCGGGACCTCGAGTTGAGGGCCGTGGATGCCGACGCCCACCAGTACGCGACAATCCTGGAGCGCCTGGGCCGCAGCGTTGCCCACGGTTGCGAGTTGCTGGGCACCTACCAAGCGACCTACTCCGCGTCCACCGCGTCTACTGAAAGGCCACCTTCATGAGAAGCATCTTGAGCACCGCCATCGTCGTCTGGTTGATCATCGGCGCCTTCGCCGCCTACCAGCGCGGATACTTCGGCAGCGACCGAGAGGTCAACTGCAAGACGGCGAGCGACACCGCGTTGACGGTGGCCGCGGGCGTCTTGAACTACGTCGGGGTGAACCCCAAGGTCGACTGCACGGTGCCCGAACCCTCGCAGTGAACGACCCGCGTTCGACCGCCAGTTGAGTTCGTGGTCGACGGGCACCCCGCCCACATGACGAACACACGTGCGAACGACTTCAGGGCGAGACTGGCCGGGGCGAGTAGCCGGAACCGGCAGTCCTGCTAGGGCCGGAGCAACCGCCGTACCAGGTCGGGAAGGTGGCGGGCTTCGGTCTTGGAGATGCACTCTGCGACGCCGAGGGCACGGGCGGCTGCCTCGAGTTCCCGGTCGAGGTAGGCGGAGAAGACGATGATCGCCTGATCGGGGTGGTGAGCCAGCATCGATTCGGCCACCTGAAGACCCGTCAGTCCTGGCATCCGGTTGTCGAGGATGACCACGGCCGGAACGGGCGGCGGAGCAAGGGCGAAGTACTGCTCCAAGGCCTCGGTGCCGTTGGCAGCCTCGACCACTTCCAGACCGTCGAGCTCGAGGATCATGCGGGCCAGTTCGCGCATGTCCGGCTCGTCGTCCACCACCAGGACCAGTGGAGCCACAGCTTCTACAACCGTTGTCGACATGGGGTGGGGCCCTCGCTCAAGTTGTGGTGTGAATTCGTCTGTTCCTTTACTCTAGCCCCGCACCGTTTCCACCCTGTGCCGTTGCCACCCTGGGGAGTTCGACGACGAAGGTCGTGGCATCCCCGATCACGCTTCGGGCATAGATGGTGCCGCCGTGGGCATCGACGATGCGTCGGGCGATGTAGAGCCCCAGGCCCGTTCCGGTCACCGTCCCCTCTCGGGTGCGAACGAACTTGTCAAAGATTCGTTCGATCTGGTCGGGCTCGATGCCGACCCCCTGATCGGTCACCGACACGCGCACGAACTCATCGGTGGCTTCGACGGTCACCTCGACCGGAGCATCGGTGGTCGCGAACTTGAGCGCGTTCTCGAGGAGGTTGGACAGGACCTGCTGAATGCGGTCGGGGTCCCCGTCGATCATGAGGGGGGCTTCGGGCAGCCTGAGAGTCATCTCGGTGCCGCCCGAGGCGAACGAGTCGACGCAGGTGCGCACCTCCTCCACGAGGTCGATGTGTTGCTTGACGTAGCCGAACTCCCCGGCCTCGATGCTCTCGGTGTCCAGGACGTCGCGGGCCGTCGCCTGGAGTCGTCGCGCATTCGCGTAGGCCCGGCGTACGGCGTCGTGGCGGTCTTCGTCACGCATCGACTCCCAGTGGTCCAAGGTCGTCTGGAGGAATCCGAGGACTCCGGATACCGGGGTGCGCAACTCGTGGGAGACGACGGAGATGAACTCCTCCTGGGCCCTGTGTAGGGCACGCAACCGCGTCTCTTCCTCCCGGGCTCGTCGCAGCCTCTTGGCCAGGACCACGGTCAGCCCCAGACCGATGGCGAGGAGCAGCAGCACCAAAATCAGTCCTGCGGTCTGCAGGGGCCCCGCCAGCGGTTCGACGAACTCCGCCTCGTCCTGCGTGAACACGACCCGCCACCCCACGACCGGCACCGCGGCGCTGATGATCAGGTCGCCGTCGACGACCCGCAGGCCGTCGACCACATCCTCGACCCCGCGGTCAGAGGAGGGCTCCCCCAGACCCGTGGGCAGGGTGGTGGCCAGTACGAGACCGTTGCTGTCGACGAAACGCCACGCAGCCGTCCCTGCGTCATCCTCGGCGAGGGCCTGGATCTCGAGGTTGAAGGTCGAGTCGGACGTCAGCGCCTGCTCGAAGACGAACATGCCGCGCACGCTGGTCGGGTCCTCACCACGAATGGCCACCACGAAGGCGTACGACGGTAGTTCGGTGGTGATCCCCGACTGCTGCACCGGCAGCACGACCGCAGGAACACTCGCCAAAGTCTCCTTGACCCCGGCCCACTCGGGCGGGGCATAGGTCGAGCCTAGTTCGTCGGGCCGGAGCAGGACTCCGGTCGTGATGGTGTCGTCGTCGTCGACCAGGAAGTAGCCCGAGACCGCCTCGGTGTCGAGTTTGTAGGCGTCGAGACCCGCTTGGTCCGCCGCACTGTCGGGCTCGAGCTCCCACGGTTGAGCACCCAGACCGGCTACGGCGGCGAAGGTGGACTCGAGTCGGGCGTTGAAACTGTTCGCCGTCGAGCGCACCTGGGCTTCCTTGGCGTCCTTGAGCGCTTGGGAGCCGTCATTGGTGGCAATGCTGAGCAAGGTCACGACGATCGCGGCCACGGCAGCAACGGCAGCGAAGGCTAGAGCGGGAACGATGCGGTCACGGGTCGTCACGAGCTATCTCCTGAAGGGGCTGCATCAGCGTCGCGCTCAGGAGCGAGCGTCGCCGGCGCGGGTGGGGTGTGCCTGGACTCGAGCGGGAATGTCACGACGAAACGCGCACCGCCGCTCTCAGCGTCCTGCAGCTGGATGGCGCCGCCCATCGAAGCGGCGAACTCGGTGACGATGGCCAACCCGAGACCCGTACCCCGGGTCCGGGTGACCGCGTCACCCACGCCACGGTAGAACCGGCTGAAGATCCGATCCCGGTCGGAGGCCGGCACGCCCGACCCATCATCTTCAACCGCGAGCTCGGCAACCCCGTGGTGCTCGCGTACGAGAACTCTGATGGGGGTGCCGGGTGGGGTGTACTTGGCGGCGTTACCGACCAGGTTGGTGACGACCCGTTCCAAGGCCTCATGCGACCCAGAGACCAGCACCTCGTTCTCGAGACGCGAAGTGACCGGGTGACTCTCCAGCAGATCGGCGTGGGTGTTCAGGATCTGATCGACGACCTGACCCAGGTCTAGAAGCGTCAGAGTGTCGGCGACAGGATTGCTTCGCTCCAGCCGAGAGAAGTCGAGGAGGTCCTCGACCATCTGACTCAGTTGCTGCGCATTGCGGTCGATGCGCCCCACGATGCCGTGCGCCTGCTCCGATCCGAGCTCGCCCCACTTCTCGTTCAGGAGGCTGGAATAGCCAGCGATGGCCACCACCGGGGTCCGTAGCTCGTGTGAGGCCGTCCCCAGGAACACGGACTTCAACTCGTCGACCGCCCGCATCCGCTCGACGAGGTTCTGCTGCTCGGCGAAGGCGTCGGCGTTGGTCAAGGACGAGGCCAGCAGGTCGGCGACACCGACCAGCGTGTCGACGTCGTAGTGATCGAGGTGTCGTCCAGCGACCACCCTGAGTCGCGCGGCAGTCCGTCCCCCACGGGCGAGTCGCAGCCACACCGTTTCACCCTCCGCGACGGACTCGAGACCGACGGCCGACCGACCGCCCGATGGAGGCGCACCCCAGCCGAACAGCGGGCGGTCCCCGCTCGGGAGCACGGTGGTGATCGATAGCCCGCGAAGTCCGAGACTCGAGGCCAATTCGGTCGTCATCGACGGCAGGAGGTCACCCAGGTCACGGGTCTGCTGCGCGAGGACGGCGATCCTCGCCACCGTCGCGTGGGTTTGCTGCAGTCCTCTCAGCTCGTCCTCACGAGTTCGCACTGCTCGTTGCCGCAGACCGATCGCAGTCGCTACGCCGCCGCCGCCCAGAAGGATGATCAGGGCCAGTCCCCAGACCATCGTCGAGAGTCGTCCCGCCGGGGCCCTCACCACCACTGACCAGGTCGATCCGTCACCCGAAGAAATGGCCGCCGCGTCGCTGACCGTAGCTCCCGAGCCGGAAGGTGCGCTCACTGCGACGCGCTGGCGGGGCCCGTCGACCGCGACAACGGAGTCAGTGGGGGCCAGGTCGGCAAGGACATCGGCCAGGCGGAGCGGGGTGACGACGTACCCCCGCAGGCTCTCGCGTCGAGCCTCCACGGTCCCTGGGGGCGGTAAGGCGTCGTAGCGGGCGGCCACGATCCGCCCCCCGTCGGTCTCATCGAGCATCGGCGTACCGGAATCCCTCGCGATGGCCAGGGTGGCGGGCGGGACCGAGGCGACCTCACGGTCGGGAGAGGAACGACTTTGGGGTGCGGCGGCGGTGCGTGTCGCCGCGTCCAACTGCTCCTCGATAGCGGCCGACACCACGGTTGCGCTTTGGGCAGCCAGAAGTGTGACCCGGTGCTCGGCCTCGAGGTTGGCGACATGCTGACCGCCGAGCAGTACGGCGAGGACGGCCAGAACAGTCAGCACCGTCAGCGCCAGCGGCGCTGCCGCTTCGCGGAGCCTTCTCAAGGGGCGCACACTGCCGCACGTAGGACCCGCAGATTTCCCTTGGCCAGGAAGGGAACCCCGACAGCGGCCGCTCGGACCCTGAGATCGGTCTGCTGATAGTTGCTGTAGATCACCACACGCAGGTTCTCGTGCTGAACCACCAGTCGCTCGGCCAGGCTGAGCCCGTCCTCCCCCGGCGGCATCCGGTAGTCGAGCACCACGACATCAGGAGCCAACGACTCCACGAGCGCCGCTGCCCCGGCAGCATCGGGTGCGCCATGGACCTCGTGGCCCTCGAGACGGAGATCGGTCAACAACAGGTCCAGAGCGTCGCTGTCGTTGTCAGCCACGACGATACGCAGCATCTTGCCTCCCCCTAGGACCTGGGCGGGAAGCTCGGTCCTATCTCCGCATCCAACACCCTGCGGAGGATGACTGCAGGCAAAGCCTCACCCTCCCGACCACAACGTCGAGTGGTGTAGACCAGCTGAGGCAGGATCCTGCCTCATCACCCTGTGACGCTGGTGACCCTCCACGGTCGCGATTCGCTGAGGTTCCCTGCCCCGTCGACGCCGATCACACTGATGCCATAGCTGCCGGACGGCAGATTCCGACTCGCCGTCCAGTCGGTGGCCGTATCGGTGGAACTGGTGACCTGCGCGGTGAGCTGTTGGTAGGAGCCCCAGCTGCCGTCGGATCGCAGCCACTGGTTGGTGTTCTGGTTGCGCACGGCGAAGCGCACCTCGGCGGCACGGACGTCGTCGCTCAACCGACCGGCCCACCTGACGGTGCCGCCGTTCACAGTGTTGCTCGAGAGCGTGACGGTGGGTGCCTGCGTGTCGGCGCTCGTGACCCCCCAGGGTCGTGACTCGCTGAGGTTCCCCGCCCCGTCAACACCAATCACGCTGATGCCGTAGCTGCCGGACGGCAGGGTCCGACTCGCCGTCCAGTCGGTACTCGCACCGGTGGAACTGGTGACCTGCGCGGCGAGCTGCGTGTACGAACCCCAACTGCCGTCGGGCTGCAACCACTGATTGGTGCTCTGGTTGCGCACCGCGAAGCGCACCGCGGCGGCGCGGACGTCGTCGCTCAACCGCCCGGACCAGGTGATGGTGCCGCCGTTCTGGTTCGTGTCGTCGAGCGTGACGGTGGGCGCCGTGGTGTCGTCCCTCGCCGGAGTGCTCGTCGAGGAGGACGAGGTCGTGTCCAGGAGGATCTGGCCGCTGTTGGGGGGCATCCAGACCGTGGACACCGTGCCGCCGTTGAGCGTGCGCATGGGTGAGTCGAGTGGCACCGACACCCCGCTGGAGGTGGGGTTGACCACCGAGAGACCGTTGCTGAACTCGCGGGTCCAGACACCGGAGGGCTCCTGCGCCATCGGACCGCTGGGGGTCCCGATGTTCTTCGGCATGGTGTAGGGCAGAGCGGTTCCCATCACGCCGGCCTTGTTCCGAGAGCTCGTGAACGCGAGGTAGGAACGTCCGTCGGCGCCCATCAGGAACGACGCCATCGTGTAGGCCTGCCACTGCTTGATCTGATCTGCGGTGGCGCCCACCCAGAGCTTGGTGGTGAAAAGCCCCGAGGTGTTCTGGCTCTCCATGTCGCGGATCACGTCGATGTTCCGGACCCAGCCCTCAGGTGTGGGGAAGGTGTTGACACCGGTCCCGGATCCACGGAGGAAGTCCTCCATCTGGGCGGCGGGTTGGCTGTTGACGAGGGGCCGCGACGGGGCGGTCTTGGAGCGCCAGTAGCGGTAGTCGTTCTCGACGCTGTTGCCGACGTGGATCAGGCCGGGACTCTGATTGCGGTAGTGCTCGGCCAGGGAGATCATCTGCTGGCGGTACTGCGCCTCGGTGTACGTCGTACCTGTGTAGGGGTTGACGGGGAGCGAGGTGACGTAGCCGCGGGAGAAGACACCGAGCGTCAGCATGTCGACCAGGCAACCGTCGAAGCCACCCAGTGCAGCCCGTTCGTCGCACTGCTGATTCGCCTCGACGCGCCAGCGCCAGGTGGACGACTCCATGAGGTAGGTGCCGAACTCCGGGGCCTTGATGCGTCGCCCTTCAGTGTCGTGAGCGAAGGCAGCCTCGGGAAGTTCCGCAGTCGCCCCCTCCGTGGCCAAGGTGGCGTTCGCGTAGGCCAACAAGTCGATTCTCGGGTTGGCCACCCGCATCGCGTCGGAGTGCTCAGCGAAGGCGAACGGCATCGCGGCGACCAGGTCGTGATCTCGCGCCAACTCGAGGGCCTCGGCGCGCGAGTAGTGGTGGTTGTCGGACATGTACTCCGGCGTCCACGTCAGAGCGACCCCGCCGGGACGCGCCGGCGCACCGGGCACTTCGGCGGCGCTGGCTGCCGGAGCGGTGAAGGCGAGCGTGGCGGAGAAGAGGGCGGTAGTCACCAGGGCAGGAAGGAACCGGGGTCGGCGAACCGACCGGGGAGCACACAGCATTCAAAAGGCCTTACGGTCTCAGGGGGTGCGTCGCGGACTCGGGTGGGGTCGACGTCGATCGCAACGCTAGAGGGGCCAGCTGTCTCAGGTCCAAGAAACGGCGTGTGACGCTCAACTCTTGCCCGAGAAGGGTTTCGGCCCGGCCACAGACGGGCCATGGCCCCTGCCCGATCGGACTACTCCGAGGGTGATGCAGCGCACTCTTGCTGTGGATTGACCCCTCGGTCGGGCTACTTCGCGCTGAAAACGCCACTTGCGCGTACTCGGGTGGGGCGGGTGGGGCTCGAACCCACGACCCAAGGATTATGAGTCCTCTGCTCTAACCGACTGAGCTACCGCCCCTTGCGGGGTCAGACTATTGGCTGGCCGCGATCGTTTCATCAGTCGGGTTGTAAGCACAGACGTCCGCGGCGTCGTCCGGGGCCTGGATCTCCTCGGCGTCGGTCTCCTCCGGGGTCACGGTGAGGTACGGGTCGGTCGGAGTGGCGCTGTCATCGGGTTCCAGGAAGCGAGGGCTGCGCTGTTGGATCCGGGGCTTGGGCTTCGACGGGTTCAGCGACTTCTCCACCACCGCCCGCACGTAGTCGAAGTCGGGATCGCCGGAGAAGAACCGATCGTTGTTACGGAACACGACCGACTTCACCCCACCTGCTTTGACGCGCAGCGCCAGGTCGACGAAGGCGGGGGCCAACTTGCGTGGGATGTCGGTGGACACGATCTCCTTGCCTGCCTTGGCCAGGGCTTGGTAGCGCGTAAGCAGGGTGACCGGGTCGGCGGCCTCGATGATCGCGTCGACCATGCAGCGCTGACGCTCCATCCGGGCGTAGTCGTCGGACCCGTAGCGGCCACGGGAGAACCACAGCGCTTCGTAGCCGTCCAACTCCTGGTCCGGCCCCGGGTCGAGGTAGTCCACCGGCGGGATGCCCAGATCGGTGTTCCCCTCGATGGCCACCGGTTCATTGATGTTCACCGTCACCCCACCGATGGCGTCCACGATCTCGCGGAAGCCGGCCAGGTTGACGAGCATGTAGTAGTCGACCGGGATGCCGAGCGAACCGGAGACGGCCTGCTTGACCGCGTCCGCCCCCTCGTCATCGCTCTCCCCCAATATCCCGGGGTGCAGGGCGGGCACCTGTCCGTAGACGGCGTTGAGCATGTAGAACGCGTCGTCGTCGTACCCGTCGTAGCCCTCGGGATAGAGGTCCTGCAACGGGCTGTCCTCGGGAAACTGTGCATAGCGCATGTTGCGCGGAAGACTGAACGTCACCGCTTCACCGGTTCGGGTGTCCAGACTGAGGAGGATCACGCTGTCGGTGCGCACCCCGGTCCGGCCCTCTCCCCCATCACCCCCGAGGAGGAGAACGTTTACCTGGTCCGCGCCCACCCAGGGGTCCTTCTCGGTCGCCTTCTCCGGTGTGGTCGCGCTGACCTTGTCGTCGAACACGGTGGTGACCAGGTCCGCCTGGACCACGGCGTACTTCGCCGCCAAAGCCATGGGGGCTGCAACCGCGAGGCACAACGTGGCCACGATGGTGTTCCCCACCAGTGTGTGCCAGCGAGGACGGTGACGCGGCCGCACCAGCCGGTAGGAGGTGACCACCACGAAGGCCCAGATCACCAACCCCACCGAGATCGCCAGTGCGGCGAGTTTGAGTCGCACCGGGTCCAGGGCGAAGTCGATGGCGGCGCGGACATCACGACCGAAGTACCACAGCGTCGCCGCGATCAGCCCGAGCCAGCCCACCAGCACCACCGCGCCCAAGGCGCGCCGACCGGCGTAGAGGTAGCCCGAGCCGGGCACCAGCGCACCCAGGAAGGTCATGCCCAACGTGCCGGTGAGCCCGCGGGTACGTCGTCGACGATCACCTGCGCCACGACGTGCGCCGCCGCGACCGCGGGCACCGGTGGGCTGGCGCTGCGACTTCGGCGCTCGCCGAGCACCGTGACGACTCGGGCGCGCGGCGGAACCAGACATGGGTGTCCTCGTCGAGGGGGAAGATCAGGAGGGCAACATCGCAGACGCAACGCTACACCTGGGCTACCGGCAATCGGGTGATCTCTGGGCGATGCTGGCGCGTTCTGCTCGACCAGTGGCAGTCTCAAGTCATGTCGACCGCCAAACCTGTCCCGCTCCAACCGCTGACCGAGGACTGGACGCGCGCCCTGTGCGTGGTCGCCCATCCCGACGACCTGGAGTTTGGCGCTGCGGCCGCGGTCGCCCGCTGGACCGGACAGGGGAAGACGGTGACCTACTGCATGGTCACCAGCGGGGAGGCTGGCATCGACGCTCTCGAGCCCGAGGAGTGTCGCCGGCTCCGTGAGGCCGAGCAGATCGAATCGGCCCGGATCGTCGGCGTCGACACCGTGGACTTCCTCGGATGGCAGGACGGGGTCGTGGAGTACGGCGTGCCCCTGCGGGCTGCCATCGCCCGAGAAGTACGACGCCTACGACCGGAGATCGTCATCACCGGCAACCTTCGGGAGACCTGGGGTGGGGCCAACCTCAACCAGGCCGACCACATCGCCGTCGGCCGAGCTGTCCTGGACGCCGTACGTGATGCCGGGAACCGATGGATCTTCGCCGATCAACTCGTCGACGGACTCGAACCCTGGGGCGGAGTGGGCGAGGTGTGGGCCTTCGGCTCCCCCCTGTCCGACCAGGCCGTCGACACGACCGAAACCTTCGACGCCGGCGTGCGATCACTGGAGGCGCACCGCGCCTACATCGACGGACTCGGCTGGAAGGACTTCAGCGCCCGCGAGTTCCTGGAGGGTGGTGCCCGTGCCGCCGGTCAACGACTGGGTGTTCCGATGGCGGCGGCCTTCGAGGTCTTCCCGATGGGTTGGGGTTCCTGAACCAACCCGCCGCAGCACTCCCCCATCAAACCCGCACCTCGACCCGACCAGACCGGAGCCTGACCTTGTCCTCATCCCTGTTGCTGAATCCCGCCACCTACGATGCCTCGCACTTCGATCCCGAAACCCAACGACTCCTCCACGCCACGATCGACTGGTTCGAAACGCGCGGATTGGCACGGCTGGTCAGCGATTACCACGCCAAGGTCTTCTACTCCGAGTTCCTCGAGTTCGCGGCGAAGGAGAAGCTGTTCTCCACGTTCCTCACTCCTGCACGAGACGCGGAGGGCAATCCAGACAAGCGATGGGACACCGCCCGGGTCGCGGCCCTGTCCGAGATCCTCGGGTTCTACGGCCTGAACTATTGGTACCCCTGGCAGGTCACGATCCTCGGCCTGGGCCCCGTGTGGCAGAGCGAGAATCCCGAGGCCCGCGAGCGAGCCGCGCAGTCGCTCGACGCCGGCGGTGTCGCGGCCTTCGGGCTGTCCGAAAAGGAGCACGGCGCCGACATCTACTCCAGCGACATGGTGCTGACTCCCCACCCCGATGGCACCTACACAGCCACGGGCAGCAAGTACTACATCGGCAACGGCAACTGCGCCACCACCGTTTCGATCTTCGGCCGCATCGAGGGAGTGGAAGGCCCCGACCAGTACGTCTTCTTCTACGCCGACTCCACTCACCCGGCCTACCACGTCATCAAGAACGTCGTGCCCTCCCAGATGTACGTCGCGGAGTTCCGCCTCGAGGACTATCCAGTCACCGCCGCGGACCTGCTGCACACCGGCGAGGACGCCTTCAGCGCCGCGCTGAACACGGTCAACATCGGCAAGTTCAACCTCTGCTTCGGTGGCATCGGGCTGACCACTCACTCGTTCTACGAGGCGATCACCCACGCGCACCACCGTGTCCTCTACGGCAAGCCGGTCACCGACATGCCTCACATCCGACGGATGTTCGTCGACTCCTACGCCCGCCTGAGCGGCATGCGACTTTTTTGCGACCGAGCCGTCGACTACTTCCGGTCCGCCGGCCCGGATGACCGCCGCTATCTCCTGTTCAATCCGGTCACCAAGATGAAGGCGACCACGGAGGCGGAGAAGGTCATGGGCCTCCTCGGCGAGATCGTGGCGGCCAAGGGTTTCGAAGCCGACAACTTCCTCCCCATCGCCAAGGTCGATGTCGCGGGGCTACCCAAACTCGAAGGCACGGTCGCGGTGAACCTGATGTTGATCGGCAAGTTCATGCCCGCCTACCTGTTCCTGCCCGAGGATCTGCCGGAGATCCCGGTACGTCGCGATGCCGCTGACGATGAGTTCCTGTTCCGCCAGGGCCCCACCCGGGGATTGGGCAAGGTGCGGTTCACCGACTGGCGCAAGCCCTACGTCGACAGTGCGCACATTCCGAATGTGGCCCGCTTCACCGAGCAGGCCGAGGCATTCGTCGAACTGCTCGGCACCGCCGCACCCGATGAGAGCCAGTTGACCGACATGGACCTCATGCTCAACTTCGGGGAACTCTTCACGCTGATCGTCTACGGCCAGCTCATCTTGGAGCAAGCCGCGCTGAGCGAGGTCGAGGACGACCTCGTCGACGCCACCTTCGACGTACTCATCCGTGACTTCTCCAGTCAGGCGGTCGACCTGATGGGCAAACGGGGCGCCACCGAGGCGCAGCAGAACTGGGCCGTCTCCGCGTTGCGCACCCCGATCGTCGACAACACCCGATTCGAACGCGTCTGGAGTCAGATCGCGGGACTCTCCGGGGCCTACGAGATGCAGGGCTGACGGGTCCGCTGTCGTCAGAAGCGGCAGAACGTAGAAACCCGCCTGCCCTGCGTAAGCAGGTCAGGCGGGTTTCGTTCGCTCCCCCGACTGGACTCGAACCAGTAACCCTCCGGTTAACAGCCGAATGCTCTGCCAGTTGAGCTACAGGGGATCGGCTGCTCATCTCTGAGCAGCGAGGCAAGGTTAGCAAGGGTGGTGCCCGCGTCGAAATCGGGATTCCCTCTTTGACCCCAAGCGTGCTTCAGGAGGCGCCAACCTCGGCCTGGGCCGCGGCCAAAGCATCGTCCGCGGCCCGCGCGACCACGGGATCCTCGGGGTCGATGCCGTGGTCGTACTCGAAGAACCACGACACCTGCGCCGACCGACCCGGGGGCCGGCGGGCCACGACACGAACCCCGCGCTTGCCGGTGATCGGCACGTGGCGCTGCAGGACGACGCTGGCCGTGATGCGTTCCCGCACCAACTGCAGCAGCCGTCCGGGATCGGTCATCGTGAACTCGTAGACGGTGTGGGGTTGACCCCAGGCGCCCAATTCACTGACCCGAAGCACCTCGGACTCCTGATCCCAGTCGGCGCCCTTGATCTGCTCCCACGGCACCCGCCCCGGCAGATAGAACGCATCGCGGGTGCCGCCGATGGCGCACGTCGTGGTTGCGGACTCCTCGGCGGTTGCGACGGCCTCAGCCTGGGCCCAGGCCAGGACGCGTTCCCCCTTGGCCACCTCGAGCGGCGGTCGGGTCGGCCAGAACTTCATTCGGTCCCCACGATTCGATCGCGCAGCGTCCGGCGATGTTGCTCGAGGGCAGCGAGCTCTCCGAACATCTTGTTGTAGTCGCCGGGATTCTCCACCGGGTTGGTGCGTTGCAGTCGGGACTTCACCTGGGAGATGCGACGCATAGCGGTCAGCTCCATGAGTTTGAAGACGTGGTGGGCGATGTACGCCGCATCGGGTTCACGACCGGTCAGCAGTGGTTCGACGCCGAGCGCGCTGATGGCTGAGGAGACCGCCGGGTCAGTGGCCGCATCGCGCAGCCGAGTGCCCCAACCAGCATCGTCGGCTCCGGCTGCGGCTCCTCCTGCAGCCTCCACGAGGTCCCACACCGCTCGGTACGTCGGGTGGGTGAAGTCGTTGGCCCCGATGTCGGCGGTGGTCCGCCCGACCGCCAGCGGGTGCTGAATGATCAACTTCAGGGTCTGACGCTCCAACGCGAAGCGGGGGTCACGAAGATCCGGCAGCGCGCTGCGTGGCGCCTGCTGCGGTGGTGCCTCCTGCCGTGAGGTGGGGGTGCTGCGCTGGTCGTTGCTGCGTGCGGGCTGCTTGGCGGCACGCCGCACCTCGGTGCGGGCCTCGTCGACATCGATCCCGACCATCTGCGCGATCTCGCGGGCGAAGGCGTCGACCTTGGACTTGTCGCGGATGCTCGAGACCAGCCGGGCGCTCTCCCGCAGCGCGTCGACCCGACCGTCAGCCCGGTCGAGGTCGAACTTGGACACCACATTGGTCAGCACGAAGCGGTACAGCGGCACCCGGCGGGCGATGAGTTCCCGAACCGCTGCGTCGCCCTCGGCGATGCGCAGTTCGCAGGGGTCCTGCCCCTCCGGGGCCACGGTGACGTAGGTCTGGGCCACGAAGTTCTGGTCGCCACCGAACGCTCGCAGCGCGGCCTTCTGACCCGCGGCGTCGCCGTCGAAGGTGAAGATCACCTCGCCCCGGAACTCCTCGTGGTCGTTCAGGAAGCGGCGCAAGACCCGAGAGTGGTCATCGCCGAAGGCGGTGCCACACGTGGCGACCGCGGTGCCGACACCGGCGAGGTGGCAGGCCATGACGTCGGTGTATCCCTCGACCACCACGGCTTGGGAGGACTTGGCGATCTCGCGGCGGGCCAGGTCGATGCCGTAGAGGACCTGACTCTTCTTGTAGAGCGCGGTCTCCGAGGTGTTGAGGTACTTCGCCTCGATCTTGTCGTCGTCGAAGATCCTTCGGGCTCCGAACCCGATCGTGTCCCCACTCGGGTCCCGGATCGGCCACAGGAGGCGGCCCCGGAAGCGGTCGTAGGCCGAACGCCCGACAGCGATGAGACCGGCGGCCACGGTCTCCTCCTCGGTGAAGCGCTGCTGCCGCAGGTGACGCAGAAGCGCTTCGCCGTCGCGGGGGGCGAAACCGAGGCCGAAGGTGTCGGCGGTGTCCCCGTCGAACCCGCGCTCGGTGAGGAACTGCCGGGCCTGGGCGGCGTCGGAGGTGAGGAGTTGTTGGGCGTACCACTCCTGAGCAGCGGCGTTCGCCTCGATCAGACGACGGCGAGGCGGCCCCTTCGGCCGGTCCGGCGCCGGTCGGCCGTCGTCGTCCTCTCGGCGCAGGATGATGCCGGTCTGGTCGGCCAATCGTTCCACCGCCTCGGCGAAGGTCAGACCGTCGACCTTCATCAGGAAGGTGATGACGTCGCCGCCTTCCTGACAGCCGAAGCAATGAAAGAATCCGCGACTCGGGGTGACATGAAAAGAGGGTGACTTCTCGTCGTGGAAGGGGCACAGCCCCTTCATCGACCCGCCACCGGCGTTGCGCAGGGTCACGTAGGAGGACACGACCTCGTCGATCCGAGACTTCTCCCGCACCTCAGCTATGTCGTCCTCACGGATCCTGCCAACCACGGGGCGATCCTAGTCCGAGGTTCCGACAGGGTTTCCGCACAGTCTCCGATGCCAGCTCACAGCGCTGGCGTCGGTGAGGGAGGCGACCTGATCGATCATCACGCGACACCTCGCGTCGTCGTCCGGCGCTTCGCGCCAGTCGTCGGCGAAGGCTCGCTCCAGCACTTCCGGGCCGCGGTCGAGCAGAACCTCGGAGAGCTCGAGAAGCAGCTCCCGCTGCCGCCCCATGGCCGTCACCCGGTCCGCGGCCTGCATCACGTAATGGGCGGCGATGCCCTTCAACACCGCGATCTCCAGGCTGGTCTGTTCGGGCACCACGAGGTCGGCGCGGTAGCGGGCGAACGGGCCCTCGCCCGCCGCGAACGTCGCGGCTTGCACGGCCCCGCAGAAACGTCCGACCAGATCGCTGGTGAGGTTCTTCAGCGCGGCCAGGCTGCGACGGCTGCCGTCGTACGGCGAGCGCGGCCACGACTCGATCTCGCGGAGCCCGCGCAGAACCTCGTCGAGGTCGTCGTCCCGGGCATCGGGGAGGTACCACGCGCGGACGGTGTCCCACACTGCGGCGGTATCGAGGGCACACAGATCTATACGGTCCGCGACGGTGCCGTCCTCGACGTCATGCACCGAGTAGGCGACGTCATCGGCCAGATCCATGATCTGCGCCTCCAGGCAGCGCCGACGGTCGGGAGCGCGGTGCCGCATCCACTCGAAGGCGGAACGGTCGTCGTCGTAGAAGCCGAACTTGTGGGGGTCCGGGCCGAGACCGCGCGCCCAGGGGTACTTCGTGCAGGCGTCGAGCGTGGCTCGGGTGAGGTTCAACCCCACGGACCGACCCGCCTCATCGAAGGTCTTGGACTCCAGTCGGGTCAGGATCCGCAGGGTCTGGGCATTGCCCTCGAAGCCACCGATCCCATCGCTGAGGGAGGCCAGCACCCGCTCTCCGTTGTGACCGAAGGGCGGGTGCCCCAGATCGTGGGCCAGAGCAGCGGTCTCCGCGAGGTCGGGCTGACTGCCCAACGCACGCGACAAGTCTCGGGCCACCTGAGCGACCTCGAGACTGTGTGTGAGTCGGTTGCGACCGAAGTCGTCCGACAGTGGACCCACGACCTGGGTCTTGGCCGCCAGCCGCCTCGTGGAGGCGGCGTGCACGACCCGAGCCCTGTCCCGCTCGAACGGAATCCGCTCGGGGGCCACGACCCGTTTAGGGGGCTCGGGGACGATCCGCTCGACGGCGGCGTCGTCGTACGAACTCTGCTCGGCGTCCATCGGGGCGACCCTACTGGCCACCGGGGACACGGCGGTCCGCGGTCGGTCTCAGTGGGCGAGCTTGAGGCCGATGACGCAACCGATGAGGCCGGCGATCAGAGCAACTCGCACCAGGCTCACCGGCTCAGAGCCGGTGGCCATGCCGAAGGCAACCGTGAGCGACGCACCGATCCCCACCCAGACCGCATAGGCGGTCCCGATGGGCAGGCTGCGCATGGCGTAGGCCAGACCACCCATGCTCAGCACCACGGCGATCAGAAAGACCGCTGAGGGCACGAGCCGGGAGAATCCCTCCGACTTCCCGAGGGCGACGGCCCACACGGCTTCCAACACACCCGAAACGATCAGAACGACCCACGCCATGACGAACTCCTCGGCGGCCGTCTTGTCGCGATCCGGGTACGGCTCCCTCGTCCGGCGAGCCGCACCGGCTCGTGCGCTCACCATGGCACACCGCCGGCCACGACGCGCATGACTGTGGCCTCACCCGCAATCGGGCTCACCGCACCAACGGCAACGCCGCGACACGCATGCCCGGGGGCATACAGTCGCGGCGTCAGCCGATCTGTCCAGGAAGGCTTTGGGCCTGCCCTGGGTCAGTAGGTCGAGACGTGCACGTGGTCGTAGTGGTTGGCGGTGGTCGAGCCGCGGCTCGACATCCCGCGCCAGCCTTCGCCGCCACGCTCGACGGACCAGATCTGCTGGGCGTAGATCACGTAGCTGACCCCGAGGGCCGAGGCGTTGGCGCGAACGAAGTCTGCGACCTGCTGGCCGCGCGAGCCCGACACCATGATGTCGACGGCACGGCCGCTGCCGTGATCGCCACCGCCGCCGCGAAGACCGCCGTAGGTGCTGATCTCGGGGAAGGCACCGCACACCAGGTTGTGGACGGCCTGCACATTGGACCCGCCGGTGGTCGAGGTTCCGTTGGTGCACGATCCACCGGAGCTGACCGCAGCGGACTCGCCTTCGACGGCTTCCTCGGTCGGCTCGACCGGCTCGTCGGGGCTGAGGTACCCCTCGGTGACCCAGCGGGACTTGTCCCGGAAGACGATCTCGTCGCGGCCGTAGAGGTTGCGGCCGGTGGCCACGACCGGCTTGCCGGCGTCGATCTCGCCGAGGTTCTTGCCCTTCTTGCCCGGGTGGGTCCAGATGTTCAGGACACCGGTCGTGAAGAGCTCCGAATCGGCCTTGGCCAACGCCTTCTTGGTCGCGGCCGGGTCGAGGATCTTGTCGGCCTTCGTGAGCTTCACGATCACCTCACCGCGTTGGGTGCGAGCGGCGTTGGGGACGCGATTGTTCGTCCGGGAGGCGGACCGCGAAACGTTCTCGCCGCGGTCGGCGACGCTTCCCAGATCGGCGGCCACGCTACTGGCGACGGCGTCCTCGGCCAGCGGGATGCCACCCGGCGCTGAGGCCATGACTCCTAGGGCGACGGCGGAGGCTGTGGCGAATGCGGCCAGTGGGCCGGCGATGACGACGGCTCGCGGTGTACGGCGGGCATTGGCTTCCTGCTTGTGGCTGTTGGCCACGGCACTGGTCCTTTGCTGTTGCTGACAGGGCGTGTGCCCGGCAGCCGTGAGGCCGTCGAGCACATCTCGAGTGAAACACAGGTCAACGAGCGATCGTGAATCTTTGCACAAAGTTCATGGGTGTTCCCGATCACCCCCCGGTGAGCTCCACCGCGTCTTCACGAGGCACGGTGAACTGACCCACCGCATCGGCTGCCCCAGGCGTCCCGTCCGCATCATCGAGCCAACCCTCCGGAAGCACCACGCGCTCCCGCGGAGAGCCTTGGCGCCCACGGGGCGTACCGAGTTCGGCGACCGGGAAGGGCTCGTTCGGGTCGAGTCGAGCCAGAAGTTCGTCCAGAGAGTTCAGTGAGTCGACCAGGCCCAGCGAACGCCGCATCTCGCCGCCGGCGCCGAAGCCCTTGAGGTACCACGAGACGTGCTTGCGGAACTCGCGACATCCTCGCTCCTCCCCCATGTGTTGGCACAGGAGCTCTGCGTGGCGCCTCATCATGGTCGCCACCTCACCCAGCGACGGCAGCGTCGCCACCGGCGTACCGGAGAAGGCTGACGCGAGATCCCGGAAGATCCAGGGCCTTCCCAGACAACCGCGTCCGACCACGACGCCGGCCGCGCCGGTCTGTTCGATCATGGCGAGAGCATCCGAGGCCTCCCAGATGTCTCCGTTGCCCAGAACTGGGATGTCGACGTGGTCGACGAGCGCGGCGATGGCCTCCCAGTCCGCGACGCCCGAGTAGGCCTGCGCCACGGTCCTCCCGTGCAGGGCGATGGCCGCGCACCCCGTCTCCTGGGCGATGCGACCCGCATCGAGATAGGTCAGGTGATCCTCGTCCAGTCCTTTGCGCGTCTTGATCGTCACCGGGACGTCGTACGGCGCGGCGGCGACGACGGCCCCTTCGAGAATCCGTCCCAGGAGGCCACGCTTCCAGGGCAGGGCTCCCCCACCACCCTTGCGGGTCACCTTCGGCACGGGGCACCCGAAGTTCAGATCGACGTGGGCGACGCCGTACTCCTCGCAGAGGATCTTCGTCGCCTGCGCGACGTAGGTCGGGTCGGTGCCGTAGAGCTGCACCGAGCGCGTGGTCTCGAGCTCGTCGAAGACCAACATGCTCATGGTGGTGGCGTCGCGTTCAACCAGGCCACGTGAGGTGATCATCTCGCAGACGTACAGGCCGGCACCGTGCTCGGCACACAGACGCCGGTAGGCGGCGTTGGTGATGCCCGCCATCGGAGCCAGGACCACAGGGGTCGATACCTCGAGCGATCCGAGGGTCAGCGACGTGGGGATGCCCATGCCTAGTTGCCCTCGGTCTCGTTCTCTGACTTCTTCTGCTTCTTCTTCGGCTGCTTGATGGCCTTGGCCTGACCGTTCCAGGTGATCGGGTTGAACTCCTGGGTCGGCCGGAAACTCACCGAGCGGAACTCGGTGCCCTCCGGGGCGAGGTAGACCAGGCAGAACTTCTCAGACTTGTCGACCGCGAACTTCTTGGGGAAGTCGGGGTTGCTGGGGCACGGGGCGAAGCGGCTCTGGAACCGCGACGGTTGGATCAACGTCCCGTTCGTGTCCACCAAGTACAGAGGCACCTGCCGTTCACCCAGATCGGTGGCACCGACATTGGTCAACCTGGCTCGCACGAAGTACGGGGTCGTCTTCTTGGTGGTGGCGTCGAGTTTCCAACCCCCGAAGGACTCCTTGAAACTCGTCTTGTCCACCCGGGTCACCTCGATGTCGAGCGCACCGATCTGATCTTGGCGCGGCTCCCAGGCGACCGTGGCCGTCTCCCCTATCTGCAGTGCGCGACCGGGCTCGGTCAACTCCACGCCGACCGGCACCTCGAGGTAGGGCTCCTTCTCGACCGTGGCCGTTCCGGGCGTCCCCGACGGGCTCGAGGAAGCAGTCGCCCCCGACGTGGGCTCGGCCTCGTCCGGGTCGGACCCGCTGCAGGCGGTCAGGACCCCGGCCAGCAGCGCCGTTCCCGCGACGGCCGCACCCATCCGCACCCGCGTCGCCCGGCGGCGTGACGATTGGCTGTTCACCCCCACATCATGCCGGGTGGCCACAACGGGCCCCCTGGGTGAGAGTGAAAGGTGCTTCAGCAACCCAGGAGCCTTTCGGCGAAGTAGCCACTGATGGCGTCCAGACCGATCCGCTCCTGTCGCATCGAGTCGCGTTCGCGCACCGTCACGGCCTGATCGTCGAGCGTGTCGAAGTCGACGGTGACGCAGAACGGGGTGCCGATCTCGTCCTGGCGGCGATACCGCTTGCCGATCGCTCCGGAGTCGTCGAAGTCCACGTTCCAGTTGCGACGCAGCTCGCTGGCCAGGTCCTTGGCCTTCGGGCTGAGGTCAGCGTTGCGGCTCAGCGGCAGCACCGCGACCTTGACCGGCGCGAGGCGGGGGTCGAGACGAAGCACAGTGCGGGTGTCCACCCCGCCCTTGGTGTTCGGAGCCTCGTCGACGTCATAGGCGTCGACCAGGAACGTCATCAGGCTGCGAGACAGACCGGCGGCCGGCTCGATGACGTAGGGCATGTAGCGCTCGTTGCTCGCCTGATCGAGGTAGCTCAGGTCCTTGCCCGAGGCCTTGGCGTGGGTCGAGAGGTCGAAGTCGGTGCGGTTGGCCACGCCCTCGAGCTCACCCCACTCCGAACCCGAGAATCCGAAGCGGTACTCGATGTCCACCGTGCGCTTGGAGTAGTGGCTCAACTTCTCCTGAGCGTGCTCGTAGTGCCGCAGATTGTCGGGGTTGATGCCCAGGTCGGTGTACCAGCGGGTGCGCTCGTCGATCCAGTACTGGTGCCATTCCTCGTCCTCACCGGGCTTGACGAAGAACTCCATCTCCATCTGCTCGAACTCACGGGTCCGGAAGATGAAGTTGCCCGGGGTGATCTCGTTGCGGAAGGACTTGCCGATCTGGGCGATCCCGAACGGCGGCTTCATCCGCGAGCTGGTGACGACGTTGGCGAAGTTGAGGAAGATGCCCTGGGCGGTCTCGGGGCGCAGGTAGTGCAGGCCGGACTCGTCCTCGATCACGCCGAGGTAGGTCTTCAGCAGGCCGGAGAACTGACGCGGCTCGGTCCACGCACCGCGCGTCCCGCAGTTCGCGCAAGCCAGGTTGGACAGATCGACGGAGTCGGGGTCGACCTCCTCCCCCTTCTTCGACGCCTTCTCGGCCGCCTCCTCCTGGAGGTGGTCGGCGCGGTACCGCTTGTGGCAGGACTGGCACTCGGTCAGCGGGTCGGAGAACGTCTCGACGTGACCGCTGGCCTCCCAGGTCTGGCGCGGCAGGATCACCGAGGAGTCGAGGCCCACGACGTCGTTGCGCATGCGCACCATAGAGGCCCACCACTGGCGCTTGATGTTGTCCTTGAGCTCTACGCCGAGCGGGCCGTAGTCCCACGCCGAGCGCGTCCCCCCGTAGATCTCGCCGCACGGGTAGACGAAACCCCGCCGCTTGGCGAGGGAGACGACGTGATCAACGGTCGTTGCGGGCGGTTTAGCCACGAGGCAACACTCCTGGGGTACTGAGGATGAGAGGTCGGCTGGCTGCCGACGGCGGCGTCAGCCTATCGACCGACTGCCCCAGACGTTGAGGTCGGCTCCCGGCTCCACCGGCTCGTAGGCACTGGGCTCGTCGATGGCGCGACTCAGGAGGGGCACGCCGTGCATCTTGACGTCGTACGCCGACAGCGCACGTCGGTAGGCACCGGTGTGTTCCCACGTGGTCTGCAGGACCCAGAGGGTCGGGTCGTCGAGGTTGCGTCCGATCTGTCCGTTCACATAACCCGGACGCTCGGCGAGCACCTCGTGGGCCCGTTCGACGTCCCGACGGAACGCATCGGACTCGGCTTCGGGCACCACGAAACGGTTCACGACCAACATGGTGCAGTTATATCCCTGCTCCCCGGCCGCAGGCCCGATGGGCCCTCTGCCCCTTATCGGAGTTGACAATCATTCTCACTAAGGCGCAGAGTCGTCATCATGATGACTGCGAAACGGACCTGGGCCGCCCTCCTCCTGCCCCTCGGGCTGCTCACCGCTTGCGGCACCGACGCTTCCTCGGACTCCGAGACCACCATCGCGGTCGGTTTCTACCCGTTGGAGTTCCTCGCCCAGCGGGTGGCTGGTGACACCTACACCGTGGAGAACCTGACCACCCCTGGAGCCGAGCCCCACGACCTGGAGTTGGGCATCGCTGAGACCGTGACGGTCAGCAACGCCGCCCTGGTCGTCTACGAATCCGGTTTCCAACCGGCCATCGACGCCTCCGTGGACGAGAACGCCGAGGGAGCCACGCTCGACGCGACCGCCGTCGTGGAACTCGAGACGCTCGACTCGGGCGAGACCGACCCTCACTTCTGGCTGGACCCCCTGCGGATGGCGGACGTCAGCGATGCTCTGGCCGAGCGACTGACCGAGATCGACCCCGAGGGTGAAGAGACGTTCGTCGCCAACGCGCAAGCGCTCCGCGCTGATCTCGAGGCCCTCGACCAGGAGTACACCCAGGCCCTGGAGAACTGCGCCAGAGCCACGGTGGTGGTCAACCACGATGCCTTCGGATACCTCGAGAAGTACGGCCTCAAGCTGCACTCGATCCTCGGCCTCTCCCCCGACGCCGAACCCACCGCAGCCGACCTCCAGGACGTCAGGTCGGTCGTCGAGACCGACGGCATCACCACTGTGTTCAGCGAGACCCTGGTCAGCCCCAAGCTCGCGGAGACCCTTGCCTCCGATCTGGGGATCGACACCGCGGTCCTCGATCCCCTCGAAGGTCTCAGCGACGATTCGGCCGACGCGGACTATCTTTCGGTCATGCGTTCCAATCTCGCGGCCCTCCGCCTCGCCAACGATTGCCGATGACCGAGTCCGTCGCGGCACCGGTCGTGGAACTGGTCAACGGCAGTGTGGCCATCGGTGGCCGGCCGGTGCTGCGGGGTGTCGATCTGCGCATCGAGCCAGGTGAGTTTCTGGCGCTGATGGGCGCCAACGGTTCGGGGAAGTCCACGCTGGTCCGAGCTCTGACCGGGCTCCGGCCCCTCGCCCGAGGATCGCTGCGCCTGTTCGGCACGGACTTCCACGACTTCAAGCAGTGGCACCGGATCGGGTACGTCCCCCAACGCGCCGGGGCCACCAGCGGCATCCCAGCCTCGGTGTGGGAGGTCGCCGCCTCCGGCAGGCTCACCCGCCGGAAGCCCTTTCGGAGGTTGACTAAGCAGGACCGCGCCGCCATCAGCGAGGCCCTGGAGACCGTGGGTCTCGCCGACCAGGCGACGGCCGGGGTGGGCACCCTGTCCGGCGGACAGCAGCAACGGGTCCTGATCGCCCGGGCGCTGGCCGGTCAGCCCGAGGTGTTCTTCCTCGACGAACCCACCGCCGGAGTCGACCTGCCGAACCAGCAGGTCCTGGCCGACACGCTCAGTGTCCTGTCCTCCCGCGGAGCCACCATCGTGCTCGTCGCCCACGAGTTGGGCCCGATGACGCCCTTGGTCGACCGGGCGATCGTGATGCGAGAGGGTCGGGTCGCCTACGCGGGTCCACCGCTGACCGATGCGCAGGTCCACCTCCCGGGCTTCGGCCGTGACGGCGCAGCCGGGGAATCCTCCCATCAGCACAGCGATCACCACCGGCCTCCCGCGCGCGACCATCTTCCCGATCTCGCCGCTCCCTTCGACCACCCGTCCCGTCAGGGTCGGTAGGAACTTCACCGATGTTGAATCTGTTGACCGAACCCTTCATGGTGCGCGCCCTGATCGCTGCCATCGTGACCGGTCTGGCCGCCCCCGTGGTCGGGACGTATCTCGTTCAGCGCCGTCTGGCCCTGATGGGCGACGGCATCGGACACGTCGCCGTCACCGGTGTCGCCGTGGGTCTGTGGACCGGAGCCTCTCCCACGTGGACCGCAGTGGCGGTCGCTGTGCTCGGCGCCGTACTGATCGAGACCATCCGTGAGCGAGGACAAACCAACGGTGACGTCGCGCTCGCCCTGCTGTTCTATGGCGGGCTGGCTGGCGGCGTGCTCATCACCGGGCTCGCCGGGCAGAGCGCCAACAGTCTCAACCAGTACCTCTTCGGTTCGATCAACGCCATCTCCTCCACCGACGTCCTGATCACCGCAGCGCTGGCCATCGTGGTGGTCGTCGTGGGGCTGGGCCTCTCGCCGCAGCTGTTCGCCGTGGCTCAGGATCAGGACTTCGCTCGCGTCACGGGTCTGAGTGTCCGCGGATACAACCTTCTCGTGGCCGTGCTCGCGGCCGTGACCGTCACGGTGGCCATGCGGACCGTCGGGCTCCTTCTGGTCTCAGCCCTGATGATCGTGCCGGTGGCCACCTGCCAACAGCTGACCCGCTCGTTCCGGACGACCCTGCTGGCCGCGATGGGTCTGGGCCTGGGCGCGTCCATGGGAGGTCTGCTGATCGCGGCGTACGCCGCCGTCGGCTTCCAGGCCAAGGTCCAGCCGGGACCCAGCATCGTCCTGCTCTCGCTTGCCGGCTTCACCCTCACCTGGCCGATCGGGGCCTGGCTACGTCACCGTCGGCGACTGTGGGCGCCGTTCCCCGACGACGACTTGGGCGTCGACGAGGAGGGCCGCGCAGGCGGCGAGCACGATCACACCGATCAGCACCCTCACGTGCATGGCGAGGACTGCGGACATCCGGCGATTCAGCACGGGGACCACGTGGACTACGTCCACGACGGCCACCGGCACGCCCCGCACGGCGCGCACTACGACGAGCACTGACTTCAGACCGGGTCGCGCTCTACGCTCCTGGAGGGGGGCACCTGGTCCTCGCGCCGACCCCCGGGCGCGCGATCGTAGGGAGGATCGAGAACGCGCTGTGTTTCGCTGAGGAGACGCTCCGCCGACGCGGCGTCCGGCGGTAGTTCGGCGACCCTCAGGATGTCGGCGACCAACCGTGACAATCGCTCCGCCCCGCGTGAGATCGCAGCGATCTCCGGGAAGTCATCCAGGTCGATATCGGTCCTGGTCGCCAACAGATCCGCGTGACTGAGAACGATCATCAGGGGGGTGCGCAACTCGTGGGACGCCACGCTGAGAAAGCGGTCGCGCGCTTGGGTCGCCAACACCAGGTCCGTGATGTCCTGGATGACCATGACCTGGCCCGGTAGCCGCCGATCCACACTTCGGAGTCGTCGCGAGGTGACCGAAACCGCTCGGCGCGTCTCGGGATCGGGCCCGATCCACAGCTGGACGTCAGTGAACTCTTCTCCCCGAGCCGCCCGCACGGTCGGTCGTTGCTCCTCCGTCAACGGGGTGACTCCGTCCAGAGCGAACGTCGAGTTCGGACCCATCGGCAGATCGAGCGTCTGTTCGCCGGGGTAGGCCACCGCCAAGATCTCCCGGCCGTGCGGGTTGATGGTCGTGATGTGGCCGGTGTCGTCCATCACGATCACCCCGAGGGAAACACTGGTCATGAGGGCGCCCAGTTGCGCGGTCTTGACCTCAGCGTCGTTCCGCAGCCGGTCCACCCGTTCGGTCATCCTGGTCGCTGCGATCAACACCACCGCCGCCGCCGGAGGCAGCACGAAGGCGGGCAGCGCCTGGTCGAGACCGTTGGCGACGAACACGGCAGGTAGCGAGACACAAGCGAGCAGGGCTCCAAAGGCCAGCACCGATGCGGCGCGGCCGAAGCGATAGCCCAGCCACAGCACCGGAAGCAGCGCGAGCAGCCCCAAGCCGGCCGCATCGGGTGCCGTCCTGGCCAGGCCGCCCACTGCGATGTCGACCACGGCTACCGTGGCGAACAGGCGATGCGCGTGTCGACCTCGGATCAGGAAGGTGACCACTGTGAGCAAAGCGGCGATCGCCGCGGCATACGCCAGCTGCCACGGAAAGGACCCGCTCGACTCCGACTTGACCAGGACTCCGGTGACGAAGACGAACCCGAAGGTCGCCTGCAGGAACCTCGGGTCGGGCCCCTCAGGGCGTGACCGTAGGTGGTTCTGCTTCCCGAGAGATGTCGCCGCCACCATCGGCTCCTCCGAACTGTCTACATCTCTGGCGACAGCCTAGGGCCCTGGAGTGAACCGCTCCTTGTCGGTGCGGGTTCGGCGTGTCAGGCGGTATGTAGCTCGTTGTGCACCGAGACAGGGAGACGGACCCGGAAGACGGAGCCGACACCCTGTTGGCTCTCGACCTCGATCTGTCCCCCGTGACCGTCGACGATCTGCTTCACGATGCTCAGGCCGAGGCCGATCCCCTGGATGTTGATCTCGGCGGTGTTCTTGGCCCGGAAGAATCGGGTGAACAGCCGTTCGCGATCGGTCTCCCCGATGCCGATGCCGGTGTCGGCGATGCTCAGCTCGATCTGGTCCCCGCATGCGATCAGGGCGACGTTCACGCAACCTCCCGGTGGGGTGTACTTCACCGCGTTGGACAGGAGGTTGTCGGTCATCTGGGCGAAGCGCTGTGGGTCGACGTCGATCCTCAGGTAGGGCGGGGCCTGCAGGGTCATCTCGACCGCGTGCTTCGCGGCGAACTCCGTGGCGACGCCCACCGAGCACCGCACGATCTCGGTGACGTCCGTGGGCGCCCGCAGCAACTCGATCGGTCCGCGATCACTCTGTGCGGTGTGGAGCAGGTCGTTCACCAAGCGGTGCAACCGATCGGCATTTCGCGCAACCACCCGGAGGTGTCGTGAGGAGATCTCGGGCAGGTCGTCGTCCTCCAGCATGATGCTGACGTACCCATGGATCGACGTCAGCGGCGTCCGCAACTCATGGGAGACCGACGCGACGAAGTCCTCTCGGATCTTCAGGGCCTGCATGAAGTCTGTGACGTCCTTGCAGACCAGCGCGGCTCCGATGATGTTTCCGTCGTCGTCGCGCACCGATCGTGCCGAGACCGAGAGGGCTCGTCTCTGTTCGATCTCCTTGCCGACCCACAGACGGAGATCGTCGAACTCCTCACCGGCACAGGCCCGCGTGATCGGCCGGGCTTCCTTGGTCAGCAAGGTCGTCCCGTCCTCCGTGTAGACGTGCCAGCCGTCCGGGAAGGTCGAGAGGTGGAAGAAACCGTGGTACTGGTCGTTGGCCGAGAGGATCCGGCCGCGTTCGTCGACCAGCACCAGACCGACGTCGACGGTGTCCATGATGGCGGAGGAGAACCGTTGTTGCCGGTCCGATGCCGCGAGAGCCTCCCGCAACAATCGCTGCCCGTGCTCGGCGTCCTCGACTGCCTCCTCGGCGTGTTCGATGCTGCGAGCCAGAGCCAGGCTGGCCCAGATCACCACGACGGGGAACAGCAGTGCCCTCGAGATGTTGAAGCCGGTGCTGTCGGTCGTGGTGATCAGACCCATGCTGAGAAGAGCCATCACGGCCAGCGAGCCCGCGATGGCGCCTTGCCTGCCGAAGGAGTGGGCGAGCCACAGGGCGGGGATCAGTGCGAGCAGGGCCACCGCCCCGGCCGCTGGGTCGATGCGCATCAACCCGATGCCACCGATATCGAGCAGGGGAACCAGAGCGGTGATCGTCGTGTGACGACGAGCCCTGGACGAGGCGAATGCCAACACGGAACTCAGCAGGAGTACGCCGGCCCCCGCGAACCACCACCCGGAGGTGATCGGTTGCTCACCGGCCAGAACGTAGGCGCCGGTGTTCAAACTGATCAACAGTAAGAGCACAGCCTGGATGCCACGCGGGTCGGGAGCGTCGGAGAACAGCAGACGGTTCCCGATGACCGCGGAACCCTCCCGAAAACTGATCATCGCTTCGCACTTTCTATCGGTGCCCCCACCAGACCCCATGCTTCCACCTCGCTGGGTGGCCGCGTCACGGGCCAACCAAGAATGGCCCGAAATGACTAGGAGCCCTGGTCGTTCGGCTCAGATGCGCCACTTGACTGAACCGGCCCAGCCGGCCCAGTCGGCCCAGCCGGTTCCGCCCCGCCGTACCTCCGGTCGCGGCGAGCGTAGGTCTCGATTGCCGCCCACAGACTGCGTCGGTCGACGTCGGGCCACAGCACATCGGTGAACACCATCTCGGCGTACGCCGCCTGCCACAGCATGAAGTTGGACAGTCGCTGTTCACCGGACGTCCTCCACACCATGTCGGCGTCGGCCAACTCCGGGACATACAGGTGCCGGGCGAATACCTTCTCGTCGATCTTGTCGGCCTTCAGCCGGCCCGCAGCGACCTCACGAGCGATCGACCGCGCCGTGTCGGCCAACTCCGCCCGACCCCCGTAGTTCACGCACATCGTCAGCGTGAGCACGTCGTTGTCCCGGGTGAGCTCTTCGGCTACCTGGAGTTCCTTGATGACCGACTTCCACAGCCGCGGGGCCCTGCCGGCCCAACGGACCCGCACGCCGAGCTCGTGCATCTCGTCGCGGCGCCGACGGATGACGTCTCGGTTGAACCCCATCAGGAACCGGACCTCGTCAGGAGAGCGCGACCAGTTCTCGGTGGAGAAGGCGTAGGCGGAGATGGCTTTGACCCCGATCTCGATGGCCCCCTCGACGACCTCGAAGAGCGAGCTCTCCCCCTCCTGGTGGCCCCGCGTGCGAGGCAGACCCCGTTCCTGGGCCCACCGACCGTTGCCGTCCATCACCACGGCGATGTGCTTCGGCACCAGCGCCGGGGGGATGGCTGGGGGTCGGGCACCCGAGGGGTGTGGCGTAGGAGGACGGACGGTTCGCTTCATGGTCTGTTCACCTCTCGACCCGGCCACATGCGGCTCCGGTCATCGCTCCACATAGGCCATCGACCGCAGTTGACGCTCCAGGTGCCAGGCGAGGTACGCCGAGACGAGCCCGCTGGCTTCTTTGCGGTGTCGCGGCTCGGCCGCCGCGACTGCCTCCCAGTCGCCGGCGAGGAGGGCCCCGAGGAGTTGGATCGTCTGTGCGGCAGGGCTGGCCGACCCGGGGAGTCGGCAGGTCGTGCACAGCACTCCTCCCATCGAGGGGTTGAACCAGGTGTGCGGACCCTCGCGGCCGCAATGCGCGCAGTGATCGAACGACGGTGCGTATCCCGCCACCGACAACGACCGAAGCAGGTAGGAGTCCAGGACCGCACCGGGACGACGGTCAGCGGAGGCCAACGCTCGGAGTCCGCCGATGAGCAGCAGGAACTGCTGCACATTCGGTTGACGTTCCTCGGAGGCCAACCGCTCGGCGGTCTCCAACATGGCCGTTCCTGCGGTGTACCGCTCGTAGTCCGACCCGAGTTCGTTGGCGAAGGAGGCGCGGGTCTCAGCCTGCGTGACGATGTCGAGATTGCGGCCGACAGCCAGTTGCAGATCGACGTAGGTGAAGGGCTCGAGCCGCGAGCCGAACTTTGAGCTGGTCCGACGCACCCCCTTGGCGACGGCACGAACTTTCCCGTTGCTGCGGGTCAGCAGGGTGACGATCCGGTCCGCCTCGCCCAGTTTGTGGGTGCGCAGCACGATCGCCTCGTCGCGATAGAGAGGCACCGGCCCAGTCTGCCCCACACCGGTGCCGCGGACGCGTGGCGCGGGGCGTGTCGGTGACCACAGTGGGACCTCAACGGTGAGACCTCAGGCGCGGCGCTGCGAACGGCCTGCCGGTTTCCAGCACTCCAGCGCGAACTCGGAGGCAGCCCGGTTCAATCGCGCGGGCCGGACCCGCCACTCCAAGATGCTGTGAGCCTCGACGAAGGTCGACGTCGGCAGTTCCTCGGCAAGCATCGCAGCGTCGGCGGCCGGGTGGATCGGGTCGGAGGGGTGCCCCACGACGAGAGCAGGTGCGGTGATGGCTCGTCGTTGGGTGGACGACGGGGCCACCCGCCCGAAGAAGATCCCGTGCACCACGGCAGCCATCGAGTCGGCGCGCTGGTCCAGGGTGTCCAAGGCGATTCCTGCCCAGAACGGGACCAGGCCCCGCGGCACCGGCCGGGTGAGGAGGCGCAGTCCGCCGATCGTGAAGGGGAGGAAGCGGGCGGCGAACAGCATCGGGGCGAAGGCGAGGATCCCGGCCTCGAGGGCGTTGTTCAGGACCGGCATCTCGGCGATCAGCCCCCGCACCCGCTCGGGTGCGATGGTTGCCACCTCCAAGGAGACGTTCGCGCCCAGCGAGGTGCCACCGATGACTGCTTGATCGGCACCGAGGTGGTCCAGCAGTGCCACCACTTGCTCCGCGAACGCCGTCATGGAGTACGCCAGCGGGTCCGCAGGACGATCCGACCGACCGTGCCCCAGCAGATCCACCGTCACGACGTGGAGTCCCTCAGCGGCCAGCGCCATCGCGAGGGGCTGATGCATCCGACGGGGCATGAGTTGACCGTGGATCAACACGACCCAGCGGTCGCCGCCGCCGTACTCGGTGAACTCCAATCGGTCGCGACCGGAATCGCCCTCGATGAAGAACTGGCCGATTCGTTCTGAGACCAACATGGCCAAATCCTATCGTTGTGGCCGAGATACCGGACAAAACTTGTTCCATTAGCGTGACTGAGAGCCGTCTGTGGCTTGTAATAGGCCTGTGCCCAACGCTGCCCCCCGGCTCAGCGGTTGGCGAGGGACGCTCGGGCTCGTCCTTCTTGTCATCGCAGTGAACCTTGCCCTCATCGACAACGACGTGGCCCTCGCGGGCACGTCGTTGGCTTGGAGCGCGGTCGGATTCGCTACGGCTCTTCTGACCCTCGCCCCCATGAGTCGGTGGATCCTGCTCGTCCCGCTGACCCTGATCATCCCGGTGGGCGCGGCGGTCGCGCAAGGGGTCAACGCGGAACTCGCCGTACGTTTCGGGGCCGTCGAGACCGTCGCGGCCCTGGTCGCGGCCCTGTTGCTGCGTCGCGGTCGGCGCGAGGTGCCAAGCCTTGCCACACCACGAGACGTGTTGTGGTTGTTCATCGCCGCGGGGGCGGCCGGTGCGATCGGGATGGCCCAACCCGCCCTGGAAGTGACCGAACTGAACCCCTCCGACTGGAGGGTTTTCGCAGCAGCGCTGATGGCCCACGCCACCTCCGTTGTGGCGGTCCTGGCCCTCGGTCTCACCCTGCGCTACGCGCCACCTCGAGGAACCACCACCGAACTGGTTGCTCAAGTCGGCGTCATCAGCGCCGTGGCCTACCTGGTGTTCGGGATGACCGAGGGCTTGTCGCTGACTTTCCTCCTCGTTCCCATCCTCGGTTGGGCGGCACTACGTCTCGACCGGCGTGTCGTTGCCCTGGAGTTGGGCGCCCTCTCAGCGATCGTCGGCACGGTGTCGTTCCGCGGGGACGGTCCCTTCGCGAGCCTGCTCCCCCAGGACAGTGAACCCATCGTGGTGGCGCTGGTGGCCAACGCCTTCGTCCTGTCGCTGTACCTCGTAGCGCTCCCTCTGGTGACGGCCGTCTACCAGGCGTCCTTGGTGTCGGCTCGCACGCGCGACAACGAGGAGGTCATGCATCAACTGTTCCTGGACTCCCCCGTGGGCATCCTGCTGCTGCACGCCGAGGGAGCGACCCTCGTGGTCGACGAGATCAACGAAGCCGCCCGAGAATCGTTGGGGATGACGTCTGAGGGCGAGGGTGGCTGGGATCTCCTCGACCTCATCGAACCAATCGACGTACGCACCACGCCGCACACTTGGGTGCGCGATGACGTAGGACCGATCTGGCGTGGGTTGGCGCGGGCCGAACTGCGACACGAGAGTTGGCTCGACGTGCACGTCGCGACCATGCACACCGACCGTGGGCTTATCTACTCCGTGCAGCTCATCGATCTGACCGACGAACGGGTGGCGATGGCTCGGGTGGAGTCTGTTCAACAACTCACCGACGCCACCGTCGACACCGCTCGCTGCATCATCATGGTCGTCGACTCGCGCGGTCGCGTGCTGAGACTCAACGCGGCCACCCGCGAACTCACCGGGTACTCCGAGGTGGACCTGCTGGGAGTACCCGTGTGGAACACCCCGCTGGCTCCGATCGACGAGACCGATTTCGATTCACTCCTGATGTGGCCCAACCGCTCGGGGCAACCGGTCTATGCCGAACGTCCGATGCTCGGCAAGGGCGGGGAGCGGCTCCGGGTGATGTGGAGCTGCAATGTGGTCTCTGCGCCCGGCAACCCCTCGGAGTACGCCGTGGTGACCGGGGTGGACGTCACCTCCGAACGGGCCAGCGCCGGGTTGCTGACCCACCTGATGCAGGCCGGCATCGGTACGGCCCTGATCGGGATCGACAACCGCGGGATGGTCATGGTCTTCAACCACGGGGCGTCCCTCCTGCTCGGGTTCGACGCCGAGGAGGTGCTGGGGAAGCCGTTCGTGGAGATCCTCGATCCCCAACAGCTTCAGAACCGAACCTCGGCCTCCACGCCCGGCGAACAGTTCATGAGTCTGGTCGGGTCGATCGACCTGGAGCAGGAGGCTCCACCCCGAGACTGGACGTGGATCACCAAGACCGGCGCACCCATCGATGTGTCCATGTCGCTGTCCCTGACCGACGACATCGTCTCCGACCGGGTGGGTTTCCTCTGTGTGGGCCAGGATGTGACCAAACCTCGGGAGACGCAACGGGCGCTGGCGGAGGCGCTGGAGACAGAGCGCGGTGCGATTCGCCAACTGCGCGAACTCGATCGGGCGAAGGACGAGTTCGTCTCGACGGTCTCGCATGAACTACGAACGCCCACCACCAGCATCGTCGGATACACCGAGCTGCTCCTGGGGAACGCGGAGGACGAGGAAGACACTGCCCAGCTGCGGCTGCTGCGGGCGATCGAGCGCAACGGCAAGCGGCTGGTCGTGATCTGCGACGACCTTCTCCTGCTCAGTGGCTTCCAGTCCGACACGACTCGACGTGACTCCCGCCGCATCGACCTCGGCGGTGTCCTCCGGACGGCCGAGGAGTCGGTGCCACCCCTGTTGACCAAGCGTCAGCTCGACGTGGTCTTTGCCGGGGTGGACAGCCACGTCGAGGTCGTGGGCGACGCCGCCCAACTCGAGCGGGTGATCATCAACCTGGTCAGCAACGCCATCAAGTTCACCGAGGACGGAGGCCGGATCGAGGTCGGCCTGGAGGTCGTCGGCAATCAGGCCCGCATCACGGTGGCCGACACCGGGATCGGTATCGCCGCCGCCGACCGCGAGAAGGTCTTCCAGCGGTTCTACCGGACCGCCACGGCTCAGGAGCGCGCGATCCAGGGCACGGGCCTGGGGTTGGCCATCGTCTCCAGCATCGTGGAGAGCCACCAGGGTCGCATCGATCTGACCTCGAAGGTCGGGGAAGGCACCAAGGTCGTGGTGCGCCTTCCCCTTCCCCCGAGCCTGTCGCTGGTCTCTACGGTCGAGGAGACCGGTTGACCGCGCCGATCACCGCGCGCAACGAGGCGGTGACGATGTTCGCGTCCAGCCCCACTCCCCACAGGACGTGATCTCCGACGGCGCACTCGACGTACGCCGCAGCGATGGCGTCTCCGCCCGATGAGAGCGCGTGCTCGTGGTAGTCGAGTACCCGTACGTCGAAGGGCGGCTGCCCGTCGGGGCGCTCCATCTCGTTCAGGGCGTTGACGAAGGCTGCGATCGGACCGTTTCCGGAGCCTTCGAGCGTCCGCATCTGACCGTCCACGCTGACGTTCACCGTCAGGGCGTCCTTCTCCCCCGCCGCTGAACTGGTGTGCACGGAGTCGAGGGCGAGCGGACTGGACTGGTCGAGATACTCGGCGCGGAAGGCGGTCCAGATCTGCTCCGGTGTCACCTCGCCGCCGATGGCGTCCGTGCGGCGTTGGATGACCTGGCTGAACTCGATCTGGGCCCGCCGGGGCAGTTCCAGGTTGTGCTCGGCCTTGAGGATGTAGGCCACGCCGCCTTTGCCGGACTGGCTGTTGACTCGGATGACCGCTTCGTAGGTGCGGCCCACGTCCTTGGGGTCGATCGGCAGGTAGGGCACGGCCCAGTCCTGCTCGCCGATCGGGACTCCCGCGGTATCGGCGTCGGCGGCCAGCGCCTCGAAGCCCTTCTTGATGGCGTCCTGGTGGGAGCCGGAGAAGGCGGTGTAGACGAGGTCTCCGCCGTACGGGTGCCGTTCGGGCACGGGCAGTTGGTTGGCGTACTCGACGGTCCGCCGGATCTCGTCGATGTCGGCGAACGAGATCTGCGGGTCGATTCCCTGGCTGAAGAGATTCATACCCAGGGTGACCAGGCAGACGTTGCCGGTGCGCTCACCGTTGCCGAACAGGCATCCCTCGATGCGGTCGGCTCCCGCGAGGTACCCCAGCTCTGCGGCGGCCACGGCGGTTCCCCGGTCGTTGTGGGGGTGCAGGCTCAGCACGATGCTGTCGCGTCGCGGCAGGTTCCGATCCATCCACTCGATCGAGTCGGCGTAGACGTTGGGTGTCGCCATCTCGACTGTGGCCGGGAGGTTGATGATCAGGGGCCGCTCGGGCGTGGGCTCGATGACGTCGATGACCGCGCTGCAGACCTCCAGCGCGTAGTCGAGTTCCGTGCCGGTGTAGGACTCCGGGGAGTACTCGTAGTAGATCTGCGCGTCCGGGGTGTGGATCTCGGCGTACTTCAGACACAGCCGCGCACCCTGGGTGGCGATGTCGGTGATGCCGTCCTTGTCGAGCCCGAAGACCACGCGTCGCTGGAGGGTCGAGGTCGAGTTGTAGAAGTGCACGATCGCTTGCTTGGCCCCGACCAGCGACTCGAAGGTGCGGTCGATCAGCGGCTCACGACACTGCGTCAAGACCTGGATGACCACGTCGTCCGGGATGTGATCGCCCTCGATGAGCTGGCGGACGAAGTCGAAGTCCGTCTCGCTCGCGCTGGGGAAGCCGACCTCGATCTCCTTGTAGCCCATCTCGACCAGCAGTTTGAACATGCTGAGCTTGCGGGCCGGAGACATCGGGTCGATGAGCGCCTGGTTGCCGTCGCGCAGGTCGACCGCACACCACCGGGGTGCTTCGGCGATGGTCTTGGCGGGCCAGGTCCGGTCAGCCAGTTGAACCGGCTCGAACGGCGCATACCTCGCGAAAGGCATCCCACTGGGCTGTTGGGGGTTCTGCTTCTTCGTCATGCTTCCTCGCTTCGTTGCAGCTGGTGGCCGGCACAGCGAACTCTCCGCAACGAGGGGTCCGGACTTGTCAGACCTCGGTGCGGCAACGAAGGAGTAGCAGTGGTCGCGTCATAACGATTTCCAGCCTACCGCAGGTTCCGGTACAGGCGCCGGTTGAGGTGCGAGCCTTCGGACGCCGGTTGAGGTTCGAGCGCAGCGAGTCTCGAAACCACCGGCCCCGCACGCACAACGAGCCTGGCGCCGGTTGAGGTGCGAGCGCAGCGAGCCTCGAAACCAGCGCCGCGAAGACCGATCCGTCGACCGAAAAGGACTGTCGGTGGGTTGCTATTCAATGAGTTCATGACCGACCTACCTCTCGATTCGTGCCCCTCGGGGGCTGAGTCTCCCGACGCCTCCGAGGTGGCGCTCAAGAGGGTGCTTGGGATCAGGGGCGAGATCGAAGACCTCGAGGTCAACAAGCTTCGGGCGCTCGTGGAGTGGATCGTGGTCAACGAGGTTGATCCCGCGACCCATCAGATGGACCACATGTGCAACCGGGCGGTGCGGACCTCTGGGGAGGGTTCCCCGTTCGTGACCGAGTTCGATCTGATGGAGTTCGCCGCGGTGTTGGGGATGACCACTGACAGTGGTGGTGCCTACATCTGTCGGGTTTCTGAACTGCGGTACCGGCTCCCGTTGTTGTGGAACCAGGTCGAGGCCGGGAA
>NZ_BAAGQD010000016.1:0-34936 GCF_054783655.1 Nocardioides salsibiostraticola | reverse complement strand
GGCCCTGCAGGTCGCCGATGAGACCTACAAGCTGCCTGAAGCGGGCGCGACGTTTGTCGACCGGCACCTCGCGAACGCTGCGAGGTCGTGTTCGTGGGCGCAGATCCACCGCCTCGTAGAGGAAGCGACCGCCCGGTTCGACCCCGAGAAGGCTGAGGAGCAGCGCAAGCGGTGTGCGGACCGGCGTCGGTTCGACATCGGGTTGCCTCATGTCGGGATCGATGGGGTCGTCCAGGTCGACGCGTCGCTGGATCTGGCGGACGCGTTGGACCTCGAAGCAGCGATTGCTTCGGTCGCCCACCAGTTGCTGGCCTTAGGGTGCGAGGAGTCCCTCGACGTACGGCGTTCGATCGCGGCTGGGGAGATTGCTCGGGCTCAGGGGGCGCTCGACTTGGACCCAGGGGCCGGTGGTTTCGAAGAGGCTGCGCCGGTTGAGGTGCGAGCGCAGCGAGCCTCGAAACCAGCGCCCCGCACCGTCGTGCTCCACGTGCACCTCACCGATGCCGCGATCCGTGGCGAGGACAACGTCGCACGCTGTGCCAACACCCGCACCCCGATCACGGTGGAGCAGATCCGGGACTGGTGCGGGCGACCCGACACCCGGATCATCGTCCGACCGATTCTGGATGTGGATCAGCACCACTACGTCGAGGCCTACGAAATCCCCAGACGACTCGAGGAACAAGCAGAGATCACCGCCGGGACGTGTGTGTTCCCGTACTGCACCCGCGATGCGGCCAAGTGCGACACCGACCACGTCATCCCACACAACAAGGACGGCCCGACGTGTTCGTGCAACCTTGCAAGTTGCTAGTGCACCCTCACGGAGAGCGATCAAAGACAACCACCGTCAACGACACTACGGTGGCGACATGACTGATGAGACTCTCGGAACCGAAAACGAGGCGGCCGTGACTAGCGTCCCTAAACCTCTAGCCGATCTGCAATTGCAAGCTCAAAGCGCAGGCTTGCGAAGCGACACGACGGACGGTTACGACACCGACGCCGACGCCGACTCGGTCTGGCTGCGCGTCGAATACCCATCTGGGCGAGAGGTGCGAAGAGTTACTTACGCCCCCCAGGACGCCGTATTTTTGGAAGGGATCGACCTGGCGTCAGTTCGTTTCCTTCCTGACCTGCTGGCAATAGTAAACACGCTGACAGGTGACATAGAGGCACAGGTACGGACCCGAAACATGACAACGAACCTGCGGCGAATTCCGGGGTTCGAGGAACTGGAATCGGTCGAGAATGACGGGGAAGAGCCGGCGGAAGAGACACCTTTCTTTCGTAGGGTTCGGAATTGGCGGCTTTGCGTCGAACGCGACGGGGTAAAACTCGAACTGGGAACTGCAAGCGATTATTTCCGCGCGGTGAGAGGTATTTCTCGCCGATCTAACGTAGTGACGTTGAAGTTGTCGGGGTTGGAGCACGAGAAGACTGACGCAACTGCAGAATCACTGCGAAAACTCAGTGACTCTTTTTTCTTTGACCTGGATGTCCGTTATGGGGCCGTCATCGAGCTAGTGGCCGGATGGTCGAGAACTAATCGGATCCGCCTTCGACCGGATTCTGTGACTCGACCGGCTGATTTTCCGGTGAACCGTTACCCGTCTCAACCCATCGGTCTCTACAGGTATGGGAGATCAGCACAGGGACTCCCGCTCCTTTCCTTTCTCGCGTTTTATCAAGTTCTCGAGTATTTTTTTCCTATATTCACGCAGGATGAGGTAACGAGAAAAGTTCAGCAAACGATCAGGAATCCACTATTTGATGCATCCGACAATCTGTCGATAGTGCGTCTTGTCGAAGCGATGCGACCGACCATCAAGTTTGGGATGTCCGAGAGGGAGCAGCTAAGAGCAGCGATTCGCAGATGTTTAGATGGGGATTCAATCCTTCGGTATATCAATAGTTCTGAGATGGCCAAAGACCATTTTTGCAACAAGAAGCAGGCAGTCGCGGGTCTACTGCCCCTGAGAATGGGGTCGTCCAACGCTGACATTCGGGATCAAGTGGCCGACAGAATCTATGACATTAGATGCAGGATTGTTCATACCAAGTCAGACGGCGGCGAGGGCGGCGTTGAACTTCTAATGCCTACTGGTCCCGAAGCCAGGTCTCTAGCGCCCGACATCGAGTTGGTCCGTCTTGCTGCACAAGAGGCAATCATCGCGGGGGCCTCACCTCTTGACTTGAAGTAGCAACGAAACTCGTTTGGTCGTGAGGGTGGCGTCGTGCGGGGCGGGCGGGGGTGTCTCTCGGGTCGCAGGGGCCCCGGGCGCGCGACGTAGGAGCGCGGTTGGGGTGGCGGCACACCCCCGCCGGGCACGACGACACCCGGACCGCAGGGCGGTGCGTGTGGCAGGATGACGCCCAGATGGCCCGCTTGCGGGCGATTCCGAATCGAAGTTGCGCCACCGGGTCCGTGGGCCGTTCCACGGAGAAGCACATATGCGCGTTACCGGATGCTGAGAACAGATACGCCCATCACTGACACCAGGGCATACGGCTAGGGCCTCGACTCCCTTTTGCCCTCTCTCCGGTCGAGGTCGAAGTCCTCTTTCGGCTTCGTTCCTGGGAGTTCCTGGTGGCCTCTGTTGTTGATGCGTTGTCCCGTCCTGATGCGGGTTGGTTTTTGTCGTTGTATCCCTCGGCTGGTGAGGCGGGGGGCTCGTTTCAGTCCTCGTATCGTCCACGTGGGTCGGGGTGGGTGCCGGGTACGCCTGCTGCTGATCCGGAGCGGTCACGCTCTGAGGCGGCTCGTCGTGCGCGGGGGAAGGTGCGGCGGTATTGCGCGGCGAATCGGTTGAACCGGTTCGGGACACTGACCTACGCCGGTACGGGTGTGCATGACCCTGCTCAAGCGCGGGCTGACGCGGCGGTGTTCTTTCGTCGGTTGCGCACCGGCCTGGGTGGTCGCTCGTTGCCGTATCTGTGGGTGCCGGAGTGGCACAAGACCGGCCATGGCCTGCACCTGCACTTCGCGGTCGGCCAGTACGTGCCGCGGGGCCTGGTCGAGGCGTCGTGGGGGCATGGGTTCGTCCATATCAAGCGGATCGGTGATCTGCCGGTCGGGTCGACTTCGCTGCACGAGGCGCGGAAGGCCGCGGGGTACTTATCGAAGTACGTATCGAAGTCGTTCGACGCTGATGAGGGCTCGCGGGCAGGTCGGCTGCATCGCTATGACGTGGGCCAGGGGTTCCAGCCGCCGGTGATGCGGCTGAGTGGGCGGTGGTCCGGTGAGGTGCTGGGGAAGGCTCAAGCGGTGATGGGGGCCGCGCCGGCGAGGTGCTGGTCCTCGGATGAGGCGGAGGACTGGCAGGGTCCGCCGGCGGTGTGGTTCGCATGGGACTGAGCCACCTTACTGATGAGGAACTGGCCGCGTGGGTGACGGCTTCGTGTGAGGCTCAGGGCGTCCCGGTGAGGGTCACTGATCCGACGGTGGTGCGGAGGGTGGGGACGCTGCTGGGCGCGGCCACGGCGGGGACGCGGGCGCGCAAGCGCAGCGGCACCCGCGGAACCGACGGGACGTGACCATCAGTGGAGCCACACGACGCCCACCCGGGCAGGGTCCAGCACCTGGGATGCTGGGGCACCGGGGCTGATGACGATGTGGTCGACCAGGGCTTTGACCACTGCGACCTGGCGGGACAGGTTCATCGTTGCCCAGTTGTCGCGCAGTCCTTGCCCATTGCCGACCAGTCCGGTCAGGGCGGTGGTGTGGGTCAGGGTCGCTAACTGGCGTTGGGCGGCTTCAGCGCGAGCCTGGATGGGTTTCTTCGCGGTCAGCCACTCGCTCATGGTGACCTGGCGGTTGCCGTAGGCGGCGGAGAGTTCTTCGAGCTGCTCTTTGGCCTGGTCTAACTCAGTGGTCAACTCATTCACGCGAACATCAGCACTTGACCTACCGGCGATGGTGTCGGCCAGCGCGGGAGTGTCGAGCCGGAAGAACACGGCGTCGAGGAGCAACCGCTCTAGGGGTTCGGCCGTGATGGTCATGCGCCCACAACCTCCCTGATCGGGCCCTGACACGCAGACGTATCGCCGCGTTCTCGTTCCGTTGGGGTTGGTGCGTGCGCTGGAGAACAGGCGGTTTCCGCAGCGACTGCACCGGCACAGACCAGAGAGCAGGTACCGCTGGGGTGCGCGGCGTCCTGAGACCTTCCTCTGAGCGAACATGGCCAGGACCCGGCGGTGGTCGTCTTCGGTGATGATGGCGTCCCATTGGCCGGGTCCGACAACGACTCCTTTCAGGGCGCGTAGTCCGGCGTACTTGGGGTTCATGAGCATTCCGCGCAGGGTGCTGGTGCGCCAACCGGAGTTGCGGACGGTCGGGATCTCTTCGTCTTGCAGCCACGCGGCCAGGGAATTGGCGGATTCGCCCGCGAGGAACCTCGCTACGACGGTGCGGAAGACTGCTGCTTCGTCGGGGCGGATGGTGATGCCGTCGGACTCGTAGCCGAATGCTCGGGTTGAGTTGTTGCCGGGTTTGCCTTCGGCGGCGTTCTGCTGGTGCTTGCGGGTGATGCGGCGGGACTTCGATGCGGACTCTGCTGAGGCAAAGATCGCCAGCATCCGGATCATCGAAAGGCCGTCCACGGTGCCGATATCGGCGTCACTGCCCACGAACCGGACGTGGGTGACTCCTGCGGCCTGGACGGTGTCGACGAACTTCTCGAGGTCGCGTGGCTGTCGGGTGAGGCGGTCGAGGTGGTAGACGATCACAGCGTCGACCAGGCCATCGGTCAGGTCAGCGAGCATCCGTTCGTACTCGGGACGGGGCTTGCCGGAGTAGGCCGACACATCGTTGTCGACGTACTCGCCACCCACCGCCCAGCCCAACGAGTCGGCTAGTTTGCGGCAGTCTTCTAACTGTCGGTTGACCCCGGCCCCGGCTCCCTCGATGTCGTGAGAGATGCGGGCGTAGAGCGCGGTGGCGGTGGGCTTGTTCATGGGGGGGCAGATTAGCAACGTGCAAGGAACTTGGCGCCGTTGTGCCGGCGACACCACCGAGCCAAAACCCACAGCAGATGGTCCTACGTGGTCCTCGATCCTGGGGTCTACCTCTGGACAACGCCGACCGGGTTCGACCTGCTCCGCGATCAACGCGGAACCCAACGACTAGAACCCGACCCAGCCGAACCCTGACCACCGAGCCCCGACAGCCCGACCATCCACGTGAGGTCGGGCTATCAGTGCGTCCCTGGCACGATGGCCACGTGCGAGCCCTGATCCAACGTGTCACCGCCGCCTCCGTCACCAGCGACGGAGAGCAGGTTGGTTCGATCGGGCCGGGGCTCTGCGTCCTCGTGGGCGTCACTCACGACGACACCCCTGCCCAGGCCGAGAAGCTCGCCAACAAGATCGCGAAGCTTCGGATCTTCGATGACCAGGCCGGCGTGATGAACAGATCGGTCCTCGACGAGGCCGGGGAGGTTCTCGTGGTCAGCCAGTTCACGCTGTACGCCGACACCGCGAAGGGCAACCGGCCCAGCTACGTTGCAGCAGCACGCCCCGAGGTCGCCGAGCCCCTGTGTCAGGCCGTTGTCGACGCTCTGCGAACGCTAGGCGTATCAGTGGGGACCGGCCGGTTCCGGACACACATGCAGGTGACCCTGACCAACGATGGACCCGTGACGGTCTCCCTCGAGGTGTGAGTCTCCCCCTTATGCCTCGACACGCCATCGTCGTTAGATTGGCTGGATGCAGGCCTCTGAACACTCCGGACATTCACCCCACACGGGCGCGCCCCAACCCACGCCCTGGCCGGGCCTCACCGACGAAGCGCATTCACGTGACTACGTCGAGCGCTTCCGTGAGATGGCCGCACACGGACAGGACCTCCAGGGCGAGGCTCGTCTCGTCGACGCCCTGGCCCCGCGCGGCGCCCGCCTCCTCGACGCGGGCTGCGGACCCGGGCGACACGGCGGTCACTTGGCCGGCCTTGGTCACCACGTGGTCGGAGCCGACATCGATGCCCTGCTGATCGAGGCAGCGCGCGCCGACCATCCCGACGCGACGTGGGTCGTCTCCGATCTGTCCGAGTTGGATCTCGCCGCTCACGGTGAGGCGGAGCCGTTCGACGGCGCCTTCATCGTGGGCAACGTGATGGACTTCGTGAGCCCGCCGGTCCGCACGCGTGTGCTGGAACGAATGGACGCCCACCTCCGTCCTGACGGGTTTCTCATGATCGGGTGCCGGACCAGTCGCGACTTCGGTCCCGCCGATCTGGATGAGGCCGCGTCGGGAACGGCCCTGGTTCTCGAGCAACGCTTCGCGACCTTCGACCTGCGCCCCTGGACCGACGACGCCACCTTCTGCGTCAGCGTCCTGCGCAAGGCAAGCCGCTGACCTTGCCCTGTCTCATCAGGGTAGGGGTCAAGACGTCTCGTTGACGGTGACCTGCCGTTGGCTGATGTCGAGGCGGAGCAGTCTGCTGGCCAGGTCGACACCGGGACCAAGAAGCACGATGACGGCAATAGTTCCGGCTCCCAGGGTGGCTCCGAGCAACCAGCCCACGAGTGCACCACCGCCCTGTACGAGGCTGTAACTCCAACGGAAGGGCACCGGCGGGTCCCACGCCAACGCCGCAGCCTCGGCAGGTCCAGCGCCTGTCTGGCTGCCGAGGTAGGTCGCGATCCCGACCGCCAACACCGGGAACGCTGCGGCCAACAGCACCACCTGACCCACCAGCTGGTCTGGCGTCCTCAGCACCCCGAGCATCACGGACACGGTGAATCCGACGACGACCACCTGCACCACGGTCCCCGGCCCCGGATAGACCTGGCGCGAGGCGGCGACCAACAAGAAGAGCGCGCCGACGATGAAGTTTGCGGTCAAGAACGAGACACCCAGCGCTATCGCGAACCCGTTGACAAGGGTCGAGTAGCCGTCCGAGCCTAGATCGGCGGTCAGGAGCATCGCCACGCCAAGTCCGAGGACAACGCAACCAGCGGCCACCATGACGATCCGCGCAGGTGAGTAGGCCATTTCGACGTCAACCTACGCCGTCCCGCCAGCATCGTCGATGCCGCACAGGTCGAACCTCTGGGAGGGTGGCCCCATGCCCTCGCTGCTGGTCATTCATCACTCCCCCACCCCGACGGTTCGATCGTTGACCGATGCGGTCATCGCGGGCGCGAATGACGATTCCATCGAAGGCGTTGACGTAGTGGTCCGGCAGGCACTCGAGGCGTCCGCCGACGACGTACGGTCCGCCGACGCCTATGTGTTGGGCACACCGGCGAACTTCGGCTACATGTCCGGCGCGCTGAAGCACTTCTTCGATTCCTTGTTCCTCGAGATCGGCGGCTCTCTCGCCGACGACGGATCGGCGAGCGGTGGGCAGGCCCCGGCCACGAAGCCCTTCGGTCTCTACGTGCACGGTCGCTACGACACCAGTGGCGCCGTCCGGTCGGTCCTGTCCATCACCGGCGCCCTGCCATGGACCCAGGCCGCGCCGGTCCTTGACGTCATGGGCGAAGTGAATGAGCCAGCCCTCGAAGGGGCGTACGAGCTCGGGGCCACACTCGCCGCTCTCCTGATCGCGTGACTCACCCCCACGGGTGAAGGACCCCACATCGTCCGTGAATTGTCGGGACCACGCTCGTAGGCTGAAGCGTGATGAGCGACCACGACGCAGACCTCAGCCCGCATGTCCTCGTACTCTTCGGCGCCACCGGCGACCTTGCCCAACGCAAGTTGTTCCCCGGTCTCTACCGATTGGCGGCTGCCGGCCGACTCCCTGAGGAGTACGCCGTCATCGGCACCGGACGCCACTCCCCCGGAACCGATGAGGAGTTCCGTTCCGAGATGCGCGAGGCCCTCGAGGACAGCCTGGACGATCTCGACGACGGTGTCGCCGACGACGTCCTGTCCCGGGTTCGGTTCGTGGTCTCCGACGCCGACGACGGGGCAGACCTGGCCCAAGCGGTCCGCGAGACCGAGGACCGGTTCGAGGGTGAGGTACGCCGCCTCGTCTACTTGTCCGTGCCCCCCTCCGCGATGATCGGCATCATCGAGATGCTCGACCGGGAGGACCTGACCGACCGAGCACGCCTGGTCGTCGAGAAGCCGTTCGGCATGGACCTCGACTCGGCCCGCGAACTCGACGCGGCGCTCCACGACGTCGTCGAGGAGGCCCAGATCTTCCGGATCGATCACTTCCTCGGCAAGGAGACGGTGCAGAACATCCTGGCTCTGCGTTTTGCCAACGGCCTCTTCGAGCCGGCTTGGCACCGCGACACCGTGGAGTCGGTCCAGATCGACGTCCCCGAGGAACTCGGACTCGAGGGGCGAGGCAGCTTCTATGAGTCCACGGGGGCTCTGCGCGACATGATCTCCACCCATCTGTTCCAGATCCTCGGCTTCGTGGCCCTCGAGGACCCGGGCTGCTTCGACGAGAAGCACGTCCGCGACGCCAAGTCGGCGGTGTTCGACGCCCTCCGCCCGCTGGATCCGGCGCGCGTGGTTCGCGGTCAGTACGACGGCTACCGCGACGAGGAGGACGTCGAGGACGACTCGCAGGTCGAGACCTTCGTGGCTATCGAGACCTACGTCGACAACGACCGTTGGCGAGACGTCCCGTTCTACCTCCGCACCGGCAAGTCCATGGCGTCGACCCGGCGGACGATCACCCTGCGCTTCCGCACCCCGAAGACTGAGCTGTTCGACGGCGACCCCGGGCCCAACGACCTGATGCTCGAGCTCACCGACGACGCCCAGATCACCGTGCACGCCCGTGCGAAACGGCCCGGGCCGGACATGGTCCTCACCGACGCGACGATGCGTCTCGACCTGGGCGAACAGACCCCGGACGACGAACCGCTCCAGGCCTACGAACGGCTCCTCCTCGATGTGCTGCGCGGGGACCAGACCCTCTTCACCCGTTCCGACGAGGTCGAACGACTCTGGGAGGTGTGCGCACCGGTCCTGGAAGATCCACCCGACCTGCAGACCTACGAGACCGGCTCCTGGGGGCCCGAAGCGGCGCTGGACCTGCCGCGCGGCGGCTGGCGGCTCCGTGCCTGACGACAACGAACACCCCTGGGTCCCGATCTCCGACCACGGATTGATCGGGGACCTTCGCAGTTGCGCTTTGGTCGGCACCGAGGGAACCATCGACTGGTTCTGTGCCCCACGGTTCGACTCCCCCAGCGTCTTCGGAGGGATCCTCGACCCCGACGCCGGCTCCTGGCAGATCGAACCCGTCGACGGCACCACCAGCACCAGCCAGTTCTACTACCCCGATTCGGCCATCCTGGTCACCCGCCTCCACACCGAGGAGGGCGTCGCCGAGGTCCACGACTTCATGCCGATCCGCAAGGCCCACGACGACCAGCACCAGCAGCGCCTGGTGCGTCGCGTGGTCGCGGTCCGCGGCAGTGTGCGGATCAGGATGGCTCTGGCGGCCCGGCCGGACTACGGCCGAGTCGAGCCCACCCTCGACCAATCGGGCGACGGGATCCTGATCAGCGGGGACGGCGTACGCCTGCATCTGACTGCGACCGCCGACGTGTCCGTGGAGGGCCCCGACATCACGGCAGACCTGCGGTTGAGCCGCGGCGAAGAGGTCCAGTTCGTCCTTCGGGTTCTCGACGAGGACGAGCAGGTCGATGCCGCCTCCGACCCTGCCGACCCCGCGGACCTGTTCGGTCAGACGGTGACCTTCTGGCAGACCTGGCTCGCGCATTCGACGTACGCCGGACGCTGGCGGGAGACCGTCAACCGCTCGGCGATCACCCTCAAGCTCCTCACTCACGAGCCCAGCGGCGCGATCATCGCGGCCCCGACCACGAGTCTGCCCGAGTCCATCGGGGGTGAGCGCAACTGGGACTACCGGTTCGTGTGGGTGCGCGACGCCGCCTTCAGCCTCTACGCGCTGCTGCGGCTCGGGTTCACCGACGAGGCAGGCGCCTTCATGGGCTGGCTGTCCGAACGGATCAGTGAACGTGAGCGTGAGGCGTCCACCGCCAGCAAGGACGACCTCGGTCCTCTGCGGGTCCTCTACGACATCGACGGCAACGTCCCGGAGGAGGAGATCGAGCTCGATCACCTGCGCGGCTACCGGGACTCCCAACCCGTCCGCGTCGGGAACGCCGCCGTGCACCAACTCCAACTCGACATCTACGGCGAGCTGATCGACTCGGTCTATCTGTTCAACAAATACGGCCCCGGGATCAGCCACGACGCCTGGGCCGACCTGACCGCGCTGCTCGAATGGCTGCTGGACAACTGGGACCGCGCCGACGCCGGCATGTGGGAGATCCGGGACGAACCCCGCAAACACACCACCTCGCGCCTGATGTGTTGGGTGGCGGTCGAGCGGATGATGCGCACCGCCCGCCAGCGCGGCCTGCCCGGTGATCTGTCCCGGTGGTCGGAGGTGCGCGACCAGATCACCGAACGCATCCTCGCCGACTGCTGGAACCCCGACCTCGGCGAATCCGGTGCGTTCGTCCAGCACGAGGGCGCCACCACCCTGGACGCCGGCGTACTGCTGATGCCGCTGGTGAAGTTCGTGGCTCCCAACGACCCCCGATTCGTCTCCACGCTCGGGGCGATCGAGGACGGTCTGGTTTCCGACAGTTTGGTGTTCCGCTACAACGCCGAGGAGTCCTCCGACGGTCTGGACGGCGGCGAGGGGACGTTCTCGCTCTGCTCGTTCTGGTACGTCGAGGCCCTGACCCGGGTCGGACGCCTAAAGGACGCGCGCCTGGCCCTGGAGAAGATGTTCACCTACGCCAACCACCTCGGTCTCTACTCCGAGCAGGTCGGCCTGTCCGGTGAGCAACTCGGCAACTTCCCCCAGGCCTTCACCCATCTCAGCCTGATCAGCGCGGCGATGAACCTCGACCGCGCGCTGGCATGAGCCGCCCCCTGGTCGTCGGTGGGGTCTCGGGGACCGGCAAGACCACAGTGGGCCGGGAGGTCGCGGATCGACTGGGACGCCCCTTCCTCGACGCCGACGACCTCCACTCCGATGCCTCGGTCGCCAAGATGGCGGCCGGGACCCCGTTGACCGACGAGGACCGGTGGCCCTGGCTGGACGCCGTCGCCGCGTGGCTGGCCGAGCACCCCGACGGGGTGTGCGCCTGTTCGGCGTTACGCCGCGCCTACCGGGACCGTCTGCGGGCCGGTGCGCCCGGCGTACGCGTCGTCATGCTGTCCGCCCCGGCCGAGGTCCTAGCCGAACGCCTGCGGTCGCGGCGTGGGCACTACATGCCCTCGTCACTGCTCAACTCGCAACTCGCGACGTACGAACCCGGCACGGACGACGAGTCGGTCGACACCGTGGACGTGAGCGGCACACCCGACGAGGTCGTGGCCGCCGTCCTCGATCGCCTGGACGTTGCCTAGGCGACAGGGTTGCCTCCCCCCGTTCAGGCCGGCGTGTACGACGTCCCGCGCTCCGCACGCACCCACAGGGTCCCGGCGCCAGCGGTGGGGCCCTCGGCGATCAACTCACGCTTGAGGATCTTGTTCGTCGCGGTCGATGGCAGATCTGCGGCGATCCGGACGAAACGTGGCCACGCCTTGGGTGACAGATCGGCCTGGTCGGCGAGGAACGCCTCGAACTCCGCCTCACTCAACGAGGCCCCGTCGCGCAGGACCATGGCCGCCATCACCTGGTCGCCGACCTCGTCCTTGCCCTGCCTCACGGCGTAGACCGCAACTCTGCTCAGCGATTCCAGTCGTTGGAGCACCCGCTCGATAGGTGCCGCCGCAAGGTTCTCCCCGTCAACGCGCATCCAGTCGGCGGTGCGGCCGGCGAGATAGATCCACCCCTCGGAGTCCCGGTAGGCCAGATCCCCCGACCAGAACATGCCGTCACGCATTCGGTCGTCGGTCGCGGTCTCGTCCTTGTAGTAGCCCTGGAAGTAGCCCGCACCCTGGGTGTTCACCAGTTCACCGACCGCCTGATCGGCGTTCGACAGGGCACCGTGCTCGTCGAACTGCGCGACCGCACACTCCTGACCGGTGTCGGCGTTGTAGATGGCCACCCCTTCGCGGCCCTTGCCGACCGAGCCGGGCGGCGTCCCGTCCTCGCGGGTGATGATGATGGCCAGTTCGGTGGAACCGAACCCGTCGATCACCCGGCACCCGAAGCGGCGGGCGAAGTCGTCGATGTCCCGGTCGCTGGCCTCGTTGCCGAAGGCGACCCGCAGCGAGTTGTCCGCGTCGTCGGGTCCCGGCGGCGTCGCCAGGACGTAGGCCAACGGCTTGCCCACGTAGTTCGCGTACGTCACGTCGTAGCGGCGGACGTCGTCGAGGAACTGGGAGGCCGAGAACTTCGCGGGCACCATCGTTGCGCCACCCGCCACGGCGATGCCCCACCCGGCGACCACCGCGTTGGAGTGGAACAGCGGCATCGAGATGTAGCAGACGTCCTCGGGGGTCAACGAGACCCGGCCGACCAGATCGAGACCGGCGAACAGCACCATCAGGTGCGCCACTTGGACGGCCTTCGGCTCACCGCTGGTGCCGGAGGTGAAGATCATCATGAAGGTGTCCATGGCCTCGACCTCGGTGTGAGGGACCAGTTCCTCGGTCCCGGCACCCGCTGCCACCGCACGCCACTCGTCGGAGTCGACGCCCACGACCCGGACGTCACGCAGGTCCAGCCCGTCCAGCAGGTGGCGGTACTCGTCGGCGACCAACAGGATCTGGCACTCCGAGCGAGCGATGTCCGCCGCCAGGGCCAGATCACGACGCGTCGTGTTGAGGCCCACCAGGACATACCCACCCAGGGCCGCGGCCGCCATCGAACGCAGCATCTCGGGGGTGTTCCCCAGCAGGACACCCACGTGCAGGGGTCGGTCGGGGTCGGCCAGGTCGATCAATGTGTGGGCCTCGGCGCACGCCTCGTCGACGTACTGCTCCCAGGTCCACGTCTCGTCATGGTGCCGTACGGCGATGGTCTGCTCGTGGGCGCGTTCGCGCAGAAGTTGCTGCAGGTTCTCGGCCATCTCAGCTCTCCTTACTCGTGGCGGTCAGGTGGCGGGTCAGGAAGGCCACCTGGTGCTCGACGGTGGCCTCGAACCAGTCCTTGCCGGGCCAGACGTCGAAGTGGTCGCACGGGTAGTGCCGCACCTCGGCGCGGCCCTTGAAGGCCGCCTTCGCCGCGGCCTGCGGCGGAGCGCTGCGGTCGAAGTCGGCGATCTGCACCAACATCGGGCAGGCGACGTTCTTCGCCTCGGTGATCGGGCGGTGAGCCCCCAACTGCAGCCCGACGGTGGCGTCGATCTCGTTGCGCCAGGTCGGACCGGCCAGGGCGAGGTAGTCCTCGCGGAGCCCCTCGAGCGTCAGGGCGGCCAAGTCACCGGGCTCCCCCACCACCGCCATCATCACCGGCGGCCTCCCCCGGACACCGGCGACCTTGCTGCGCACGCCCGCGACAGTGGACTTCAGCAACGCGGACTTCGGGTGCGAGGCCAGGGCGTGACGTCCCGCAGCGCGGCCGTCCACCAAGGGGGTCAGCGACACGATCGCAGCGACATCCTCACGTCCGGCACCGGCGGCCAGGACGTGGCCACCGGCCAGGGAGACTCCCCACAACACCAGTCGGCTCGGGTCGACGCCGGGTCGGGTGGCGGCGGCCGCCATGGCGGCCTGGAAGTCCTTCACCTGACCGGTGACAACGACCGTCTGACGAGGATGCCCACCGCTGGCTCCGAAACCCCGGTAGTCGAAGGCGAACACATCGAGACCGGCTGCGGCCAGGCGCTGGGCGAACGGGGCCAACCCCGAATCCTTCGTCCCCGCTAGCCCGTGGGCCATGACCACGATCGGCCGACCGGCCGGTCCGGAGAAACGATCACCCTGCCCGGCGAAGTGCCACGCGTCGCAGGTGGTGCCGCCGGAATCGAAACTGACCTGTTCGGAGCCCGCAGGCACCGATGAGGTGTGGTCGGGCAACTGGCTCGTCTCTGTCGAGGTCATCGATCGGTCCTTCCGTAGATCGCGTTGAGCCACACGGTCACGGTGGCGTTGAGGAGGTCCTCGTGGTTGAGATCGGTGCCCCGAGCCAGACGCTCGAGCATCCGGTCGTTCAGATCCAGCAGCACCGTGGCCAGGGCCTGGGAGTCGGCGGCCGTCGGGCCATCGGGGGCGTTCCCGGCGGCTCGTTCGGCATCGATGATGGCTGCGACCGGACCGACGAACGAGGACCGGTCGCTGTCCCACATCTCCCGGACGGCCGAACTGGTCGCTCGGGCCTCGAGCATGGCCCGGTAGAGGTGTTGGTGCCTCTCCCAGGCCCCGAAGACCTGCCGGATCGTTGCCTCGATGTTGGCGGCGGGGCCTGCATCGCCGGTCAGGTGGGCAGCGGCGGCGAACACCTCGTCGTACATCTCGTTGCTGAGCGCGGCGACCGCCGCCTGCTTGTTCTCGAAGTAGAAGTAGAACGCCGACCGGGTCACCCCCGCTCGACGGGAGATCTCCGCGATGTTGATCGAGTCGAGGTGCCCCTGCCCGTCCTGCAGCAGGCTGTCCAGCGACGCCAGCAGGGCAGTACGCCGCTGATCACCTCGGTGGGCTGCGGAGGCGCTCACCGGGCGACAGGGGTTCGACGGGCCGTGCTGCGTATGCGTTGCGCGCCGGCCGGTAGTTCCTTGGTGCGCAGGTCGTGCTCGTAGACGAAGTAGTCGACCTGCTGGGTGTGCCGGGGCCGGTCCAGGACGTGGCCGGTGTACTTCTGCTGGTCCTCGACGATGACGCGCTCCATCGTCTCGACATCCGGCAGGGCGTAGCGACCCACCGCGTAGGCCGCCAGCAGGCGTGCCTGGCTCTCCACGAACGGGAACAGGGTCGGGGTCGACTGCGCGAACCCCATGAACACCAGATCGTCGATGCCGGGCTTGAACATCCGCTTGAACAGCGGGATCTGGTTGTCCGGCGCGCTGAGGAACTCGGGGTCGAAGAAGGGGAAGGTGATGTTGTACCCCGTGGCGTAGACGATGACGTCGAACTCCGAGGAGGTCCCGTCCTCGAAGTGCACCGTCTTGCCGTCCAGCAGCCTGACGTTGCCCTTGGGCGTGACGTCACCGGAGCCGAGCCGCAGGGGCAGCTCCACCGACTGGGTCGGGTGGGCCTCGAAGAACTTGTGGTTCGGCGCGGGCAGGCCGTAGAGCTCGGGGTTGGTCCCCGCAAAGATCTGCATCTTCTGCAGGACCCACCGCTGCCAGGCCAACGGGATGTGCGGGCTGGTCACGAAGTACTTGTCCGCGGGCAGACCGCCGCTGTACTTCGGGACGATCCAGGCGCTCGAACGCGTCGACAGCGTGACCTCGTTCTGCAGCGACCGGGAGGACAGCTCGACGGTGATGTCGGCTGCACTGTTACCCAGACCGACGACCAGGATGCGCTTCCCGGTGAACTCGAGCGGGTCGTGCGGGTCGATGTAGTGGTGGGAGTGGATCGACTCACCGGTGAACTCACCGGGGAACTCCGCCGTACGCGGATCCCAGTGGTGGCCGTTCGCCACCACAAGCAGGTCGAAGCGGCGGGTCGCACCGGCCTGGTCGACCAGTTCCCATCCTCCCCCGTCCAGACGGGTGGCGCTAACGACGCCGTTCTCGAACTCGATGTGGCGCTTGAGATCGAAGGCCTCGGCGTACCCCTCGAGGTACTCCTTGATCAGGGTGTGGTGCGGGAAGTCCGGGTAGTGCTCGGGCATCGGGTAGTCCTTGAAGGACAGCCGGTGCTTCGAGGTGTCGATGTGCAGCGAGCGATAGGCGCTGCTGTGACCGTTCGGGTTGCCGAAGGCCCAGTTGCCGCCGATCCGATCCGAGCTTTCGAAGCAGGTGTAGTCGACGCCGTAGTCGGCCAGCATCTTGCCCGAGGTCAGGCCGCTGATGCCGGCTCCGATCACGGCGGCGGTCTGACGGGGTCGACCGTCGGCTCGGTGGGTGGGGGTGGTGTGCGCCCCAGAACTGCTTCGGACACTGCTGACATCTGTCACGGTGGGTGTGCTCCTCATCACTCGGTGAAGCGACCCTACCGCTGTTTTGACACGTGTCAATAGATCGCTGTGAGCGACGACGTACGATCTGCGAATGTCCTCGACCTGGGTGCTGCGCGGTGTTCTGTTCGCCGCCCTGAGCCTCGGCTTGAGTGCGTGCGGAGGATCCGGCACCGCCTCCGGTCCCGACCCGGACGTGGTCGCGGCCAAGGAGTTGCCGGCTTTGGGTGCCTGTCGTTCGTTGACCCCGAACGACGTCGCGCTGGCGAGTAACGCCTCGCCGATCCTCGACTGCGCCAAGCCCCACACCGCGCAGACCTACGCCGTGGGGGAGGTTCCCGATCGGCTGCGCACGGCGGACTACGACGCCGACGAACTCAGTGTGTTCGCCTACGAAACCTGCAGCAAGAAGTTTGCAGCCTTCCTGGGTGCAGATGAGTCGCTGGTGATGCGCACCGTCGTGAGTTGGGCGTGGTTCCGCCCCACGCCGGAGGACTGGGAGAAGGGCGCCCGCTGGTACCGCTGCGATGTCGTCGGCGGCGGCGAGCAGAGCGCGACCTACGTCGACCTGCCCCGCGACGCCCAGGGCCTGCTCCAGGGTCGTCCCGGCGACGCCTGGTTGGTGTGCGCGGCAGGCGAGACCGTGGCGGACTCCCCCAAGGTGCCCTGCTCCGAAGCACACGACTGGCGCGCCGTCACCACCATCAAGGTGGGCAATGAGTCCGACCCCTACCCGGGTGACAGATTGGTCGAGGTCACGACCCGCGACTTCTGCTCGGACTCGGTCGGGGCGTGGCTGAACTATCCGGTCGACTTCGACTTCGGCTACACCTGGTTCCACGAGGCCGAGTGGGAGGCCGGCAACCGCCGCTCCGTGTGCTGGGCCAAGACCAGCGAGTAGCAGATGATGAATTCACGTCGATCCCTTCGGCTCTGCGCCGGTGTCCTGTTCGCGCTGCTGAGCCTGGGCGCCTGCACGGGCGGCAGCGATCCGTCTCCGACCACGTCGCAGTCCCCCGCAGCCGTCGAGCCGAGTGCCACCCCCGAACCAGCGGCCCCGCCACGGGCCACCGCAGCGCCCGCCCCGGAGAACAAGGTCTGCTACCGACTCAGCTTCGGCGACGCGCTCTCGCCGACCAACGCCGACAAAGCGGCCACGTGCAACGGCAAGCACACCGCCATGACCTTCCATGTGGGTCGCATCGACAACGTCGTGGGCGGCCATCTGCTGGCCGTCGACTCCAAGCGGGTCCAGGCCGAGGTGGCCCAGCGCTGCCCCGAGCGTTTCTCCGACTTCGTCGGCGGATCGGAGCGGGACCTGCGCCTGAGCATGCTGCGCACCGTGTGGTTCACCCCCGGGGTGCCGGAGTCTGACCAGGGCGAGGACTGGGTGCGCTGCGACGCGATCGCCATCGCTGGCTCGGACCGGCTCGCCCCGCTCGGGAAGGGCCGCCTGTCCGGCGTACTGGGCACCGAGGCCGGGCGCGAACGCTACGCGATGTGTGGCACCGCCGCCCCCGACGCCAAGGACTTCGAACGCGTGCTGTGCAGCGAACCTCACCGCTGGCGCGCCGTCGAGGTCGTGGGTTTCGACCCCGGCGCCTACCCCGGTGCCGACACCGTCCGGCAACGCGGCCAGGGCCCCTGCGAGGACGCCGGCCGCTCTGTGGCCGCCGATGCACTCGACTTCGAGTGGGGTTATGAGTTCCCCACGCGTGAGCAGTGGCAGGCCGGTCAGACCTTCGGCCGTTGCTGGGCCCCCGACTGACACACTTCGTGAGGAATGTTCGATACCTCGACCGCTGAGAGACAAGTGAAACCCTGATGAGTTGGAAACCGTCCGATCTGCCCGACCTGAGTGGTACGACGGCGGTGGTCACGGGTGCGAACTCCGGCATCGGCCTGATCACCGCGAAGGAACTGGCCGCCAAGGGTGCCCACGTGGTCCTGGCCGTGCGCAACGTCGAGTCCGGACAGCAGGCCGCTGCGAAGATGTCCGGTCAGACCCGGGTGGAGAAGCTCGACCTGTCCGCCCAGGCGTCCGTCCAGGCGTTCGTGGAGCGCTGGGACGGTCCGCTCGACCTGCTGATCAACAACGCAGGGGTCATGCGCCCGCCGAGCCACCGCACCACCGAGGACGGCTTCGAGCTCCAGTTCGGCACCAACCACCTCGGCCACCACACCCTGACCGCGGGTCTGCTCCCCCACCTGCTCGAGGCCCCTGCCCCGCGCGTGGTGACCGTCGCGTCGATCGCCCACCACGGGGGAAACGCCTCGGTCGTGGAGGGCAACCCCGCCGAAGGCTACGAACCGGCGAAGTCCTACTCCCAGAGCAAGCTGGCCAACGTCTTGTTCGCCAAGGAACTGCAGCGCCGCGCGACCGCGGCGAAGTCCAAGCTGGTCTCGACCGCCGCGCACCCCGGGGTGTCATCGACGGGGTTGATCACCAGCCCCGATGGGATGGGTGGGAACGCGATCGTGCGCCGGGTCGCGCCGCTCGTCATGCCCCTCATCCTGCAGTCGGCCGCAGCGGGAGCGAACCCGACGCTGTACGCCGCCACGGAGGGCAAGCCGGGCTCCTACACCGGGCCCCAGCGGATGGGTGAGAGCCGCGGGCCGATCGGTGAGGCGAAACTGTCGAAGTACGCCCGCGACGAGCAGTTGGCCGCCGACCTGTGGGACGCCACCGTGCGGATGACCGGGGTGGATCTCACCTTCTAGGTCGACCACGGTTCAACGAGGTCGACCGCGATCCGCGTCAGAATCCAAGCTTGCGGAGCTGACGCGGGTCGCGCTGCCATTCCTTGGCCACCTTGACCCGCAGGTCGAGATACACCGGTGTGCCGAGGATGGCCTCGATCTGCTTGCGCGCCGCCGCGCCCACGTCGCGCAACCGGGTGCCCTTGTGCCCGATCACGATGCCCTTCTGGGAGTCGCGCTCGACGTAGAGGAAAGCGTGGATGTCGAGCAACGGAGCGCCTTCGGGCCGGTCCTCGCGCAGGCCCATCTCCTCGACGACCACGGCGATGGAGTGCGGCAACTCGTCCCGGACCCCTTCGAGCGCGGCCTCGCGGATCAGCTCGGCGACGATCGCCTCTTCGGGGGCGTCGCTCAACTCACCGTCAGGGTAGAGCTGCGGACCCTCCGGCAGGAGCCCGACCAGCAGGTCGGCCAGTAGACCCACCTGGGACCCGGACTTCGCGGAGACGGGCACGATCTCGGCCCAGTCGGTGTCGGTCTCGCGTCCCAGCGCGGCGATGTCCATCAGATGCGAGGCGAGTTGGTCGGGGGTGGCCAGGTCGGTCTTGGTGGCGATCGCGACCTTGATGGTGCGCTTCACCTTCCCCATCTCCCGGACGATGAAGCGGTCGCCGGGCCCGATCTTCTCGTTCGCCGGGAAGCAGACCGCGACCACGTCGACCTCGGACAGGGTCGTCTTGACCAGGTCGTTGAGCCGCTCGCCGAGCAGGGTCCGCGGTCGGTGGAGTCCGGGGGTGTCGACCAGGATGAGTTGGGCGTCCGACCGGTGCACGATCCCGCGTACGACGGTCCGTGTGGTCTGCGGTTTCGAGGAGGTGATCACCACCTTGCTGCCGACCAGTGCGTTGGTCAGCGTCGACTTTCCCGCATTGGGGCGCCCCACGAAGGAGGCGAAACCGCTGCGGTGTTGGGGTGGTCGAGTTTCATCATGTGTCATTCGCGCGCCTCGTCGTAGTCGGCCCAGATCTGCTCGTCGGTCTTGCCCGCCGCCTTGCCTGCGGCCCAGATGGGTCCAGGATCCACGGCTCGCGGTTGTCGTGCCGTCACACCGCGCCAATAACCCATCACGTCGTACGACGCACTCGGCAGTTGCTTGACCCGCATCAGGTGTTTGCGGATCGCCCGCATCTGCGCGGACTCTCCCGCCATCCAGAAGTAACCCGGCCCCTCGGGCCAGTTGAACGACTCGACGACGTCGGCCAGGCGGCTCTGTCCGTCGCCGGGTTGCTCGAGCCAGGTGACCGGGCTCGTGCCGGGAAGGTAGTCCGACAGGTCGTCGGGGACCTCGGCCCACACGGTGGCCGGCAGCGCGGTGGTCTCGAGAATCCGCGCCATGGCGGGCATCGCGGTGAGATCACCGACCAGCATCAGCCACGTCGCGTCCGGGGGTGGGGCGTAGGACCCCTTGGCCTCCAACACCGTGACGGTGTCACCGACACAGTCCCCCGCGGCCCACGCCGTCACCAGCCCGACGTCGTGCACCACGACGTCGAGGGTCAGCTCACCGTCGGCCCAGGATCGGACCGTGTAGTAGCGACTCTGGAACTGTCCGGGAACCACGAGACCGATCCACTCGTCCGGGATCTGCGTGGAGCGGAACGCAGCCAGGCCGGGACCACCGAGCACCAGTCGGACGAGATGGTCCGAGACGCGCTCGCGTCGCAGCACCTCGGCGCTGAACTGCTGGGCACGGGTACTCACCTCAGCAGGCTAACGAGTCTTCACCACGACGGACGCAGCGGGAACCCGTCAGCCCCGTCGACTCCGGGTCGCTGGGCGAGGACCTGGTGCAACTGGATCTCGTTGCGCTCGAAGGCGATCCGCGATCCTGCCATGTAGAGGCCCCAGACCCGCGCCGTTCCGACCCCCACCTCCTGGACGCAGGCATCCCAGTTCTCGGTCAGGTTGTCGCACCAGGCGGCCAGCGTCTTGGCGTAGTGCATCCGCAGGTTCTCCGAGTGAACCACCTCGAGCCCGGCGTCCTGAGCGTTGGTGATGATCGTGCCCGACCCGGTCAGTTCCCCGTCCGGGAAGACGTAGCGGTCGATGAACGCACCGATGTCGGTGGGCGTGTTGTCGTGCCGGGTGATGCAGTGGTTCAGCAGGCGACCCTCGGGACGCAGGTGGTCGAAGTGGAACGAGAAGTACGCCGGGTAGTTGCGTTTGCCGATGTGTTCGGTCAGGCCGATGGAACTGATCGCGTCGAAGCCGGTCTCCAACACGTCGCGGTAGTCGGAGTGGCGGATCTCGACCAGGTCGCTCAGTCCGTCCTCGTCGACGGCCCGCTTTCCCCAGTCGGCCTGCTCCTGCGAGAGGGTCACGCCGAGCACCGAGACGCCGTACTCCTTCGCCGCGTGCCGCGCCATGCCGCCCCAGCCGCAACCGACGTCGAGCAAGCGCTGCCCGGGCCTCAGGTCGAGCTTGCGGGCCACGAGGTCGAACTTCTCGGTCTGCGCCTCCTCCAGGGTCGCCTGCTCGGTGGGGTAGACCGCGCAGGTGTAGGCCATCGAGGGCCCCAGCACGTGCCGGTAGAAGGTGTTCGACACGTCGTAGTGGTGGTGGATGACCTCGGCGTCACGGGTCATCGAGTGCCGCAGACCCTCCACGAGGCGCCGCCAACGCGGCAGGTGCTCCTGCGGGGGCGGCGGCGGTGGCTTGAGGTTGCTCAACCCGAGTCCACGCAGCAGCGTCACCAACTCGCCAGCGCCGGGGGTGCGGAAGTTGAGCTTGCTCTGCAGCAGCAACATCGTCTCGTAGGGATTGCCCTCCGGCACCCCGTGCAAGATCAGGTCGCCGGAGACGTAGGCCCGGGCCATGCCCAGGTCGCCCGGGGCGGTCAGCAGGTAGGCCAGTCCCCGCTGGTTGGCCAACTCCAGGGTGATCTCCGAGTCCTCGGGTCCCGCGCTGCTGCCGTCGTAGGCCACGAACCGCACGGGCATGCCCTGGCGCAGCAGGCTGGCCACGGCCTCACCGATCTTGATCTTGGTCATCGGTTCCTCACTGCCTTGTCGTACAGAGTGCTGAGTCGGTCGTCCGGGTCGTGCTGCTTCTTCACCCGCGTCAGGTTGGCGCCGTCGTAGAGCTGGTCGAACGTGTCGCGGTCGTAGTAGGCCTCGGAGTAGAGCGATTTGTGGCCGCCGAGCTCGTGGACCTTCGTTTCGATCGCACGGTTGCGGGGGCCCTGGGGCGCCTCCGGCCCGACGTGGACGGTTCCCCAGAAGCCGACGTTGACGTAGACCGCCCCCGGTTCGAGGGGGTACGTCGACCAGCGCGCACCCGAGGCCGTGCCGTGGGAGACCAGGGGGCACACCCACACCGGTCGCATCCCGATCTCGGCGTCGAACCAGTCCAGAAACTCCCCGAGGGTTTCGACCGGCACCTCGACGTCCTGGATCACCCGTTCCCGCAGTGCTCGCCCCGCTCGACGGTCCAAACGCGCGGCGATCCCGAATCGTTGATCGAGTCCGAGCAGCCGCATGTAGGTGTCGGACCGACGCCAGCGTCGGGGCCACACCCGGCGCAACAACGGGTGCTGAGCCCCGAACGCACCCGAACACCAGAACCAGTCGGTGTCCCAGCGCCACAGGTAGTCATACATCGTGAGCAGGTCGGTCTCCCGCTCCTGAACGGACCGGTAGAAGATCTGCTGACCGGTGTAGTCCGAGGTCGGTCCGGCGCCCTCGGCGTCGGTCGTGGAGACCCACCGGGCCAGGGTCAGGTAGTACTCCCCCGGCTGGAAGGCGACACCGTCGAGGCCGTCGACCCGGGTGCCGTCGTACTCCCCGGTGCGGGTGATCTCGCTGATGGCCGCGCTCAGCGCGTCGGTGCCGTGGAACCGGAGGTGCCGGAGCAGGACCCGGTCCGGGACCGACTCCAACCTGATCCGCAGGCGGGTGGCGTAGCCCAAGGAGCCGTAGGAGTTCGGGAAGGTGTCGAAGAGTTCCTCGCCGGGTCGGGTCGTGACGACCTGTCCGTCACCGGTGAAGACGTCCATCTCCACCACCGACTCGTGGGGTAGTCCGTTGCGGAAGCTGGTCGCCTCGATGCCCAGACCGGTGACGGCTCCGCCCAGAGTGATGGTGCGCAGCTGCGGCACCACCAGGGGGATCAATCCGTGGGGCAGCGTCGCATCCACCAGGTCCTCATAGGTGCACATCCCCTGGACGTCGGCGGTCCGGGACGCCGCATCGATCGAGATCACGCCGTCCAGCCCGGTGACGTCCAGGCCCGGGGTGGTGACCTCGGCCCGGTTGCGGAAGAGATTGGTCGTGGACTTGGCCAATCGGACCGGTGAACCGTCCGGAAAGGCGTCGTACGACGCGCGCAGGCGAGCGATCGCCGCGGCGTGCTGACCGGGTGCTTTCATCGGTAAGACCCTATCCCTGAGTTCAGGGATAGGGCCAGGACGCCCCCCGCCCACCAAATACATCCGGCCGGCGGCGCTTCGTCAGGTGCGGCTACGGGTGTAGGGGTGTGTTTGCAGGGCGAGAAGCAGTGGCCGGCTGCAGCGCGACCACGTCAGGATATGACGGCGGGAATTGGCGAGTTCGGAGCACCCAGCGAGAGCGGCTACGCCGTCGACATCGGCCTCGGTGATCTGGCTGAGGTCGAGGTGAACATGTCGGGAGCCATCGGAGTAGAGGGCTATCACGGTCCGCTGCAGATCGAACCCGTTGACTGCGTCGAGGCGCCCGTCGAGATCGACCACAACGCGCGGGCCGCTCTGGTGCGTCCGAATCTGTCGCATCCATCCTCCTCGGGCGGGGTAGGACTAGCGGCCGGGTCGGTGACGCATCGCCGCCATCCTAATCCTGAACACCACTCACGCCGATGACGCGTGCGACCACGGCCCGTGCCCGGAGCTGAGCGAGCCCCAGACCGAGGACGACGATGCCCGTGACCGCCATGGCTGTGACGCCTGAGATCGACAGCCATCCGAGAGCGAAGGTCGCCAGCGTGGCGGCCACCCAGCCGAGATCGCTGAAAGACACGACCAGACTCGCTGGTCGAAGACGCGAGGTCCGCACCCCCGACACGACGAACACCACACCGGCGAACCCGATGAGGCCCGCACCAAGGGCGCGGACCACCCATACCTGGTCGACCCCGAGCAGTGCCGCGACCGGACCTCCCGCAAGAACGGCCACCAGACCGGTGATGGTCGAGAACACTGCGTTGACCCGCAACAGGTTACGCAGCCGAGTCACCGCACGACGGGCATCGATCTCACTCTGATTCGCCCCGACGAACGAGCGGGCGGTGTTCGTTGACGTACTCATGGCAATGGCCTCCAAGACTGCGGCCTCGATAGGCCGTCTCTGATGACTTTGCGTCAACCAGGTGATCGGAGCAATTACCTGTCACGTCATCGATGACGTGAACTTCGGGGCCTACGCTGGCTCTATCACCTCGGAGAGCACGCTCACCGATGACGACCAGCCGAGCGAGGCACCCATGTCGATCCACACCGATCCACAACTGTTCGCCGGCGAATTGAAGCGATGGCGCCAGCACCGCCGCTACAGCCAACTCCAACTCGCCGTCGAAGCCGAGGTCTCGCAACGTCACCTCAGCTTCCTCGAGACCGGACGATCCAGGCCCAGCCCAGAGATGGTCGAGCACCTCAGCGTCGTCCTGGAGGTGCCGCTCCGCGCCCGAAATGGGCTGCTCAACGCGGCGGGCTTCGCGGGCGCCTACAGCGAAGAGCCCCTGCAAGGAACTGCTCTCGCCCAGATCAGAGGAACCCTCCACACGCTGGTCGAAGCGCACAACCCGTACCCCGCCTACATCGTCGACCGCGCCTGGAACCTTCTCGACGCCAACACCGCCGCGGCCAACCTGACCGCTCTGCTCCTTGGCGACGATGCGGCACCCGAACTCGCCGGCAACGTGCTGCGCCTCTTCCTTCACCCCGACGGCGCGCGGTGTGCGGTCACCAACTGGCCCCAGGCCGCCGCCGTCCTCGTCGAACGCCTCGCCAGCGAGTGCAGCGACCACCCAGCCGACCCCGAGATGCACAACCTGTACGACGAAGTCACCGGGTACCCCGGAGTCCATGCTGCGGCGCGAGGCCGGGGTCACGTCGCCCCAACCAGCGGCCTGCTCACCCCGATCGAGATCGACACCGGAAAGGTCTCGCTGCGGCTTTACACCACCATCTCCACCCTCGCGGCCACCACCGACATCACCCTGGCAGAACTCCGCCTCGAAACGCTCCTGCCCGCCGACACCGAAACCGCCGAAGCCCTGAACCAGTTGGCGACGTGACCCTTCGCCGGGACACCCCGCTAGAGCGTGACGGAGCTGGAGATCGTGCCGCGAGCATCACCCAGATGCACCACGACACCCTGATCCCCTGAGGGGCCGAAGTCGGCCAGCACCGCCGCGTCCGGCGCGGTCAGCTCGGTGGCCTCGCCCAGGATCACGGCGGCCTGCACCCCGGTCGAGCCCGAAGCGAACGCCATGGCCACACACACCTGGGTCGCCGACAGCTCGAGGGACGGCAGCGACACCGTCGCCGCGGCGTACGTCCGGCCGTCGTTGTCGCGTACGGCGGCCCCCTCGGCCGCCCCGACGCGGGCGCGGGTGGCGCGGGCCAGGGTGAGGAGCTTCTGGTCCTCGGCGGTCAGCGCGATCTGATCACTCATGGGCGGATTCCAACTCCTCTGTTTCCTTCTTCGTCGCGACGTCCTGGCTCGGGGCGGGAGCCGCCCTGCGGATCAGAACCGTACCGATCTTGTTGCGTCGCCCCGCGGCGTCCTCGGCCTGGAACCGCAGCCCGTAGGCCTCCACCTGGGACCCGGGGATGGGGACGCGACCCAGGTGCTTGGCCATCAGACCACCCACGGAGTCGACGTCCTCCTCCTCGACGTCGAAGCCGAAGATCTCGTCGAGGTCGTCGATGGGGTAGCGCGAGGAGACCCGTACCGAACCGGAGGCGAGGTGTTCGATCTCGATCTCTTCCTCGTCGAACTCGTCGGTGATCTCCCCCACGATCTCCTCGAGGAGGTCCTCGATGGTGATGATGCCGGCGGTGCCGCCGTACTCATCGACCACCACAGCGATGTGTTGTCGTCGGGCCTGCATCTCCGAGAGCAGGGCATCGACCCGTTTGGACTCCGGCACCCAGACGACCGGGCGCATGACCTCGTCGATGCGTTGGGTGAACTCGACGTCGGGGGCCTCGAAGTCGCGGCGGACGATGTCCTTGAGATAAGCGAACCCGCGGATGTCGTCGAGGTTCTCCCCGATGACCGGGACCCGGGAGTATCCCGAGCGCAGGAACAGCGACATCGCTTGGCGCAGGTTCTTGAAGTGCTCGACGTAGACCACGTCGTTGCGGGGCACCATCACCTCACGCACCGTGGTGTCGCCGAGTTCGAAGACCGAGTGGATCATCTTGCGCTCCCCGGACTCGATGAGCGCGGAGGCCTCGGCGATATCGACCATCTCCCGCAGTTCGGTCTCGCTGGAGAACGGTCCCTCGCGGAAGCCCTTGCCGGGGGTGATGGCGTTGCCGATCACGATCAGGAACCGCGGCAGCGGGCCGAGGACCCGGGTGAAGGCGGTCAACGGACCGGCGGACAGCACCGCCATCGACTCGGAGTGCTGCCGGCCCAGCGTGCGCGGGGCCACGCCGATGAACACGAACGAGACGAGCAACATGGCCGCGATCGTGATGGGGGCGACCACCCGGTTGGAGCCACCGACGTTCTCGGCCACGAACAACGTCACCAGCACGATGGCCGAGATCTCGCACAGGAGCCGGAGCAGCAGGGCGGTGTTGAGGTGGCGCGGTGCGTCGTCGAGCAGGGTCAGTAAGCGCTTAGCCCCGGCCCGGTTCTCGGCCACCAACTCGGTGGCGCGTGCCCGGGAGAAGGCCGAGAGCGCGGCATCGGCAGCGGTGAACAGACCAGCGAGGAGAACCAGGATCGCCGCCGTCAGCAGCAGAAGCAGGTCGCCACTAGTCATCGGTGGCGCTCTCCATCGCCGGTGGGGTGGCGGGAGGGTTCGCGGATCGCCACTCGAGGAGGATCTCGTCCTGGAGGCCGAACATCTCGGCGTGCTCCTCGGGCTCGGCGTGGTCGTAGCCGAGTAGGTGCAGGATCCCGTGCACGGTCAACAGTTCGATCTCGGCCTCGGTCCCGTGGCCGGCGGTTCGCCCTTGGGCCGCGGCGATGGCGGGGCAGAGCACGAGGTCGCCCAGGACCCCCTCCTCGGGCTCCTCGGAAACCAGTCCGGGTCGCAACTCGTCCATCGGGAAGGCCAGCACGTCAGTGGGACCCTCCTTGCCCATCCACTGCTCGTTCAGGGCGGCGATCGTGTCCCGGTCGACGGCCTTGATGCACAACTCGGCCTGCGGGTGCACCCGCATCCGGTCCATCACGAACCGGCTCAGACGGGAAAGCCGTTTGACGTCCAGGTGCTTGCCGGACTCGTTGAGTAGTTCGATCACGTGCTTTCTCCCGTAGCGGCCTGGTGCGAGGGTTTCGCGGATTGTGCGGGTCCGTGGATCCCGCCGCGCGCGTCGAACTCGTCGTACGCCGCCACGATCTTCCCCACCAACCGGTGTCGGACGACGTCCGCGGTGGTCAGCAGGTTGAACGAGATGTCGTCGACGTCGTCGAGGATTCCCTGGATGATCCGCAGTCCCGACTTCTTTCCGCTCGGCAGGTCGGTCTGGGTCACGTCGCCGGTCACGACGATCTTGGAGCCGAAGCCCAGTCGGGTCAGGAACATCTTCATCTGCTCGGGCGTCGTGTTCTGCGCCTCGTCGAGGATGATGAAGGAGTCGTTCAGCGACCGGCCGCGCATGTAGGCCAACGGCGCCACCTCGATGGTGCCCGCGGCGATCAGTTTGGGGATCGACTCGGGGTCGATCATGTCGTGCAGGGCATCGTAGAGCGGGCGCAGGTAGGGGTCGATCTTCTCCGACAGCGTGCCCGGCAGGTAGCCCAGGCTCTCGCCGGCCTCAACCGCCGGACGGGTCAGGATGATCCGGTTGACGTCCTTGCTCTGGAGCGCCTGCACGGCCTTGGCCATGGCGAGGTACGTCTTGCCCGTGCCTGCCGGACCGATGCCGAAGGTGATGGTGTGCTTGTCGATGCTGTCGACGTACTTCTTCTGGTTGAGCGTCTTGGGCCGGATCGACCGACCACGGTTGCTCAGGATGTTCATCGCCAACACATCGGCAGGACGCTCGGTGGTCTCGGCGCGAAGCATGTGCATCACCCGCTCGACGATCTCGGCGCTGACCCCCTGGCCGGTGCGGATGATCGTGACCAGTTCGTCGAGGAGTCGCTCGGCCAACGCCACCTCGCCCGGCTCACCGTGCAGCGTGATCCGGTTGCCGCGCACGTGGATCTCGGCCTTGAAGGACTTCTCGATGAGGCCCAGGTGCTCGTCGTTGGGTCCGAGAAGACTGACCATGTTGATGCTGTTGGGTACCACCACGGTGTGCTTGGTGGTGCGGGTCTCCTCGGGGGAGGAACTACCGGAGGTTCGACCCGGTGCTGTGTCAGTCATAAGCGCTTTCGACGAAGTGAACAGAAGTAGATGGAGATGCCTCCACTTTACGCGGGTTCTGGGCGTCTGGCCCACCGAGTTGGCGCCGGCCGGTCCCGTACCGTGGTCCCATGCAGCCTCGCCAGCCCGACGAGCCCTACGAGCCCGATGAGTTCGATGAGGACCGTGACGGCGACGACGACACCCTGCCGTCGTGGTTCGCCGGGCAGAACCTGCCCCCGGACGCCCGATCGATGGGCCTGACCCATCACGTCCCCGACGGGGCCCTCCTGGACTTCGCCGGCAACCTGGACAGCACCAAACTCAAACACCGGATCACCGCGTGGGTGCTGCTGGTGGTGTTCGGTCTGCCGGTGTTCTTCTACATCCTCCGACTGATCCTGGCCGTCAACAACGGGACCCTCTGACCGCGAGTCGGCGCATCTTGACGCGCAGAAACGGGTGAGTCGGCGCGTCTTGCGTCAATTAGCGCCGACTCGGCGGGGGCTCAGGCGAAGGCGACGGTGAGCATGCCCAAGCACATCTCGTCGGTCGTGCCCTGTCCCCACACGACGTACCGGTCGGGCTGACCCTCGAACTCGGGAAGGTAGTCGCGCAACTCCTGGGAGTGGCGACAGGTGATGGTGACCTCGTCGCCAGCCTCGACGCGGACCGGTTCGATGGCGGTCGCACCCTGGTCGTCGAAGTCCCAGAGCTTCTTCTCGAGCAGCAGTTCTTCCCTCGGGGTGCCGACGTTGGTCTGGATGCTCAGTTGCTTGCCCAGCAGGTGCATGTGCCCCGCCGCGGCGAGGATGGTCATCGGTCGACCGATGGTCCGGGTGCAGGAGGTGACTTCCGAAGCCTCGACCGGTGAGTTGCACAGGAAGTGCAGGGCATCGTTGGTGCCGCCGGGGCCCTCACCGAAGCGGGCCTTGTTGTCGGCGATCGCAGCGGTCCGGTCGCACAGGGGCGAGGCGTCTTTGCCAGGCCGGCACGGCAGTTCGACCGGGCCGGGGGTGAGATAGGTGTGGATGGGCGTCAGATCCGCGGCCTTGTCCATCACCCGGATCTGCGTGGAGCTGCGATCGGGGGCGATCCGTTCAGGATCGAGCAGGTTGTAATGGACCTGCATCACGATGCGCGAGCCCTGCGGGAAGTCGACGCCGAAACCGTTGCGCGTCTTGTTCTCCGTCCCGCCGGGTGCCCAGGCCCCGAGCCAGGGTGCGTCGTCGATGTTGGAGAACTCCCCCGGCACCATGCCGGCGTCTCCGAAGCAGGTGTAGCCGATTCCCGGAGTGCGGGCATCCTCGGCCTCGGCCTCGGCCACACGGTCCGGAGCGATCCGGAACAGGATCACGTGATGGACGATGTCGGTGTTGTCCGGGAGGACGTTGGTGCCCGTGATGAACGCGTCCTGAGCCAGATCGGGGTCGAGGATGAAGCAGCGGTAGTCGTCGGTGCCGCTCCCGTTGGGCGCTTCGGGTGTGTACGCCGCGGGCATCTTCACCGACACCCGCCGCTCGCCCTTGCGGAGGGGAAGCAACTTCGATGGCTCACTGTGGTCGTCAGCATGGTCGGCAGGGTGGTCGGCAGCAGCAGGCTCGGCGGCTGCGTCGACGACGGTGTCCGAGGAGTCCTGGGGTGCCGTCGACTGCGCGCCCTCTTGAGCGGAGTCCGTGGCGGCGCCGCTACACGCGGCGAGGACGAGGACCAGCACGGCCGCGAGGGCGGTCAGGGTCGAGCGACGCCGCCTCACCCCGGTGGCCAGGTGAACGAGCGACCCGCCAAGACGTGCAGATGAGTGTGAAACACGCTCTGGCCTGCCCCGGCGCCGGTGTTGAAGACCAGGCGGTAGTCATCGTGGCCCTCCGCCGTCGCCACCGCCTCGGCGGTACGCAGCAACTCGGCCGAGGCCTCGGGGTCGCCGGCCGCGAGTGCCGCGGCGTTGACGTAGTGGTCCTTCGGGACGACGAGCACGTGAAGCGGTGCCTGCGCGTCGAGGTCGCGGAACGCCACCGTCCGCTCCGTGCTGTGCACGATGTCGGCCGGGATCTCCCCGGCCACGATCTTGCAAAAGATACAGTCCTGCTCGCTCATTGATCCTCCCAGCAGGATCGTGCCACGAACCTGGTCAAACTTGCGCCTGGCCCGGGTAAACCTCACGACATCGTTACGCGTGTGACTAGCGTGATGAGTGTGCAGGAGCGTGAGTCCACCCCGAGATCGGGTGATCCCGATGCCCCGCTCGATGCCGATGCCGGCATCGAGGCGCTGTACGCCGCCCACTGGCGGCCCCTGGTCCGACTCTCGCTCCTTCTCGTGCGCGACCTGGGCACGGCCGAGGAGGTCGTGCAGGACGCCTTCATCGCCGTCCACGGGCGGTGGGGACGGTTGCGGGACCGCGACCAGGCGTTGGCCTACCTGCGCAAGGCCGTGGTCAACCGCTCCCGCTCCGAGCTGCGTCACCGCGCCGTGGTCATCAAGCACGCTCACCGGGAGGCGTTGCCGCCCACCGCACCACCTGCCGACGAATCGGTGATGCGTCGGGACACCCGCGAAGTCGTGCTGGAGGCCCTGCGAGCGCTTCCCACCCGGCAGCGAGAGGTGCTCGCGCTGCGGTACTACCTCGACCTGTCCGAGGCCGACATCGCCGCCACCCTCGGGATCAGCCGAGGGGCCGTGAAGAGCCATGCGTCTCGCGGCGCCGCTGCCCTGCGCGACCTGCTGGACGGCCCCCTCGACGAAGCCACCAACGGAGAGCAATCATGACCAAGCAACCCGAAGACGATCTCCGCCGGCTGCTCCACGAGGCGGTCGACGGCGTGCAGCCTGCTGACCGGATCGCCCAGATCCGCGAACAGACGCAGGTCGTCACCCCCGGACCGTGGCGGCGGCGTACGGCGATCGGGGGCGCGGTGCTCGCGACCGCGGCCGCGGTGTCGGCGATCGCCGTCGTACCGTCCCTGCTCGACGAGGGCTCCCCTGGTCCGGCGGCGAACCCCACCATCGGCCAGGACGTGTCGCCATCGGCGCCGGGCGCGTCTGTGACGGTCGATCCCCCGCTCCCGGAGCCCGGCGACACCCAGAGCGTCCCCGCCTACTTCGTCGGAGAGGGGCCCCGGGGGCCGCGGCTCTACCGCGAGTTCGTGGTGAACGAGGGATCGGAGGCGCGCCTGTTGGCGGCGTTGCGGGCACTGGAGAACTCCCCCGGCGACCCCGACTACCGCAGCCCCTGGCCGCAGGGGGCGATCGTCGGGGCCGACTACAGCCCGGACACACGCTTGATCACCGTCGACCTGGCCGACGTCTCGCTCGCCCAACGGCCCGAGGCATGGGACGCCCGGGAGGCCGAACTGGCCGTACAGCAGGCCGTCTACACCGCGCAGGGAGCGGTCGGCGAGGGGAGGATCCCGATCCGTTTCCGGGTCGACGGGGAGCCCGTGGACAGCCTGTTCGGAGTGCCCACCGACCAGCCGATCACCAATGCGCCGATCTTCGACACGTTGTCGCTGATGAACATCAGCTACCCATTCGAGGGCGCCGCGGTGCAGAACTCTTTCACGGCCACGGGGGTCAACAACAGCTTCGAGTCGACGGTGATCTGGCGCATCGAGGACGGCACGGGCACCGTCGTACTCAATGGGTTCACCACCGCCGAAGGCTGGGCCGATGAACGTCTCTACCCCTGGGAGACGGAGGTCGACGTGTCGGGCCTGCCGCCGGGCGACTACACGTTCGTCGCCGAGAACGACGACCCGACGGGGGGCGCGGAGGGCAACGGCCCCGACTCCGACACGCGCCTGATCGTGATCGAGTAGATGCACCGTTCCCCGACCCCCTCACGTGAGGATGGAGCCATGACTTCCCCCAAACTGCGATTTGCTGCTCTCACCGCCGTGGGAGCGCTCGCTCTGAGTGCCGTGGCCGGCTGCTCGAGTGACCAGCCGACCCGCACCGCCAGCGACACGACCAGCCCTGAGGCCTCGAACTCAGCAACCACGGACCCCACCGACACCGCTACCACCGATGCCCCGACCCCCGACGCGGAGCCGACCGACGGGGGCCTCGAGGTCACCGTGCCGGTGTACTTCGCCGGCGGAACCCCGCAGGGCCTCCGGCTCTACCGCGAGTTCCGCCGCGTCTCGGCCGCGAACCCGCTGGAGGAGTCGGCGGCACTGCTCACCTCGGGTGACGCCCTGGACCCCGACTACCAGGGGCTGTTCCCGGGTGGTTCCTTCACCTCGGTGGAACTCTCCGCCGACTCCATCGTGGTCACCGTCCCCGACGACAGCTGGACCTCGCGCCCTCCCGGGATGAACAAGGCCAAGGCCCGCCTGGCCGCCGCCTCGCTCGTCTACTCGCTGCAGGGGGTGGCCCAGGCCCGCAAGCCGGTCTCGGTGCAGACCACCGACGGAACCGTCGTACCCCTCTTCGGTGTCGAGAGCCCGATCACCGTGCAGAAGGGTCGCGAGCTGACGACTCTGGCCCTGGTCAACATCACCGCCCCCGAGCAGGGCTCCGCGGTTTCGGGCGACACTCTGTCGGCCTCGGGCCGAGCGAACTCGTTCGAGGCGAACGTCCCGTGGCAGATCCTCCGCGGCAGCGACCCGGTCCTCGACGGCTTCGCCACGGCGGAGGGTGCCTACGACAAGCTCTACCCCTGGCAGACCGAGATCGACGTCTCGAGCCTCGAACCGGGCGACTACACCTTCGTCGCCATGACCGATGACCCCTCCGGCGGCGAGGGTGGCGGACCGGTTCGGGACACCAAGGACTTCACGGTCGAGTAGCGGCTCCTCGTGACGCAGGCGAAGCGCAGCCGGTCGGGATCGCCCAAGCCCTCGTGGGCGGCGTACCGCGAGTCGATCGGGGACCGGTCGGGTCTCTTCGCGGCCGTGGCCGAGCAGTGGGCGCCGAACAACGCGTTGTACGTCGGCAGCTATCTGGATCTGTCGCCGTCGACCGCCATCCCGCACGTCACCTACGTGGACACCGACTCCCGGGCGGCCCGGTACTTCGCCGACACCGAACGGGTGGCGGCCGATCTGGACGGCCGAACCCGTCCCGGAGCCGGGGTAGAGGTTGCGTTCATATCGGCGGACTACACCGCCCCCATCGATCTGCCCGATCGCTCCTTCGATCTGCTGATCTCCCTCTACACCGGCCCGTCGTGGGATCAGGTCCAGCGCTATCTGAAGCCCGAAGGCCTGCTTCTCGCCAACACCAGCCACGGTGACGCCAGCCTCGCCGCCCTCGACCCCGGCTGCGAACTGGTCGGTGTCGTGCAGCATCGCGACGCGACCTACCGGATCGTTCGTGAGGATCTCGATGGCTACCTGGTGCCGAAAAAGCCGGCGCTGGCCGAGGCGGACCTGATCAGGGCGGACGGCCGGGGTGTGGCCTACACCCGCCCCGCGTTCGCCTATGTCTTTCGAACCACGAGTTCCTTCGAACCGTGACGCCCCCGTGACGGCTCCCCGCCTACGTTGACGGTGGTCCCCCCCACCGCAATTGAGGGAGCAGAGCGATGCCCAATCACAAGTTCGATTTGTGGACACACGCCGCCGCGGTGATTGTCGAGGACGAGACAAAGCCGGGACTCGTCGTCCTACGGAACGAATGGGGGGCGAAGATCCGTCAGGATCACGTTTCCGAGAACACATTCCACTTCGCCATCCCCACCGGAACGCGCCTGGACAACGAGACGGTCAATCTCCATGAGGGGTGGGTGCTGTTCAACATCAACAATCACGTCGTCGTGACGCGTGTCTCTATGCGACAGGCGACGCAGGGTGGGGCTGATTTGGTGTACGAAAGCGATCCCACCCTGAACCTCAGCGGCATCGAAGGGAACAACTCTCACGCCCGATACACCTGCGTCGTCAACGGCCAGCCGATCATCACGGGTCCGCTGGTGCTCTCTGTGGAGGCCACGTTCCAGAACGAGGGTGGTGAGATCATCTTCCGCGGTGCTGGTGCCCGCCAGATGGAATAGCCGTTCGCTGGTAGCGACGATCTGAGTCCGCGACACCCCGGCGGCAACAGTTAGCGTGGCGCCCGTGAATCTCTTCGAGTTCGAGGGCAAGCGCCCCACCGTTCATCCCGACGCCTTCGTCGCGGCCACCGCCACCCTGATCGGCGACGTGGTGATCGAGAAGGGCGCCAGCGTCTGGTACGGCGCGGTCCTGCGGGCCGACATCTGCCGGATCGTGGTCCGCGAGGGCGCCAACGTTCAGGACAACTCGGTGATTCACGCCGGTCCCGACCGCGAGGTCGAGATCGGTCCTGGAGCCACGGTGGCGCACACCTGCGTCGTCCACGGCGCCGTCTTGGAAGAGAATGCCCTGCTCGGCAACTCCAGCACGATCCTCGACGACGCCCGTCTCGGTGCCGGGTCGATGGTCGCCGCCGGATCCCTGGTCTCGCCGGGCACCCAGATCCCCTCCGGCGTACTCGCCGCAGGCACCCCCGCGCAGGTCAAGAAGCCCATCGAAGGCACCGGCGCCCAGTTCTGGGTCGAGGCCAACCCGCCGTACTACGCCGACCTGGCGCAGCGGCACCTCGCCGGAGTCTCCAGGGTGCACGAGAACGACTGATTCGAGATCGAGTCGATGCTCCTATGACCTGTCAAGCGGCTTGTGGGTGTTGGTGGAGGTTGCGTAGGTCGGTGCGGAGCAGGGTGAAGAGTTCGCGTGCGAGGTAGCGTTT
>NZ_BAAGQD010000015.1:0-24850 GCF_054783655.1 Nocardioides salsibiostraticola | reverse complement strand
CCGCCGGCCGAGTTCGAGGACACGTTCTACGCTCAGACACGGACCGACCAACCCCTGGTCGGAATCCAATAGCCAGAGTCTCCATCAGACCCAGGGCGATTCAGATAGCCGTGCCCACCTACCTGTTCTCCATGAGCCTGTGCGCCACGATCGTCGAGCATGGAGGGCCCGGCTGGCTCAACGTGCTTGTAGTCCTATTCTTTTGGAACGCGGTAAAGTTTGGCTCCATGGCAGTGCTGGCTCCCTTCCGTCTACTCAAAGTCGTGTGAGTAGCTGACGTTCTGCTCGTGCTTATCGGATAACGAATCCGATGGCCTCGATGCGCTCTGTGGTCTGCCGCGTCAGTCGACTCCGCCCATCGTTGGTGTGGCTGTTATGGGTCGCTTCTCAGATACCGGCGCGTATGAATGCCTATGGTCTGTTTATGAAGACTATTTGCTGGAACATGGGTGCCGGGTTCGGGTTTGGTGGTGCCAAGCACAGTGCGGCCTGGAACTGGCCAACGAGCAAGATGCCGATGTAGTTCTGCTCCAGGAGTGCGTGCTCCTCGACGAGTTCACGGAGCCATGGGGATCGGTCATCTTCAGGGGTAAGTACAAGAACTGGGGTTGCGCTGTTCTTGTCCGCGACGGTGGGTACGAGCGGTGGGAACCGACAAAATCACAGCCTTGGCTCCGGTTGGTGGGTGGGGCTGCCGTGGTGGCCCGTCCGACCGGAGGAGTCGGCAGATGGTTCAGTTCGGTTCACTCCGACTCATCGAGTTTCGAAGCGACCAACCGAAAGTATCCAAACACCTACGCAGACCTTCCGTCCCGTGACGGGATCGCGCGGTGCAACCCGAGAGAGATGTGGGAGATCGAGGTGATCGCCCACGAACTCGCCCCTGTGCTTGAGCAACGTGACTTCGTCCTCGGCGGGGACCTCAATAGTTCGTTGCTCTTCGACAAGAAGGCGGGCGGACAGGAAGCCCAACTATTCAGCAACCTTGCGTCGCTCCGCTTTGCGGACCTGCGGCCACGGCATTCCGAAGAAGAAGTGCGGACGTTCTTCAAAGCTAACAACAGGCACTTTCAGTTGGACCACGTGTACTCAGACGGGGTCACCGAGGCGTCCGTGAGTCGGTGGGAGGTACTTGCGGACGTTGCTGCTGATCTGGGGCTGAGTGACCACGCGCCCATCCTTGTCGAAGTCGGTCACTCGAAGTCGTGATGACGCCGTTGGAGGGGTGATCGGATACCTTCTCCGATCACTAACGAAACGGTGCCTGCGCCGCTATAAGCAACTTCTTGTCGATCAATAAGTTGCGCAGGTCATCCACCGAAGTTAGCGACTCTACCTCGTCCAGAGTCAAGACGTAGATGGTCCGACCCTCCTGGTTGGCCTTCACCACGATGGATTCGGCAGCGGCTAAACGATGGGTGTGTTGTGTCATGCCATTTTTCGCGAAGATCACTCCGCTGGCCACCCCACCAAGCTTCATCTTCCAGTCGAACCACGCGATGTCTGAGCTGTCAATCTTGCGTGACCAGTTTTTGCACTCTCCGAAAACAACGCCCGATGTGCCGTCAGGAAGTCCACCGCTTGCCGGATCAACCCAAAAGGAAACGTCGATCTCTTGCGAGCGATCTTGACTGAACGTGTTGCTGCTCTTAGCGGTTACGCCAGGCACGTGGGAGACGAGCCAGGCCATTAGACGTTCAAGCCGAGCACCCTGCTCAGTTGTGTTGGGTGCGGCGGCACGACAGTGCGCGACGTGTAAGGAGAGCTCGGTCACGTCCAGCGACATTGCCCATAAAGTCGCATCACCGAAAGGCAGCGTTATGGGCGTTGGAGGCTTAGTCGAGGCCATGCGCAGCCTCATCAAGTATCGCCGAGAGTGCACCTGCGACATCCGCGTTGGCCAGAGCACCGAGCAGAGTTGACTTGCTCACTGTCAGCATCATTCGCAACCCGTCGGACCAACTCGACGGCGCTATCTCCTGCAGTGAAACTATGAGGAGGCTCCGCACCCCAGCGCTTTCCATCATCCGGACAAGACGCTTCCGGATCTTGGGAGGCGTTGATGCTCTCGCGACTACTTCAATGCACAGGGGCAGCCCCCAAGGGGTCTGCAAGCCATCAACCCAAGCAATCAGATCAGGCACCATCACGGATGTCTGGTTGCGATCCTCCGGCACGATCAGTCGGGCTCCACGGTTGCTGAGTACCGTCTGCAGTTCATCGAGGAAGTGCGACGCAGCGCTGAAATCGGCCGGGTCTTGTGCCTTGCCGACATCGTTGGCAGGCCTCAGGATGTCGTCGTTCGGTGGCCTTGCCGGTTTGATGGGGGTCGACTTCACATTCGGATCCCAAGGCGCTTGCAGAAGCGCCTCGACGGCGGTTAAGACCGCTGTGATCTGCGTCGCGGGCACAGTTGGCAGTCCGCGCAGCCTTGAAAGCAGATGCTTGGGGTCAGACACAAGCATGAGTCGAACCCCGGCCCCCAGCGCTACACCTGTTTCAAACAAAACGTTTGAGCGGTCGCGGTTTCCTATGGGGGGAATGATTGCTAAAACCGCGTCGTTTCGCTGCACAGATTGTCGCAGACTGCGGGCGTTCGGGAGCTCACTCGTCATCCGCGCTGAGGACGTAACCTCGTAACCGCTGTCCGCCAAAACAAGATCGACCGCGCGGTAAACAGGATCGGTTAGCGAGTGCAGCAACATGATTCGCCGTCCCAGATTTCCCACAGCGTGGATTGTGCCTTAGTCGCTGGCGATTGACCATAAGTGGCATGGTGAGGCCATGCGCTCTACTTGTTCGGTCTGCATGGACGGGAGATGCGTAGTTCCAGTGGCTGCAACTCGTGCCACTGGTTCGACAGCGCGCATCAGAGTTCACATCGCCGTTGCGGCTGCGCTCACGCCCCCGGGAGATCGTGGGCGAAGCGCATGAGTGACAAACAGGCAGCGCCCATACCGGCCCTGATCCATCTGACCAGCGAGTTGTCCGTCTTCGTGGCCATCCTGCGCGACGGACGGCTTCGGGCTACGACTGCCTACGGAGCCATCCGCAACCTTCCCGGGCTTTCTGAGTCTCAGCGGGTTGTGTGCCTCAGTGAGGTAGGTCTTGAGGCAGTGGGAGAACTAAGCCGTCGTCACGGGAAGTTTGGTCTCGGCTTCGACAGACGTTGGGCGCAATCTCGCGGAGCCGCTCCCGTTTGGTACCTGCCGAGGGGTAGCAGCTTCCAGACCCAGATCTTTGAGCAGATCAAGAAGTTGGCGTTCGACAACCGCCCGGACCTAAATGAGTTCCTCTGGAAGCTGACCCCCTTCATCGACTACCCACAAGATCCGATCAACGAGACTGACCCCTCGCGGTACGACTGGCGCTGGGAAAAGGAATGGCGGGTCCTGGGCGATCTGGTTTTCCGACCCCAAGACTCCCTCTTCATGCTCGCCCCTCAAGACCTGCACGACGGCGTACGCGAGACCTGGCTGAACGCTTGCGGCCTCGGAGAGGGGCATGTCCCGCCAGTGGTAGATGTGGCTTGGCCGGTAGAGCGTCAGCGAGAGATCCTCAGCCGAGGACCCACCTTCGAGCTGACCTCCATGAAGCAGAAGCATGACGAGGCCGATGGGGTGATGGAAGCGTGGGAAGAGTCGCAGCGCGAGACGATGGACACCGCCCGTCAGCCGTTGACTTGGGTCGAGAATGACGAGCTCTTGCTCACGGAGTCGCAACAGGAATGGTCAACATGGTTCGACTCGTTGGGGGACGGCGACGGTCACTAGTTCGCAGCCGCAAAAAATGGGATTGCGCAACCGGCGTGATGATTTTTGTGTCGGATAGCCAATCCGATATGCCCCTCAGCCGACGACGCCTACTCTGAGGACCCGGGTTCGATCCACCGGTGGAGGGGTCTGGGGTCTTCGTAGAAATCGCGAAGATTCTTCGTAGAATTGCCGGTCCCGGTGGGTCACACCACCGAGAGCCAGCCCTCTTGAACGAGAGCCGCTCCGACACCAGTCGGAGCGGCTCTCGTGGCATGCCCAGAGGCTGGTTGAGGTGCGAGCGCAGCGAGCCTCGAAACCACCACCACCGCCGCACGCGCGCAGCCACACGCGGATGGAGATGCAACCCACGCAGCCACACGCCGATTGACGTGCCAGCGCGCGCAGCCACACGCTGGTTGAGGTGCGAGCGCAGCGAGCCTCGAAGCCACCACCGCACGCGCGCTGGCCGAACGTGGAACCACCTTCCGGACACCGTCGGCGATCCCCGTTAGGGTTCCCGCGTGATCACTGGCGAGCTCAAGAGCAAGATCGACACCATCTGGAACGCCTTCTGGTCCGGCGGCATCGCCAACCCCCTTGAGGTGATTGAGCAGATCACCTTCCTACTCTTCATCCGCCGCCTCGACGAGCTGCAGACACGGGCGGAGAAGAAGGCCAACCGCACTGGTCAACCAGTCGAGAACTCGCTCTTCCAGCCCGGACAAGCCAACCTCCGGTGGTCGAAGTTTAAGGACTTGGAGCCCGGCGTCATGCACCAGGTGGTCGGCGAAGGTGTCTTCCCCTTCCTGCGCCAACTTGGTGGGGATGGGTCGACATACTCCGCCCACATGAAGGATGCGCGCTTCACCATCCCGACCCCGGCGTTGTTGTCAAAGGTCGTCGACCTGCTGGACGACATCCCGACGAACGATCTCGACACCAGTGGTGACCTCTACGAATACATGCTCAGCAAGATCGCTACTGCGGGCACCAACGGCCAATTTCGGACTCCGCGTCACATCATCGATCTGATGGTCGCGATGACGGCTCCGCAGCCGAACGACGAGATCTGCGATCCGGCAGCAGGCACATCTGGGTTCCTGGTTTCGGCTGCAAAGTACGTGCGCGAGCACCACCTCTCTGTGATGACTGACGCCTCACAGCGTCAGCACTTCCACCAGAGCATGTTCCACGGCTACGACTTCGACTCCACGATGCTCCGCATCGGCAGCATGAACATGCTCCTCCACGGTGTTGAGCAGCCCGACATCCGCTACCGCGACTCGCTCTCCGAAGGGGCCGCGGGGGAGGAGGGCACGTACTCGCTGATCCTGGCGAACCCACCTTTCGCTGGCAGCCTGGACTACGAGTCCACCTCGAAGGACCTCCAGCGCGTCGTCAAGACCAAGAAGACTGAGCTGCTCTTTTTGGCCCTCTTCCTCCGGCTGCTCAAGCCGGGAGGCCGGGCGGCCGTCATCGTGCCGGACGGTGTCCTCTTCGGGTCATCCAAGGCGCACAAGGACCTTCGCCGGATCCTGGTGGAGGATCAGAAGCTCGACGCAGTCGTCAAGCTTCCATCCGGGGTCTTCCGGCCCTACGCCGGTGTCTCAACCGCGATCCTCTTCTTCACCAAGACCAACTCCGGTGGCACCGACCATGTCTGGTTCTACGACGTCCAAGCCGACGGATTCAGTCTTGACGACAAACGCAACCCGATCGAGGCGAACGACCTCCCCGATGTACTTACACGCTGGGTGAAGCGTGACGGTGACGAGCAGAACCGTGCTCGAACCGAGCAGAGCTTTTGCGTGCCGAAGGCGGACATCGCCGCGCAGGAGTACGACCTCTCCCTGAACCGGTATCGGGAAGTCGTTCATAACGAGGTCGAGCACCGCTCACCGCTCGACATCATCACCGACCTTGAGAAGCTCGAAACGGAGATCCAACAGGGTCTCGCTGACCTGAGAGACATGCTCTCGTGAGTCAGGCTCTTGCTGCTCTCGGAGAAGTTTGCGTTGCACGATCTTCGCTTGTCGACCCGCGCGAGACCGAGTTTCAGAAGCTCCCGCACATTGCGCCGGACAACATCGAACGAGGAACTGGGTGGCTTCTCCCGTACCGGACGGTGCTGGAGGCCGGCGTCACGAGCGGAAAGTACCGCTTCGAGAGCGGAGATGTTCTGTACTCCAAGATCCGACCCAACCTGAACAAGGTCATGCAGGTTGACTTCCCAGGCTTGTGCAGTGCCGACATGTACGCGCTGGATGTGGACCGTTCACGAGCCATGCCGTCGTACGTGGTCCATCTGCTGCGAAGTGATGCGTTCCTCAGCTACGCCACCTCCCTGTCCAACCGTGCCAACATCCCTAAGCTCAACCGCGGGCAACTCATGAACTTTCAGTTCCGCTTGCCACCCCTCGACGAGCAGCGCCGCATCGCCGCGATCCTGGACCGCGCCGACGCCCTCCGCGCCAAGCGCCGCCAGGCTCTCGCCCACCTCGACCACCTCACACAGTCGTTCTTCCAACACATGTTCGCGAGTGGCGTGTGGCCCGCAGCGAAACTCGGCGAAGTCGCGTCCACAACCAGCGGAGGCACGCCGGCCCGGGGGAACCCGAAGTTCTATGGAGGTGACATCCCGTGGGTGAAGTCTGGTGAACTGAACTCTGGTCTCGTTTCGGACGCCGAGGAATCCATTACTGAGCTCGGCTTGGCGTCGAGTTCGGCGAAGGTTCTCCCGGCGGGGACAGTGCTCCTAGCAATGTACGGAGCAACCGCTGGTGTCGTTGGGCAGTTGGGCATCGAAGCTGCAACGAATCAAGCGGTCTGTGCGATCACGCCGGGACCATTGCTGGAAGACACGTACCTGATCGCGATGCTTCGGTCGCTGACGTCGACACTCCTATCGAGAACGGCGGGAGGGGCGCAGCCCAATCTCAGCCAGGGGACGATCCGCTCCTTGGACCTCTTCGTCCCGCCTTTGGACCTGCAGCGCGAGTTCGCGGCACGAATCGATAGTTGCAACGCCCACCAAGCCAATCTGAAGCGAGCAGGAGTGTCTAATGATGTTCTGTTCGAATCCATACAATCTCGCGCCTTTCGGGGTGACCTCTAATGACAGTCGTGCCGACGTGGGACCAGTACATGGCGCCGTGTCTGCGGGTACTCTCCGATGGCGAGGTGCACCGCACCCGGCCCATCGTGGAGGCTGCTGCGAACCTCCTAGAGGTGACGGAAGAGCAGCGGGCGATCCTGATCCCCTCGGGGCAGGAGCAGTGGGTGAACCGGGGAAACTGGGCGCTGTCGTACTTGGCCAGGTCGGGCGCGGCTGAGCGTCCGAGCCGAGGCCGCTACCGGATCACCGAGGTGGGCCGGAAGCTCCTGCTGGACCACCCTGAGCGCATCACTGAGAAACACCTGCGGGCTCTGTCTGGCGATGAGAACGCTCCGCACACGTTCAAGGCGTTCCCCTCGCCGGCACAAGCCTCCGCACCCGCCGTGGTAGAGGAGGCCTCCAAGCTCGATCCCGAGGAGCAGATCGCCTCCGGTGTGGCCCGGATCAACGCCGATGTCGCCGATCAGCTCCTCACCCGCATCCTGGCTCAGGAGCCGGTGTTTTTTGAGCAGGCTGTCCTCGATCTGCTGATCGCGATGGGCTACGGCGGTGCCGAGGGGTCCGCCACCCGCACGCAACTGTCCAGCGATGGCGGCATCGACGGGATCGTTGACCAGGACGCGCTCGGTCTGAGCCGGATCTACGTTCAGGCGAAGCGCTACGCCGAGGACAACGCCATCGGACGCCCGGCCATCCAGGCCTTCGTGGGCGCTCTGGCCGGCAACCAGGCCAACCAGGGCGTCTTCATCACGACCAGCCGCTTCAGCGGTGAGGCACAGACCTATGCCGACCAGGTGCCCACGCGCATCGTCCTGATCGACGGGCACAAGCTGACCCGGCTGATGATCCGCTACGGCGTCGGCGTCCAGGTGAAGCGGACCGTCCAGATCGTCGAGATGGACGAGGACTTCTTCGAATGAAGGGAACAGCTCGATGCCGGTAGAGATGCAGATGTGGCGCATGGAGGACGACCGTCCCCGGTCGCTGACTTCCGCGGTGTTGCCGTCTGAGGCAGCCCTCGAGAAGTTCCTGGAGAAGGACCCGTCGCTCCTCGGCGTCCGGCTGCTCATCATCGGGCGGCAGGTGCACACCCCGCACGGGAAGTTCATCGACCTGTTGGCGATCGACGCCGAGGGCACCGTGCATGTGCTCGAACTCAAACGCGACAGGACACCTCGCGACGTCGTAGCCCAAGTGCTCGACTACGGATCGTGGGTGAGCACCCTAGGGCGCGAAGAGATCCTCGATGTTGCTAGCAACTACCTCTCCGAGCCCTTCGAGGCCGCCTTCGAGAAGGTCTTTGGCGACGTCCCGCCTGACGAGTTGAACGCCGACCTGCAGCTCACCATCGTGGCCACAGACCTCGACGCGAGCTCAGAGCGCATCGTGGAGTATCTCCGTGACTTCGGGGTGCCGATCAACGCGGTGTTCTTCTCATTCTTCGACGATGACGAGCGCCAGTATCTCGCCCGCAGCTGGTTGGTCTCGGAGAAGGAACCGGTCCGTGTCAGCGGCAAGAAGGCGAAGCGCGCGCCATGGAACGGCGTCGACTGGTACGTCGCCATAGGTGGCGGCGGCCGCTCCTGGGAGGACGCCCACAAATACGGATTCGTATCCGCCGGGGGAGGCCCCCGCTACTCGGGCAGGCTGCGCACGATCCCCGTGGGCGACCGTGTCAACGTCTACCTCCCGGGACAGGGCTACGCGGCCGTTGGGATCACCCTGGGTGTCGCTCAGAGGTTCGACGAAGCCAGGGTGTGTCGCGACGATGCGTGGGTCCCACTCGCCTCCCAGGAGCTCGAAGGCCGCTACGCGCACGGTCAGCCCGGCGAGATGGAAGGCGACGACATCGCGGAGTGGGTGGTGCCGGTGCGCTGGGTGGCGGCGCGACCAGCAAGCGAGGCCTTCCGAGAACCTGGTCTTTTCGCCAACCCCAACCCAGTCTGCCAACTGCGGCAGGAGTTCACACTGCAGCGGCTCGCCGAGCACTTCGATCTAGCCGGTGACGAAGCGTGAGCAACTTCGACTTCATCAAGGCCGAGTGGCCCGAGACGCACGCCGACTGCGTGCGCGCTGAGAGCTATTTCGCAACCGACCCACGCTCGGCCTGCTTCTACGCCCGCCGAGCGGTCGAGCAGCTCGTGGGTCTGATCTATGAAGTCGACCGGCTCAACCTGCCCTACAAGGACGACCTCGCTGCGCGGATCAACGACTCAGCGTTCCGCAACCGAGTCGGGGTAGGTATCGGGCAGAAGCTGAATCTGATCCGCACCCGCGGCAACCGTGCGGTCCATGACGCGCAACCCATCCCACGACAGGCAGCCCTCGACGTCCTTCGAGAGCTCCACCACGTCGTGCTGTGGACAGCGTTCCGCTACTCCACCCACCCCGCCGCGGTCCCCACCGGTGCGGTCTTCGACCCGTCGGTAGCTGGCAAGAACGCCCCGCTGAGCCGCGCCGACGTCGTCAAGCTGGCCGAGAGGTTCAAGGCCCAAGACGAGGCACACTCCAAGGAGCTGCGCGAACGCGACGACCTGGCCGCAGCCAAGGACGCCGAGATCGAGACGCTGCGGGCGCAGATCAAGTCGGCGCAAGCAGCCCACACGTTGCCCGACACCCGTGACTACTCCGAGGCCAAGACTCGTGAGCTGATCATCGACGAGCTGCTCCACGAGGCGGGTTGGCCTCTCGACGATGAGCGTGACCGCGAGTTCGAGGTCACGGGCATGCCCAACGAGAAGAACACCGGGTACGTCGACTACATCCTGTGGGGTGCCGATGGACTACCGCTGGCCGTGGTGGAAGCCAAGCGCACCACCTCCGAACCGGCTGTGGGCCAGCAACAAGCCAAGCTCTACGCCGACTGTTTAGAGCAGATGACCGGGCGCCGGCCGGTGATCTTCTACAGCAACGGCTACCAGACCTGGCTCTGGGACGACGCCGCCGGCTACCCACCCCGGCTGGTCGAGGGGTTCTTCACCGCCGCCGAGCTCGAACTCATGGTGGGACGCCGCACCACCCGCCTACCCCTGGCCGATGCCACGATCACCAAAGAGATCGCCGGGCGCCACTACCAGCAGCGCGCCATCCGCGCCGTAGGCGATGCTTTCACCGCCAAACAACGCGACGCCCTGCTCGTCATGGCCACCGGCTCGGGCAAGACCCGCATCACCATCGCCCTGGTCGACCAACTCATGCGCGCCCGCTGGGTGAAGCGGGTGCTGTTCCTCGCCGACCGCACCGCCCTCGTCCGCCAAGCCGCGAGCACTTTCAAGACCCACCTGCCCAACGTCACCACCGTCAACCTGGTCACCGAGAAGAACAACGACGGCCGGGTCTACGTCTCGACCTACCCGACGATGATGAACCTGATCAACGACATCGACGGCGGCCGACGCATGTTCGGGACGGGCTACTTCGACCTCGTTGTGATCGACGAGGCCCACCGGTCGGTCTACCAGAAGTACGGCGCGATCTTCTCCTGGTTCGACTCCCTCCTGGTCGGCCTGACCGCAACCCCCAAGGACGAGGTCGACCGCAACACCTACGGCCTCTTCCACCTCGAGGACGGCGTCCCCACCGATGCCTACAGCCTGGACGAGGCCGTGGCCGAGGGCTACCTCGTCCCTCCGAAGGGGGTTTCGATGTCGACCAAGTTTCTGCGCCAGGGCATCCGCTACGACGACCTCTCCGAGCAGGAGAAGGACGACTGGGACTCCTATGAGTGGAACGAGGAAGGCGAGATCCCCGACGCGATCAGCGCCGAGGAACTCAACCGGTTCCTCTTCAACGCCGACACCGTCGACAAGGTCCTTGCTGCCTTGATGAAGGACGGCCACAAGGTCGCCGGCGGCGACAGGCTCGGCAAGACCATCATTTTCGCGAAGAACCAGAAACACGCCGACTTCATCGAGCAGCGCTTCAACCTCGCCTACCCCCACCACGCCGGCGCCTTCGCCCGCGTCATCACCCACTCGGTCACCTACGCCCAGTCCCTGATCGACGACTTCTCGATCAAGGACAAGGCCCCACACATCGCGATCAGTGTCGACATGCTCGACACCGGCATCGACGTCCCCGAAGTCCTCAACCTCGTCTTCTTCAAGGCCGTACGGTCCAAGTCCAAGTTCTGGCAGATGATCGGCCGCGGCACACGCCTGTGCCCCGACCTCTACGGCCCCGGCGAGGACAAGAAGAACTTCTACGTTTTCGACGTCTGCGGCAACCTGGAGTACTTCAGTCAGGACCTCCCCGAGTCCGGCGGCAGCGTGCAGAAGTCCCTGACCGAGCGCCTCTTCGAGGCCCGCCTCGGCGTGGTCGCAGCCCTCGATCACACCAACGGCGACACCTCGGGTGAGGACCCGGAGGTGGGGGAGGGCGAGACCTCTGAGCGCGGGCTCCGCGTCGACATCGCCTGGTCACTGCACGAGGTGGTGGTCGGCATGAACGTCGACAACTTCCTGGTCCGTCCCGCCCGCGAGTGGGTCGAGACCTACGCACAGTGGACCTCATGGAAACACCTCAGCACCGACACCGCCGGGGACATCGCCCGCCACCTAGCCGGGCTGCCCTCCGCGCAGACCGACGCCGATGAGGACGCCAAGCGTTTCGACCTGATCCTCCTGCGCATCCAGCTCGCGCGCCTTGAGGGCGATGCCCTGACCTACGAGCGGCTGCGTAAGCAGGTTCAAGACATCAGCGCAGCACTGCTCGGCCAGACCACCATCCCCTCGGTCAAGGCCCAGGTACAGCTCCTCGACCAGCTCACCGGTGATGAGTGGTGGGTCGACGCGACCCTGCCGATGCTCGAGCTGGCCCGCCGCCGGGTCCGGGGCCTGGTGCGGTTCGTGGACTCCACCAAGCGCGCCACCGTCTACTCCGACTTCGAGGACGAGCTCGGCGAGTCCACCATCGTCGACCTGCCCGGGGTCACACCCGGCACGAACTGGGAACGCTTCCGCGCCAAGGCCCGGGCCTACCTGCGCGACCACGAGGACCACCTCGCCCTACAGCGCCTGCGCCGCAACCTCCAACTCACCGCCGACGACCTCACCTCCCTGGAGGCGATGCTGCTGGAGTCCGGTGCCGGCACGGAGGCCGACATCGCCAAGGCCCGCGAGGAAGCCCACGGCCTCGGCCTCTTCGTCCGCTCCCTGGTCGGCCTGGACCGAGAGGCCGCCACCGCCGCATTCGACCGCTACCTCTCCGGCAACTCCTTCACGACCAACCAACTCCGGTTCGTCCAGCTGATCGTCGAAGAGCTCACCGCCAACGGGGTGATGGAGGTCGCCCGGCTCTACGAGTCGCCCTTCACCGACCACGCACCCAGCGGACCTGACACCTTCTTCACCGACGATCAGATCGACGACATCGTCACGATCCTCGACGGCGTGCGGAAGCATGCCCTCCCGGACGTCACCGTTGCGTAGAGCGAAAGACGGACAGGTTCGTTGGATGACCGCTCGCGAGCAGTGCAAAGCCCAACTACCAACCAACGACTAAGGATGTCGGATGCCAATCTGTGCCGGTTCAGGGAGTAGCGGAACTCTGGAGTTTCGGAAGGGGTCCGATGAGTGGTGGGTTTACTGTCCCGTTTGTGGCGTGCGATGGGCCGGAGGTGGCTCGGATCCGCTTCGCGCGCACGAGGACAAACGGTCAGCGGAGCAGCGCCGATTAGCCGCGGGACAACAGGGAGGGGAGGGCGATGGCTATCGGACCGACGAGCCGAGTTCCGGAGAAAGGGCTGAGGCGCGACGGCTCGAGTACGGGAGGCGCAACGCCCAGGGCATAGTTGCTTCCTTCTCTTCGTATCTCTCCATTCTGGGGATCTTGAACGAGATGGAGGACTTCGATCGTGGCGTGACGCTGGATGAGGAAGGGCGCATCTCACTGGATCCAGCTTCTGTCGCTGAACTCTCTCAAGTGTTGGAGGACTTCTTGCCCGACTGTTGGAGCCCACGCGTTGACCATGGGTTCCCGGCCCCTGACTATTGCGAGTGGTCGGGGAAGGACTTGTGCGACGTCTGCTCCGCAGCTGGCAAGCGCTTCCCGAAGTATCGTCCTCCGCGGCCCTGAAGCTTGCCGACAGTTGTCGGCAGACGCGGCTCCCGTCGAGGTGTCTAGCGGAAGAACCCTCCCCGACCTGGCCGTTGCTTGAAGCCAGTGCTCCAGCGATCGGAGATGCAGTCCGATAGCCCTTGACAACCTCCTGCGTTGACGATCCAGACGAGGGAGTGGCCCTGCTTCGTCTTCTAACGATTTTCGCGGTGAGCGCTCGTAACGGCTGATCTGGGTGCTGTGGCTTACCTTCCCACCATGAGCGATCATATCGAGCACCCCGACGAGGTTTACGGCCAGGTTCAAGCTCTCGGGGCTTGGTCCGACTGGGTGCCGTTCGCTGACGCCGTGACATCGGCACCTCGTACCCCGGGTGTCTACCTCTTCCGGCTGCCGTTGAGTCACGAGATCGTCTACGTCGGGATGGCGGGGGAGCGCACCGGTAGCGGCAGGGCCCAGGGTCTACGTGGACGATTGAGTATCTACGGCCGCGGCCGTGGCGCTGTGAATGGGTTCGGTGAGGCCGCTCTAGATCGGGCTCTCGGGGACGAAGGGTGGCTGGAGGATCAGGTGAGCTCCCTTAGGACTGAGGGGCCGAAGCGCGCCAAGGTCTGGGCGCAGGAGGCCATCGCCTATTTGGCCCCTGAGGTGTGCTGGGCGGAGTGCGACGACAAGGTCGCTGCCCTTGCGATGGAGAAACAGGTTGAGAGCCTGCTTGGCATGCACGGGCTGTGGAACCGGGCATCGCAGAAGTTGCGTGCTGGTCAAGGCGCCGCGCAGGACACCGGCGTGCAATCGGTTGATCCTGATGATGTTGGCCTGGTTTCGCCAACAAGACCTGCCGGCGGGTCGTCCGCCGAGGACGTGGTGGTGTTCACTTTCCAAGGCTTCGGCATCGATCTTGATGTTCTCTACCGGGAGATGTACCGGTACTCGGTCGTCATCGACGGGGAGAGGGTTTTCAACGGGTCAGCAAAGGACACCCCGGGTGTCAAGCGACTGTTGAACCAGTTGTTCGACGTGCCGGTGACCGACAAGATCCATCCGATCAATCACGCCATCCGCAGCAATTGCCGCGATCGACTTAACTCCCTCGGCTGGGCCACCAAAGGTCCAGGGCGATCGGCAAAGTACGTCCTGCACCGGACTCCGTGATCACCTCCCACTCAAGCGAGACCGATCAGAATCGCCTTGAGCGCGGCGAACTCGACCGGGACCGCGGTGACTGCCTGATTCGGTAGGCGGCACAACAAATAGGCCGCGCCGGTGCGTCATCAACCTCTACTTCGTGAGCGGTCAACCGTGTCGACTCGAACCTCGTTGGCGGCGCATGTTGCGAGGAACGACGACAATTCACCCGGGGGCCGATATGCGACATTCATCGTCCAGGCACCGTCATCGTCTTGGGTCTGCATTCGGATCTCACCAGCGCACCACACGTCTCCGACCAACACCTCAACGTCGGGGCGCTCATGGGGGGCGTGAACGATGGTCTGCATGCGCGGAGTCTTCCCGTCGCCGCCGACATGTTGGACGCTGCCACCAGGGGGCTTGAGGCGGTGCGATGTCAGCCGCGACCTGATTGCACCCGCTTGAAGGCCCGCGCGGCGACGAGTTGCTCGGCATGGTCACGCCGGATCCACCACTTGCTTCCAACCTGCACCACTGGTACTCGTCCCGCTTTGAGCAACCGCCGCGCGTTCGCTTCTCCGTAGCCGGCCATAAGAGCAAAGACCCGCGGCGTGATCCACACGTGCTCAGTATCTGGCGGCTCCTTCAACCGCCGCTGCTCTGCGTCGTCCACACCCTTTCGTGCTGTTTCGGCATCGCGAAAGGTCCGGTAACTCAGAACCGTTGATCTTGCGAGGGAGGGGCGCTTCCCGCGTCGGTGTTGTGTGATGTGGCCGTCAGACACCCCTATCCACACAGCATGCAAGGAGGACTCAAGGAGTTTCGCTGCCCTCGCCGCTGAGATCCACTCGTACCGGTCGAGGCGCAGCACCTCGACCGACGCAGCGTCTACAAGCGCTTTTTCGTTTTCGTCGTTGCGCAGGTGGCCCATTCGCAGGAGCCAGTAGACGTGATTCCGGCGGACACCCAAGCGACTTGCTGCCTCAGTCTTCGTGAGTACGTGGACGCTCGGGTCCTCGTCATCCGGATGATGGGACATTCCTAGACACTAACTGCTGGAACCGGGGGCGCTGGGCTCCTGGGTGCGCTCGCCGCAGCAGGCCACGATGACGCGGAGTACCGCGGACCGTGACGGCGATGGCGGCGGCAGGTCGTCGTCCATCGCACCCCACGTCATAGCGCCGCGAACCGGCGGCAAGGTTCCACCGAGTACGGCACTGGGTCTGCGGTGCCCATGCGGGCCAAGATCGAACTCCAGCAGTCGCGTGTGGCTGCCGTGGCACGGATTGACCCATCCATGAAGCGGTCCCGGGGAGTTGAGAACCGAACCCGTCCCGATAGCTCGCCCAAACCACAAGGCGAGCCTGAGCGTAGGGCCGTCAGTCGTCCTTCAAGAAGACTGTAAACAGATCGGCAGCGTCGATGCGCTCGCCTGTAGGAACCTCGAACTCGCCGCTGGTGACCGCGTCGTTGCCGTCCTCGGTCAGGACCCACGACACAGAGACCGAAGCCGCTTGCGTGTCGCGCGCAAGGATCACGTAGTCGTCCTGGTCGCTCGTCCATGCCACATTGGGCCGAAATGACTCCGGCGTGAGCACGACCTCGGCGTCATCGCCTCGATTGGTCCAGGCGATGGGGTAGCCACGCGGTGCGATCCGGACATCGCTGAGGTCGATTCCCGTCCCGAACGGGTCTCGCCGCCGAAGGACGGGCTCGACCACCTTCTCGAAATCGGCATCGTCGACCTCAAGGTATTCGAAGGCTTCGCAATCGTGGAACGTCACGCTGAGATGCGGCTTGGCGACAAACCGGTCGCGGCTGACGACCCTGATTCCCGCGCCAGACAGACCGACGCCGAGAAAGTGCCCTCGCCCCTGCGCGATACGGGAGGGCTTGTCGCTTCGCCACGCGACAAGACGCTCGGCTCGCTCCTCCGCCGTCAGTGGCCGACCCCCTGCAAGGATGCTCGATGCCAGGAGGGCCGATGTGCCGGCGAAGGTGTGCTGCTCCGGCTCCTCCTGCTTGCTGAACTGTTCGTCCTCGAACTCGTACAGGAGCTCCAGGACCTCGTCGATCCGGTCGACGCGCCCCATGGAGCCGACGATCTCCACGTCGAGATCGATCGGCGACTTGCCGCCGCTGCGGGCCCGCTCGACGAGGGCCAGGATCTCGCCGGCCCGAGCAGGTCGAGTATTGCTAGTTCCCCGCACATAGACACCTCCGTCCTCGAGACTGTCCCTGCGGTCGACTCCCTGGAAGCTTTTGTGACACGGGAAAATCGGCTGACCGTCCTGCGGCGGCTGCGCGATGACGAACAGCACTTCGCGATCGTCGCCGACGCCAATTCTCCCGAACTCGAACGCGGGGAACTGGGATCCGAGATAAGGACGGAGCCGGTCCTCCAGCTCGTGGGCCTCGACCCCTCGGGGGACGCCCGGCATGCTGCCCTTCTGCACGCCGATGACGAGCACCGCGTATCCGTGGAGGTGGCGTATGGCCTCGTGCGGACGACGGTTGGCTACACCCAGCAGGAACTTGGCGACCTTCGCTACGCCAGCCTTGCTGCTGAGATCCAGGCAGCTCTTGACCTCCAGGTAGGTCGTCTCAGCCTCGTCGCCGACGGCGATCACGTGGTCGAGAATGCTCCGCCAAGCGCGCTCACCGAGAGGGATGACGTCGGTCGCAAGCATCACGCGCTGCGGCTTAGACGCGTTGTCCGCGGCGGGATCAGTGGGCATGGTCAATTGTCCCATTCGCCGCCGACGCCCGCTGTCCGTCATAGTGCCGCGCGCAATGACAGCGTCTTTCCGCCGCCTATCGGCGCGCTCAAGTGTCGGTGGCAAAGCGCATGCTGGGCTCATGAGCGACACGACGCCCGATTGTCTCGACTTCCTCGCCTACTGGTGGCTGCCCGAGCGGCCGGAGCGCCGTGTCCCCGGAAGACTCGCATGGGATCCTGACAGCGGCGGCGATCTCCAACTCATGGGTGAGCTGCGCGAGCCGGAGATCCTTGACAACCACCTTCCCGACGGCGGCATCCAGAAGTACCGGGCGGGACCGAACAAGCTCGACCAGTGCTACCCGGTTATCCATGGAAGCCACCTGACGAAGTCAGGACGCGAAGAGGCATACACCCTGCTGCACTCCCTGAGCCTCAACAACGTTGGTTTCCACGGACTAGAGGAGCTTCCCGAACACATCACCGCCGGCGCCGTGCTCCACGGTGCCTGGTACACAGATCCGGCCGACATCGAAGCCGACCGCGCGATCTTCGACCTCAGGCATCTCTCCACCTGGGTGGACACAACAGGACTCGAAACCAAGTTCCCCCGGCTCGAGGGAGACCTTGACGGTCCGTACGCCGTCATCAAGGGCAACCGGAGACCGGCCTTCTCGACCATTCACGAAGGCGCGACAGTGGAACTCAGCCAGGAACTGAAACACATCGGTGACCATGACCACACCAGTGGGATCCAGCAAACATGGCGACTCGTCATCAGCATCGAGCCGATGGGCGAACTCGAGCGGTTCACCAACATCGCAACCGACATCCGAGCCCTTGTCACGATTGCCGCCGGCAAGACCGCGGACATCGAAAGTGCTGTACTTCAGCACCCCAAACTGCACAAGCACAAATTGGACGGCACCCCCGTGCCCGCGTTTCGCGACAACATCACCTACCTCAGCCGATGGGCCCACCGCGGCAACGACGCTGCCACAATTCGCAGCCACGAGTTGTACTTCAGCCTCGAACAGTTCGGCGGCCCTGAAAGCATCCAGCGCTGGCTACAAACCGCGCACACCTACCGCACCGAACTCCGACGTGTCATGGCCACCAGATACACCGACACCATGTACCTCGAAGATCGCATCATGAACACCTGCGCCGCGCTCGAACGTTTCGACAAGGAACGTCGCCCAAGTGCCCCCAAAGTGCGCCATGGCACCCGCGGACTTGAAGACCCTTGGTTTGTCGACCGGATCGAGGAATGCATCCTCTACGCGGGACCCGAGTTCAAACAGTTGATCGTCGAAGATCCCAAAGCCTGGGCTGAAATTGTCCGCCAAGCACGGAACCAACTCGCACACCACGACGACCCATTCCGCACTACCGGTCAGGTAGGCGAATACGTTCTTGCCGAGCAGGCGTACTGGCTCTTCGTGCTGTGCATGCTCCGCGCCAGCGGCGCTCCAGGGGCCACCTTCGAATCAATCGGGAAGCATCCTCATGTCCGCTGGCTTCGCAGCCAAGCTGAGGAACGTCTCGCCGACCACCACTGACTTTTCCCAACTTCCTGGCAGGTGTGATAGTGCTCCGGCCTCTGGGCACCCGGAGACAACCCGCGTCTTACCACCGCCTCTGATGCAGGTCCGTAGGCCCTCAAATGTCAGCGGTCGGACGGCCGTGCAGGAGGGGGTGCAAAGGTGAGCAGGTGGGTTAAGACTGCCTGGACCTGGTCAGACTCCCGAACCTGTCGAAGCTGGCTGCCGAATACATTCAAGCCGTCGCCACGGCGCTCACAGCCAAGCCAGAATGACGCTCATAAGGAAAACCCAGCAGGGCCCTCGACGAGCGCTTCACGATCCGCAGGAATCTGATTTTGCGACCACCGGTTGATCTGGTCGGTACACCTCGATCCTTTTGACCGAGCACCTCGCCCGCGAGGAGATCAGGCACTCGATCGGTTGCGTCGGCGACGCCTACGACAACGCGCTCATGACGACGATCAACGGCCTCGACACGGCCGAGTGCATTCGCATCGCGGCCTTCCACAACGGGCATCATCAAGATTGTCTATCACGCGAGTAGCCAACGCCGACTAGGTCGACTGGTACGACGATCGCCGCCTGCACAGCAACCAAGGACGCATGCCACCCGTCGATAACCGTGCAAGCCCACTGTCAAGAGCCGCACGTCGTAATGGACCGGCAGAGACATGAGGCGCTTCCTGTGAACGATCGGCATATCAGCGGTGGTGCCCGGGTCTGGCGCTGGCTACTCCGGGTAGAGATCGCGAAGGTCATCGTGGCCAGCGGCGACGAACTGGTCCACACGCTTGTAGGTACGAGTCTCATCGGCGGTCGTCAGGTCTTGCGATAGGACGTGGCTGAACAACTCGTGTGCGCGATGGATCCGGCGTGGGCCGGGTGCGCCAGCTGTGAATAGTCCGTCCATGATGTCGAGAATCTCGGCGGCGGGTGCGTTCGTGGCCACCGCCCACGAGGCGTACGTCTCGAAGGCGAGATCGTTGTCCTGCGCCATCTCCACCCACTCGGTCATGAGGCCGTCGAGTCGGTAGTCGATGCGACCGTTGAGGTTGTTCGGTGGGAGCAGAGCGGCGATCTGGGCTCGGTACGAGTCGTCGTCCGATCGTTCGCGCCGTTGAAGTACTGCCAAAGCGTCGCGTGCGATTGGGACCCAGGCGTCGGCGAGCAGTCCGGCCAGGTGGGGTGCGTCCTCGACGACCTGGAACAACGATGTGCGCCACCAGTCGAGAGCTAATGCGAAAAGGAATTGGGATGCGACAGAAGCGACCATTACAGCGGTCAGACCGGCGGCGGTCCGTGCCCGGTCGGCTTCCAGCGCGGCTTCGGCCATCAGCCGAAAACCGTCGGAGTCGCGTGCGCCGGTCGCCGTGACGTCGCAGACGAGATGGACGAGGCCTCGGGCGAGTTGCGCTATTTCGTCGGGATTAACGCGGGAGCAGCCGGACGTCGTTGTGGCGTCGATGGCTGCCGCTGCGGCGACCGTCAGAACCTGCAGGTGTAGGTCGGCTGGGTCCAATGCCTCGCCGTCGTCATCCGTGCAATGGTCAATCTCGTCATCGCCAGCGTTCTCATCACCGTCGTGCTCGGTGTCGTAGTCGTGGTCGTCGTGGTAACCGGGATCGTCTCGGCGGCGTATGTCCAACAGCAGGGCATTCACCAGATCCAGGCCGACCTCGTGGTGGCACGGCTCGGACGGATCTGGGCACGCAGTTGACCAACCCGCACGCAGCGCGGAGGCAAGCGTGTGACGCACCTCGATCGCGGTGTGCTGAGCCAAGGCCGCCAAAGCGTTAATCGCCTGAGCACGTTGTGGGCCCTTAATATCTACACGAGACAGCATGCCCGGGAGGCTGCGCGCAGCTGCTCGCGAGGGAGCCCGCTGGTCCTTCGTTGAGTGGTGCTCGAACGGCGAGTGGTCAAGAGCGTGATCGAGCAGGTGTTGAAGGGCCCATGCGCGATCGTCGGGTGTGACTAAGAGGTCGTGGGCGATCGTGAGGACGAAGGCCGCGACAGCACATGACGGACCGGGGCCGTATATCGAGAGTTCCGGCGTGATCGGGTCCTCGGCTAGTGACTTCGCGGTCGCAAGGTCTTGTGTGAACCGGTCGGCGAACTCGGCCGGCGAGTCACGCATCATCTTCGCGGCAGGTCCATCGTCTCGAACGGCGTCCGGTTCGTTTAGTAGACCGCGCCACAGATGGGGAGTGATGTCGACGGGTGAGTAGTCGCTGATCAGGCGTAGCGAAGCGGAGACACGAGCGAGATCCTCATTGCCTGGGTTAAGTGCGGCGACCACGTCATCGGGAACGTCGGGCACGAATCCGATCAGTCCGTCCTTTTCGACTCGGCGGTAGGTCGCCGGTCTGAGGTACGACGCAGTCAGGAGGACTTCCGCGCGGACCGTGCCTGTGTCGTCAGTCTGTGAGGCAACTAGTGCGTCGGCCACCGCCGGCAACGCGGCGAGCAGTTCAGTGTCCTCTCGGAAGAGCGCACTCCCTGCAAGCTGCATCGCGACTTCGTTGGGCGCGAGCCTGGACCATGGAGTGTCGTCCGGTGTTGTCGTGACCCGGTATTCGTTCTGTACTCGTCCGATCTCGAGTTCGGACACTAGGCGCTCGCGGAACCACTCGGCGAGTATCCGTTCGGTGCTTGGGCGGTGCCGCAAGAGGAGTGCGTGAGCGATGCCAGCCTCGGTCAATGTTGTCGCTGCTGAAAGGATCTCGCCGACGACTTCGGCGACGTCTTCTCCGTTCAGGACCCGTAGGTTCTGCCACCGTTCGTAGGCCATCGCGGCACTGATGGCGGGTCGGGCCCCGACACCGGTTCCCCGGTTCCAGTGCCAGCTCTGTGAGTCGCCTACGAGGCGGCGCCCTTCTAGGCCGGGCACGTCAAGGACGACGGGCTGCGACGTCTTGATCTGTGCCGGCGTCGAGAACATCGAGTTGTGGCCGAACATGCCTCGTTGTCTGATGGTTGCTGCTCGGTCGATGACTGCGCGAACGAGGGCCTGTCCGATCGGCGGGTCTTGGCGGAGCAGCGCCTGGAATGGGCCTTGGTGGGCGCCGACCGCGATGTGGTTCAAGGAGAACGAATGCTCGCGGATGCCGTCGTCGAGACTGTGGGAGGTGTCGCTGGTGTCGAGGTAGTAGGTCGTCGCGAGTTCGCCGAGAAGCACGGTGTCTGTTCTCGCCAGTTCTGCGACGGCGTAAGGCGACTCGATGGCGTCGACGACGCTGTCGGGGTAGTCGACGACTCGGCGGCGTAGATGGCCGGATGCCCAGGTCGGGTCGACGTGGTGGAGGAGCACAACGGATTCGGCGGGCGGGGCAGCGGCGTGGGGTCGTCGGGCGTATCGGATGGCGATGTGCGCCACGGTGTCGGTGTCGGCCGTCGGCCACTGGTGGGCGGCCAAGCCTCGGAGGTAGGCGAGGACAAGGTCGTCGTACGAACGTCTGGCGTCTGACCCGAACGTCGCTAAGTCAGCCTCGTGTCGTGTCAGGAGATCAACGAGGGGGCGCAGGGCCTCGGTGTGCGGGTTCGGGCGGCTGCTCGTGTGACGTGTGCTGTGGGCGTACCCGTTGGGATAGTGGAGACGTCTGGCTGTCGTCATCAGCCGTTTCAGGCCGGCCAGGTCTGTCTCGAAGGTCCGCCACGCCTCCTCAAGTAGCCGGGGCGACTCGGGGTGACCCAGGAGTACTTCCTCAGCGAGCTCGACCCACCGTTGCCCGTGTGTTGCGGCTATACGTTCAAGTTCGTACCGGATGCCGGGCAACGACGCATACCCCTGGTCGGCGAGTCGGGCTTGGGCGGCAAGTCGTGCGGCTCTCAACGCTGACCGTGGCTGGACGGCGCCCACGAGAAAGTGAAGCCCCTCGAGCAGGAGCAACCTCACGGTGGCGAAGTCGAGGTCGAGGTCGGTCGCGAAGCTGTCCGCCGCCGAGAACGCCGAGACGGGAGCGAGAACACCGTCGCTTCGAAGCGAGTCCATCGCCCGCCCGTCTACCGCAGACCTGGCAAGGTCGGGCCGGTGTCTGCGCCGGGCTGCCTCCACCGCCGCGTCGGCCCGTCCGGCAGCCGACGCGTCACCTCGCCGGACCATGACCACACGCTCCCAGTACCGGGAAAATATCTCGAGCTCTGTCGCCGGCGTCTCGGGGTCCCCCGGAGCCGGCGACCTCGCACCGCTGCGGACGATCGCTGCGACCAGTCCGACCCGCGACAACAGGTCTGAGGCTCGAGGGCGTGACCCGAACGTCGCCAGCATCGGGAACGCGTCGACAACCTCTGCGACCTCCGTGTCGGAGAGCGGGCGAACCAGGTGGCGGATGACATCAACAGAGCCGGCACCGATTGGTGTCGCACCGGACAGACGGTCGGACACGTCGTCGGCGACGTCGTCTCTGGCAACGACCACGCATCGGAACCCTGCGTGATGCGCCGCAGCGACGAGTAGTGCAATACGGTCACCCGCTGGGTCCGACTCGACTCCGTCAATGAACAGCAATCGGTTGCGGACCGTGTTCGGGGCGGTGTCGGCCAGGACGTCGCCGAGGCGACCTTCGAACGGGTCGGCGGCCGTGCCGAGGGTCGTGACGTCGCCCAAGTGCATTGCAATCACGTGGGTGCGGGCTGTACGCATCTGGTCGGCGGCGGCTACCGCGAGAGCAGATTTGCCGAGGTCGGCGCTGCCGGTGACGAGAACGTGTGAGCCGGGCGCATTTTGCACCGCCTCAACAAGATGGGCCAGCTCGTCGGCTCGCTCGAGTCGCAGCACAGTCGGACCGGTGGTCCCGAGGTCGCTTGGACCGGTGATGGTGGACCGAATCCGGGCTCGGAGGCTGTCCTCGAGGACCGCGAGAGTACGCATAAGCGGGCCATGGCGCGGCGACGGCCCGATGGGTGTGATCAGACGGTCACGCACTGACCGGGCGTCCATTGTCGTACCAGTCGGGTTGTCCCGGACCGCGATCGTGACGAGCTCCGCCCACACGGTTGCGGCTGCAGCGTTGTTGCTGTCGGTTAGTACGGCGAGGGTGTTGATCGCTGATGTCCGGTCGCGTGCGACGTCTTCCTCGACGTCGACGCGGACGCTTCGCAGGGAACGCAGGAATCGCCAGGTGAGCTCGTCGCGTTTGGGGGTTCCGTCGGCACCGGCCTGCTGTGTGGTGAGGGTGCCACTGTTGTCGCCTGCGATTGCCTTGGTGATCGCGTCTTGCAGGTACGTGAGCCGCCTGCGGAGGTGATGGTTACGGCCCGAGACGAGGGTGGCGAAATTTGTGTCGCTGACCGCGTCGCGCGCGATGTCGGTCAGCGCGGCAAGTTCGGTGGCGCCGGTGTGCGAGCCACCGACCACGAGTGTCAGAACGGCCGCGCCTCGTTCGAGGCTGTCTCGTTCGGTGAAGAAGGTCCGCAGGAACGACATCAGCAGGGTGACGAAGTCCGAGTCGCCGCCCGCAATCGTGGGGTTGTGCCTGATGCCGACCCAGGCAGTCATCTGCTGGCTGTGCCGGCCGGTTCCGGTCAGCATCAGGTCATCGACATCAGCGGTGGTCGCCTGGAAGGTCACCGAGTCGAGAGCGAACGTGTCGCCCATCAACGGCGTTGCGCTGCCGGTCAGCAGCGCTGTGAGTTGCAGGGCGCCGACGAGTTGCTCGAAACTCACGCCTCCGCCGCCGCGAGCGAATGCGGGAGCGGCCACCTCATCAATCTATCGGCTTGGCGTGGTGGGTGGTTGCTTTTCGTTACGTCGACCCGTGGGTGCGGTGGGTCGAAGGTTAGGGGTTGAGCGCGTTGCTACTCCTCTGCCTGGGCTGTGGCACGTGATCGGTGCAATGGTGCGGTCCCCGCTCCTGGCTTCCTTCGAGTTGCGCGACGAAACCGCGTCGTTGGCATCGTCTCGGTTGATGACATGGTCGCCGTTCTCGTCGTTGCGACCATGCGTCAGTCCAAGCGAGACATTGACTCAGACCGTTCGGACCCTCATACCCGTCAGCCACGCGGCCGCGCATGCCGAGACAGCGCGTATGAAGCTGCGTCATACCCCGCGTGTGCCCGGTTCGGTTGTTGACAGGTTAGCCCCGGCCGTACCAGTCCGGCTGGTCAGCCCAGTCGCTCTTCCACATGAGGTAGTCACGGAAACGGTTCAGTTCCTGGAGGGCCTCACTTAACTCATCCTTGGGAAGAACGGTGTCACGACGCGCCTCCTTGCTGTCCGAGACAGATCGTCAATTCGGGACAGGTAACCACGCCAAGTCTCGACGTCATTCGACGAAATGCTCATAGGGCCGAACACTACGCGCGGCTCGCCCGCGCCGCCCGACATTCCTTCGACAGCCTGCGTCATACCGCCGCGACACAGCCATGTCCTAGCACCACGTCTCGCCTCACGAAGCCCGCGCCCGATAGTCGGCGCGGGATTTTGAATCGCCCTGGGTCTGATGGAGACTCTGGCTATTGGATTCCGACCAGGGGTTGGTCGGTCCGTGTCTGAGCGTAGAACGTGTCCTCGAACTCGGCCGGCGGG
>NZ_BAAGQD010000014.1:308436-586039 GCF_054783655.1 Nocardioides salsibiostraticola | reverse complement strand
ACGGTGGAGACGGCCGAACCGATCGACTCAAAGTCAGTCAACAGACGACAGGCGCAACTCGAGTCAGACCGCCCCCACCAAGCATCTCAAAGTCTCACTGGCGCTACTTGACGCCTCAGAGAGGGTGACTCGGCGCGCTTTTTTCAACAAGCGCCGACTCGGCCGGAAAACCGAGTCAAGTAGCGCCGACTCGCGGTCAGCTCCAACGAGGGGTCTGGCTCAGCAGTACGCCGGCCGCCACCACCCCGGCGGTGGAGGTGCGCAGCACCTCGGACCCCAGCCGTAGGTCGCACGCCCCGGCGGCCACGAAGGCGTTCACCTCGTTCGGGGTGAGGCCACCCTCGGGGCCTACGACGATCGCGAGCGTGCCGTCGTGGGGCACCCTCAGATCGGCCAGGGGGTGGGTGGCGTCCTCGTGCAACACAACCGCGAGGTCCACCTGTTCGAGCAGTGCCACGATCTGTGCGGTCGTCGCCATGGCGTCGACCTCCGGGTGCCAAACCCGCCGAGACTGCTTGGCGGCCTCGCGCGCGGTCGAACGCCACTTGGCCAACGACTTCTGGGCGCGTTCGCCCTTCCAGACCGCCACCGACCGATCGGCGGCCCACGGAACGATGCGGGACACCCCGATCTCGGTGAGCATCTCGACGGCCATCTCGCCCCGGTCACCCTTGGGGATCGCCTGAACGACCACGATCTCCGGGGTCGGCCGCTCGATGGTCGTCACGTCTCGCGCCGACACCTCGAAGCGCCGCTTCCCGGTCGAGGTCACCTCACCGGTCACAGCAGTCCCGAGGCCGTCGCTCAACAGCACCGACTCCCCCACCCGCAGACGGCGTACGACGACCGCGTGGTGGGCCTCGTCGCCCTCGACCGCGACCGTGGACCCGGGTCGCACCCCGTCCAGGGAGTCGACCAGGTGCATCGGGAGGGTCACAGCCGGCGCCTCGACGCGATCATCAGTGCTGGAAGGCGTCGCGCAACCGGCCGAAGACGGACTTGTTGGCCGTCACCTTGCCGGTCGGCTGCTCCTCGTGGCGCAGGCCCGAGAGTTCGCGCATCAGTTCTTCCTGCCGCGCATCCAACTTGGTCGGGGTCTCCACTCCGATCGTCACGATCAGGTCGCCGCGACCTCCGCGCAGTCCCGGCACTCCGCGTCCGCGCAGGACCTGGTCGGTTCCGGATTGGGTCCCGGGGGTGATCTCGAGCTCGTAGTCCGTCTCGAGACCGGACTCGGGTTCGTCCGAACCCGTGACCACATCGGCCTCGAGGAGCGGCAGCGTCAGGGTGGTGCCCAGGGCTGCAGCGGTCATCGGCACCGACACGCTGCAGTGCAGGTCGTTGCCGTGACGGGTGAAGGTGGGGTGGTTGGCGACGTGGATCTCGACGTACAGGTCACCGGCCGGGCCGCCACCGGGGCCGACCTCGCCCTGCTCGGAGAGCTGGACCCGGGTGCCGGTGTCGACACCGGCAGGGATCTTCACCGTCAGGGTCCGGCGCGAACGGACACGGCCGTCGCCGGAGCACTCGCGACACGGCTCGGGGATGATCGAGCCGAATCCCCGGCAGGCCGCGCAAGGACGCAGGGTGCGGATCTCGCCCAGGAACGAGCGCTGGACGTGGGCGACCTCGCCCTGGCCGCGGCAGGTCTCACACGGCTTCGGGGTCGAGCCGGCGGCCGCACCACTGCCGGTGCACACGGTGCACATGACCGCGGTGTCGACCTTGAGATCGTGGGCCGCTCCGAAGGCCGCCTCGGCGAGGTCGATCTCGAGACGGATCAGCGCGTCCTGACCCCGGCGGACCCTCGAGCGTGGGCCGCGGCCTCCGCCACCACCGCCGCCACCGGCTCCGGGCTGGCCGCCGAAGAAGGCGTCCATGATGTCGGTGAAAGAGAATCCGGCACCCTGACCGAAGTCCTGGCCACCCCCGAACGGGTTACCGCCGCGGTCGTAGGAGGAGCGCTTCTGCGGGTCGGAGAGGACCTCGTAGGCGGCGGTCACCGCCTTGAACTTGTCCTGGCTGGCGGGGTCCGGGTTCACGTCCGGGTGCAGCTGGCGCGCCAGTTTGCGATAGGCCTTCTTGATCGTGTCGGCGTCTGCGGCTTGGTCGACACCAAGCAGGTCGTAGAGGTCGGAGCTCAACGTAAATTCCTTCTGGCTTCGGCGGGGCGGGGGTCAGGTGGTCGGGGGATGCATGCTCGCGGGGACACGGTCAACCCTCGTCGAGGATGCGAGAGACGTAGCGGGCCACGGCACGGACCGAGGCCATCGTCCCGGGGTAGTCCATGCGGGTGGGGCCGACGACGCCCAAGGTGGCCAGGGCGTCGTCGTTGGGTCCGTAGCCGGTGGTGACGACGCTGGTCGAAGCGAGCTCCTCATAGGGGCCCTCGGCTCCGATCCGGACCGTCACCATGCCACCACCGGTTGCCTCGCCCAGCAGACGCAGGAGGACGACGTGCTCCTCCAGAGCCTCCAGCAGCGGGCGTACGGCGGAGTCGAAGCTGTCGCCGTACCGGGCCAGGTTGCTCGCCCCACCGACCGCCATCCGCTCATCACTGCGGTGATCGCTCATCGCCTCGACGAGCACCTCCGCCACAGCGGTCGTTATCGAGGGGGTGGGAGACGCGTGTGGCTCGAAGGTTGCGATCAGGTCGCGCAGGGCGGTGACCGCGTCGGCGATGATCTCGCCGGTGGCGGTCAGGTTGATCCGGGACCGCAGCACGGCCAGATCGTCGTCGGCGATCGGCGCGGCGAGTTCGAGGATCCGCTGCTCGACCCGACCCGTCGACAGGATCAGGACGATCAACAGTCGATCCGGGGCCAGGGCCACCATCTCGATGTGCCGCACCGTGGAGCGCGACAGGGTGGGGTACTGCACGACGGCGACCTGGCGGGTCAGTTGCGAGAGCACCCGCACGGAACGTTGCACGACATCGTCGAGATCGACCGCACCGTCCAGGAAGGTGGAGATCGCCTTCTTTTCCGCGCTGCTCATCGGTTTGACGGTGGTGAGCCGGTCCACGAACAGGCGGTAGCCCTTGTCGGTGGGGACGCGACCGGCGCTGGTGTGGGGCTGGGTGATGTACCCCTCCTCCTCGAGCGCGGACATGTCGTTGCGCACCGTGGCCGGGGAGACCCCCAGCCGGTGACGCTCCACCAGAGCGCGGCTACCGACCGGCTCCTCGGTGGCGACGTAGTCCTCGACGATGGCACGGAGGACCGACAGTCGACGTTCTTCCTGCATGCGGTTCCTCCGTTTCATCACCGGGCCGGGTTTGGCACTCGTCTGGATCGAGTGCCAACCCTACCGGCGAACAGGTCGCGACTCGACTCTGCGCGAGTGCGAGAACCCTCACGGAGCCATCCGGCCGGCTCTCGGCCCGCTTGCCCGCCGGCCCGTCGGCAACCGGCACCATCACCCCCGTAGCCTGCGGTGGTGCCGTTCTCCGAAGTCGCTGACCGAGTATGGATCGCCCGCTATGACTGGTTCGACGTCAACGTCTGCGTGGTGGGCGGCGAGACGGGGCTGGTGGTGGTCGACACCAACGCCTCGTCGGAGGCCGCCGCCGAGGTCCTTGCCGACCTGCGCTCCCTGAGGCAGGGGCCGGTCACCGCAGTGATCAACACCCACGAGCACTTCGACCACACCTTCGGCAACGCGGCCTTCCGGGCGGCGTACGACGCGGTGCCCATCCACGCCCACGAGGTCGCCGCCGAGCAGACCCTGGCCGCGGGCGAACGGATCAAGGGTGAGTACGCCGCCGGCGAGGACCCCCACCGCGAAGCCGTCCTGGCCACCGAGATCGTGGCCGCCGACCACACCTTCTCCTCGGTCTCCGTGATCGACCTCGGGGACCGGGTCCTGGAACTGATCCACCCCGGTCGCGGGCACACCGCCGGCGACCTGGTCGTCCGGGTCCCCGACGCCGACGTTCTCCTCGCTGGCGACCTGATCGAAGAGTCCGCAGCCCGGGACGCGACTCCGGGGTTCGGTGCCGACTGCTTTCCGCTCGAGTGGCCACTCGCGCTCGACATCGTCCTGGGTCTGACCGGCCAGTCGACGGTGGTCGTCCCGGGTCACGGGTCAACCGTCGACCGTGAGTTCGTCGAGATCCAACGCAACAACATCGGCATCGTCGCCGAAACCATCCGCGATCTCGCCACGCGCGGTGTCCCCGTCTCCCAGGCCCTCGAAGCCGCCGAATGGCCCTTCCCCGAAGCCCACCTGGTCGACGCCGTACGCCGCGGCTACGAGCACCTTCCCCGCAGCCAGAAGCGCCTCCCCCTTGTGTGACCTGGTCTGATCCGTTGGTGACTGTTCGCCCATCGGGGTGAGGTCGGAGGTGGTGGAGATCACTACGGTCGACCCATGAGCGGAAACGACGAAGAACCCACCACCGGCATCGACGACAGCGCGCTCCCCGAGGACCTGGTGCCTAGCGACGACAACCCGCTGGCCGAGGGCTTGGACGACGGGGAGACCGTGGACGACCTGCTCGACAGCGGCAAGCCGGTCGAGGACTCAGCCGACGAGCCGGGTGATGAGACAGACGCCGTCAAGGGCGACACCAGCGCCTCCGACTAGCGAGCGCCTCGGACCGGGTACGGCGCGGCTCCGACGCCTTCGCGATCACGGAACCTAGCGTGGTCGTGTGAACAATCGCTACGGAAACGATGTCCTTGCCGGGGACTGGCGCGTGCCGAAGCGCGGCCGCGCGGTCGACACCGCTGCCGACCTGGGATTGGTCGTCGAGGAGGTCACCACCGACTGGTGCGGCGAGATCGTCGCGGTCGACCGGGACCTCTACACCGTGACCCTCGAGGACCGGCGCAGCCGTCGCCGGACCTTCCCCCTGGGACCGGGTTTCCTGCTGGAGGGCAAGCCGGTCATCCTCACCGCCCCGATCCGCAGCGCCGCACCGGCCCGCCCCACCCGCACCGCCTCGGGGTCGATCGCCGTCCACAACGCACCGGCGCGAGTCGCCCGGGCCAGCCGGATCTTCGTCGAGGGCCGGCACGACGCCGAGCTCGTCGAGAAGGTCTGGGGCGACGATCTACGCATCGAGGGTGTGGTCGTCGAGTATCTCGCCGGGGCCGACGACCTCGTCGACCATCTGCGCACCTTCGGTCCCGGTCCCACGCGACGGGTCGGGGTCTTGTTGGATCACCTGGTGGCCGGCTCGAAGGAGACCCGGATCGCCGAGGACGTCTCCCGGTCCGCCTTCGGACGTCACGTGCGCGTGGTCGGACACCCGTACGTCGACGTCTGGGCCGCGGTGAAACCCGCTCGCCTCGGACTCGAGGAATGGCCCGAGATACCGCGCAACATCGAGTGGAAGAAGGGCGTCTGCGCCCACCTGGGTTGGCCCCACGCCGACCAGGCCGATATCGCCCGGGCGTGGAAACACATTCTCTCGCGAGTCTCCTCCTACGAGGACTGCGAGCCGGCCCTGCTGGGCCGGGTGGAGGAACTGATCGACTTCGTCACCGAAGAGGGCTGACTGACGGGGCGACCCGCCTCGTCAGTTCGTCAGCCCCCGGTCAGCGCAGCATGTAGCCGTTGGCGTCCTTGCTGTCGGTGACCAGCAGGATGATCCCGTCGATGAACGGCCACAGGGCGCCGATCCCGCAGGTGAGGATCGTGACCAGCAACTGGAAGACCCCGGTCTTGGTGTCTCCGATGTAGAACCGGCCGATTCCGAGCGGGATCAGGATCTGCAGTAGGCCTGCCACGAGTTTGGTCTTGTCGGAGTACGGGATCCCCGTCATCGGGTGTACGCCGTAGGGCGCTCCGGGTTGTCCCATCGGACCCATCTGCCCGGCCATCGGTCCCCCGGGCGGCGGACCGTACGGGGCCGCGCCGTAGGGGGCGCCGTACGGCGCCTGTCCCGGAGCCGGCGGCGGCGGTGGGGGCGGGGGCGCGTTGTACGACGGGTACTCGCCCTCGGGTGGCTGATTGCCCTGGGCCCCGGTCGGGTCGTACGGGTTCGGCTCGTTCGGTCCCTGGGTCATGGCGCGAACACTACGGCCGATGACGTCGACGAACCAGGGGTCTCACGCGGAGAGTCGTCGGACGACCGCGTCGGCGAGCAATCGTCCGCGCAGCGTGAGGACCAAGGGGTCCTGCGGTCCGCCGTCCTGCACCAATCCCTCGGCTCGCAAGGCCGGGACACTCCTCCGTCCGTGCTCGTCGAGAGCGTCCAGGGCCAGCCCCTCGCGCAGCCGCACCTCGAGCAGGAGCCGCTCGAAACCGCGGCTCGCTGCGTCCAACACCTCTCGGCCGGCCGCTGGGCTGACCCCACGCGCCAACCGATCGGCGTAGGCGGCGGGGTGCTTGACGTTCCACCACCGGACCCCCGCCACATGGGAATGAGCACCGGGTCCGACCCCCCACCAGTCGGCACCGCACCAGTAGGCCAGGTTGTGGCGGCAGCGGGAGGCGTCGTCCCTGGCCCAGTTGGACACCTCGTACCAACCCAGGCCGTCCTGCTCCAGACGCTCGTCGGTCAGGAGGTACTTGTCGGCAAGGTCGTCCTCGTCGGGCATGGGCAGCTCACCCCGGGAGACCCGACGTGCCAGCGCGGTGCCGTCCTCCACGATCAGGGAGTACGCCGAGATGTGGTCGGGGCGGCAGGCCAGCGCCGCCTCCAGCGTGGTCCGCCACTGGTCGACGGTCTCCCCTGGGGTGCCGTAGATGAGGTCCAGACTGATCTGGTCGAAGCCTGCTGCGCGGGCCCATTCGACCGCTTGCGGTACCCCTTCGGGGTCGTGGGTCCGGTCGAGCACGGCGAGCACCTCGGGGACGGCGGACTGCATGCCGAACGAGATCCGGTTGATGCCGGCCTCGCGAAGCGCGGCGAGGCGGGCCGGATCCACCGAGTCGGGATTCGCCTCGATGGTGATCTCCGCGTCGTCGGCGAGACCGAAGAGCGAGTCGATCGCCTCGATCACCCCCGCCAGGTCACGGGGGTCCAGCAGGGTCGGAGTGCCTCCGCCGAGGAATACGGTGTCGACGGGCAGGTCCCGGTCACCCAGCACGCCGCGCGCGCGGCGTACCTCCTCGACCGCGTAGCCGGCGTACGTCGCCCTCGAGACCGTGCCGGGGCCGGAGCCCAACTCCTCAGCGGTGTAGGTGTTGAAGTCGCAGTACCCGCACCGCACCGTGCAGAAGGGGACGTGGACATAGAAACCGAACCCGCGTTGGCCGAGTTCGGCCAGCGCCGCCTGCGGCAGCGAACCGTCCTCGGGTGCGGGGTCTCCGGTCGGCAGGGCAGGCATGAGGTCATCGTGTCACCCCGCGAAACGCGCACGGGCGTCCGCGGCCATTGGCCGCGAACGCCCGTGCGTCAGAAACAGAGACTCAGTTGTAGAAAGCCGCGATCCGCTCGGCGTTGTTGGTCTCCACGACGTTGCGCTTGACCTTCATGGAGGGGGTCAGCTCCCCGGACTCGATGGTCAGGTCGTGGTCGAGGATCTCCCACTTCTTGATGGACTCCCAGCGGTTGACCTTCTCGTTGAGTTGGTCGACGTAGCCGGACACCATCTCCTGAACCTTCTCGGAGTTCACGATCTCGGTGTAGGACTTGCCGGCCATGCCGTTCTCGGCGGCCCAACCCTCCATCGCGTCGGGGTCCAGGGTGATCAACGCGACGACGAAGTTGCGGTCGTTGCCGAACACCATGAACTGGCTGGCGTAGGGGCACACGGCCTTGAACTTCGACTCCAGGGCGTTGGGGGCGATGTACTTGCCACCCGAGGTCTTGAAGAGGTCCTTGATGCGCCCGGTGATGGTGAGCATCCCGTCCTCGTCGATCGACCCCTTGTCGCCGGTCCGGATGAATCCGTCCTCGGTCAACGTCTTGGCGGTCTCCTCGGGGAGGTTGTGGTAGCCGTCCATCGTGTGCGGGCCCTTGATCAGGATCTCGTCGCCCTCGCCGAGCTTGACCTCACTGCCCGGGAACGCCGAGCCGACGGTGCCGAACTTGTACTGGTCAGGGTGGTTGACGAAGGCACCCGCGGAGGTCTCGGTCAGGCCGTAGCCCTCGAGGATCACGATGCCGGCGGCGTGGAACCACTCGGCGATCTCCTGGTTCAGCGCGGCCGCACCGGAGATGAAGAACCGCACCCGACCACCGAAGCGGTCGCGGACCTTGCTGTAGACGAGCTTGTCGAACAATCCGTGCTGGACCTTCATGCCCAGCGGGATCGACTTGCCCTCGCGGATCAACCGGTCGTGCTCGATGCCGATCTTGAAGGCCTGGTTGAACAGCTTCTCCTTCAATCCACCGTCCGAGGCGGTCATCGTGACGATCCGGCCGTGAGCCTTCTCGAAGATGCGCGGCGCGGCGCCCATGAACGTGGGCTTGACGACCCCGAGGTTGTCGACGATCTTGTCGACGCGCCCGTCGATCGCGGTCGCGAAACCACAGGCCAGCTGGGTGGAGAGCAGGACCTTGCCGAACGAGTGGGCCATCGGCAGCCAGAGGAACTGCAGGTCGCTCTCGTCCAGGATGTCCTGGGCCTTGATCGCCGCACCCTCGTAGACCCACGACTGGTGCCGCAGGCGGACGCCCTTGGGGCGGCCGGTGGTGCCGGAGGTGTAGATCAGGGTGGCCAACTGCTCGGGGGCGATCTTGTTGATCGTCTCCTCGATGATGCCCGGGTGCTCGGCGAGGAACGCGTCGCCGAGTTCGGCGAGGGTCTCCATCGTGATGACCCAGTCGCCGTCCGCAGCCCCGTCGAAGGTCACGACCTTCATCAGGTGCGGCAGCTGGGACTTGTTCTCCTTCAGCTTGGCCAACTGGTCGTCGTCCTCGGCGAAGACGATGCGGCACTCGGAGTCACCCAGGATGTAGCCGGTGTCCTCGGAGTTGGTGGTGGGATACACGGTCGTGGTCGCACCCGAGGCGGCCATGATCGCGAGGTCCGCGAGGATCCATTCGTAGCGCGTTCCCGCGGCGATTCCGACTCGCTGCTCGGGCTCGATGCCCAACGAGAGGAGACCGGCGGCGAGGCTGCTCACGCGGTCACCGGCCTGCTTCCAGCTGACGGACTCCCAGGCCTCACCACGCGGGTAACGGAACGCTTCGGCCTCCGGGGACATCGCCACGCGGTCGAAGAACAACACCGACATGTTCTGAGGAAGATTGTCGACGAAGTTGGGGTCGTGGTTGACGGGCATGGCACTCCTATGACGACGGCAAGGTTTCTGGTGAGTAACCTAGATCACTCGCCACCATAAGGGGTGCAGTCTCGCCGGTTGTAGCCCAATCCTTACCAATCTTTCGGTCCGCTCATCATCAACCCCGTCTGGTACTCCCCCACGAAGTTCGTCGTATGGCCCCACGAAGTTCGTCAGATGGGACCGCGAAGTTCGTCAGATGGGACCGCGAAGTTCGTCAGATGGGGTGTCGAGATCGCCCGCTGCCTATGTCTAGCTGCGTCGAGGGGCCGATCGGCGTACTTCGGAGCCCCATTTGGCGAACTTCGTGAGCAATGGTGGGAGACGGGACGGCTAGTCCTGGACTGCTTTCGCCACGGCGAGGCACATGGTGAGGTAATCGGGATCCGGACCGGCGGGCCCGGAGGCATCGATCGCCCAGGCTGCGTTGAGGATCATCCGCAGCACCACCCAGTCCCGCGCCCGGTCCTCGTCGAGGCCAGCCGCGTCGATGAGTGCGTGAAAGCGGCGGCGTACGCCCCCGCGAACATCTCCCTCGAGTTCCTCGAAACGGTTCCACAGCATCGGTGCGACTTCGTAGTGGGGATCCCCGCTCATCGGCTTGGGATCGATCACCAGCCACGCGGAACGGTCCGCAGCCAGGACGTTCTCGTAGTGCAGGTCGCAGTGGATCATCGTCCCGTCGGTGAGTTCGTCGCTCTCCAGTCGCCGCCCCAGAGAGATGGCCTGTTCGACCATCCGACGCGGGATAGCGACGTCCCGCCCCAAACGCTCCAAGCTCCCGACCCACCGGTCGACGTACGACGAGAGCGTTCGCAGTTGCGGCACCGCCGGCACATGGATCGAGGCATAGAGTCCGGCCACTATCTCGCAGGCCTCGATGTCCCACAGATCCCTCAGATCGGTTCCGTGCAGCTTCTCGAGCAGCAGGGCGCGACGACGCGGGTCCGCCCGCAGGAGTCGTACGGCGCCACGCCCGTGCCAGTGCTGGAGCGCCAGGTGTTCGTGCTCGGACTCGTCGTCGGGGAATCCCACCTTGAGCATCGCCGGCTCACCGGACGCCGTACGGACCGGTACGACGACCGCCGTGTAGCCGTGGGTCGGTGGACCCTCGACGCTCAACCCCCACTGGTCCAGGAGGTCCTGGACCAGGCGCGGGAGCCCGTCCACCCAGGCGGCCCCGTCCGCTCCGCGTCCCGCCATCGCCTCGACGGCATCAGGCAGTCGGATCACGGCTACTTCTTGCCGGACTCACCTGCGGGAGCGTTGGACAGAGCAGCGATGAAGGCCTCTTGGGGGACCTCGACGCGACCGACCATCTTCATCCGCTTCTTGCCCTCCTTCTGCTTCTCCAGCAGCTTGCGCTTGCGGCTGATGTCGCCGCCGTAGCACTTGGCGAGCACGTCCTTGCGGATGGCGCGGATGTTCTCCCGAGCGATGATCCGGGCGCCGATGGCGGCCTGGATCGGAACCTCGAACTGCTGACGCGGGATGAGTTCCTTGAGCTTGCCGGCCAGCATCACGCCGTAGCCGTAGGCCGCGTCCTTGTGCACGATGGCCGAGAAGGCGTCGACCGGCTCACCCTGCAGCAGGATGTCGACCTTCACCAGGTCGGCAGCCTGATCCCCGGAGCGTTCGTAGTCCAGCGAGGCGTAGCCCTTGGTCCGTGACTTCAGGGCGTCGAAGAAGTCGAAGACGATCTCACCCATGGGCAGGACGTAGCGCATCTCGACCCGGTCCTCGGAGAGATAGTCCATCCCCTGCAGGTTGCCGCGCTTGGACTGACACAGCTCCATGATCGTGCCGATGTGATCGGACGGGGTCAGGATCGTGGCCTTGACGACCGGTTCGCGGACCTCGGCGATCTTGCCCTCGGGGTATTCACTCGGGTTGGTCACCGTGACGACCTCGCCGTCCTCCATCTCCACCTCGTAAACCACGTTGGGCGCGGTCGAGATGAGGTCGAGGTTGAACTCGCGCTCCAGGCGTTCACGCACGATCTCCATGTGCAGCAACCCCAGGAAACCGCACCGGAACCCGAAGCCGAGAGCACCAGAGGTCTCGGGCTCGTAGGCGAGCGCGGCGTCGTTCAGCTGCAACCGCTCCAAGGCGTCTCGCAGCGTCGGGTAGTCGTCGCCGTCGATCGGGTAGAGCCCGGAGTAGACCATCGGGTTGGGGTGCTTGTAGCCACCCAACGACTTCTCCGCCCCGTGGTACTGGCTGGTGACGGTGTCGCCGACCCGGGACAGACGCACGTCCTTCACCCCGGTGATGAGGTAGCCGACCTCACCGACCCCGATCTCCTTGGCCTTCACCGGTTCGGGGCTGATCACGCCGACCTCGAGCATCTCGTGCACCGCACCGGTCGACATCATCTTGATCCGGTCCCGGTGCTTCAGCGCGCCGTCGACCACTCGGACGTAGGTGACCACGCCGCGGTAGGTGTCGTAGACCGAATCGAAGATCAGGGCTCGTGCGGGTGCGTCGGCGTCGCCGACGGGGGCGGGGGTCTGCCGCACGATCTCGTTGAGCAGTGCCTCGACCCCGAGACCGGTCTTGGCGGAGGTCTGCAGGACGTCGGAGGGGTCACAGCCGATGATTCCGGCCAGTTCGGCGGCGTACTTCTCCGGCTGGGCCGAGGGGAGGTCGATCTTGTTCAGCACGGGAATGATGTGCAGGTCGGCCCCTAGGGCCAGGTAGAGGTTCGCCAGCGTCTGGGCCTCGATGCCCTGCGCGGCATCCACGAGGAGTACGGCGGCCTCGCACGCCTCCAGGGAGCGCGAGACCTCATAGGTGAAGTCCACGTGTCCCGGGGTGTCGATCATGTTCAGCACGTAGTTGCCGGCCGGGGAGTTCTGCTCGTTGTCCTCGGGGACCGTCCAGGGCATGCGCACGGCCTGCGACTTGATCGTGATGCCGCGCTCGCGCTCGATGTCCATGCGGTCGAGGTACTGCGCCCTCGCGGCACGCGCGTCCACCACACCGGTCAACTGCAGCATCCTGTCGGCCAGCGTCGACTTGCCGTGGTCGATGTGGGCGATGATGCAGAAGTTGCGGATGATCGCGGGGTCGGTCTGGCCGGGCCGGAACTGCTTGGTGGCCTTGGCTTCGTCGGAGCTGGACACGGATCACTCTCGTTGCAGGGACAGAACGCTCAGTGTCCCATCACTCGGGAGAGTCCACGAACTCGCGCATCTTTGCGATCGCGAAACCCCAGCCCTGCTCCAGCGTGGGCGCCGGTGGGAGTGCGATCTCATCGGGGTTGGTCACCACGTCGAGCAGGATCGGGCCGGGGTGGGCCATCGTGTCGCGAACCGCGTCGTCGACGTCGGCGGCCTTCTCCACCCGGATGCCGCGCATCCCGATGGCCTCGGCGACCTTGGCGAAGTCCGGGTTGTCCAGCATCGTGCCGAACTCGGGCAGGCCGACCTGTTCCATCTCCAGCTTCACCATGCCCAAGCGGCCGTTGTTGAAGACCACCAGCTTGACGGGCAGATCGTGGGAGACCGCGGTGATCAGGTCGCCCATCAGCATCGACAGGCCGCCGTCGCCACAGAACGCGATGGCTTGTCGCTGACGGTCCAGGGCAACGGCGCCCAAGGCCTGTGGCATCGCGTTGGCCATGGAGCCGAGGTTGTAGGACCCCAACAGGCGCCGGGTGCCGCTCATCGTGACGAAGCGGGAGAGCCACACGGTCGACATACCGGTGTCCGTGCTGAACACGGCGTCCTGGGCTGCGTGCCGGTCGACGGCAGCTGCGAGGAGTTCCGGTCGGATGCGCCTCTCGGGGTTGTCGACCTTGCGCCGCAGGAAGCCCATCGGCTTCTTCTCGTACGCCGGGTCGGTGAAATGCGACTGCCCCTTGCGCCACAGGTCGTAGGCCGTGCGCGCATGGTCGAGGTGCGAGCGGTCCTCCACCCGCTCCAGCATCGGCAGGAGTTCGGTCAGGGCCGCCTTGGTGTCGGACACGATCGCGTGGTCCACCGAGATCCGCCGGCCGACGTGCTCGCCGCGCAGTTCGATCTGCACCACGGTCTTGCCCTCGGGCAGGAACCCCGGGTACGGGAAGTCCGTCCCGACCAGCACCAGCACGTCGCAGCCAGCGAAGGCCAACGCCGTCGAGGGATTCCCGATCAGGCCCGATTGACCGATCTCGTACTCGTTGTTCGCCTCCAGGACCTGCTTGGCCTTCAGCGTGAGCACCATCGGAGCCGCGAGCCGCTCAGCCAGGGCCATCACCTCGTCCCGAGCGTGCATCGCCCCCTGTCCGACGAGCAGGGTCGTGCTGCCCGCGGCGTTGATCGCCGCAGCAGCGTCGCGCAACGCCTCGGCCGAGGGTCCGGGGACCGGTAGGTCGGTGACGAACCGAGCCGGGAGGGTTCCCTTGGCGAGATCGAGACCGCCCACGTCACCGGGGAGCGTGAGCACCGCGACACCCTGCTCGGCGAGAGCGGCGTTCCCGGCCTGCTCGATCAGACGGGGCAGTTGGGCGGGATCGGTCACGGTGGCGGAGAACACCGAGACGTCAGCGAACAGGACGTCGTTGTCGACCTCCTGGAAGAAGTCGCTTCCCATGTCCTCCCGAGGGACCTGCCCGCAGATCGCGAGCACCGGGGCCTTGGACTTCTTCGCGTCGTACAGACCGTTCAGCAGGTGAATGGCTCCGGGGCCCACCGTTCCCATGCACACACCCAGCCGGCCGGTCAGTTGGGCCTGGGCCCCGGCGGCGAAGGCGGCCACCTCCTCGTGGCGCACCCCCATCCACTCGATGCGGTCCTCTCGGCGGATGGCGTCGGTGACCGGGTTGAGGGCATCTCCGACGACTCCCCACACCTGGGTCACTCCGTGCTCGGCCAGGGACTCGACGAGGTGTTCGGCAACGGTGGTCATGGTGGTCTCCTTCGATCGGTGTACGTCGCGGGTCGGTACCCGCCTGGGTCAACGAGCCCTCAGGGACGCGCCCTCGGGTGGTTCAGGGGGCGAAGCTGTCCGGGTCGGCGCGGCGCCAGTCGTCCTGCCACGCCGCGGGTGGGGCGGTGAGCAACTGCTTGTCCTCCAAAGCGTCGCCGAGGTCGGCGTAGGACAGGATCTCGCCGTGGATGACGCGTCGGCGCAACATGTGCGGGCGCAGGTCCTCGAACGAGTCGCAGCCCATCGAGGCGACGATCTGCATCGCCTGATCGACGGTGTTGCGCTGGTAGGCCGCCACCCGGTGGGTCTTGTCCGGGACGTGAAGGGCCCGGGTCCGGCGCGGATCCAGCGTCGCGACGCCGACCGGGCACTTGTTGGTGTGACAGGCCTGCGCCTGGATGCAGCCGACCGCCATCATCATGGCGCGCGCCGAGTTGGTGTAGTCGGCCCCCTGGATGATCCGTTTGACGACATCGACCCCGGTCGCGACCTTGCCGGAGACACCGATCTTGATCTGGTCCCGCAGCCCGAGGCCGACCAGGACGTTGTGCATCGTGATCAGCCCCTCGGTCAGGGGCATCCCGACGTGGTCGGAGTACTCCACGGGAGCGGCTCCGGTCCCGCCCTCGGCGCCGTCGACGGTGATGAAGTCGGGGGTGATGCCTTCCTCCAGCATCGCCTTGCCGATGGCCAGGATGTCGACGCGGGAGCCCACGCAGAGCTTGAAACCGGTCGGCTTGCCCTCGGCCAGTTCTCTCATGTGACCGATGAAGCGGACCAGTTCGCGCGGGGTGGAGAACACCTGGTGGTAGGCGGGCGAGATGACGCTCTGACCCTTGGGTACGCCGCGGGTCCGGGCGATCTCCTCGGAGACCTTGGCTCCTGGGAGCACGCCCCCGATCCCCGGTTTGGCACCCTGGCTGAGTTTGAGGTGCACCATCTTGACCTGCGGGTCCCGGGCCTTGTCGGCGAACTGCTGGGCGTCGAAGCCCCCGTCCTCGGTGCGGCAACCGAAGTACCCGGACCCGATCTCCCAGATCAGGTCGCCCTCGTGGCGGTGGAAGGGCGAGATCGCCCCCTCCCCGGTGTCGTGGGCGAAGCCGCCGATGGCCGCACCACGGTTCATCGCCTCGATGGCGTTGCCCGACAACGATCCGTAGCTCATGGAGGACACGTTGAGCAGGGAGATGTCGTAGGGCTGGGTGCACGCAGGGCCCCCGATCCGCACTCGCGGTGGGGTGACCATCTTCGCCTTCGGTGCCGTGGAGTGCACGAGGTACTCATAGCCGATCTCATAGAGGTCCCGTTCGGTGCCGAACGGATGCTCCTCCTTGACGTCCTTGGAGCGCTGGTAGATCGAGGAACGGGTGTTGCGGTCGAACGGCGTTCCGTCGAAGTTGCGTTCGATGAAGTACTGCTGCAACTCGGGACGGATGCTCTCCATCAGGAAGCGCAGGTGCCCGATGACGGGGTAGTTCCGCAGGATCGCGTGCTCGGTCTGCTTCAGGTCGAAGATCGCGACGGCGACGACCATGGCAACGATCGCAACGAGAAGAACCCAGCCCCAACCACCGATCGCGGCGGCCAAGGTGGCGAACAGTCCGGCGACGATGAGAGCGATGAGCACATAGAAACGGACCATGCCTCGAGTTGTATCAGGTGGCGCAGCATCGCTTCGTGCACCAAGATGTCGCCGTGACCCGGACGCCGTACCCCGCCCCGGTGGGAGCCACCGCCCGTCGGGTGGAGTGGCATTTCCTCCCGCCGTGGCTGCGCGCCGAGATCGAGCACATCTGCGGCTCCCCCGTCGTCACGGCCGAGTCGCGTGACAGCGGTTTCACCCCGGGGATGGCCTCGGTACTCACCTGTGCGGACGGCTCCCAGCACTTCGTGAAGGCCGCTTCGGACAAGGCCCAACGGATGTTCGCGCAGTCCTATCGTGAGGAGGCCGCCAAACACGAGCACCTGCCCCCCGGGACGCCGGCGCCGGAGCTGCTCTGGATCCGGGATGCCGACGACTGGATCGTGCTGGGTTTCGAGTTCGTCGAGGCGCGGTCCCCACATCGACCGTGGACGAGTGCTGATCTGACCTCAGCACTCGCCGCGACCGCCCGGGTCGCAGAGCTGCTCACTCCCCCACCGGCGGCATTGCAACTGGACACCATCGCCACCGAGATGGCCACCTTCCCCGGGCTGTGGGCGCACGTGCGCACCAGCCGTCCCGATCTGCCTCATCTGGACGAGGCAGCCGCGCTGGCCGCCCGCTTCCTCGAGGTGACCGTCGGGAACACCGTGGTCCACACCGACCTGCGCGACGACAACATCCTGATCCGCCCCGACGGGGAGGCCCTGGTGTGTGACTGGAACTGGCCGGTGCTCGGGGCGGCTTGGGTGGACACCGTGATGCTGTTGCTCGGCCCCCGGGGTGACGGAATCGATGTGGAGACGATCCTGGCGACGAACCCCCTGACGCGCGAGGTCCCCGCGGACAGCATCGACAGCGTGATCGCCCTGGTGACCGGCTACTTCTTCCGTTCCGGGGATCAACCGGTGCCGCCCACCTCCCCCCACATCCGCGATCACCAGCTGTGGCAGGCTCAGGTCGGTTGGGACTGGCTCGCCGAGCGGCGGGGCTGGACCTCCTGATTTGGGCAGGGTCTCGGCCCGCTGTTAGTCTTGCCCGTCGCGCCTTCGGCATGCCGTGCGCGCCCTGACTTCACCATTCCACCACCACGACAGACGAGGGTTCACCTAGTGGCCAACATCAAGTCCCAGATCAAGCGCAACAAGCAGAACGAGAAGGCTCACGAGCGCAACAAGGCCGTGAAGACCGGACTGAAGACCGCTGTGCGCAAGTTCCGTGCCGCCGCTGAGACCGGTGACAAGGACGGCGCCGTCGCCCTGGGCCGCGACGCCTCGCGCATGCTCGACAAGGCCGTGTCCAAGGGTGTCATCCACAAGAACCAGGCGGCCAACCGCAAGTCGGCGATCGCCAAGACGTCCTCCTCTCTCTGAGCGAGATCGACTGATCTTCACCCAGGCGCTGTCCCCTTTCGGGGACGGCGCCTGAGTCGTTCTCCTACCGTCCTATCGGTCGGCCAGCAGTCCGTCAGCCGGTGGTCGGCTGGGAAGTCAGTCGCGCAGGCCGGCGACGGTGAGCACCAGCCGCTCCAGGGTGTACGACGGGTCGCTGGCTGCGCCCTTGATGTCCGCGTCGGCCTGGGCCACCGCCCGGATCACCCGCGCGATGCCCGCGTCGGACCAGGATCGCGACTGGGCCTGCACCATCTTCACCTTCCACGGTGGGACCCCGATCTCGCGGGCGAGGTCCCCCTCGCGCATGGCTCGAGGCGCGCCCTTGTAGCGGGCGATGCCCCGGGCGCTGCCAGCGAAGGCCGAGGTGACGAGGACCGCGGGGGTGCCGCCGTCCAGGGCCCATCGCAGTTCCTCCAAGGCCGCCTGACGACGACCCGCGAAGGCGGAGTCGGCCACCGCGAAGGACTTTGCCTCGGCCCGCCCGCCGAAGTAGAGCTTGACCCGATCGATGGTCAACGCCTGGTCCGGGAAGTCGTTGGTCAGCTGGTGCGCGGCCGCCGACAGGGACCGCAGATCAGCACCCACGGCGATGATCAGGAAGTCGACCGCCTCGGGTTCGATACGACCGCCGTAGCGCCGGATCTCGCCGGTCACGAACGGGCCGATATCGCGGGCCTTCATCTCGCCGGACTTCGATTCGTTGACCGTCTTGAGTTTGCGGAGCTTCGTCAGCACCCCCGACCCCTTCTGTCCACCGCCGTGGACGAGGACCAGCGCGACGTCCTCGACCGGTGCGGCGGCGTACTCCAGCAGCCCGGCCACGGACTCCTCGGGCAGGTCCTCCAACGACCGCACCACCACGCACCGCACCGAGGAGAACAGCGACGGTGCTGACATCTCTCCGAGGGCGGAGAGCGTGAGGTCCCCGGCCATCGCCTCGGAGAGCTCGGCCTCGGGGTCGTAGGCCTTCACCGCCGCCCGCACCGCGACGACGGTGCGTTCGCGCAGGAACTCCTCCTTGCCGGTCACCAACGTGACCCGGCCCATCACCTCACCCGACTGCATGGGAGCACTCTGCCACCCGGGGCCGACAGGGCGCCGACCCCTCACCGCACACCGTCGGTGCCCACCAGAACCAGCCCGTCCAGGTCGGTGCGGGCCACGGTGGCGCCATCCCCCGCCAGGGCATCGAGCACCTCGGTCGCCGGGTGACCGTAGTCGTTGTCCTCGCCCACCGAGACAAGCACCGTTTCGGCTCGTAGCGACCTGAGCCAGTCGAGGTCCTGGTAGCGGCTGCCGTGGTGTGGCACCTTCAGGACGTCGACGCGCAGATCGGGCAGGGTCTTGGCCAACACCCCTTGGCCGGGGGGCTCCAGGTCACCGGTCAGCAGGATCCGCACCCCGCGCACGACCGCCAGAAGCACGACGCTTGCGTCGTTCGCAGCGGTCCCGTCCCCGGCGGCCGAGGTCGGCGAGCCGTCCAGCGGCCAGAGGACCTGCAGAACCACATCCCCTGTGCGACGGCTCTGGCCATACGCCGCCGCGACGGTCTGCTGCCCTGCGGCCGTCGTGGTGTCCTGCACCTCCTCCACCCCTGAGGTGGGATCCAACATCCGGGTCGTCTCGATGGCTCCGATCTCCCGGCCCCGCAGCGCGCCGGTCAGGCCGTCCACGTGGTCGGCATGGAAGTGAGTCAGCACAACCAGGGGTAGTGCGGTGACGCCGAGGGTGTCCAGACACCGATCGACCGCGTCCGGGTCCGGCCCCGCATCGATCAGCACCGCCTGACCGGAGCCGGCGTTCAGCACCAGTGCGTCTCCTTGCCCCACGTCGCACATGGCGGCGACCCAATCGTCGTCCCGGACTCCACCGGGTAGGCCACCCGGCCAGCCAGGGAACCCGGGAACGGCGGGCAACCGGGCCAGCAGCACGAGGACGAGCACCGCTGCCAAGCACAGCGTCAGCACCCGCCGCCGCAGGAGGTGCGGGGTCAGCAGAGCGCCGACCATCGTGAGCCCCACCAGGGCGGACAGGGCGAGCGCGCTGGTCCCCCAGTCCACGGCCGCTCCGGGCAGGTCGGCGCCGCGTTCGGCGATCAGGACGATCCACGACACCGACCATCCCGCCAGGGTTCCGCACAGTTGCCCCAGACGATCCGAGACCAGACCGAGGAGTCCCCCTGCGAGGCCGAGGACCGTGGTCGGCCCCACGACCGGTGCCACCAGGAGGTTGGCGGCCACGGCGACCAGGCTGATCTGGCCCGAGATCGCCGCGATCACCGGCGTGCACGCCACCTGCGCAGCCAGGGGTACGGCGACCGCCTCGGCGAACCACCGCGGGACCCAGGTCGCCAGGGCGTCGCGGCATCCCGGTCCGAGGAGCACGATGCCAGCGGTGGCCAGCACGGACAGCGTGAAACCAACCGACGTGCTCAGCTGGGGCTGGATGAGCAGGAGGCCGACCACCGCGACTCCAAGTCCGCGTAACGCGCGCTGCCGTCCGTCCAGGCCCATGGCCAGGAGTCCCACCGCTCCCATGGCCGCAGCGCGGACCACGCTGGGTTCGGTCCTGGCCAGCAGGATGAACCCGGCGATACCAAGCGCGCCCACGAGCAGCAGCCAGCGCCCCCTGACCCCCACCCATCGGGCCAGGACGAGGAGGAACCCCACCACCAGCGTCAGGTTGGTGCCGGATACCGCGGTGAGGTGGGTCAACCCTGTTGTGCGGAAGTCCTGCTCGAGCTGTTCGTCCAACCCCGCATCGTCACCGTCGACCAAGGCCGGGACCAGGGCGCGCTGATCCTGGGGTCGGTGGCTGACCGCGTCCCGGATCGAGGCACGAACCGCCGCCGCGCCGCGCCACCACGGGCTCGGCCCACTCACGACGGTGGGGTCACGGGCACTGGGCAGGAGGGCTGCGAGCTCGGCGTCGTCCGCCGCCGCCAGGCGCGCTGTCGTCTCCACCCGGGAGCCGAGGTCCACCTGATGCCACGCCGGCCCGCCGAGCACCAGCACCTGACTGCGCACGTCGAAGGTCTGCCCCCGGCCGGTGACCGTCTCCACCTTCAGCCGCACCACCTCGAGGGGCGCGAACCGCCCCGGGACGGTTCGGGGGTCGGACACGACGGTCCCCACCACGGAGACCACGGCCCGCTCCTGGGCCCAACGACCCACCGGCCCGGAGGCCGCCGCGTGCTGGCGGAGCATCGCGGTGCCGAGTGTGGCCGCGAAGACCAGGAGACAGCCGACGACGGTCAGCACACCTCTGCGCCGGGGTCGGCGGACCACCACGAGGGCGAACAGCCCTGATGCTCCCAGCACCCACACGGCGTACGGCCCCAGGCTCGCGGTCAGCGCCCCGGCCCAGGCCGCCAGGCCGAGCAGCGGCATCCGTAGGTCGGTGGCTCGCTCCTCGGTCGTCTCGGGGACTCCCGTCATCCTGGCTGTCACCTCGCCAGCCACATCGGCCCGAGTTCTCACACGGTCGCGTAGGGAGCGATCTGGGCCAGGGTCTTCTCGCCGATCCCGTCGACCTCCAGCAGTTCCTCCACCGCGGTGAAGCCGCCGTTCTGCTCGCGCCAAGTGATGATCGACGCCGCCGTCACCGGGCCGATCTGGGGCAGCGTCTCCAGCTCAGTCTGACCTGCGAGGTTGAGGTTGACCAGGACGGTGGGGCCCGCCCCGCCCGACGCGGTGGTGCCGGTCGGCGCAGGGGCCGGGGCCGCCCGGGCACCGACCACGATCTGTTCACCGTCGATCAGGATCCTCGCGAGGTTGATCGAGGTGAGGTTCACCCCTTGTTTCGCGCCTCCGGCCGCTTTGACCGCATCGATGACCCGTGACCCCGTGTCGAGGACCGCGATGCCGGGTCGGCGTACCTTTCCAGCCACGTCCACGGTGACCGTGGCGGCCGTGGTGGCGGGGCTGGTCGTGGTGGGGCTGGTCGTTCCGGCGACCGGAGGCTCCCCAGGTGCAGGTGCAGCAGCAGGGGCCGCGGCCGGTTCCTCGGGTAGGTCCACCAGCGGTGGGGCGGGAGCGTTCGCAACCGGACCCGTGACGACCTCGCGGGCGTCTCCTCGCACCAACCACCAAGAGGTCAGGGCCATCGCCATCGCGATGATCACAGCGACGCTCGTCAGGTGTGCGGGCTGCAGCGTGACCCGGCCCTGCAGCGTCTCGGGGAAGAAGGCCGACCAGGTGCGCGGTGTCCGCGAGGAGTGCCGTCCCGGCAGCGCCTCATCGGAGGGCTCGGCCGCATCGAACTCGTCGGACCCCTCAGTCGCCTCCGGGACCAGCACCAGCGGAGCCCTGGCGGCACTGATCCGGGTGTGGTCGGACCACCACTCCCCACCTACCGCAGGAGCCACGGACCCAGGCAGGTCCTCCTCCGGAGCGGGAACCGTCTCGACCCGTGATGCCGCCAACTCGGCCGACAACTGAGCCAGCCGTCGTGAGACGGCTTCCTCGTGCTCGGAGGGTGGACGTCGCGATCGCATGTCAGCGAGATTAGGAACTTCGGGTCAGGTATCCCGACGTGTGAGGCTCAGTTGTGGAAACGACCGGTTCCCGAGCCCTCTGTGGAGAACGGGTGGGTCAGTCGGAGCCGAAGAGGTCGCGGGTGTAGACCTTGTCGGCGACATCAGCCAGCTCGGGGAACATCCGGTTCGCCACGATCAGGTCCGAGGCAGCCTTGAACGCCTCGAAGTCCTCGAAGACCTCCGACCCGTAGAAGTCACCCTGCTCCAACTCGGGTTCGAACACGATGACCCGAACCCCCTTGGACTTGATCCGCTTCATCACCCCCTGCACCGAAGAGAACCGGAAGTTGTCCGACCCCGACTTCATGATCAACCGATGGATCCCCACCACCCGCGGTTTGCGGTCCAAGATGTCGAACGCGATCACATCCTTACGCGTGGTGTTCGCATCCACGATCGCCCGCACCAACGTCTGCGGCACATCTTGATAGTTCGCCAACAACTGCCGCGTGTCCTTCGGCAAGCAGTACCCGCCGTACCCGAACGAGGGATTGTTGTAATGCGTCCCGATCCGAGGATCCAACCCCACCCCATCGATGATCTGCCGCGTGGAGAGATCGCGCGACATCGCAAAGGAATCCAACTCGTTGAAGAACGCCACCCGCATCGCCAAATAGGTGTTGGCGAACAACTTGATCGCCTCCGCCTCGGTGGCCCCGGTGAACAACACCGGAATGTCCTGGGCCTCCGCACCCTCGACCAACAACGCCGCGAACCGGCGAGCCCGCTCCGAGTCCTCCCCCACCACGATCCGCGACGGGTGCAGATTGTCGGCCAACGCCCGACCCTCCCGCAAGAACTCCGGGGAGAACATGATGTCGTCGGCACCGTCGGCGATCAACGAGGCGACATACCCCACCGGGATCGTGGACTTGATGACCATCACCGCCCCCGGATTCACCCGACGAACCTCCGCAGCAACCGCCTCGATCGAGGAGGTGTCGAAGTAATCGGTCACCGGGTCATAGTTCGTCGGCGTCGCGATCACCACGAAGTCCGCCTCCGCGTAGGCCACCTCCGGATCAGTGGTGAACCGCAGACCCAACCCGCCCCGCGCGAGCACCGCCTCGATATCGACGTCCTGGATCGGGCTCAACCCCCGATTCAACAGATCCACGCGACCGGCGTCGAGGTCCAACCCCACGACCTCATGATGCCGGGACAGCAGAACAGCCACCGACAACCCGACATACCCCAAGCCAGCAACAGCGATACGAGTGGTCACCGGAGCATGGTCGCAGACCGCGGGCCCCGGTCAGTCACCTGTCAGTCACCGATCAGTAGCGTCGAGGCGCCACGCACACCGCGATCATGCCCGGCCCGACGTGAGCACCGAGTACGGCGCCCAGTTCGCCACACCAGACGTCGCGGCCCGACAGGTTGTCGGCCAACCGCTCGGTGAGACGCTCGGTGAGTTGGTCGGCGCGTTCGGGATTGGCCAGGTGGGCCACGCACACGTCGACCTGTCCACCGTCGGCCTCCTCGGCGGCACGCACGGCCAGTTCCTCCAGGCGGGCCAGCGCCCGACCGGAGGTCCGCACCTTCTCCAGCGAGCCCACGACCCCGTCCTCGATCTGGAGCAGGGGTTTGACGGCCAGCGCCCCGCCGAACAGCGCGGCGGCGGCTCCGATGCGGCCCCCGCGTCGCAGGTACTCCAGCGTGTCGACGTAGAACAGCGACGAGCACGCGGCCGCACGCCGTTCGGCGGCGTCCGCTGCATCGTCGACCGAGCGACCCTCTCCGATGGCTTGGGCAGCCGCCAACGCCGCGTAACCGGTCGCCACCCCGACCTGTCGGGTGTCTACGCACAGCACCCGCACCGAGGCGTCACGGGCAGCCAGTTGGGCGGCTTCGAAGGTTCCGCTCATGTCGCCGGACAGGTGCACGCTGACGATCTGCCGGGCCCCCATCGAGGCGGCTTCCTCATAGGCCTCCAGGAGTGCAGCGGGTGCCGGCCTTGAGGTGCTGACCGGCCGGTACTCCCGCAGCGCATCAGCGACCCGCTCGGGCGTCGCGTGTTCGCTGCCCTCGTCGTAGGACTCCGCCCCGATCACCACCTGCAGGGGGACGACACGGATGCGGTGCTCCGCCGCGACCTCAGCGGGGAGACTGGCGGTCGAATCGGTGACCACGGCGATCGGCATGGGGCGAAGAGTATCGGGCTCGCCCCACTGGGCCGATCACACGACGATATTGACCAGCTTCGGCACCCGAACGATCACCTTGCGGATCTCCCGCCCGTCCACGGCGCGCTGAACCGTTTCGTCGCCGAGGGCCAGCGCTTCGAGGTCGGACTCACTGATGTCGGTGGCCACCTCCAGGCGGGCCCTGACCTTGCCCTGGATCTGGACGATGGCGGTGACCGTCTCCTCCACGAGCAACGTCTCGTCGACGGCAGGCCAGCCGGCACGCGCCACCGTCGGCTCGTGTCCGAGCCTCTCCCACATCTCCTCGGCGGTGTACGGCGCGACGAGGGACAGCACAATCGCAACCGCCTCGACGGCCTCACGCACCGCGGGGTCGGCCGGGCCGCAGCCCGAGTCGATGGCCTTGCGGGTGACGTTGACCAACTCCATGGTGCGCGCCACCACGACGTTGAACCGCTGGATCTCCAGCAGTCCCTCGCACTCGTGGATGGTCTTGTGCGTGGCCCTGCGCAGCCCGACATCGCCAGCATCCGGCGAGACGCCGGCCTCGGAGGTGACGTCACCGGACAGGCGCCAGGCTCGGGTCAGGAACTTCAGCGCTCCACCAGGGGACATGTCCGCCCAGTCGATGTCCGCCTCGGGCGGTCCCGCGAACACCATGGTGAGCCGGACCGCGTCGACCCCGAACTCATCGATGGTCGTGCTCAGGTCGACCCCGTTGCCCAGGGACTTGCTCATCCCCCGGCCCTCGTTGATGACCTCGCCCTGGTTCAGCAGCGCCGAGAAGGGCTCGGCGAAGTCGATCATGCCCAGGTCGTTGAGCACCTTGGTGAAGAAGCGGCTGTAGAGCAGGTGCAGGATCGCGTGCTCGACCCCACCGACGTACTGGGCGGCGGGCATCCAGTCGCGCACGGCCTGCGGATCGAAGGGGCCCTCGGTGAACTGCGGGGAGCAGTAGCGGAAGAAGTACCAGCTCGAGTCGACGAAGGTGTCCATCGTGTCGCTGTCCCGCTTTGCCGGCGCCCCGCACGACGGGCAGTCGACATTGACCCAGTCCTCGGCGGCCGCCAACGGCGAGACCCCCTTCGGCTTGAGGTCGGACCCCTTCAGATCAGGCAGGACGACAGGCAACTGGTCCTCGGGGACCGGGACCTCGCCGCACGTGTCGCAGTGGATGATCGGGATCGGCGCACCCCAGTAGCGCTGGCGGCTCAGCAGCCAGTCGCGCAGGCGGAAGTTGATCGTGCGGGTGCCGGTGCCCTTGGCCTCGAGCCAGTCGATGATGGCGGCCTTGGCCTCCTCGATCTCCAGCCCGTCGACCGATACCTCGGCGTTGGCGGAGTTGATGGCCGGTCCGGTGCCGACGTACGCCTCGCCTCCGTCGGCCTCGAAGGCCTCGATGCCCTCGGTGGGCTCGACGGTGCGGACGATCGGGAGACCGAACTTCTTGGCGAACTCCCAGTCGCGCTGATCCTGACCGGGGACGGCCATGATCGCGCCGGTGCCGTAGTCGGCCAGGACGTAGTCGGAGGCCCAGATCGGGATCTCGGCGCCGGTGACCGGGTTGACGGCCCGTACCCCCAGATCCACGCCGGTCTTGGGCCGGTCGGTGGCCAGGCGGTCGATGTCGGAGGCCTTCTTGACCTCGGCGCGGTAGTCCTCGAGCGCCTGGGCACGCTCGGGTGCGCAGATCTCGGCGGCCATTTTCGCGTCGGCCGCGACGACCATGAACGTCGCCCCGAACAGGGTGTCCGGACGCGTGGTGAAGACGCGGATGGGTTCGAGATCCCGGTCGGTCGCGACGACGCGGAAGTCGACGTGCGCGCCCTCGGAGCGTCCGATCCAGTTGCGCTGCATGGCCAGCACCTTGGAGGGCCAGGTGTCCTCCAGCGGGATCATGTCGTCGAGCAGACGCTGGGCGTAGTCGGTGATCTTGAAGTACCACTGGCTCAGCTCACGTTTGGTGACCTCGGCGCCGCAACGCTCGCAGGCTCCGGCCACGACCTGCTCGTTGGCCAACACCGTCTGGTCGTTGGGGCACCAGTTCACCGGCGAGAACTTGCGATAGGCCAGGCCCTGCTCCCGGAACTTCAGGAACAGCCACTGGGTCCAGCGGTAGTACTCGGGGTCGGAGGTGTTCAGTCGGCGCGACCAGTCGAAGGAGATGCCGTAGCGCTTGAACGAGTCGGCCTGGGTCTCGATGTTCGCGTAGGTGAAGACCGCCGGGTTCTCGTCGCGCTTGATCGCGGCGTTCTCGGCCGGCAGCCCGAAGGAGTCCCAGCCGATGGGGTTGAGGACGTCGTACCCCCTCTGCCACCAGTAGCGGGCCAGCACGTCGTGCAGCGCCATCACCTCGGCGTGACCCATGTGCAGGTCCCCGCTCGGGTAGGGGAACATCGTCAGCGCGTACTTCTTCTCGGCGCCCTCGGGGCCGCTGCCCGCACGGAACGGGTCGAGCTCCTCCCAGACCGGCAGCCACTTGTCCTGGGTCGCGACGACGTCGTACGTCGCCTGCTCCTCGCCGGTGCTGGTGGGGCCGGTGGGCTCGGTCATCGGGTTCCTCTTCCGTGTGCGATCTGTGCTCTACGTGCTGCTGACATGAAAAAACCCCTCGCACGGGAGGGGTGGCCGTACGGATCGTCGAAGGATCAGTACGGCTGGTCAAGGTGCAGCGGCGCGGTGTTCATGGCCCCACGATAGCGCTCGGCGGGCGGACCGGCCCACCGCAGTGCCCGGTCGGGTCAGCGGTGGCCGCCGAACTACTGAGCGAACGGACCTAAATGCGACCAGAACGGTCGATTCGAGGCTATTTCAGCTCGTTGTGTCAGTAGTTCGGTGAGATGGATGAGGTGCGACGGCCTCGCTGAGGAACGCGACCTGCGCAGCGACGGACTTCTCGAACGGCTCGCCTTCATAAATCTCGAAGTGACCGATGTCCATCCGCTCCACGTGCACCGCGCCCTGGGCCCGTTGAGCGACCTTCTCCACTGCGGAGGGCGGGGCAATGCTGTCCTGCGCGGCGACGACCAGCATCAAGGGCATGTGCAGTTTGTCCGCCACGCTGACCGGTCGGTTCATCAGGATCGGCAGGATGCCTCGGGCAAGCATCCGGTTCTCGAACGTCGGGCCCATGATCAGGGAGTAACCGGACTCGCCATCGTCCGAGGTGATCGCGGCCAGGGAGCCCGGCGGTCCCACGATGGGGATCGTGTGCGGCTCGCGGCGCAGAGCGGCGCGGCCCAGGTCGAGAAGCGAGTGCCCGGTCAGCCGAAGGAGTTGGAGCGGGCCGGCGTACTGGAGGATCTGGAGGACCGCTGCGAGTCCGTCCATCGCTGCGCCCTGGGAGATGACGGCCGCGATGCGTGGGTCCTGCGCCGCCACGGCGACGACGTGACCGCCGGAGTAGGAGCTGCCCCACAGTACGACGCGGTCGGGGTCCACGCCGGCCATCGTGCGGGCGTACTGGATCACCGCTCGGTAGTCCTCCCGATGGCGCCGGTGGTCGACGCGCTGACGGGGCTGGCCCTCGGAGGCACCGAACCCGCGGTAGTCGAAGATGACCACGTCTGCCCCTGCGGCCTGGAAATGCTCCGCGAACGGCGTCAACCCGGCGTCGCGGGTGGCCCCGAAGCCGTGTGCCATCACCACGACCGGCCGTCCCGCATCGTTGGTCAGGGCCTCGTTGGTGGCCGAGTAGTGCCATGCCGAGAGGCGTACGCCGTGGCTCCAGATATTGATGTCGGTCCGCATGCGAGGGACCCTACGCTTGCTTCCCAGCGCCCCTTAGTCTGTCCGATATGACTATGGATGAGATGTTCCGACTGGACGGCAAAGTAGCGATCGTGACGGGCGCCTCGAGCGGGCTCGGGGTCGCCTTCGCCCAGGGGCTCGCGGAGGCCGGGGCCGATGTGGCCCTCGGCGCACGACGGATCGATCGACTCGCCGACACCGCAGGACTGGTTGAGAGTGCCGGACGCCGGGCCCTTGCGGTGGGCACGGACGTGGCCGACCCCGACTCGTGCTCCGCGCTGGTCGCCGCCGCGATGGAGGAGTTCGGCCGGGTCGACATCCTGGTCAACAACGCCGGAGTGGGGACCGCGGTCCCCGCGACGCGCGAGACCCCCGAGCAGTTCCGCAGCGTCATCGACGTGAACCTCAACGGCTGCTATTGGATGGCCCAGGCCTGCGGTCGCGTGATGCAGCCCGGGTCCTCGATCATCAACATCTCCTCGGTCCTGGGGTTGACCACCGCTGGACTCCCCCAGGCCGCGTACGCCGCCTCGAAGGCCGGACTCATCGGCCTGACCCGCGACCTGGCCCAGCAGTGGACCGGTCGCAAGGGCATCCGGGTCAACGCGATCGCTCCAGGATTCTTCACCTCGGAGATGACCGAGCAGTACCCCGAGGGTTACCTCGACGCCATGGGTGCCCGGATTCCCATGGCCCGCAAGGGTGACCCCGCCGAACTGGCCGCCGCCGTGGTGTTCCTGTCCTCGGCCGCGTCGGGCTACATCACCGGCCAGACGTTGCCGGTCGACGGCGGCATGACCATCACCTGACCTCCACCCAAGGGAACCGGCGAGGTGGTCACCGACGTCGGTAGGCCACGCACACCGACGGGCGCGGGAAGTCGTCGGTGTGCGGCCAGGTACTGGCCTGGTCCTCGAACGTCGCGCCGTCGATCTCGCCGGGATGTTGCACCGCGAAGAACAGCGACCGGTTGTGGTCGGCGATCAACGGACCGCATGCCTCAGCGCCGCGCGGCATGGTGACGAACTGGCGCACCTGACCGCGGTCAGGGCCTGATGTCGGCACCCGGAAGATGCCGTCGTTGGCACCCAAGGCGTTGCCGTCGGTGGAGATCCACAGGGCTCCGGTGTCGTCGAAGGTGACATTGTCGGGGCAGCTGATCGGGCTGACCGTGGACTTGTCGACACCCCCGAAGTAGGTCTCGGCGGCTTCGGGGTCGCCACAGATCAGCAGTAGGTTCCACAAGAACCCGGGGGCGGCATGGTTGCCGTTCCGAGGAGTCATCTCCAGCACGTAGCCGTTGCGATTGCCCGACGCCTGCGCCAACGGCTGCCCGGGACCGGACCGGACCATCGAGGTCGTGACCGGGTTCGCCTCGTCGGGCGCGAAGGTGGAACCGCGTTGGGAGTTGTTGGTCAGGGCGGCGTACACCTTGCCGTTGACCAGGTTGGGCTCCACGTCCTCGGGGCGGTCCATCTTCGTCGGCCCGACCTTGTCGGCGGCTAGGCGGGTAAACAGCAGGACGTCGGCCACCGACATCCCGGGCACGAAGGAGCGGGTGTCACTGCACAACTTGATCCAGCGACCCTTGCCGTCGTTGATGCCGTCGTCGGCGCCGTCCCCGGTGAGCCGGGCGACGTACAGGGTGCCCTTGGTGAGCAGTCGCATGTTGTGCCGCCTGGCCTTGGCGGTCTTGGCCGGGTCGTACTTGTCGGCGGAGACGAACCGGTAGAGATAGTCGCCGCGCTCGTCATCGCCCATGTAGGCGACGGCACGCTGGTACTTCGAGATCACGATGTTGGCGCCCTCGTGCTTGAACCGGCCCAACATGGTGTGCTTGCGCGGCGTGGAGGTCGGGTCTGTCGGGTCCACCTCGACGATCCACCCGAAGCGGTGCGCCTCGTGCGGGTGGGCGCTGAGGTCGAACCGTTCGTCGACCTCGCTCCACTCCTTCCCCTTGCCGCTGATCCCGTAACGGGCGTATTGGTCGGCGTAGCGAGGGTCGAGGCCGTTGGAGGCGTCGAAGTACTGGTTGAAGTTCTCCTCCCCCGACAGCACCGTTCCCCACGGCGTCATCCCTCCGGCACAGTTGTTCAGGGTGCCCTGCACGCGGCGGCCGCTGGGGTCGGCAACGGTCACCAACCGGGGGTCCCCGGCAGCCGGGCCGACGAGGCGGAAGTCGGAGCCCACATGCAGGCGACGGTTCTGCGGCGCCTGCCTGAGCGACCGGACCTGCTTCCAGTCGCCGGGGGTGGCACCCTGCTTGATCCGCACCACCGACAGACCCATGCTGGCCATCGCGATCTGCTTGATCTCTGCGGAGGTGTAGGTGTCGGCAGGAAACATCAGGTTCTCGTCGGTGTACTCGTGGTTGACCACGAGCAGGGCCTCCCCCTTCCTACGCAGCGGCAACACCCCGACGTAGTCGCAGTTGTAGCCGAACTGCCGCTGGGCGGCCTCCGGGGTCTGTTTGAAGGCGTCGAACCGGGGTGCGCCCGGGACCACCCGGTCGCCCCAGCGCATGATCACGGAGTGGTCGAAGCCGCGCGCGGTGGTGACGGCATCGCGGGTGTTGGGGGCGACCGGGCGGAACGACGTGCGTGCCAGGTCAGCGCCCTGTCGATCGTTGGAACCCGCGCCCACCGCGGCAGCAGCGAGTCCTTGGGTGGCTCCTGCGAGCACGAAGGCGCCCGAGACCACCGCCGACCCGGTCAGGAGCGCTCGCCGGTTCAGGGCAACGGCGATCTCGTCCTGGATGTGACCGTTCTCGCTACGGTTCGGCTCCGGGTGGTCACAAGCGTTTCCGCAGCGGAAGAAACAGGTCATCAGACTGCGCGAACCGTGCCGCGTCGTCGGGCTCGTGGGAGTGATGTCGGTCAGGGGCATCGGGGCGGCGGTCGGGATCCGAGAGGTCGTGGTCATGTCCACAGCCGACCAGTGTCGGGTGAATCCGAGGGTGCGTTTCGGTGACATCCCGGTGAGCGTCTGTCGTGGGTCCGGTGTCGGGCGATACTGCCTCAGCCGGCCAGGGACCCGCCGAAGATCTGCCAGGCCAGCGCGGACTTCGCGACGAGGCTGAGCACGAGGTAGACCTTCTCGCCGTAGGCGTAGTCCGCCCAGCGCCCGATCCCGCGGTACTGCAGCCACTGGTTGACGGCGAAGCTCGAGAAGAAGATGAACAGCGACACGAAGATCCCGAGTACGAACCCGGGCACCTCTTCGGCGGCGAAGAGGTTGAAGCCGATCGCGACCCAGGGGGCTGCCCCGGCGATGGTGCCGAACCAGAACGGGAGCATGGTGGTGTCCTGGCGTCCCGGCGGGTTCATCGCCTCCTGGAGCCAGCCGAAGAGGATCATCGAGACGTTGGCCCCGATGATCGCCACCAGGGCACTGAATCCGGTGATCCCGTTGTAGAAGGCGATGAGCACGATCATCAAAGTGGCGCTGAACGAGTACTCCACCCAGCGGAACATGTTGATCCCGCGGGCAAGGTCGCGTTCGTAGCGGCCGCGGGCCACGGTCGCGGTGATCAGGTGGTCCAGGGCGGCCAGGAACAGGAAGACCGCGATCGCCGCCGAGATCCGGACGTCGAAGAATCCTTCTGGCGCCTCCGGTGCCGTGCCGGGAGGTCCCGTCGGCAGGCTGGTCGTAACCGTGATCGCGAAGTCGGTGGCCAGCACGAGGACGGCGATCCCCTGGAGCGTGTGCAGGACGGTGAGCCCGAGATTCCAGCGGCGCAGTCCGGCCAGGGACTTCTCGTCCACTCCCTTGGCGGTCGGCTCGTCGACGGCGACGTCGGCGGTGTGCTTCATGGGGATGCTCCTCAGGCGGTGGGGTGATTCGAACGTAGTGATGTTCGCGAGGCACCGGTACCCCATGACCACGGGGTGACCCATCAAGCACAGGTCTTACCCGTCAGGCTAAATTCTGCGCGTGAACCCTCGTGTAGTCGTCATCGGAGCCGGATTCGGAGGCCTGGGCGCAGTCCGGGCCCTCAAGAAGCAGGGGGTCACCGACGTCACCGTCCTCGAGCGGGCCGACGAGGTGGGCGGCGTCTGGCGGGACAACACCTACCCGGGTGCGGCCTGCGATGTCCCCTCGCCGCTCTACTCCTGGTCCTGGGCCACGAATCCCGCCTGGAAGCGCCGCTACTCCAAGCAACCCGACATCCTGAGCTACCTGCGGGAGGCTGCCGAGAAGGAAGGCCTCCTCGAGCACGTGCGGACCGGTGTGGAGGTCGCGACCTGTGTCTTCGACGAGGCCACCGGCGACTGGCGCCTCACCTCGACCGATGGCACGACGTACGACGCGGATCTGGTCATCTCGGCGGTCGGCCAACTGTCCAACCCGATCATCCCCAACGTTCCCGGCACCGAGACCTTCGACGGACCGGCGTTCCACTCGGCGCAGTGGCGCCACGACGTGGACCTGAAGGGCAAGAAGGTCGCGGTCATCGGCACCGGGGCCAGCGCCATCCAGTTCGTGCCCGGAATCGCCGACGAGGTCGGTTCGATGACCGTGTTCCAGCGCTCGGCGCCGTACGTCGTGCCGAAGCCCGACCAGGAGTACTCCCCCAGGCATTCGCGTGCCTTCGAGAAGTTCCCCTCCCTCCTCCAGGGCGAGCGGTCGACCGTGTTCCACCTCAGCGAGCTGCTCAACCGCTCCCTGGCCGGCGACTCGGTGATCACCAAGCCGATGGTCGCGGCCCTGATGACGGCCTGGCGGTTGCACCTGCGTCGACAGGTCAAGGATCCGGCGCTCCGGGCGAAACTCGTCCCCGACTACGAACTCGGCTGCAAGCGGATGCTGTTCTCCAACGAGTGGTACCCCGCCCTGGCCCGTGACCACGTGGACGTCGAGACCGCCCACGTGGCCTCGATCGAGGCCACGGGCGTCCGCACCGCGGACGGTCGTCTGCACGAGGCTGACGTCATCATCTGGGGCACCGGCTTCGCCGCGACGAAGTTCCTGGCGCCGATGAAGGTGACCGGCACCGGCGGGCTCGACCTGCACGAGTTCTGGGACGACGGCGCTCGTGCCCACCTCGGCATGGCGGCTCCCGGATTCCCGAACCTCTTCATGGTCTACGGCCCGAACACCAACCTCGGCGGCTCTTCGATCATCAACATGATGGAGGCCCAGGCGGACTACATCGCCCAGGTCGCCCGCCGGATGGCCGATGGCGCGTCGGTGGTCGAGGTCCGGCAGGCCGTAGCCGAGGCCTTCGACAAGGAGATGCAGGACCGACTGTCCAACTCGGCGTGGAACGGCTGCGACTCCTGGTACGTCGACGGATCCCGGATCACCACCAACTGGCCGGGGCTGGTCGCCGAGTTCAAGAAGCGCACCGCCGAGGTGGACTGGGACGAGTTGTCCGTCTCCTGACAGCAGCGCACTTCGGCGCACGAACTACTCCCCCCACTCCCAGCTGTCGTAGATCGCCTGGAAGTTCTTCGTGCTCTGGGCCGGGTCCGCACGCGTGACCGCTTCCAACTGGTAGACGGTTCCGCCCACCCGCACCACCCAGTAGGTGGCGCTGATCTGCACGTCGTCCCGCACGGCCAAGCGAACCGTCAGGCCGAAGGCTTGCTCGCCGCCGATCTTGCGCGCGGGAGAGTTGGTGATGGGTCCGTCGAGTTCGGTGTTGAAGTCCTCCCGCAGAGCAGCTCGTACGGCGGCTCGGTCGGCCCTCAGATCGGGCGAGTCCTCGACGGACGTGCGCCTGACGATCAGGAGCGCGCTCGCGCCCTGCAACACCTCGCTCGAACCGGTCACGGTGTCGGCGGCCGGTGAGGCGGTGTCCGCCACGCTGGAGGTGAAGTCCTGCCACTCCTGGGGCAGCGCGTAGGAGTAGCCCGTCCCGTTTAGGCGGACCTCCAAGGGTGCGAATCCCGGCGACTGCGAAGCGTCGTCTGCGCGGCTCTCCTCAGCTGCAGCACCTGCCCCATCGGGCGCCGAGCCTCCACCCCCACACGCCGAAAGAGTGAGAGTGAGCGCCATCGCAGTGGCTCCACACAGCCTGCCCCACGAGGGTCGAGCGGAGAGTCCCATCGCACCAGACTACGGAAGGCGCACGTCGCTGACGGGCGGACACGTCGCGGGGCCCGGGACCGGTCGGACGGCGATCTGGGCCGCGCGGCTCGGAAACCGCAGAACCGATCGTGTTCGCCCCTAAAATGAACAAAGGCCATGTCAGCTTCCTATTTCTAGGACCCTGACATGGCCTCGTATTGGTGATTCGGTGGAGCTGAGGGGACTCGAACCCCTGACCCTCTGCATGCCATGCAGATGCGCTACCAGCTGCGCCACAGCCCCGAACCGCTGCCCGTAAGCAACTCGCGGAATACTAGCCAACCCGGATCGGCCAAGCCAATCGGGGTCCGGTTTGGTGACGGTTCAGCCGGTCACGGCCCGGTTGTACGCCGACAGCTTCAGCCCCGGGACGACCGGGTGATCCTCGAGAACCGCCCAACCGCAGTTGTCCAGGCCCCGCAGCGAGTGGAACTGATCGTCGGCCCAACCGAGCATCGCGGCGGTGGCCACGCGGACCGCGGCGCCGTGTGACACCACGACGCCGGTCTCCCCCGGCTGCAGCGAGCCCAGGGCCTCGGTGAGGACGTCCACCATCCGCGAGCGCACCTCGGACGTGCGTTCGCCGTCCGGCACCGCGTCGAAGTCGCCCGCCCGGAACCGGACGAACTCATCGGGCGCGAGGTCGGCGTACTCCTCATGGGTGAGCCCTTCGCGCGAACCGAGGGTGAACTCACGCAACCGTCGGTCGTAGGTCGGCTCCAGACCCGTCAGCTGCGCCAACGGCTCCACCGTCAGGCGAGCCCGTAGGAGGTCCGAACACCACAATCGAACCGGCCCGAACCCGGAGATGATGGGTGCCGCGCTCGCGGCTTGCCGGACACCCTCGTCGTCGAGGGACACATCGGTCTGTCCCTGAACCCGCTTGGCGTGGTTCCACGCGGTGCGCCCGTGCCGGAGCAGGACCAGCCGGCGACCCTGCGGTACCGCGAACGTCACTGCTGGGGAGACGTCACATCGTCGGGCAACGTGATGGCCGGGCAGTCGCGCCAGAGCCGCTCGAGGGCGTAGAACTCACGCTCCTCGGTGTGCTGGATGTGCACCACGATCTCGCCGTAGTCGATCAGCACCCACCGTCCGTCACGGTGTCCTTCACGCCGGATCGGCTTCGAGCCGATCTCGCGGAGCTTGTCCTCCACCTCTTCCACGATCGCCTTCACCTGGCGGTCGTTGGATCCGGAGGCAACGAGGAACGCGTCGGTGATCGCCAACTGCTCGCTGACGTCGAAGGCGATGATGTTGGTCGCTAGTTTGTCCGAGGCCGCGCGTGCGGCGGCCTCCACGAGTTCGATCGCGTGGTCGGTGGCAGTCATCGAACATCCCTGTCGCTTGATTGGTCGCTTGGTGTGTCGCTTGCTTGGCGGAGATAGAGGTTGTGCTTGGTGATGTATTGGACGACCCCGTCCGGCACGAGGTACCAGACCGGGTCTCCACGGCGCTGGCGTTCTCGCACGTCGGAGGAGGAGATGGCCAGCGCCGGGATCTCGATCAGGGTGATCCGGTCCGCCGGGATCGATTCCACTGTCTCAGGTGGCATGTCGTAGCCGGGGCGGGTACACCCGACGAACTGGGCCAGAGCAAAGAGTTCATCGGCGTTGCGCCAGGAAAAGATGTCGGTCAGGGCGTCGGCACCGGTGATGAAGTAGAGGTCGGCGTCCGGCATCGCGGCGCCCAGATCCCGCAGCGTGTCGGTCGTGTACGTCGGACCCTCGCGGTCGATGTCGACCCGGCTGACGGTGAACCTGGGGTTGGCCGCCGTCGCTACGACAGTCATGAGATAGCGGTGCTCGGCTGGCGACACGTTGCGATCGGCCTTCTGCCACGGATCGCCCGTCGGCGCGAAAATGACCTCGTCGAGGTCGAACCAGGACTGCACCTCGGAGGCCGCCACCAGGTGACCGTGGTGGATCGGATCGAAGGTGCCACCCATGACCCCGACACGACGCCGACGTGTCTCGGCGGCGCCGGATGAGGTGCTCAGCTGTGGTCTCGTCCCCCGCCGAAGGCGACGGTGGCCCCCAGCAGAACCATCAAGATCACCATCGCGATCGCGAAGACCAGCAACGGACTGACGGCTAACTCCTCGGCCTCTTCGGAGGCCCGGACGACGAGGAGGGAGATCTGGCTCAACAGCATGGCGCTGATCCTACTGTCCTCTCAGACAAACATCGACTCCACACCCACCAGGATGGCCCAGAAACGCAGGGTCCGCCCGATCAGGACCGTGGGGATGAAGACCCACATCGGCACCTTGAGCGCCCCCGCGACCGCCGACATCACCAGAAGCGGCGGGAGTCCGATCGACGCCGCGGCAAAAAGGATCAGCGCGGCGTACCACGGCCGCTCGGAGAGTCGCTCGGCCCAGCGGTCGTAACTCGCCCTGACCTTGGGGCGGCTCAGCTTCTTCTGCGCCCAGTCGCTGTCCACGCCACGGCGGGCGATTTCGTACCAGATGAGCTTGCCGAACAGCTGCCCCACGGCCGCCACGAAGGCGATGGCCAATGCTCCCCCGCCGGCGATGCCGACCCCCGCGAGGTAGAGCTCGACGTTCAGGAAGGGCAGCAGCGCCGACCCGAAGCTGAAGGCCAGGGTCCCGAGCACCAGTTCCATCGGCGAGTCAGACCCGGGTCCGCTCGGGCACCGGAACCCCGAGATCGAACAACCACTTCAGCGAGACACACTTGAGCACAAGCAATCCAAGCGCGATGACAAGTCCGAGTTGCCACCATCCGGTGACCAGCAGGAGTACGGCGAACAAAGCCGAGTTGACGGCCTTGGCCGGTTTGGACCAGTTCCAGTCGAAGATCCGCTTGTCGATGGCGTAGAAGTAGTTGGGACTGCGAATCGGCCAGGCCAGGAACGCCAAGGACAAATAGGCGTCGATGACCATGAACTCGAAGAGGTAGACCCCGACGGGCAACGCCATCTCGGGTTGGAGCCAGGCCAGGCCCAGGTAGAACGCAGCGCAGTTGGCCCGGTCGCACAACATGTCCATCACCGCGCCGATGCGGGTCTCGCAATCACGCAGCCGCGCGTAGGCGCCGTCGGCCATGTCACCGACCCAGTAGACCCCCAGACCGACGACCAGCAGCGTCAGGCTCTCGGTGTACGCCGCGGTCAGACACAGCGCCAGGCTCGCCAGAGTTCGGGCGAAGGTGATGACGGTGGCCCCGGTCCACAGACGCTCCATCGACGCGTCCGCGTGGATCGCCCGCGTCTCACCCATGACTACCGCTCATGGCAGCAAACTAGCGGAGCGTCCTGGCTCCTCAGCGGACGTGTCCCTCCCCGGTGACGACGTATTTCGTCGAGGTCATCTCCGGCAGCCCCATCGGGCCCCGAGCGTGCAGCTTCTGGGTGCTGATCCCGATCTCCGCGCCGAAGCCGAACTCACCGCCGTCGGTGAAGCGGGTCGAGGCGTTGACCAACACCGCCGCCGAGTCGACCGAGGCCACGAAGCGGCGGGCCGCGCGCTGGTCCTCGGTCACGATGGCGTCGGTGTGCCCACTGGAGTAGCGCCGGATGTGGGCGATGGCCCCGTTCAGATCCGGGACGACGGCGGCGCTGATGTCCCAGGAGAGGTACTCCCGCTCGTGGTCCTCCTCGGTCGCGGGAAGGACTCCCTCGTGAACGGCGAACGCCGGGTCACCGTGCACGGTCACGCCCGCGTCCTGCAGGGCTTCGACCACGCGCGGCACGAAGGTGTCGAGCAGGTCGGCGTGGACCAGCAGCGACTCCGCGGAGTTGCACACGCTGGTGCGGTGGGTCTTGGAGTTGAGCACGATCGCCAGGGCTCGCTCCAGATCGGCCGCGGCGTCGACGTACACATGACAGTTGCCGACCCCGGTCTCGATCACGGGGACCGTCGACTCCTCGACGACCGACCGGATCAGTCCGGCTCCCCCGCGCGGGATCAGGACGTCGACGTGACCGCGCGCCCGCATGAGTGCCTTCACCGATTCGTGTGAGTCCCCGGGAACCAGCTGGATGGCGTCGGCGACCAGCCCCGACGCAGCTGCCGCATCGCGCAGGACCTCGACGATGGCTGCATTGCTGGAGCGAGCACTCGAGCTACCCCGCAACAACACCGCGTTGCCGGACTTCACGCAGATTCCGGCTGCGTCGGCGGTGACGTTGGGTCGCGCCTCGTAGATGATTCCGACCACCCCGAACGGCACCCGCACCTGTCGAAGCTCCAACCCGTTGGCCAGGGTGCTTCCCCGGACCACCTCCCCCACGGGATCAGGAAGTCCCGCCACATCGCGCAGGCCCTGGGCCATCGCACCGATGCGTTGCTCGTCCAACCGCAGTCGGTCGATGATGTTGCCCGGCGTCTGGTTCGCCTCCGCCCTGGCCACGTCCTCGGCGTTGGCGGCGAGGATCTCCGGCGACCGCTCGATCAGGGCGGTGGCCATCACTAGGAGCGCCGCGTCCTTCTCGGCGCGCGTGGCCTGCGCCAGCTCGTAGGAGGCCTCCCGGGCCCGCGCGGCAACGGCCAGTACGTCGTCGGTCATGGGCGCAGAATAGTGGCCTACTGTGACCGCATGCGCATCGTCCTACTCGGCGACAGTCACCTTGCCAAGGTCCAGAACGACCTCCCGCGGCTGAGGGGTTCGCTCGATGAGTCGGTGGAGATCGCGAACCTCGCGATCGGTGGCTCCATCGCCGTCGACCTCCACCAGCAGGCGGAAGCCGCGCAGCTACGGCCGACCGACCTCGTCGTGGTCTCCATCGGCACCAACGACGCAGCCCAGTGGCGGCCGATAGATCGTCGGAGTTTCGAGGAGTCGTTGGGTGCTTTCCTCGGCGACCTGGAGGTCGCACGGTTGGTGGTCGTCACCTCACCGGGCACCGACGAGGGACGCATCGGCGACACCGGACCGGACTTCCCGCCCGAACAGATCGCGGCGTACTCCGAAACCGTCGAGCGGCTCGCCACTGCGGTTGGCGCCGAGATCGTCAGGACCCCGGAACTGCTGGCTCCTCTGGGCGGCCGGGCGTTCCTCGACGACGGCGTCCACCTCACCGGCGAGGGGTACGACGTCCTCCTGCCCGCGATCGCCGCTGCCGTCTCCGGTTGACGCAAAACACCCCGTCTCCGGCGAACCGGAAACGGGGTGTTCGTGAGCATCAGCCCTTGCGCTTGTTGATCTCCTCGGTGGCGGTGGGGAGCACCGTGTGCAGGTCCCCGACGATGCCGAGGTCGACGAGCTCGAAGATGGGAGCCTCGTCGTCCTTGTTGACCGCGATGATGGTCTTGGAGGTCTGCATGCCGGCCCGGTGCTGGATCGCACCGGAGATGCCACTGGCGAGGTACAACTGCGGCGAGACCGTCTTGCCGGTCTGGCCGATCTGGTAGCTGTGGGGCACCCAGCCGGAGTCGACCGCGGCACGCGAGGCACCGAGGGCTGCACCGAGCGCGTCGGCGAGGTTCTCGACGGGCTCGAAGTTGCCACCCGTTCCGCGACCACCGGAGACGACGATGGCGGACTCGGAGAGCTCCGGGCGACCGCTGGCCTTGCGGGGCTGCGTGGCCACGATCTGGGCCTTCTTGGCCGAGTCGGAGATCGTCACGGCGAACTCCTCCACGGCGCCGGCGCCGTCGGCCTCCACGGGGGCGGCCGAGTTCGGCTTGACCGTGATGATCGGCGTACCGGTGGTGACCTTGGCCTGGACGGTGAAGTTTCCGGCCATGACCGACTGGGTCGTCACCGGGCCCTCCTGCACGTCGGTGGCGTCGGTGATCAGGCCGGACTTCAGCTTGATCGCCAGTCGACCGGCGACCTCCTTGCCCTCCATGGAGGAGGGGATGAGGATCGCGGCCGGCGAGGTCTTCTCCGCGAGTTGCTGGAGCGCCTCGGCCTGCGGGGCCACGAGGTAGCCCTTGATCTCGGCGTCGTCGATCGTGTAGACCTTCGCGGCGCCGTACTTCTTGACCGCCTCAGCCGCACCAGCGGCCTTGTCGGCGGGACCGATGAAGACTGCGGACGGCTCGCCCAGGCGCGCGGCCAGGGTGAGCAGTTCGTAGGTCGGCTTGCGGACGGCTCCGTCGACGTGGTCGATGAGCACCAGAACTTCAGACATGTTCTCGAATTCTCCTAAGTCTCTGTGGGCACTCTGTTATCGGCCGGGGCCGGTCAGATGAACTTCTTGGCGGCGAGGAAGTCGGTCAGCGCCTTGGCGCCAGATCCGTCCTCGTCCTTGACGATCTCGCCGGCCTCGCGCGGCGGGCGCGCGGTGGTCTCGGTGACCTCGCTCCAGGCGACGGACAGGCCGACCTCACTGGCGTCGACCCCGAGGTCGCTCAGCGCGTAGGTCTCCAGCGGCTTCTTCTTCGCGGCCATGATGCCCTTGAAGGAGGGGTAGCGCGCCTCACCGGTCTGGTCGGTGACCGAGAGCACCAGAGGCATGGTGGCCCCGATGACCTGGGTCGCGGTGTCGCCGTCGCGCTTGACGCGAACCTGGTCGCCCTGGGACTCGATGACCGAGGCCAGGGTGACCTGGGGCAGGTCGAGCCGCTCAGCGAGCATGGCGGGTACGACGGACATCTCGGCGTCGGTCGACGCCATGCCACACATGATCACGTCGGGGGTACCGATCTTTTCGACCGCCTTCGCCAACACGAGCGAGGTCGCGATGGCGTCAGATCCGGCGATCGCCTCGTCGGTGACCAGGACGCCCTCGTCGGCACCCATCTGCAGGGCCTTGCGGACCGCATCCACCGCCTTCTCGGGGCCCACGCAGAGCGCCGTGACCTTCACCGTGGTGGGGTCCTCGGCCTTCTCCTTGAGAACCAGGGCCTGCTCGACGGCGTACTCGTCTAGCTCGGAGAGCAATCCGTCGACGCCAACGCGATCAACGGTGTTGTCCGACTCGAACCGGCGGTCGCCGGTGGCGTCGGGCACGTACTTCACACAGACAACAATGTTCATGGTGGTGTGGCCTGGACGGCCCCTCCTGTGCAGTGGGTGATAGCTGGACTTGTTACGGGGACAAGGGCTGATCCGACGGCTGGGCGCGATCTGCGGCGATTTGCCGTCATGATGACGTTACCGCGTGAACCGCACAACCGTTCGAGACTATGGGGTGGACTACCTCACAGCGTGGACTGCCTCACATCTGGTCGATCAGGGGCGGATGGCCCGGTCGGCCACCCTGCTCGCGATCAGGTAGACGATGGCGCCCAGACCGTAGTTGAGCAGGGCGATCTTCTTCAGGTCACCCGAGTCCGGAGTGCCGCCGCCGAACTCCTTGATCGGGTTGTCGAGATCGAAGACACCCAGGTCGACGGCGTTGGCGAAGTCGCCGATGAACCGGATGAGGCTGTTGTCGAGGTTCGCCTCGAGGACGATGAGCAGCGCCGCGAGCGCCAGTACACCGGCGAAGAGCGCCAGCACGGCGCCGACGATGCGGGCCAGGAGCGTGCGCGCCTGGCGAACGTCCGGGGCCCGGCGGGCGGACTTGGACTTCTCAGTGGTGGAGTCAGAATCAGACATAGTGGCGTTACCTTCCCACGAACTCTGCTTTGCCGGGACCGTTCTCATTGAACGACGACATGCCAATCGCTCGGTCCTCGGTGGCGAAGAGCGCAGCGAACTGCTGACGCTCGATTTCCAGGCCCGTGTCCAGATCCACTTCCAGGCCACGGTCGATGCTCTCCTTCGCGGCACGCAGCGCGTACGACGCGGCCCCGGTGAACTGAGCCGCCCAGGCCAGCGCCTCGGAGTAGACGTCCGCTGCAGGGACCACGCGATCGACCAGGCCGATCGCCAGCGCCTCGTCGGCCTTGACGAACCGACCGGTGAAGATCAGGTCCTTGGCCTTGCTGGGTCCGATCAGTCGGGTCAACCGCTGGGTGCCACCGGCGCCCGGGATGATGCCGAGCAGGATCTCGGGCTGGCCGAAGGTCGCGTTGTCCGCGGCGATGCGCAGGTCGGTGCACAGCGCCAACTCGCAACCGCCGCCCAGTGCGTACCCGGTGACCGCGGAGATGGTCGGCTTCGGAATGCGGGCCACGGCGGTGAACGCCGACTGCAGAGCACCGGAGCGCTTGACCATGTCGACGTACGACATGTCCGCCATCTCCTTGATGTCGGCGCCAGCAGCGAAGACCCGCTCGCCGCCGTACACCACGACAGCCTTCACGTCGTCGCGATCAGTCGCCTCGGCGGCGATCTGCCGGATCTCCTCTTGCACCTGGACATCCAGTGCGTTCATCTTGGGTCGGTCGAGGCGGATGGTGCCGACGCCGTCGGCCACCTCCAACCGTACGAACTCCGTCATCGGGCTCCCTATCTTCGGTCTGGTGGTGGATCTGCACGCATTGTGCCGCCCCCGTCGGTGTTGAGGGAACCGTGTCCGGCTAACCGGCGTTGATCGGCACCCATCCGGTCCACCGGTGGCGACGAACGTTGTTCGAGGCTGGGGGTCGATTCGGATGGGTTCATGGGGTACCCACCCGGTTCGGCTCCCTCCTCGCTCCCTCCGCGGTGGCTCGTTGTCGGGTCGTCATTAGGGTGGGAGGTGTGAGCGATCAGACGAGCCCCTCCCCTGCGGACACCGGCACAACGCGCATCGAGCACGTCTCCACCAACGTCGCCAGGATCTCCTGGCCCGCCGGGGAGAATGTCGACGTGGTCCGTCGGCAGGTCGCTCGAGCACTCACCGATCATCAGCGGGTCGAGGCCCACATCGGCGTGGACGACGAGGGCGGACAACGGATCGCCACCTGGTCGGGGATGCGTCGCGAGGGCGTGATGCGCGGGGTCGACAGCGACCTGGTCGTCTACGCACGCCTGGCCACCGACACCCCCGTCCATGAGCCCGGGGGCTTCCGGGCCCTGCTCAACTCCTTCCTACCCCGCAAACGGGCGATCGCTCAGATGCTGATCCGCGACCCGGACGATCGGGTCCTGATGTGCGAGTTGACCTACAAGCAGGATTGGGATCTGCCCGGTGGGGTCGTCGAGATCGGCGAGGGCCCGCAGTCAGCGGTGACCCGCGAGGTCGAGGAGGAGCTCGCCCTGCAGATTCCGGCAGGGCCGCTGGTGCTGACCGACTGGCTCCCACCATGGGGAGGGTGGGATGACGCGCTGTGTCTGGTCTTCGACGGAGGCGTGCACGACGCGTCGATCATCGAGGCCGTGGTCGAACAGGCGCGCGAGATCAAGGCCGCTCACTGGTGTACGCCGGAGCAGGTCCGCGCAAAGGCGACCGACTTCACCGCGCGGCGGGTCGAGACGGCTGTCGCCAATCTGGTCGATCCGGAGCAGCGTGCGTCGTACACGGAGTCGGGTCGGCCTTGACCGCGGTCAAGGGATGGCTGCCCGCGTGCGTCGACCGGTCAGGGACGAGGTGGTTGCGTACGCCGCGGCGGCGAGGCGGCGCCGTACGACGTCAGGTCGTGCGCCAGCATCGTGGCCCCCACCACCGCGGCAGGCATCGCCACCACGGCGCCCAGCGGGATCAGGAACAGCACCTGGGTGGCGGCCCCGAAACCCAGGACCGGGGCTCGGTGGGAGCGGAGCAGTTCGCCGCGGGCGACCCGGTCCAGGCCACGCGCCGCCAGTGGTCGGCCCAGGAGTTCAGCCGCCAACAACCGGCCTGAGGCGATGACCCCGATGACCAGGGCCGCGCCTGCGCCGAGGACCGGGAGCAGACCGATCAGGACCACCAGCAGTGTCGTGGCCACACCGAGGGCGATCAGCCGCACGGTGTCCCTCAGCGAGACCCAGAACCCGTAGTCGTGATCGGGCACCCGACCGGTGAGCGTGCGTTCGGTCTCGGACCAGATCCGTTCGTAGAACGGGTCGCCGACCAACAGGGTGAGCCCGGTGAACGACACGGTGGCCAGCATCACCCCGGCGTACAGCAGCAACGCTCCGAGCAGGAAACGCAGCACCTGTCGCAGTAGGTCAGGTAGACCGTCGGCGAACGGCGTGAGCCACGCGACGAGACCGCCGAGATTCATCCCCAGCACGACCAGCGCCGCCACGAGCGCAACGAAGACCACCAGCGCCGGGATCGCCCCGAACAGCATCAGGCCGGGTCGGGTGCGCCACGTCGCGAAGCCTCGCCGCAGGTAGCCCGCACCGGTGACCATGAGGGATCAGAACAGCGCTGAGGCGAGACCCTGACGAGCCTTCAGGACCCGGGGATCCTCGTTACCCACCGCGGCAAACAGGCTCAGGAGGTGCTCCCGGGCCGCCGTGCGATCGGCGTCCGAGGTGCGTCGTACGAGTTCGATGAGCCGGACGAAGGCGTCCTCGACGTGTCCACCGAGCAGGTCGAGATCGGCCACCAGCGTCTGCTTGCCCACGTCGTCGGGGTCCGCCGCGGCGGCTTCGCGGGCCGCGTTGAGGTCGGCGCCCTGGGTGCGGTGCAACATCTTGGCCATGGCGAGTCCGGCTACGGCCTCACCGTCGGCGGGGTTGGCGGTGACGAGTTTCTGGTACTCCGCCACGGCTCCCTCGATGTCGTTGGCGGCGAGCGCTTCCTGCGCTGCGGCGTACCTCGGGTCGGCCTCGGGCTCCTGGTCGGCGTCCTCGACCGGAGCGGCTCCGCGCGGTTGGTGGCGACCATTCATCCCCTGGGTGGCGAGCTGTTGCATCACCTGGGTCAGCGCCGTACGCAACTCGTCGATCGGTACGACGTCCTGCAGCAGCGGGGCGGGCCGCCCGTCGAGCACGGCCACGACGTACGGCACCGAGGGGACCTGGACGGCCTGGGCGATCTGCGGCGAGTCGTCGATGTCGATCAGTCCGGCGAGGAAGTTGCCCCCGAACTCACCCGACAAGGTGGCCAGGTCCTCGGCCATCTGCGCGCTCTCGGGCATCCGGGCGCGGGAGAAGAAGGCCAGCAGGACCGGCGCCGTCATCGACGACTCGATGATCTCCTGGAAGTTCTGCTCGGTCACGGTCACCGAGTACGCCGCCCCTGCGGTTGCTCCCCCGCTGGCACCGGCACCTGGACCCGGGGCGCCCGCCGGAGGCGTCGGCGGCCGCTTGAGGGCCGAGAGGTCGATCGCGCCGGGACGGGAGAAAGGCTGCTGCGTCATGCGCCTCATCCTAGAGACGCGGCCGGCGCCTTCCGCATCGTGGGTTCATCCCCACCGAGTGACACGCCACGCAGGGTTGGACGACCTTCAATCGTGCGTGGTGTGTCACTCGGCGGATGGGATGCTCAGAAGCGAGCGGGCTCGCGGTACTCGCCCCACTCCTTGCGCAGGACGTTGCAGATCTCCCCGAGGGTTGCTTCGGCCCGGCAGGCCTCCAGCATCGCCTCGATCATGTTCTCGTCGGTGCGGGAGGCTTCGACCATCCGGTCGAGGGTCGACTGGACCATCGCGTCGTCGCGTCCGGCCTTCCGCTTCACCAGGTCGGCGACCTGCACGGTCTCGACCTCGTGGGAGACCCGCAGGATCTCCAGATCGTGGGTGACCGATTCCTTGTGGCAGTTGACTCCGACGATCCTCTTCTCGCCCTTCTCCAGCGCGACTTGGTACTGGAAGGCAGCCTCGGCGATCTCGGTCATGAACCAACCGTCCTCGATTCCGCGCAGCAGACCCTTGGTCACCGGCTCCTCGCCCGCCGAGACCGCTTCGGCCAGGGCGGGGTGCTGGTCGTGGGTCAGGGTGCTGCCACCCATGGAGAGCACCTTGTCGAAGATCGCGTTGGCCTCGGCCTCGATCTGGTCGGTCAGGGCCTCGACGTACCAGGACCCACCGAGCGGGTCGGCCACGTTGGTGACTCCGGTCTCCTCCATGATCACCTGCTGGGTGCGTAGGGCGATCTCAGCAGCCTGCTCCGAGGGCAGCGCGAGGGTCTCGTCCAGGGCGTTGGTGTGCAGGGAGTTGGTGCCACCGAGCACGGCCGACAGTGCCTCGACGCCGGTGCGGACCACGTTGTTGTAGGGCTGCTGCGCGGTCAGGGACACCCCGGCGGTCTGGGTGTGGAACCGCATCCACTGGGCCTTCTCGCTGGTGGCGCCGTAGACGTCGCGCATCCAGCGGGCCCAGATACGGCGGGCGGCGCGGAACTTGGCGATCTCCTCGAAGAAGTCCACATGGGCGTCGAAGAAGAACGACAACCCGGGAGCGAACTCGTTGACGTCCAGACCCCGGGCGAGTCCGAGTTCGACGTACCCGAAGCCGTCAGCGAGGGTGTAGGCCAGTTCCTGCGCGGCGGTCGAGCCGGCCTCGCGAATGTGATAGCCGGACACCGAGAGCGGCTTGTACGCCGGGATCGATTCGGTGCAGTGCTCCATCAGGTCGCCGATGAGCCGCAGGTGGGGCTTGGGTCCGAAGATCCACTCCTTCTGGGCGATGTACTCCTTGAAGATGTCGGTCTGCAGCGTCCCGTTCAGCTTGCCGGTGTCCACCCCGGCTCGCTCGGCGGCCACGATCATCATGCAGAAGATGGGTACGGCAGGACCCGAGATGGTCATCGAGGTGGTGACCTGAGCCAGGTCGATCTCGTTGAAGAGGATCTCCATGTCGGCGGCGCTGTCGATCGCGACCCCGCAGTGACCGACCTCGCCGAGCGCACGCTCATCGTCGGAGTCGCGCCCCATCAGGGTGGGCATGTCGAAGGCCACGCTGAGCCCGCCACCTCCGCGACCCAGGATCATCCGGAACCGTTCGTTGGTCTGCTGGGCGCTACCGAAGCCAGCGAACTGACGAATCGTCCAGGTCCGGCCACGGTTGCCGCTGGGGTGCAGTCCACGGGTGAACGGAAACTCACCGGGCCACTCGGAGTCATCGGTGCCGTAGGCCGCGTCGACCTCCACCCCGCTGAGCGTGGTGAAGTCCGCGTCGCGGACCCGGGACTTGTCGAAACGGGCCTGCCACCGCGAACGCGCAGTTTCGGTGGTGCTCGGATCGGTCAGGGCAGTTTCGTCAGTCGCCATACCGAAATAGTAGGACGTCCAACTAAATCACTCAAGTCGGGTCGCCAAACCCTCGATCAGGGTGGTCAGCCGAAGTCCCCGGCGTCGGCGCGGATCGGTCGCAGGACCTCGGAGAGTTCCTCGAGCCGCGGGGTATCGAGCACACCCAGTCCGAAGTCGGCGCCGACGAGATCGGCCGTGGCCTGTTCGACGACCTCGCGGCCGGTCTCGGTGATCTCGGCCAACACGGCCCTGCCGTCCTGCGGGTGCGGAACGCGAGTGATCAGACCCGCGGACTCGAGCCGTCGCACGATCGAGGTCACCGACGTGGGATGCACCTGCAACCGCTCCCCCATCTTCCCCAGTGGCAGGGACCCCCGCGAGGAGAACACCAACAGCACCAGCGCCTCGTAGCGGGCGAAGGTGAGCCCGTGGGGTTTCAGCAAAGCGTCGAGACGCCCGATGACGAGTTGTTGGACCCGCATCAACGACGTCACCGCATGCATGGGGGGTACGCCGTCCCAGCGCTGGGCCCATTGCCGCGCCGCCTCGTCGATGGGGTCGAAAGGCAGGCTCATGAGAGCGGTCTAGTGGACCCTGGACCCGGACGCAAGACGACGCGCCCGCAGGCACCGGCCGGAGCCGCTGCGTTGTTCAGCCGAAGTCCTGGACCCAGTAGTCCGAGAACGGCGCCGATCGGCCCTCACGCGGGATCGCGAACCCGAGACCGACGTGGATGTAACCCCCACGCATCAGGTTCGCGCAGTGACCGGGGCTGCTCAGCCATCCGTTCATCACGGCGCCTGGCTTCGCGTAGCCTGCCGCGATGTTCTCCCCGACCCCGCGCAGGTAACCCTCCGCCCGGGCTCGAGTCGTCGGGGTGTCCCCGTTGGGCGAGATGTGGTCGAAGAACTTCTCATCGGCCATGTGATGGGCGAACTTGCGTGCCGCGCGGTCCAGCTTGGCGTGGCGCTCGAGTTTCCCCACGGCGGGATACCGAAGGAAGCCGCAGGTCCGAGGCTCGCTTCGCGCCTCGTTGAGAAGTTCGAAGACCCTGGCCTCGTAGCGCTCGGCCTTCGTCGGCTTCCCGGCCGACCTGCTGATGACGACCTTTCGGACAGGCGTGATGGCTCCGACTGAGCGACCCGACCTCGGGACGGCGACCCGCAGCCTGGTGGCCCCCGCCTTCTTCGGTGCCCGCCAGACCAGGCGGGTTCTCCCTCGAGCGTTGGTCAAGCCCCTGACCTTGGTGCGCCATTGCCCAGCGATCTTCTGCTGAAGTCGCACCGAGCGTCGGGCCGTCGTCCGATCGTTGACCTTGACCTTGAAGTGGACCTTTTGCCGCCGGGTGACTTGCTTGGTCATCTGAGGGAAACCGCTGATCGTGGTCGCGGCCGGCAAACCGGCGGTCGGGTGGGTCGCCACCGACGGGTGGGCGACCGAGAGAACCGAGAGAGCCACGGCGAGACCGAGGACAAGCGCGCCGAGACGGCGGGGGTGAGCCATGACCGCAGCGTAAATGCCCGACGCCGGGGCCGAGGATCTTCAGCCAGGTTTCACCTGATGGGGCGAGGCGTTCGACCTCCCCGCCCCGCGACCCCCAGTCGCCTCAGTCGGCCCGCTCAGCTCAGTCGGCGAACGACTCCAGCAGGGTGTCCGCAGCCGTGTAGGGGTCCGACTCACCCGCCGCGACAGCGGCGGCGAGATCATCGAGTTCCACGTGGCCACCGACGTTGCCCCAGCGTCGTCGTAGGGCGGTCACCGCGATCGCTTCGATCTCGTCGCGAGCGCGGCGGGTGCGGCGTACATCCATCTGACCGGTGGACTCCAGCCATGACCGATGGTTGCCGATCTCCTCGACCACCTCGGCGACACCCTCGCCGGTCTGGGCGACGGTCTTGACGATCGGTGCCTTCCACGCACCCTCACGACGCTCACCGAGAGCCAGCATGGACCGCAGGTCGCGGCGTACCTGGTCGGCACCGTCACGATCGGCCTTGTTGATGACGAAGAGGTCGCCGATCTCCAGGATGCCGGCCTTGGCCGCCTGGATCCCGTCGCCCATACCGGGGGCGAGCAGCACCATCGTCGTGTCGGCCAGGCCGGCGATCTCGACCTCGCTCTGCCCGACCCCCACGGTCTCGATGAGGATGACGTCGCAACCGGCCGCGTCGAGAACACGGAGTGCCTGAGGCGTGGTCCAGGAGAGTCCACCGAGGTGACCGCGGGAGGCCATCGAACGGATGTAGACATCCGGGTCGGAGGCGTGGTCCTGCATGCGCACCCGGTCGCCGAGCAGTGCTCCCCCCGAGAACGGTGAGGAGGGGTCGACGGCCAGGACGCCGACCCGCTGGCCGGTACGCCGCAACTCGGTCACCAGAGCATTGGTCGAGGTCGACTTGCCGACCCCCGGGGATCCGGTCACACCGATCACCTGAGCGTTGCCGGTGTGGGGCGCCAGCGCGGCCATCACTTCGCGCAGCAGCGGGGACTCGTCCTCGACCAGCGAGATCAGTCGAGCGACCGCCCGGGCCTCGCCGTTACGAGCGCGGCCCACGAGATCGGGCACCGAGGCCGCCTGACGGCGACCCCGGGGCCCGTTAGTCGAGTTGGAAACCACTCAGGAAGGGACCTTCACGATGAGGGCGTCGCCCTGTCCACCGCCACCGCACAGAGCGGCCGCTCCGGTGCCGCCACCGCGACGCTTCAGCTCCAGCGCGAGGGTCAGGACGACCCGGGCACCGGACATGCCGACCGGGTGACCCATGGCGATGGCGCCGCCGTTGACGTTGACCTTGTCATCGGAGAGGCCCAGCGAGCGAGCGGACTCCAGGCCCACGGCCGCGAAGGCCTCGTTGAACTCGACCAGGTCGAGGTCGGATGGGGAGATGCCTTCCTTCTCGCACGCCTTCGCGGTCGCGTTGGCGGGCTGCATCTGCAGGGTTGAGTCGGGACCGGCGACCATGCCGTGCGCGCCGATCTCGGCGAGCCACTCGAGGCCGAGTTCCTCGGCCTTGGCCTTGCTCATCACCACGACGGCGCAGGCGCCGTCGGAGATCTGCGAGGAAGAGGCCGCGGTGATCGTGCCCTCCTTGGCGAAGGCGGGGCGCAGACCGCTGAGGGACTCGGCGGTGGTCTCGCCACGAATGCCCTCGTCCTGGCTCACCACGATCGGGTCACCCTTGCGCTGCGGGATCGAGACCGGCACGACCTCGTCGTCGAAGACGCCGTTCTTCCAGGCGGCCGCGGCCTTCTGGTGGGAAGCGGCCGCGAACTCGTCCTGCTCCTGACGGGTCAGCTTGATGCCGTCGGCGTTGCACTGCTCGGTGAGTGCACCCATGGCCTGCTGGGTGGCCTGGTCGTAGAGGGCGTCGTAGGCCATGGAGTCCACGAGGGGCACGTCGCCGTACTTGAAGCCCTCACGGGACTTCGGCAGCAGGTGCGGAGCGTTGGTCATCGACTCCATGCCGCCGGCCACGATGATGTCGGCCTCTCCGGCGCGGATCATCTGGTCGGCGGTCGCGATCGCGTTCAGACCCGACAGGCAGACCTTGTTGATGGTGATGGAGGGGACCGAGGCGGGCAGCCCGCCGGCGATGCCGGCCATCCGGGCGGGGTTCTGACCAGCACCGGCGCCGATGACCTGCCCCAGGATCAGGTAGTCCACGGCGTCGGCAGCGACGCCCGCCTTCTCGAGGGCGCCCTTGATGGCGACGCCACCGAGGTCAGCGGCCGACAGGGACTTGAAACCGCCCAGCAGTCGGCCGATCGGGGTGCGAGCACCGGCGACGATGACGGAAGGTGACGCTGACATGGGTGCCTCCAGAGAAGATTGGGATGAAGCTGAACGTCGAGCCGCGCGAGAGATGGGGTATCCCTCCCGCGTCATTGCGACGATACCCACCGAAGGTGGCCGGTGGTGCACGGTCCACCTCACAAGGGTGCAATCCGACTGAGGAACACGTCACATCGGGTCGCGCCAACGGCTTCGGCGTATGACTATGTGGCCCATGACATCCACTGCCGACAACTCCGCCCATCCGTTGGGCGACGTCCAGCACCTCTTCACCGCCATCGACCACGTGGGGATGGCGGTGCCCGACCTCGATGTCGCGATCGCGTTCTACCGCGACACCTTCGGAATGACGTTGGCCCATGAGGAGGTCAACGAGGAGCAGGGCGTGCGCGAGGCGATGATGGCGGTGGGCGACTCCACCTCCTGCGTGCAGTTGCTGGCGCCCCTCAACGACCAGTCCACGATCGCCAAGTACATCGACCGCAACGGTCCCGGCTGCCAGCAGGTCGCCTACCGGGTCGAGGACGTCGAGGCCGTCAGCGCCACCCTTCGGGAGCGCGGACTGCGGATGTTGTACGACGCCCCCAAGCGCGGGACGTCCGACTCCCGGATCAACTTCATCCACCCCAAGGACGCCGGCGGAGTGCTCGTCGAGATCGTCCAACCCGCCGCCGACCACTGAGACGTCTCGCACAGACCACGACACAGGGGGTTACCGACCGGTATCTTCGCCCCCGATCCGCCCACCGATCCGAGGGGACCCCTTTCCGTGCAGCACATCCTTGACGCCATCAACGCCGGGCAGTCCGGCGACGCCACCACCGAGGACTTCGCAAGCCTCGCTCTGCCCGACCATTACCGCGCGGTCACCGTCCACAAGGACGAGGCCACGATGTTCGAGGGGGTTGCCACCAAGGACAAGGACCCCCGCAAGTCGTTGCACGTCGAGGACGTTGCGCTGCCCGAGCTCGGCCCGGGCGAGGCCTACGTCGCAGTGATGGCGAGCGCGATCAACTACAACACCGTGTGGACCTCGATCTTCGAGCCCGTCTCCACGTTCGGGTTCCTCGAGCGCTACGGCCGCCTCTCCGAACTCACCAAGCGGCACGACCTGCCCTACCACGTGGTCGGCTCCGACCTCTCCGGCGTGGTCCTGCAGACCGGTCCCGGCGTCACCAAGTGGAAGCCCGGCACCGAGGTCGTGGCCCACTGCCTCTCGGTCGAGCTCGAGGACTCCGACGGTCACGACGACACGATGATGGATCCGCAGCAGCGGATCTGGGGGTTCGAGACGAACTTCGGCGGCCTGGCCCACATCGCGCTGGTGAAGTCGAACCAGCTGATGCCCAAGCCCCAGCACCTGACCTGGGAAGAAGCCGCCTCCCCCGGCCTGGTCAACTCCACGGCGTACCGCCAGCTGGTCTCGAAGAACGGCGGCAACATGAAGCAGGGCGACAACGTCCTGGTGTGGGGTGCCTCGGGTGGCCTCGGAGGATTCGCCACGCAGTACGCGCTGAACGGTGGCGCGGTCCCGGTCTGCGTCGTCTCCAACGAGCAGAAGGCCGACATCGCCCGCTCGATGGGTGCGGAGTTGATCATCAACCGCTCCGAGGAGGGCTACAAGTTCTGGAAGGACGAGCACACCCAGGACCCCAAGGAGTGGAAGCGCTTCGGCGCCAAGATCCGTGAGCTCACCGGCGGAGAGGACATCGACATCGTCTTCGAGCACCCCGGTCGGGAGACCTTCGGTGCCTCGGTCTACGTGACCCGCAAGGGCGGTGTGATCACCACCTGCGCATCGACCTCCGGCTACATGCACGAGTACGACAACCGCTACCTGTGGATGAACCTCAAGCGCATCATCTCCTCCCACTTCGCCAACTACCGCGAGTCGTGGGAGGCCAACCGCCTGGTCGCGAAGGGGATGATCCACCCGACCCTGTCGCGGACCTACACCCTCGATGAGGTGGGTCAGGCGTCCCTCGACGTCCACCACAACCGGCACCAGGGCAAGGTCGGGGTCCTCTGCCTGGCTCCCGAGGAGGGAATGGGCGTGCGGGACCACGAAATGCGCGCCACGCACCTCGACGCGATCAACCGTTTCCGCGGGGTCTGACCGAGACGAGACATACCGCACACCAAGGCACCGGAGCCTGAGAATTTCTCAGGCTCCGGTGCCTTTTCGCGTACTTCGGGGGCCCATTTGGCGAACTTCGCGGGGCCATTTGACGGACTTCGTGTGTAAGAGCGGTGATCAGCGACCGACAGGCGAGAAACCGGTGCCTGCGTCCTGGGTTCTGGGGGCGGGATCAGGGATCATGGGTTAAGGAGCACCCACCTCCACGCGACCACGATCAGCGACCCCGACCCGAACGGAAGGTATCCCCGCATGAGTGACCAGGGCTTGTCCATCTTCGAAGACCAGAACGAGTCCGGTGAGAACCCCGGACAGGGGTCACCCGACGGAGAGGCCACGCAAGTCATCCCGGCGATCTCTGCGGACGCGGGCCTCAAGCCCTCGACGCCGCCGGCGGGACCCCCCGTGCCACAGGCTCAGAGCCCGGCTCCGACCAGCCCGCCGGCCCGGCCGTACGCCGCCACCCCGACCGCCACGACCCCACAGTCCGCGAGCGGTCAGGACCTTCCCATGGTGCGCCGCAACGGCTACGACAAGGCCGCCGTGGACGCACGACTGCGCCAGATCAGCGGCGAGAAGGCCGGTCTCAGCTCTAGCCTCAGCGACTCCGAGAGCCGCGTGATCTCCCTGCAGGACGAGCTCGAGAAGGCCAAGCACGACCTGGCCGAGCAGAAGACCCCCTCCTACGCCGGCCTCGGCGGCCGCGCCAGCGCCATGTTGCGTCTGGCCGAGGAGGAGGCCGACGAGATCCGCGAGACCGCCAGCCAGGAGGCCCACGAGATCCGCGAGCAGGCCACCCGCGACGCCAAGGCGATCCGCGCCGACGCCTCCCGCGAGGCCGAGGACATGCGCGTGGTCCAGCTCAAGGAGCTCGACGAGACCCGCACCCGCGTGCTGGCCGACGCCGAGCAGGAGCGGGATCTGGCCCGGGCGGAGGCCGCCGACATCGTCGCGGCCGCCAAGCGTGAGGCCGACCAGGTGCGCCTGGCCGCTCAGCAGGAGACCTCCGAGATGCGGACCTCTGCCACGCGTGAGGTCGAGCAGGCTCAGGCCGCAGCGGACCGCGAGGTTCAAGAAGCGCGCCGCACCCTGGCGGTGGAGAAGGAGCGGTTGGCCCGCGAGGCCACCGACCATCACAACAACGCCACCGCCGAGACCCGTCGACTCGTCGAGGAGGCCGAGGATCGCGCCGCGGCCGCCGAGGAGCGGGCCAGCGAGGCCTCCAAGCAGGCCACGGAGTTCCGCACCACGGCTCAGAGCGAGGCCGAGGCCCTGCTGTCCCGGGCCCGACGGGAGTCGCAGCAGATCATCGACTCGGCTCGCACCCAGGCCGAGTCCATCCAGAGCACCGGGGATGCCGAGGTCCAGCGTGAGCTGGCCGCCACCCGGGCCGAGGTCGCTCGCCTGGCCAAGCGTCGCGACGCCATCACCGCTCAGCTCGCCTCGCTGCGTGACGTGGTGGCCGGATTCGGAGAAGACGAGAGTTGAGCCCGGACTCGCCGGGGCCGCAGGAGTCGGACTCCGGCGAGTCCGAGGACCACACAGCCCTGGTCGACGTCCTCCCCCAGGAGTACGGCACCCCCGGTGAGCCCTTCGACCGGCACTCGCCGTTCTACGTCGGGTTCGTCGGGGCGCTGGGTGCTCTGCTGGCCTGGTTCCTCTTCCAGGCCATCACGGGCATCGGGTCGGTCCTGCTGCTGGTCGTGGTCTCACTCTTCCTGGCCGCGGGTCTCAACCCCTCGGTCGAACGGCTCGAACGCGCCGGACTGCGTCGCAACTACGCCGTGGGCGTGGTCATCGTGGCCGTCCTGTCGGCCCTGGCGTTGTTCGTGGTGGCAATCGTCCCGGTCATCGCCGACCAGATCAGCGGCATCACCAACAACGCCCCGACCTGGCTCGAACAGCTCCAGGAGAACGAACGCGTTCGCGCCCTCAACGACCGCTACGGCATGCTGGACAAGATCCAGGAGTACGTCGTCGGCGGCGCCTTTCTCAGCGGACTGTTCGGCGGAGTCCTGGGCATCGGCCTGGCGGTCCTCTCGGCCCTGTTCAACGTCTTCATCGTGGTCGTGCTGACCCTCTACTTCCTCTCGTCGCTGGAGATCACCAAGCACGCGCTCTACCGCCTGGCTCCCGCCTCGCGGCGTGAACGCTTCTCGCTGTTGGGCGACCAGATCATCCACAACGTCGGCGGGTACGTTTCCGGGGCGTTCGTGGTCGCGACCTTCGCCGGAGTCTCGTCACTGATCTTCCTGTTCTCCGTCGGCCTCGCCGAGTACGCCGTGGCGCTGGCCTTCGTGGTCGCGCTCCTCGACGTGATCCCGATGATCGGGGCCACGATCGGCGCTGTCGTGGTGACCGCGATCGCGTTTGCGACCGACTTTCAGACCGGCCTGATCTGCGTGGTCTTCTTCCTGATCTACCAACAGGTCGAGAACTACGTCATCTATCCCCGGGTCATGGCGCGTTCGGTCGACATCCCGGGTGCCGTCACCGTGATCGCCGCTCTGGTCGGAGCCGCGCTGCTCGGCGTCGTGGGGGCACTGCTGGCCATCCCCACCGCCGCAGCGGTCCTGCTGATCCTGCGCGAGGTCCTGGTCCGCCGTCAGGACGCTCGGTAGCGGTCACCGACGTACGGCGTCGATCTCGAGCCGGACGTAGTCGATCACCGGCTCGTCGAACGCCCGTCTGGTCTCACGCACGAACGTCTCCTGCTCGTCGACCGGGATGGTCGCCAACTGTCCGCCCAGGCACACCACGGCCAGGTAGTCCTCCATGACGTCCGGGTCCTCGATACGGAACGGCGACGGGCGCAGGCGGACCTCCTCGACCTCGAACCCGGCCGCGGTGAGGCGATCACTGGTCTGTGCCTCGTCGGCGAACTCGAAGTCGGTGCCCGGTCGGCCGGTCACGCGGGCGATGGCCGTCTCCAGGTTGGCCACATTCCCGCGACCGCCGCAGTCGGAGGTCAATCGAGCACCGGGCTTCATCACCCCGGCGAGGCTGGCGAACAGAGCGGCGTGGTCGACGATCCAGTGGAAGGCGGCCACACTCATCACCGCGTCCACGGGTTCGATCGGTAGCGTCTCCGTCAGGTCTGCGTGGACGTAGGTCGCCCCCACGTCACCCAGCGACGCCCGGGCCACCTCGAGCATGCGGGCCGAGCCGTCGAGCGCCACGATCTGCACCTGCGGCCACCGCCCACGCAGGGCGGTGGCATCCCGCCCCGTGCCGCAGCCGGCGTCCAGGACGGTCTCGGTGCCGCTCAACCGCATGCGGTCCAGGACCCGCTGGCCCCAGTCGACGTGCGGCAGGGTCAGCGCGGCGTAGCTCTCGGCATTCCATTCGCGGGCCATGTCTCAGTGTCCAACGAGCCGCATCGAGGGGCCGGCCCTGTCCACGCTCAGGAGGCCGACGTAGGCACTTCGGCGTTCGTGGGCATCGTCTCGATGCGCCGCTCCCCCAGCTTCACGACCACGACCCCGGCGATGATCAACACGCCACCGAACAGGCGCAGCGGTCCGGCCAGTTCGTCGAGAAGCAACCAGGCCCACAGCACGGCTGCGAGCACCTCGGTCAGGGCCACGAACGAGGCCAGCCGGGAGCCGAGGCGCCGCCCTGCGGCGATCCCGGAGGTGTAGGCGACCCCTGCGGTCACCAGACCAAGGAGCACCAGGGGGATCCACCAGGAGGCGGTGAGCCCCACGCCGTCGTAGTCCACCGGCCCAGGGGCGGTCTCCATCGAGAGAAGTCCCACCAGCCCCAGTCCGCCCAGGGCGATGGTGCCGACCACCAGGCCACCGCTGGCCAGCACGATCGGCGGGAGTCCGCGGGTGTCGTCGGCCGAGATGATGAAGTACGTCGCCGCGCCCAGCATCGCGAACAGTCCCCACAGCATCCCGATCACGCTGACCTCGGCTCCTGAGAGCAGGTCGAGCAACAGAACCAGCCCGAGGACCGCGAGCCCCGCACCGAGCAGGGTGATTCTCCCCGGACGCTCGCCGTGGCGCAGCCACAGCCACATCACGACAGCAGCCGGAGCGGTGTACTCGATCAGGAGCGCGGGGGCGACCTGCATGTACTGGACTGCGGAGAAGTACCCGAACTGCGCCCCCGCGACGGCGAAGACGCCGTAGACGGTCAGGACCCCGGCGTGCTCGCGCACGAGGTACCAGCGACCGTGCAGCGCCACCAGACCGAAGGGGACCACGGCCACCGCGGCGATGGCCACGCGGATGAGCACGACCGCCCCCGGCGACCACCCCTGATCGAGCATCGGGCTGGCCAGCGAACCGGACAGCCCGAAGGAGATCGCCGAGAGGAGGGCGAAGCCCAGTCCGGTCGCGGTCTGGCTGCGGTCGGTCACCGCCGACCGACCCGAGTCATTCGTCAACAACGTCATGGCACATGACAGTAGAGGCGGTGCGGTAACCTGTCAAAATGGTTTTCGCCCATGACGCAGCAGAAGCCCTTCGAGCCGCCGTCACCCTGGTGAACTCCGCCGCCGAACCCGACACCCTGAGCGACATCGAGGCCCTCGACGGGTTCTACGCGGAGTTCGAGTACACCGGGCGCCGCGACCGAACCGAGGCGGAGTTGGCAGCCGTCCGAGCGGTCCGCCCGAAGCTGCGCGCACTCCTGCTGGCGGAACGGGACGCCGCCGTGGGGATCATCAACGGCATCCTCGACGGCACTCCGACCAAGCCACAGCTCGTGCGCCACGAGGACTACGACTGGCACCTTCATCTCGTCGACCCGCAGGCGCCGCTCCCGATCAGGATCCAAAGCGAGACGGCGATGGCCATGGTTGACGTCATCCGTGCCGATGAGGGCTCACGTCTCGACGTCTGCGCCGACGACGACTGCGAAGGCATCGTGCTCGATCTGTCCCGCAACCGGTCCCGCCGCTACTGCTCGACGGCCTGCGGCAACCGCAACGCCGTCGCGGCCTACCGCGCGCGCCAGGCGGCCGACTGACGAGTCGGCGCTACTTGACTCTGTTTTCCGGCCGAGTCGGCGCTAATTCGAAAAGACACGCCGACTCACCAGTCCCAACCACCGGACCTTCCGGCGTTCATCCCGACCGCCCGGGTCAGAACCCGAAGCCGTCGAACCCGCCGCCGTCGCCGAAGCCGCCACCGAAATCACCTCCGGACGAGTCCTCGAAGCCGCCCCCGTCCGCTCCACCCTCGTAGCCGGCGGCATGACCCAGCCCGCCCAGAGATCCGAACATCATGCCGGCGAAGAGCAGGTTCATCGGGACCATCGAGTTGTAGTAGCCGGCGGCGTACGGCGCGAACGCGGGGCCACCCTGCCAGTAGGGAACCCGTTGCGCCCCCACCATGACCTGCCGCACGTCAGGCTCGGCACCGGCCGCTACCCGCTCGGCGTCCAACGCGCAGGCGGGGACGTCCCGCTGGATGCCGCCGTCGGGCGCATAGGGGACGTCGGTGACCGACATACCGTGCTGCGGGTTGAAGAAGCACGGGGCGCGGCGGGTGGGCAGGGCCTCACCGGCAACCCTGGCACGGACACAGGCGATGGCGTACCGACCGTCGTCGAGGATCTCGGTGACATGACGGATGTCGTCCGGATCGCTGATCCGATCTCCAGCAGTCTTGGCCGACTCGTAGGCGTCCAGCGCGCGCTGGTAGTCGGCGTTCGCTCCCCCGTCGAGGTCCTGCCCGGCCAACTCGGAGTCGAAGTTCTGCAACTCGACACCCAGGGCGGTGATGTCCTCGAAGGCCAACTTCTGCACCGGCTCCAACTCGGTGCGCCGGCGCTCGAGCGATCGCTCCCGTTCTCTGCGGGAGGCTCGGACGCCCACGACCACGAGGGCGACCAACAACATCAGGACGACGATCGGAGTGATCATGTCGGCCAGCCTACGTCGGCCGCCCCACTTCAGAGCCGCAGACCGCGGCCCTCATCCCGCCTACTTCGTCTCTCGCCAGCGCCGCTCGAAGGGCAGCCGCCAGGCGTGGGGAGCAATGAGTTGGTGGATCGCGTTCGGTCCCCAACTCCCCTTGGGGTACGGCTTGACCGGAGGTGGGTTGTCGATGAGCAGTTGTGAACGTTCCCAGAGCGACTCGATGCCCTCGGCGGTGGTGAACAACGTGCGGTCGCCTCGCATCGCGTCGAGGATGAGGCGCTCGTAGGCGGTGAGGACGTCACTGGCGTGATCGGTGTCCTCGGTCGAGAACTGCATCGACAGCTTGTCGAGTTTCATCCCCGGCCCGGGTCGCTTCCCGTAGAACGACAGCGACACCTTCGATTCGTCGGCCAGGTCGAAGGTCAGGTGGTCGGGCCCCTGGGTGCCTACCCCGGAGTCCGCCGGGAACATCGACTTGGGTGCCTCCTTGAAAGCGATCGAGATGATGCGCTGACCCTCGGCCATCTGTTTCCCGGTGCGCAGGTAGAACGGCACACCGGCCCACCGCCAGTTGTCGATCGCGCACTTCATGGCCACGAAGGTCTCGGTGTCACTGTCGGGAACCACTCCCTCCTCATCGCGGTAACCGACGTACTGGCCTCGGACGACATCGTCGGGTTCGATGGCCATCAGCGAACGGAAGACCTTGTTCTTCTCCTCGCTGATGGCTCGCGGTTCCAGCGCAGTGGGAGGCTCCATGGCCACGAAGGCCAACACCTGGAAGAGGTGGGTGACGATCATGTCCCGGTAGGCACCGGTGGCCTCGTAGAAACTCGCCCGCTGGTCCAGGCCGAGGGTCTCGGGGATGTCGATCTGGATGTGGTCGATGAAGTTCCGGTTCCAGATCGGCTCGAAGAGTCCGTTGGCGAAACGCAGGGCCAAGACGTTCTGGGCCGCCTCCTTGCCCAGGAAGTGATCGATCCGGAAGATCTGATCCTCGTCGAAGGTCTCGTGCACGTGGTCGTTCAGGGCGACCGCGGACGGAAGATCGGTGCCGAAGGGCTTCTCCATCACGACCCGTGCTCGGTCGACGAGATCGGCCTCGCGCAGGGTGGAGATCACCTGGGTGGCGGCGGACGGCGGGACGCTGAGGTAGTGGAGGATGCGTGGGTTCAACCCGCCCCGGTCCAACTGCTCCGACGCGCTGGTCACCGCTTCACGCAGCCCGTCCGCGCCGTGACCCGTGGGGACGTAGTGGAGTCGGGACACGAACTCCTCCCACTCCCCCGGCTTGAGCTTGCGAGGAGCGAACTCGTCGACCGCCTCCTTCGCGAAGGCGCGGAACTCTGCGTCGTCCATGTCGTCCAGCGACGTCCCGACGATCTGGATGTCAGGGGTCAGGTTGGACAGGACCAGGTGGGTCAGGCTGGGCAGCAGTTTGCGGCGAGCCAGATCACCGGTCGCCCCGAACAGCACGATGACGTGCGGCCTGAGGCTCTTGCCGATGGCGGCCCGGGTTCGCGCCATCGGCGAGGGGTAGGCGATGGTCTGCGGGCTCGACGGATGAGGGGGCTGAGGCGTGGACACGGGGTCGATCATGACAGGACGGGGGATACCGGACCAGTCAATGGTCCCGTATCCCCCGAACTGTCACATGACGTTTACGTGGGCAGTCAGCGGCTGCTGTAGTCGCGGAACCCGCGCTTGGTCTTACGACCGAGGTAGCCAGCGGTCACCAGGTGCTCCAGAAGCGGAGCCGGGGCGAAGCCGGGCTCGCGGAACTCCAGGAAGAGCTCCCGCTGGATGGCCAGGGACACATCATTGCCGACCACGTCGAGGAGTTCGAAGGGACCCATCGGGAGGGCACAGCCCTTCTTCATGGCCAGATCGATGTCGTCGGCGGTGGCGTAGTGCGCCTCGAGCATCTTCACCGCGTCGTTGAGGTAGGGGAAGAGCAGCGCGTTGACGATGAAGCCGGCCCGGTCACCACAGGAGACCGCAACCTTGCCGAGGTTGTCGCACAGCGCGCGGGTGGTCTCGGTGACCGCCCCGGAGGTGGCCACGGTGGAGACGACCTCGACCAGCTTCATCACCTGGGCCGGGTTGAAGAAGTGCATGCCGACGACGTCCTCGGGACGCTTGGTCGCCTGGGCGCACTCGATGATCGGCAGCGAGGACGTCGTGGTGGCCAGGATCGCGCCGGGCTTGCAGATGTCGTCGAGGTTGGCGAACAGGGTGGTCTTGATCTTCAGGTCCTCGGCGATGGCCTCGACCACGATGTCGACACCTCCGAGGTCGTCCAGCGACGTGGTGCCGGTCAGGCGACCCAGCACGACGTCCTTCTGCGACTCCTCCATCTTGCCGCGGCCGATGGCCTTGTCCAGGGACTTCTCGATGGCCGCACGCACTCCGGCGACCTTCTCGTCTCCACGGCCGACGTAGATCACGTCGAACCCGCTCTTGGCGAAGACCTCGACGATGCCGGTGGCCATCGTGCCGGTCCCCACGACCCCGACCTGCTTGATCTCGTGCTGCAGCGTCGGCTTCTCGTCGGCCGAGGGGGTCTTCTCGTCGGCGACGACCTTGGGGCTGTCCGGGGCCTCGTAGGTGTAGAACCCGCGGCCCGACTTCCGGCCCAGGAGGCCGGCGGTCATCATCTGCTTGAGCAGCGGCGCGGGCGCGTGCAGGCGGTCGCGGCCCTGCAGGTACATCGTCTGAAGGATCTCGTACGTCGTGTCGAGGCCGATCAGGTCCACCAGCGCCAGCGGACCCATCGGGTAGCCGCAGCCGAAGCGCATGGCGGCGTCGATGTCCTCACGGGTGGCGTAGCGGCTCTCGAACATCGACACGGCGTGGTTGAGGTAACCGAAGAGCAGCGTGTTGGCGATGAAGCCGGCCTTGTCCCCGCACACCACCGGGTTCTTCCCCAGCTTCTCGACCAGCGCGGTGACGTCGGCGAGCACGGAGGGGTCGGTGACCACGGTGCGGATGACCTCGACGAGGTTCTGCACCGGGGCCGGGTTGAAGAAGTGGATGCCGATGACGCGGCCGGGCGAGGTGTTCGCCGTCGAGATCTCGGTGACCGACAGCGACGAGGTGTTGGTGGCCAGAATCGCGTTCCCGGAGACGATCCCGTCGAGCTCCGCGAAGATGCCCTTCTTCACCGTGAGGCTCTCGACGACCGCCTCGATGACCAGGTCGGCCCCGGCCAGCGCCGTCAGCGATGTGGCGAAGGAGATCCGCCCGAGGAGATCGTTCTGCTCGTCCTCGGTGATCTTCCCGCCCTTGACGGCACGCGCGGTGGAGTGTTCTACGTACTTCTTGCCTCGCTCCAAGGTCTCGTCATCGAGTTCGACGCCGATCACGGAGTAACCGTGGCGGGCGAAGACCTCCGCGATGCCGGCACCCATGGTGCCCAGACCGACGACGCCGATGGTCGAAAAGGTGCGGGCGTCGGATTCAGTAGCAGTCTCAGGGCTCGTCATGGCGGGCATCATTCCACGGCCGGGTGCCTGTTCTCCTGCGAGGTGGGCGCCGGTGAGACAGGCGATTGCGGTCCGCTTCGGACAGCGATGTCGAGAAGCAGCCTCACCCCGTGTCGGTCGAGCCCGATCGCCCGCTCCTGAGCCCGGAGGCGACGCTGAAAGGGTTCGGGATCGTGCACCTCACCGAAGCCCAGCCTGACGTAGAACGGACCGTTCCACGGCAGGTCGCGATAGGTACACAACGAGAGCCGGTCGAAACCGAGGGCTGCAGCCTCCGCCATGGCGGCGCGCACCAACCGCGTCCCCCTGCCCCGACGCATCGCCTCGGGCCGTACCGACAACTGTTCGAGGTGGGCGTACCCCTCGATCTCGACCACGTGCACGAAGCCCGTCGGCTCCCCCACCGGCCCGAGGACGAGCAGGAATCCGGGCATATCGAGGCGAGTGCCCCCCGATGGCGCGGATCCGGCGAGTACGTCGCCGGCCAGGTCGCCGAGGTGCTCCTCGAACAGGACGAGTCCGGCGGTCTCGATCTCCGCAACCCGGCGGAGGTCGGCGGCGCGGGCGTGGCGTACGCCGCCCTCGCTCACGTGGCGCGTTCCTCCTTGGGAACCTCCTGGATCTCGCCGCTGCGCAGACCCGCCCGGAAGGACTTGAGCTCCTCCTTCACCTTCGGCAGCAGGATGTAGCAGGCCAGCAGGTTGAAGACCGCACACACGAAGAGCATCGCGTCCGCGAAGTTGAGCACCGATCCCAGGTTCACCACCGAGCCGACGACGACGAAGAAGCAGAAGACGATCTTGAAGCCCAGCTCCTTGCCCGGGCTCTTGCCGACTAGCGAGGTCCAGGCCCGCATCGTGTAGTAGGACCAGGTGATCAGGGTCGAGAACGCGAAGAGCGCCACTGCGAGGGCGAGCACGTTCCCGAAGCCCGGCAGGAAGGTCTCGAAGGATCGGCTGGTCAGGACGACGCCGCTGTCGTTGCTGATCGGGGATCCGATCAGGCTCTCGTAATCGGTGCCGTCGGAGGCGATGATGATCGTCAGGGCGGTCATCGTGCACACGACCACGGTGTCGATGAAGGGCTCCAACAGCGCGACGAAGCCTTCGGAGACCGGGTGCTTGGTCTTGACCGCCGAGTGCACGATCGGGGCGGAACCCACGCCGGCCTCGTTGGAGAAGGCCGCACGCTGGAACCCGATGATGAGCACACCGATGAACCCACCCGAGACGCCCTCGGGGCTGAAGGCTCCGGAGATGATCGAACCGAACGCGTCGGGGACCGAGGTGACGTTGCTGAGGATCACCAACAAGCAGGCGGTCAGGTAGATCGCGGCCATCATGGGCACCAGCCGCGAGGTGACCTTCGCGATCGAGCGAACCCCACCGAGGATCACCACGCCGACCAACAGAGCCAGGATCAGGCCGAAGATCAGGGAGGCGGCGTCCGAGCCGAGGAGGCCGTCGGCACCACCGGTGACCTCCTGAGCCTGCGCGAACGTCTGGTTGGCCTGGAAGGCGTTGCCACCCAGCAGACCGAACAGGATCAGGGCGACCGCGAAGATCGTGACGCCGGCCTTGCTCACCACGGGTCCGAACCGGGCGAAGGCCACCGGCATGTAGCGGAACGGCCCCCCGGTGACGCTGCCGTCCTCGTGGATCTCGCGGTACTTCACGCCGAGGGTGCATTCCACGAACTTGGTGCACATACCCAGCAGGCCGGCCAGGATCATCCAGAAGGTGGCTCCCGGGCCACCGACGGTCACCGCGACCGCAACGCCCGCGATGTTCCCGAGACCGACCGTGCCCGAGACGGCCGACGAGAGAGCCTGGAAGTGGGTCACCTCGCCCGGGTCGGTTTCGCGGGAGTACTTCCCTCGAACCAGGTCGAGGGAGGTACGCATCCCGGTGAACTGGATGCCCCGGAAATAGACGGTGAAGATGGCTGCCGCGGCCACCAGCCAGAACACGATCAGCGGAAAGGTCGCGGGCCCGATGGTGACGGTGAAGAAGATCACGTTCGACACCGCGGTGGCGATCGGTTCGAAGCCGTCGGAGATCGTCGACTCCAGTCGGGCGATCCAGCCCTCGTCCGCTTCTGCCGCCATCGTGAGGGGCGCTGTCATCAGCCCGGGAAAAAGTGACATGGAACACCTTTACGCTCCGACTTGGCCGAACGCAATGACCTGACGGGACGAGTGTCGCGGCGAGCGGTAGATTGACCGCTCGTGAGACTCGTCGTGGCCCGTTGTCAGATCGACTACGCGGGACGGCTGACGGCCCACCTGCCCATGGCGACCCGGGTGTTGATGATCAAGGCCGATGGTTCGGTGCTCGCGCACTCCGACGGCGGCTCCTACAAGCCCCTGAACTGGATGTCTCCTCCCTGCACGTTGCGTGAGGGCGCCACCGACGACGGCCGGGTCGAGTGGGTCGTCACGAGTACGAAGACCGACGACACGCTGCGGATCCTGCTCGATGACGTCATCAGCGACTCCTCCCACGATCTGGGGGTGGACCCGGGTCTCCAGAAGGACGGGGTCGAGAAGCACCTGCAGGAGCTGCTGGCCGAGCACCCCGGCACGCTGTCCGAGGGCCTGAAGCTCGTACGCCGCGAGTTCCCGACCGCCATCGGCCCGGTCGACCTGATGTGCCGCGACGCCGGTGGCGTCAGTGTCGCGGTCGAGATCAAGCGTCGTGGCGACATCGACGGGGTGGAGCAGTTGACCCGTTACCTGGAGTTGCTCAACCGCGACTCACTCCTGACCGCCAACGGTGCCGTGCGCGGCATCTTCGCCGCCCAGGAGATCAAGCCCCAAGCACGGGTGCTGGCCACCGACCGTGGCATCGCGTGCGCGGTCGTGGACTACAACGCGTTGCGGGGGATGGACGATCCGTCCACCCGGCTGTTCTGATGACCCCGTCATGACTCGCATCTTCCACATCGCCACCGCATCCGACTGGGACGCGGCCCAGGCCACCGGTCGCTACACGACCTCCACCCGCGGCCGCACCCTGGCCGAGGAGGGTTTCCTCCACGCCAGCCGGGGGGATCAGTGGGAAGGCGTTCGTCAGCGCTTCTACGCCGACGTCACCGAACCGTTGGTGTTGCTGGTGATCGACACCGACCTGGTCGGCGTACCCGTGGTGGAGGAGTCGGTCCTCGACTCGGCGGAGACCTTCCCGCACATCTACGGCGCCCTCGATCCGGCCGCGGTGGTGCAGGTGCTTCCTCTCAACGCCGGCGACGATCAGTCTGTGGGCCTTCCGGCCACCGCACCGACAGTCACCCCTCCGCCGACGCCACCGACAGAACCGCTGGAGCCCGCGGAGCCGAGCGAGAGCTTCAGCGCCCTGTTCTTCCGCGAGATGTTCTTCAACCTCGCTCTCGCCACGATCGTGCTCGCCTCGGTCGCCGTCGCGGCCCTCGTGGGCCTCAACGTCGATGAGGAGTGGGGCGCCCTGGCCGGAACCGTCGTCGGCTTCGGGGTCGGACTCCCGGTGGCCATCGCGATGAATCGTCGGCGGAACTCCGCCTCCGACTGATCACTGGTTCGCTAGCTGCGCGACATCCTCGGCGCAACCCCAGGAGGCCGTGACTCCCGATCCGCCGTGCCCGTAGCAGTGGATCACCCGTCCCTCGCGTTCCAGCCGGACCGCCGGTCGCGCCGGTCGTAGACCGACCTTGTGCCGAAGCACCCGCGCGCCAGCCAACTCCGGCACCAGTCGGATGCCGCGCTCGAGCAGCCGCTGCGCCGTGTCCGGGTCCGGGGTGCGGCTCCACTCCCCCTCCTGCGCCGTTCCGCCGACTACGATCTCCGACTCCCGGGGAATGACGTACGTGGGGCCCTCCGCGTCGAGGGTCCAGCGGTTCAGACCCACCTGCTCGACCACCACCACCTGGCCACGGATCGGGGTCACGTCCGGGTCGTCGGCCAGCAACCGGCTGCCGATCCCGGAGCAGTTCACGACCAGATCTCCCCCATCTCGCAAGGTGGGCAGGGCAGAGAGACACAGTCGGGTGATCGATCCGCCCAAGTCCTCGACCCGCTCGGTCAACCACCTCAGGTACGTCGGCATGGTCACCACAGGCGTGCGGAAGGACCATCCGTCGACGTACCCGGGAGGGAGTTCGCATCCGCGCGTCAGACCCGGGACGGCGGCCGCCCACCAGGGGTCGGGGGTGGCGGACCGCATCACCTCGGTGCCCTCCACCATCCGTACCCCCGCTGCTGGATCGGTCGCGGCCACGTCGGCCAGGACCTCGAACGTCCGCCCTGACCACGCGGTCACCTTGTCCTGGGGAAGTGCTCGGTAGGGGTACCAGATCGCAGCGGCCACGACCGACGTCGTCTCCTGCGGCAGGTCCCGGGCCACCACGTCGACACGGTGTCCGGCCTCCAACAGGCGCACCGCGCACGACAGGCCCACGACCCCAGCACCCACGACGATCACTCTCGACACACCTCCAGTGTCCACCACGTCACAGATGCGCGCTTTTGGGAGGGGTTTGATCGGTTGCTAGCGTCGAGCGTGGCCTTTCTCCGATTCTCTGGGTGACCCCGATGACTGCACGTCCACGTATCCGTTCTTCCGCTCGTTCGAGCGCTCTCGGCCTCATGCTGGCCGGATTGTTGGTGCTCTCCGCCTGCGGCAGTGACGGCGAGACCTCGAGCGACGACGCCTCCGCGGCACCCTCGGCGTCCGCGTCCGCTGATTCCGAGGCGGCCCCCGAGGCGGCCCCCGAAGCCGATCTCGAAGGAATCCCCGACGTGGTGGCCGTGGTCAACGGTGAGTCCATCGACAAGGACGAGTTCGAGCAGGTCTACACCCGTCAGTTCGAGTCGGCGTCCAGCCAGGCCCAGGCCACCGGCCAGCCCGTGGACCAGGACGCGCTCAAGGAGCAGACGGTCGAAGGACTGGTGGGCAACGAGTTGTTGACCCAAGAAGCGGACCGCCTCAAGATCACCGCCACGAAGGCCTCGGTGAACGCCGAATTCGCGACGTTGTTGGAGCAGAACGGTCTGGAGTCACGTGCGGACCTCGAACCGCTTCTCGAGCAGCAGGGTCTGAGTATCGACGATCTGACCGAACAGGTGGAGGCACAGATCCGCATCGACCAGTTGATAGAGGAGGTGACCCCCGGTGCCCTGAAGGTGACCCAGAAGGAGGTCCGCGCCCTCTACGACCAGGTCGCGGAGCAACAGGAGGCCAACCCCGACGCGGCCCAGGAGCTCCCGCCGCTCAATGAGGTGCGTGGCGAGATCGTGAACCAGATCCGCGGAGACAAGCAGGGTCAGGCCGCTGCTGCCCTGGTCACCGATCTCCGCAAGGACGCGGACGTCACCATCAACCTCTAGGCGACCGTGTCGTCACTGAGTCGAAGATTCGCCACGCCCGTCATCGCAGGCGCCGTCTACCTCTGCGTCGCCTGTTCGTCCAGCGCACCACCACCGGAGACGACCGACCCGACGTCACCCGCCCCGAGCGCGTCCGCGATCAAGAGAGCCGAGTTCGAGGCGTTCTTCCGGATGTCGCTGCGTCAGGTCGAGCCGGACAAACTCGACTGCATCATCGACGAGCTCGCCACCACGTTGACCGACGACCAGGCCTCGGAGTTCGTCGAGACGTTGTCGTCGGGCAGCACGCCACCGGAGTCGACCCTGCAGACCGTGTCCGCCGCGGCGAAGGCCTGCCGGGCCGGGTCGGTGATCTGAGGGCCCTACGGCACGATCAGAGGGCGTTGGCCCGCCGGATGACCTCGACGATCCCGCCCATGATCTCGGTGAGACCGAAGTCCTTGGGGGTGTAGACGGCTGCGACGCCCTGTTCCATCAGGGCGCGTCCGTCGGAGTCGGGGATGATGCCGCCGACGATGACCGGGACGTCGTCCAGTCCGGCCTCGCGCAACCCCTGCAGCACCGCAGGAACCAGCTCCATGTGCGAGCCGGACAAGATCGACAGGCCGACGCAGTGGACGTCCTCGGCCACAGCGGCGGCCACGATCTGCTCCGGGGTGAGCCGGATGCCCTGGTAGATGACCTCGAATCCGGCGTCCCGCGCACGTACGGCGACCTGTTCGGCACCGTTGGAGTGTCCATCGAGACCAGGCTTGCCCACGAGAAGACGCAGTCGGCCACCGAGTTCCTCACCGGTCGCCTTCACGCGGTCCCGCACCTCGGTCAGCTCGGCGCCGGCCTCGGCCACTCCGACCGCACCGCTCACACCGGTCGGGGCGCGGAACTCACCGAACACCTCACGCAGGGTGCCGGCCCACTCGCCGGTGGTGGCTCCCGCCCGGGCAGCGGCCAGCGTGGCGGCCATCAGGTTGGTGTCGGTCTTGGCGTCGTCGGCCAACTTGGCCAGCGCCTGCTCGACGGCGGTGCTGTCGCGCTGGGCCTTCCACTCCTCCACCGAGGTGAGAGCGGACCGCTCGGCCTCGGGGTCCGCGGTCATGATGGCCCCGTCGAGATCGGCGGTCAGCGGTGAGACCTCGGTGGTCTCGAACTTGTTGACCCCGACGATGATCTCGTCACCGTTCTCGATCCGGCCGCGGCGCGCGGCGTGCGCGGAGACGAGCTCCTGCTTCATGTAGCCCGACTCGACAGCGGCGATCGCGCCACCCAGAGCCTGGACCCGGTCGATCTCGGCCTTGGCGCCGGCGACGAGTTCGGCGACCTTGGCCTCGATCACGACCGAGCCCTCGAAGATGTCTTCGTACTCCAACAGGTCGGACTCGAAGGCCAGCACCTGCTGGAGGCGCAGGGACCACTGCTGGTCCCACGGCCGCGGCAGGCCCAGGGCTTCGTTCCAGGCGGGAAGCTGAACAGCGCGTGCCCGCGCGTTCTTGGACAGGGTCACGCCCAGCATCTCGAGCACGATGCGCTGCACGTTGTTCTCGGGCTGGGCCTCGGTGAGACCGAGGCTGTTGACCTGGACGCCGTAGCGGAAGCGACGCATCTTCGGGTCCTGGACGCCGTACCGATCGCTGGTGATCTCGTCCCACAACTGGACGAAGGCCCGCATCTTGCACGTCTCCTCGACGAAGCGGACCCCGGCGTTGACGAAGAAGGAGATCCGGCCGACGACCTTCTCGAAGTCGTCCTCGGAGACCTGTCCGGAGTTCTTGACCTCGTCGAGCACCGCGATCGCGGTGCACAGTGCGTAGGCGAGCTCCTGCGTGGGTGTCGCGCCCGCTTCCTGCAGGTGGTAGCTGCAGATGTTGATCGGGTTCCACTTGGGGATCTGGTGGACCGTGTAGGAGATCATGTCGCTGATCAGGCGCAGCGAGTGCTCGGGAGGGAAGACGTAGGTCCCCCGCGAGAGGTACTCCTTGATGATGTCGTTCTGCGTCGTGCCCGCGAGCTGCTGGGCGACCTCCTCAGGCGCGAGGTCGGGGTTCTGGTCCTCGGCGGCGACCTGGTACATCGCCAACATCCACATCGCGGTGGCGTTGATGGTCATCGAGGTGTTCATCCCCGTCAGGGGGATGTCGGCGAAGAGCTTGTGCATCTCCCCCATGTGCGGCACGGGTACGCCGACCTTGCCGACCTCACCGCGGGCGAGCGGCGAGTCGGGGTCGTAGCCCGTCTGCGTCGGGAGGTCGAAGGCGACCGAGAGTCCGGTCTGCCCCTTCGACAGGTTGTTCCGGTAGAGCGCGTTGGACGCCTCAGCGGTCGAGTGGCCGGCGTACGTGCGCATCACCCAGGGGCGATCTTTCTCCGTCATGGGAAGAGGGTAGGCCGTCAACCGGGCTCAGGTGGGGCAATGGAATGTGGTCTTCCCAACAGCCAACCACTGGCTACCGTGGGTTCTCAGCTGTTCCGACCGTCGGAGGATCCGTGCTCAGACCCTCGTTCTTGTCCACCTCACACTTGCTGGGTGTCCTGGCGCTGAGCACAGCCCTCACGTTGTCGGCGTGTACGTCGGGGGGCGGGACCGGGTCCGAGACGACGCCGACGGTCTCCCCCACGGTTGAGGAACCGGTCGCACCCACGGCCACCGAGCCGGCCCAGGAATCGGTCCCAGAAGTGGCCGCAGAACCGACCGAAGCCATTCCTACGCCGGCCCCCGCAACGGTGCCTCCCGTTTCCGTGCCGGGGCTGGCCGAGCAGATCCACCGCGGTGACCGGCTGACTCTCGGTGCGGTCCGGGAGCGCGTAGGCGGTTTCACCTCCTACGACGTCACCTACCGCTCGCGCAGCACCACGGACCGAGGCGAGGAGTCCTATCGCATCTCGGGGGTGCTCAACGTGCCCGACGGTCCGGGACCGTTCCCGGCGGTCGTGCTGGCCCACGGCTACATCGATCCGGCGATCTACGTGCGCGGTCAAGGAATGACCCGCGAACGCGCTTACCTCGCATCTCGCGGCTACATCGCGTTGCACGTCGACTACCGCAACCACGCCGAGTCCGATGACGACCCAGAGGCCATGACCCGACTGCGACAGGGCTACAGCGCCGACGTGATCAACGCGGTCAAGGCCCTGCGCAACGCCAGCCGCGCGGACAGGATCCCCCTCGACCGAGACCGGGTCGCCCTCTTCGGTCGATCCATGGGGGGCGGGGTGGTGCTGAAGGCGCTGGTCGCAGCACCCGGTCTGGTCCAGGCCGCCGCCCCGTGGGCCTCGGTCTCGTCGCTCGAGGCGGAGAACTACCGCCAGTTCATCGCGCCCGACCCGGAGGACGCTGCGCTGCGTGAGGAGATCCCGAGCCCTGCGGAACAGCCGGGCTTCTGGCGGCGGAACTCATCAAGGCCCTACTTCGACCGAATCACCGAACCGGTGCTGATGGTGCACGGTCGCTTCGACGACACCTGCCCACCCGAATGGGCCGAGGCCACCCAACAGGCCCTGGTCCGGGCGGGCGTCGACTCGCGACTCGAACGGTATGACGACGGCCACGCCTTCGGACCGGCGTTCTTCCAAGCGATGGACCGCACCATCGAGTTCTTCGACAACCAACTCGGTGAGGCGGGCTAACCCAGCCGGGGGCCCTACGATGCTGGGGTGAGTGCCACCCTGGTCGCCAAGGGCCTGTCCGGTGGACACGGCCATCGGACGCTGTTCGAAGGACTCGACCTGACGGTCGCTCCCGGGGATGTGGTCGGGGTCGTCGGTGCCAACGGCGCCGGGAAGACAACCCTGCTGAGCCTGCTCGCGGGTGCGTCGGTACCTCTGGGCGGTTCGGTGTCCACGGCGCCCAGCGATGCGTTCATCGGCTGGTTGCCGCAGGAGCACGAGCGCATCGACGGCGAGACCGTCGCGGCGCATCTGGCTCGGCGTACCGGCGCCTCGGCAGCCACCGCGGCGATGGAGGCCACGGCGGCCGACCTCGGGTCGGACGTGCCCGGCTCGGACGAGGCCTACGCAGTCGCCCTGGATCACTGGCTCGCCAGTGGCGCCCCGGATCTCGAGGACCGGGTCCCCGGCGTGCTGTCCGACCTCGGCCTGCCGGCGGCCAGCGGCGTCGGCCCGGACGCACTGATGACCTCATTGTCCGGCGGACAGGCCGCACGGATCGGTCTCGCTGCCCTGGTGTTGAGCCGCTTCGACGTCGTCCTGCTCGACGAGCCGACCAACGATCTCGATCTGGAGGGTCTGGCCCGGCTGGAGGCCTGGGTTCAGGGGCTGCGCTCCGGCATCGTCCTGGTCTCCCACGACCGCGAGTTCCTCGCTCGCTGCGTCACCCGGGTCGTGGAACTCGACCTCGCTCAGCATCAGGTCGCGGTCTATGCCGGCGGGTACGACGCCTTCCTGGAGGAGCGTGCGGTGGCCCGCCGCCACGCCCGGGAGTCCTACGACCAGTACGCCGATCGGAAGGCCGATCTGGTGGGCCGGGCCCGCACCCAGCGGGAGTGGAGTTCCCAGGGTGTCCGGAACGCCATGAAGAAGAGTCCCGACAACGACAAGATCCGTCGCCGGGCGCAGGCCGAGTCATCAGAGAAGCAGGCCCAGAAGGTCCGCCAGATGGAGTCACGGATCGCCCGCCTCGATGAGGTCGAGGAGCCACGCAAGGAGTGGCAGCTGCAGTTCCGAGTGGCCCCTGCTCCGCGTTCCAGCACCGTCGTCGCCGCGCTGGACGCCGCCGTCGTACGCCGCGGCGACTTCACGCTCGGCCCCGTGTCGGTGCAGATCAACGCCGGCGACCGGATCGGGGTGATCGGCCCCAACGGTGCGGGCAAGACCACCCTGCTGCAACTACTGATGGGGCAGATCCCGCCCCAGAAGGGTCGGGCCTCGCTCGGCGCGTCCTTGGCCATCGGCGAGATCGATCAGGCGCGCAGCGTGCTCGACGAGAGCGTCACCCTCGGTGTCGCCTTCGAGACCGCCGTGCCGGCGATGAGTCCGGCCGACGTACGCACCCTGCTGGCGAAGTTCGGATTGAAGGCCGATCAGGTCGGCTCGGTCGTCGGCGCTCTGTCGCCCGGTGAACGCACCCGGGCGGCGCTGGCCCTGCTCCAGGCGCGCGGAGTCAACGTGCTGGTGCTCGACGAACCCACGAACCACTTGGACCTCCCCGCCATCGAGCAACTCGAGGAAGCGTTGGACGCCTACGAGGGAGCACTGCTGCTCGTGTCCCACGACCGTCGTCTCCTCGATCACGTCCGGCTCGACGAGCGGTGGCTGGTCGAGCGCGGACAGGTGAGCACCCTCAGCACCCGCTGAGGGGACCTCAGTCCGACCGCTGAAGTTTCCTTGCCCATTCGACCTCGTGGTCGGGCGGGTTGAGGAGGACCAGCGCCGCAGTCGTCAGGGCGAGCAGGGTCATGGCCAGGACGCCCAGCGGACTGAAGATGTGATCGGTCCGCACCAACCACGCCGCCGGGACCAGGACGAGGGCGGGAAGCCCCCGCACCCGGTGGCGCAGCACCTGATCGACAGCGATGGCCAGGCAACACACCATGAGTCCCCACTCACCGATGTCACCGATCGGGCGACCGATATCGAAGATCGAACGGACCTCGTCGGGTCGCGGCGCTCCGGGCCCCAGTTGTCGGGTGACGTAGCCAGCGGTGATCCCGTTGATCACGTCCAGCGCGGTGTAGAAGGTCGCGTAGACGTAGGCGGAGAGGCGAACGATCCAGGCCACCGGGTCCCCGCGGCCACGAACCAGCACGGCCAGGGCCACACCGACGAGCGGGAAGACCAGTAGCCCCGGGATGTGGAGGGCGTACCAGCGCAGGGAGGTGTCGTAGTTCAACCGATCCGGATGGAACAGCCCTGCGCCGGCCAAGGCGAGTCCGGGGAGCGCTACGAGGATGGCCAGTGTCAGTCGTGTGCGCATGCTGGCTAGTCTCCCTTGCATGGTCAACCTCACTCGGATCTACACCCGCACCGGCGACGCCGGCGAAACCCGCCTCGGTGACATGAGTGTCACTTCCAAGAACGACGCGCGACTGCACGCCTACGCCGACGTCGACGAGGCCAACGCCACCATCGGGCTGGCGCTGTCGACCGCGGACCTCGACGAGGACGTCGTCGCGGTCCTCACCCACATCCAGAACGACCTGTTCGACGTGGGCGCCGACTTCTGCACGCCCGTCGTCCCCGACCCGGAGTACCCCCCGCTGCGCATCGAGCAGGAGTACGTCGACCGCCTCGAGGCCTGGTGCGACCACTACAACGAGTCGTTGCCGAACCTGCGGTCCTTCATCCTCAACGGCGGCACCACGGGGGGTGCCCACCTGCACGTCTCGCGCACCGTCGTACGCCGCGCAGAGCGTTCGGCCTGGGCGGCCTACGAGGAGCACGCCGAGACGATGAACAAGCTGGCCATCACCTACCTGAACCGGCTCTCGGACCTGTTGTTCATCCTGGCGCGGTATGCGAACCGGGAGGCGGGCGACGTCCTCTGGGTGCCCGGCGGTGAGCGCTCGAAGTGAGGGACGAACGGAGAGCGCGAGTCCGCCCACAAACACTGCGGTGAGCGCTCGAAGTGAGGGACGAACGGAGAGCGCGAGTCCGCCTACAAACACTGCGGTGAGCGCTCGAAGTGAGGGACGAACGGAGAGCGCGAGTCCGCCCACAAACACTGCGGTGAGCGCTCGAAGTGAGGAACGGGGTCAGCGGCCCTTGGTCCAGTCGGTGCCGGGGGGTTTCGCCTCGAGCCAGGACTGGAAGCCGGTGAGGGAGCCCGGACTCATGGCGAGTTCGATCTCTCCGGTCACGCTCTGACAGTGGATGACCACGTGGTCGGGGTAGAGCGAGGTCTGCTCGGTCCCCCGGGCCTCACGGTGTCCGTCGTAGCTCAATTCGGTGCGTGCCCAGATGGCCCGGGGCTTCGGGAAGAGCGAGAACAGTCGGAACCATTCGAGCTTCTCCCCTGAGTACCGGCCCAGGCCGAGTCCCCACCCGTGTCCTGGACGGGAGTCACTGATGCGGTAGCTCAGTTCGAAGGTGCCGCCGTGTCGGGCCAGCACCCGGCGCCGCATCCAGAGCGCCGCTCCGTAAATGGCCAGAAGGAGCAGCACGACGCCGGCAGCGTCAACTACCCACTGCCACCATGGCATGTGCTGCTCCTCCCGTCCGCATAGTTCCAGCGCTCACGGTGGGGGCGTCGGTCAGGACGCCCTGAGCTTCTCCGCAGCGCGGATGCGAGTCTCGGCGCGGCGGATCGCCGCACCTGCCTCGTCGTCGCTGAGGTGCCGAGCCGATTCCAGGTCCGTCTGGGCCTGGTTGACGTCGATCTCCTCGGCCAGGATCGACCGCTCGGAGAGGATCGAGACCCGGTCGTTGGCCACAGAGAGGAACCCGCCCTCGACGGTGGCGAAGACCAGCTGTCCGTTGCCCTCAGAGATCTCGATGACGGCGTCGGTGAGCAGCGACAACAACGGAGCGTGTCCCTTCAGGACACCCACGTCGCCGTCCACCGTCCGGGCGATCACCATCGTGGCCTCACCGGACCATACGGTCCGGTCGGCCGCGACGAGTTCTACCTGCAGAGCCCCGTCGCTCATCAGGACCTCTTCTGGATCTCGGCCCACTTCGCCTCGACGTCGTCGAGACCGCCGCACATGAAGAAGGCCTGCTCGGCCACGTGGTCGTAGTCGCCATCGGCGATCTTGTTGAACGCCTCGATGGTGTCCTTGACCGGCACGGTGGAACCCTCCAGGCCAGTGAACTGCTTGGCCACGTAGGTGTTCTGCGACAGGAACCGCTGGATCCGGCGGGCGCGGGACACGATGACCTTGTCCTCTTCGGACAGTTCATCGACACCGAGGATGGCGATGATGTCCTGGAGCTCCTTGTTGCGCTGGAGGATCCGCTTGATCCGGATCGCGCAGTCGTAGTGCTCCTGCCCGATGTACTGGGCGTCGAGGATCCGTGACGTCGAGGTCAACGGGTCGACCGCGGGGTAGATACCCTGCGAGGCGATGTCTCGCGACAGCTCGGTGGTGGCGTCGAGGTGGGCGAACGTCGTGGCCGGGGCCGGGTCGGTGTAGTCGTCGGCGGGGACGTAGATCGCCTGCAACGAGGTGATCGAGTTACCGCGCGTCGAGGTGATCCGCTCCTGGAGCTGACCCATCTCGTCGGCCAGGTTGGGCTGGTAGCCCACCGCGGAGGGCATCCGGCCGAGCAGCGTGGAGACCTCGGAGCCGGCCTGGGTGAACCGGAAGATGTTGTCGATGAAGAGCAACACGTCCTGGTTCTGCACGTCGCGGAAGTACTCCGCCATCGTCAGCGCGGACAGCGCCACGCGAAGACGCGTCCCCGGCGGCTCGTCCATCTGACCGAAGACGAGAGCCGTCTGACCGATGACGCCTGCGTCGGTCATTTCCTCGATGAGGTCGTTGCCCTCACGGGTGCGCTCACCGACACCGGCGAACACCGACACACCACCGTGGTCCTTGGCGACACGGGCGATCATCTCTTGGATCAGCACGGTCTTGCCGACGCCGGCCCCACCGAAGAGGCCGATCTTTCCACCGTTGACGTACGGCGTCAGCAGGTCGATGACCTTGATCCCGGTCTCGAACATGGTCGTCTTCGACTCGAGCTGGTCGAAGGCCGGAGCCTTACGGTGGATGCCCCACCGCTCCTTGACCTCGTACTCCTCGCCCTCGACGAGGTTGAGGACGTCACCGGTCGCGTTGAACACGTGCCCCTTGGTGATGTCACCCACGGGGACCGTGATCGGACCGCCGGTGTTGACCACCGTCGAGCCACGGACCAGTCCGTCGGTGGCCTGCATCGAGATGGCGCGCACCATGCCGTCACCGATGTGCAGGGCAACCTCGAGGATCAGCGTCTGCTTCACCCCGTCGATCTCGAGATCGACCTCGAGCTTGTTGTAGATGTCGGGCATGTCGTCAACGGGGAACTCCGCGTCCACGACCGGCCCGGTCACCCGGGCTACACGGCCGGTGCTATGCGCGGCGGAGTCCTGCTGGGTCTCTTCAACAGTGGCAGTCATGTCTCTCTCACTCACTCCCCGATTGGGAATCGGCCAGCGCGTTCACGCCACCGACAATTTCGCTGATTTCCTGGGTAATACCGGCCTGGCGCGCCTGATTGGCGATCCGCTTGTACTTCTTGATCAGTTCATCCGCGTTGTCCGTGGCGGACTTCATCGCCTTCTGGCGTGAAGCCAGTTCGGAGGCCGCGGCCTGAAGCAGCGCGAAGAACACCCGGCTCTGGACGTACTGCGGGAGCAGTCCGTCGAGCACCGATTCCGCGGATGGCTCGAACTCGTAGAGCGGGAGGACCTCTCCCTGCTCGGGAGACTCCTCACCCTCGACGACCTCGAGGGGAAGCAGACGGATGGCCGTCGGCTCCTGAAGCAACATCGAGCGGAACCGCGTGTAGACCACGTGGACCTCATCGACGCTCTGCGCGTTCAACGACCCATCGACCATCTGCTCGGCGAGGAAGGAGTCGATCAACGCACGACCGACCTCCGCCGCTACGTCGTAGGTCGGCTGATCCGAGGAACCCGTCCATGACTGGACGATCGGTCGGTTGCGGAACTTGAAGTACGCCGCGCCCTTACGACCGGTGATGAAGTAGTCGATCTGCTTGCCCTCGCCGCGCAACCGCTCGGAGAGGCGCTCGGCCTCCTTGAGCACGCTCGAGGAGTACGCCCCGGCCAACCCACGGTCGCTGGTCACGATCAGAACCGCAGCCCGCTTGGGCTCGTCCTGCTCACGGGTCAGCGGGTGATCGACGTTGGAGAACGTCGCCACGGCCGAAACCGCGCGGGTCAGCTCACGGGCGTACGGCGCTGCCGCCTGGGCCCGCTGCTGCGCCTTGATGATGCGGGACGCAGCAATGAGCTCCATGGCGCGCGTGATCTTCTTCATCGACTCCGTCGACTTGATCCGCGAACGGTACTCACGCAGCGATACAGCCATGTCTGATCAGCCCCGCTTCTGCTTAACGATCTGCTCCTGGTCGAGGTCCTCGTCGCCCATGGCCTCAGCCGCGGCTTCGTGCCCGACCTTGATCGAGCCACCCTCGCTGGTCTCGAACTGGTCGAGGAAGGAGTCGTAGGCGCTGGTGACGGCCTGCTCGGTGCTGTCCTCGAACTTCAAGGACTCACGGATACCCGAGAGGACGCCCTCGTGGGAGCGACGCAGGTAGTCGAGGAACTCGTTCTCGAACCGCAGCACGTCGTCGGTGGGGACCTCATCGAGACGACCACTGGTGCCGAGCCACAGCGAGACCGTCATCTCCTCGACCGGGTACGGCGAGTAGGCGGGCTGCTTGAGGAGCGCCATCAGGCGCTGACCGCGGGCGAGCTGCTGGCGCGAGGCGGCGTCGAGGTCGGATGCGAACATCGCGAACGCCTCCATGGCCCGGAACTGGGCCAGGTCGACCTTGAGCGAACCGGTGACGGCCTTCATGGCCTTGGTCATGGCGGCACCACCCACGCGGGAGACCGAGACACCGACGTCGATAGCCGGACGCTGGTTGGCCGCGAAGAGGTCGGACTGCAGGAAGATCTGACCGTCGGTGATCGAGATGACGTTGGTCGGGATGAACGCCGAGACGTCGTTGGCCTTGGTCTCGATGATCGGAAGACCGGTCATCGATCCCTTGCCGAGCTCGTCGGAGAGCTTGGCGCACCGCTCGAGCAGACGGGAGTGCAGGTAGAAGACGTCACCGGGGTAGGCCTCGCGGCCCGGCGGGCGACGCAGCAGCAGCGACACGGCGCGGTAGGCCTCGGCCTGCTTGGTCAGGTCATCGAACACGATCAGGACGTGCTTGCCTTCATACATCCAGTGCTGACCGATGGCCGAGCCGGTGTAGGGGGCGAGGTACTTGAAGCCAGCCGAGTCCGAGGCGGGCGAGGCGACGATGGTGGTGTACTCCAGCGCCCCGGCCTCTTCGAGGGCTCCACGCACCGCAGCGATGGTCGAACCCTTCTGACCGATGGCCACGTAGATGCAGCGGACCTGCTTCTCCGGGTCACCGGAGTCCCAGTACTGCTTCTGGTTGATGATCGTGTCGATGGCCACCGTGGTCTTGCCGGTGGCGCGGTCGCCGATGATCAGCTGGCGCTGTCCGCGACCGATGGGGGTCAACGAGTCGATGGCCTTGATGCCGGTGGCGAGGGGCTCGTGGACCGACTTGCGGTCCATCACCGACGGCGCCTGGAGTTCCAGGGCACGGCGACCGGTGGTCTCCATCTCGCCCAGTCCGTCGATCGGGACGCCGAGCGGGTCGACGACGCGACCCAGGTAGCCGTCACCGACGGGAACCGAGAGCACCTGACCTGTGCGGCGCACGGTCTGGCCCTCTTCGATCTTGTCGAAGTCACCGAGGACGACGGCACCGATCTCGCGGGTGTCGAGGTTCAGCGCCAGTCCCCTGGTGCCGTCCTCGAACTCGAGCAGTTCGTTCGCCATGGCCGAGGGAAGACCTGAGATCCGCGCGATGCCGTCACCAGCCTGAGCAACGGTGCCGACCTCCTCGCGGCTGGCGGCCTCCGGCTTGTAGTCGGCGACGTACTTGGCGAGCGCGTCGCGGATCTCCTCCGGACGGATGGAGAGTTCCGTCATCGTGGTGCCTTCTCTCTTGTGTCTAGCGCGTATCTGAGGGTCTGTGGGTGGTACGGGGTGGTCTCGCGACCGCTGAAGCGTGGTGCTTAGCCGGCAATCTTGCGGCTGGCGTCATCGAGTCGTGCTGCAACGGTCCCGTCGATGACGTCATCACCGATCTCGACGCGAACGCCACCGATGACGTCCGGGTCGACCAAGACGTTGAGGTGCACGTCTCGACCGTACTGGCGAGCCAGGGCCTTGCCGAGACGGTCGTGCTCGGCGTCGCTCATCGGACGGGCGACCCGCACGGTGGCAACACCTTGGTCACGCACCTCGGCGGCGACCTTCTGGTACTCCGAGAGCGCCGCGTTGACGGTGCGGAAGGAACTGGACAGCGACTGCTTGGCCAGGGCCATCGTGGCCGGCAACGCTTTGCCCGCCAGCAATTGGTCGACCAGGGCCGCCTTGTCATCCAGGGACCGCGCGGGGTCGGATAGCGCCTCGCGCAGTTCGGGGTTGTCCTTGACGACCTGCCCGAAGCCGAACAGTTCGTCGGCGAGTCGGTCTGCGTCATGGGGAACCGACCGGACCGTGGCAACCACGCTGAGGTGTTCCAGCGCGTCAGCCAGGTCACGAGCTGCGGTCCACCGGCGGCTTACCGCGGAGGTGAGCAACTTCGCGCCGGACTCGCTGAGCTTGTCGGCGAAGACCTGGGACACGAGGCCCGCCTTGGCCGCGGTCGGGACCGAGGCGTCGGTGACGAAGCGGCGGAAGCCACCCTCGGAGCGCAGCGCACCGGCCACCGAGATCAGTTCCGCGGCAATCGTTTCGGCCTGACCCGACGAGGCGGCGACAGTCGCCTCCACCTCGGTGGTCAGGACGGCAACGCCATCAGCGGAGGCGCCTCGGAAGGAAACCATCAGTTCACTCCGCTACCGGGGGTACCAGCCTCGAGGTCGGCCAGGAAGCGCTCGACGACTCGGCCCTGTCGGGCCTCGTCCTCCAGGCTCTCACCGACGATGCGACCGGCCAAACCAGTGGCCAAAGCACCGACCTCGGCGCGCAGGGAGGTCACAGCCTGCTGACGCTCCGCTTCGATCTGCGCCTTACCGCTCTCCACGATGCGAGAGGACTCGGACTGAGCCTGTTCGCGCATCTCGGAGACGATGGCAGCACCCTGCTCGCGCGCCTCCTCACGGATACGCGAAGCCTCGTGCCGAGCGTCGGCGAGTTGGCTTTCCAACTCGGCGAGCTTGGCGTCGGCTTCGGCCTGCTTGGTCTCCGCAGCGGCCAGACCACCCTCGATCGCGGTGGTCCGTTCTTCGAAGGTGGCCTCGAACGCCGGAACGACGAACTTCTTCACCAGGAAGAACAGGATCCCGAAGACAACCAGGGAAAGCCCGATCTCGACGAGGTGGGGCAGGAGCGGGTTGAGCTCCTCGCCTTCCCCGGCAGCCCGGACTACGGCGGGCACGATCACGTTCTGCATGGACAGATCCTTCTACTCGACTGGACTTTGTCAGTGATCAGAAGAGGTCAACTGAGGACGAAGGCCAGGGCGATACCGATGATGGCAAGGGCCTCGGCCAGGGCGAAGCCGAGGATCGCGATCGACTGGAGGCGCGACTGCGCCTCGGGCTGACGCGCAACTCCGTTGATGTAGGCGGCGAAGATGAGGCCGATACCGATACCGGGGCCGATGGCCGCCAGTCCGTAGCCGATCATGTTCATCGAGCCGTTGAGCGTGCCTTCGAGGGCCAGGGGCAGGAACATCAGATTTCCCTTTCGGTTTTCTTTGCATCTGTGGTGAAACTTGTGGATGGAACGTCGGACGGGTTTGGGGCAAACAGCGCCCCGGGTCGTGTCTTAGTGCTCGTCGGCGAGAGCGCCTTGGATGTACATGGCGTTCAGCAGGACGAACACGTAGGCCTGGAGGAACTGGATCAGGATCTCCAGGAAGGCCACGGCGATGAACAGCACCCAGGCGAGGAGGCCGACGCCGATGTAGGCGCCGCCCATCTCGACGATGAGGTACTCACCGCCCAGGGCGAAGAGGATCAGCAACAGGTGGCCGGCGAACATGTTGGCGAACAGACGCAGGGCCAGCGTGACCGGCCGCACGAGGATGTTCGACATGAACTCCAGCGGCACCAGCAGCAGCAGGATCGGGCCCTTGATGCCGGCGGGTACGGACTGCAGCTTCAGGTAGCCCAAGAAACCGTGCTTCTTGATGCCCACGGCGTTGTAGATCACCCAACTGAGCACCGCCAGTCCGTACACCATGCCGGAGCGGGAGAACGTGGGGAACTGGATGAACGGGATGGACGCCATCAGGTTGTTCAACAAGATGAACGTGAACAGCGTGAAGAGATAGGGGACGAACTTCGCGTAGTCGGCGCTGCCGATGATGTCGCGACCCATGGAGTTGCGGACGAAGCCGTAGGCCTCCTCCCCCACGAACTGCAATCTGCCGGGCACCATCGCGCGACGGCGGGCGGCGATGTAGAAGAAGGCGAACACCAGGACCGCAGCCAGCACGATCTGCAGCATCGGCTTGGTGACGCCGAGCACGAACGACTGGCCGAAGAGCTCGAAGGAGCCGCCGCCACCGATCGCCGGCAGGTCGAAGTCGCTCGGCCCCGGCGGGGTGAAACCTTCTGCCCGGATGGTCCCGATCACCGTGTCTCCTGTGTTTCGACGTGATGTGTCGTTGTGGTCGTTGTTCTGGGGGTCATTTGTCTGGTCCTCGCGTGCCTTCGTGCGGGGGCTGCTCCTGAGAGCGCGCATCCCCTTCGGCGTCCGACTTCAGTCCGAACCGAGCAAACGTCTGATAAAGCGCCAAACCTGTTCCGAGCAGAATCCCGACCGCCACCAGAAACGAAGTTCCGATCCAGCGGTCGAGCACCCACCCGATGAATCCGTAGATCACCACACCCGAGACGACATAGCCGAACGCCATCCACGGATCTCCCCGCGGCGTATCGGTGCGTCCCCAAGGGGATATCTCCGGAGCCATTGCGTCCCGGACAATAGCAGCCTCGGGCGGTCATTGCTTACCCCCGTCCGAGTTCTCGAGGCCCTGGTCGGGCATCGTCGGCTCGGGCAGGTCGAAGGCGGGCACGCGGCGGGTGATGTGAAGACCCACCTGACCGGCCATCCACGCCATGGCCCCGATGATCACCGCTCCCCCGAGCCACCCTCGGGCCAGGGTCGACTCGAGCAACTCGGTCGATTCCAATGCGCTGAGCACGAGCCAGATCACGACGAGTTGCAAAATGTAGGTCATCATCGCCACGACCAGCGACATCGTCGGCAGGACTCCGGCGACCAGATTGACCGCGGCCGCCCCCAGTCCGAAGACCGTGATCGCCAACAACGTCCCCACGATGGCGCCGTAGGCGGCGGGAGACCCGTCGACCAGACCGCCCACGAGAGCCAGAACCGCGCCGAGTACGGCGGTGGCCGCCCCCGCGCCGACCAGCACGGCCACACCGCTGTCGCGGGAGACTGTCGCGGTCGTCATTACAGCGGCCGTCCTCGGGTCGGGAGGTGAATTCTGAGAGTCTTCTGAGTGCTCGTGAAAACTATCACAAAGTCTGGGCGGGGGCGGAATCGGGCGTTCCGGGCCGATGCACCACCGGCAGGAGGAAGGTGAGCAGCAGGACCACCACGGCCATACCCCCGAGTCCGAGATAGACCCGGGGCCCTTCGTACAGGCTGGCCAGCACGGTCGCGAAGGAGATCAGGGCGGCCCACAGCCACATGATGATCACCGCGCGCCGGTGCGAGTGCCCGATCTCCAGCAACCGGTGGTGGAGGTGCTGCTTGTCCGGGGCCATCGGCGACCTGCCCGCTGCGGTACGGCGTACCACCGCGAGAAGCAGGTCCACCAGCGGCACGATCAGGATCAGGACCGGTAGGGCCACCGGCAGGAGGGTCGGCAACAGGCTGGCCTGGGCGCCGCCGGCTCCCTGGGTCAGTTGCGAGCCACTGAACTGGGTGGTCAGGGTCAGAGCCGTCGCGGAGAGCACGAGCCCGATCAGCATCGAGCCGCTGTCCCCCATGAACAGGCGGGCCGGGTGGAAGTTGTGCGCCAGAAAGCCGGTGCACGCCCCGGCCAGGGCCACCGACAGCAGTGCGCCGGTGGTGGCCAGGTCGACGCGGTTGAGGTTCGCCAGCTGATAGCTGTAGACGAAGAAGGCCATGGCGCCGATGCCGACGACCCCTGCCGCCAAACCGTCGAGCCCGTCGACGAAGTTGACCGCGTTGACCGTGGCGACCACCACGATCAGGGTCAAAAGCGCCCCCTGTGCGGGCTCCAGCGAGATCTGGCGTCCGTCCGGGAGGGGGAGGAATCGGAACTGTAGGCCGGAGTAGACCAGTAGCCCCACCGCCAACACCTGCCCGCCCAGCTTGGTCAGCGCGTCGATGTCGAAGATGTCGTCGAACACCCCCACGACACACACCATCGCGCCCGCGAGCAGCACCGCTCCGGCGTCCTCGAAGACGAACGGCTGGCTGGTGGACAGGAACGGCAACTGTTGGGCCACCACGTAGGCCGCCGCGAGGCCACCCAGCATGGCGATCCCCCCCAGGTAGGGGATGGGCTCTGCGTGCACATCGCGGTCGCGGACCACGGCAACTGCCCCGGTGCGCAGCGCGATCTCGCGCGCGACGACCGTCAGCAGATAGGTGATCGCGGACGCGACGAGAAAAACCAGGAGGTACTCCCGCATCGAGTCAGTCTTCGTCCGTCAGCGTTGCACCCAGGGGTTCGAGAACCGCGTTGAGTTGGTCGATGCTCAGGACCCCTCGACGAAGGATCCGACCCTGATCCGCGGTGGCATCGACGATGGTCGAGGTGCCCGTCCCAGGTGAGGGTCCGTCGTCGATGATCACGTCGACGACCTCACCCAGCATGTCATCGGCCTCCTGCGCGGTGGTGGCGGCCGGATCACCCGAGATGTTCGCCGAGCTGACCGCCAAGGGGCCGGTGCGCTCGAGGAGGGACAGCGCCAGTGCGTGGTCCGGCATGCGTACCGCCACCGTGCCCCGGGTGTCACCCAGGTCCCACTGCAGCGACATCTGCTGGTGCAGCACCAGGGTCAGTGGCCCCGGCCAGAACTCCTCCATCAGGGCGCGGGCGTACGCGGGAATCCGTACGGCGATCGCCTCCACCGTCGAGGCGGATCCGATCAGAACCGGGGGCGGCATCGCTCGTCCACGGTCCTTGGCCTCCAGGAGTCCAGCCACTGCCTCGGCGTCGAAGGCGTCGGCGCCGATCCCGTAGACCGTGTCGGTGGGCAGCACGACCAGGTCACCACGCTGGATGGCGAGACTGGCCGCCTCCAGGGCGGCTTCGCGTTCATCCTCGGTGGTCGTCGTGTACAGCTCTGCGGTCATGGGGCAATCACCTGCTCATCGTGCCAGTCGCGCGGTCAGAAAGCGTGGACGTCCCGCCAGATCGAGATGATCGCGCACCTCGGTCCAGTGGCCACTGCCCGCGAAGACCGCCGGAGCGGAGATCCCCTGGGCGTCCGCGTGCTCCACGCCGATGACACCACCGGGTTTCAGTAGGCGGGTCGCACGCACGGCCAGGACACGGATCGCGTCCAGTCCGTCGTTGCCGGAGAAGAGGGCGAGATGCGGATCGTGGTCCCTCGCCTCGGGGGCCACCGACTCCCAGGCCTCCAGCGGGACGTACGGCGGATTGCAGGTGATCACGTCCACGTGTCCCTCCAGGTCCGGGCAGGCGTCGGCCAGGTCGCCCTGGCGAAGGTCGATCCCGGTTCCGGCCAGGTTTCGTTCCGCCCAGCTCATGGCCTCCGGATCGAGCTCGACCGCGACGACCCGCGCATCGGGCACCTCCCCCGCGATGGAGGCCGCGATCACCCCGGAGCCGGTGCACAGGTCGAGGACGATCGGAGCCTCGAGTGCGGCGGCGTGTTCGATCGCCCATCCTGCGAGCAGTTCTGTCTCGGGGCGTGGCACGAAGACACCCGGGCCCACCGCCACCTCGAGGTAGCGGAAGGCGGAGGAACCGGTCAGGTGTTGGAGTGGCACCCGGGCCGCTCGACGCTCCACGAGCGAGTCGTAGACCGTACGGTCGGCGTCGTCGATCTCGGCGACCAGAGCCAACTCACCCCGACTGCGCCCCACCACGTGGGCCAACAGTTCCGCTGCGTCATGGTCCGGACTGGGAACCCCTGCCTGCGACAACCGGGCGATGGCCTGCGTGAGCACCGCACGGCGGTCGATCACGGACTCTCCTCGAGCGCCTCGAGTCGTTCGGCGAGGTCGGCATCGACACACGAACCGATAACGGGTGCGAGATCGCCGTTCAGGACCACGCTGAGGTTGTAGGCCTTGTACCCGGTGCGGTGGTCGGAGATCCGGTTCTCCGGATAGTTGTAGGTGCGGATCCGTTCGGAGCGGTCGACGGTCCGGACCTGGCTGCGGCGGGCGGCGCTGGCCTCGGCGTCGGCTCGCTCCTGGGCCGCGGCGAGGATACGGGCGCGCAGGATGCGCATCGCCTGCTCCTTGTTCTGCAGCTGGCTCTTCTCGTTCTGACAACTCGCGACGATCCCGGTGGGCACGTGGGTGATCCGCACCGCCGAGTCGGTGGTGTTGACGCTCTGCCCTCCCGGACCACTGCTGCGGTAGACGTCGATCCGTAGGTCGTTGTCATCGATGCTGACGTCGAGCTGCTCGGCCTCGGGCACGACCAGGACCCCGGCGGCGCTGGTGTGGACGCGACCCTGGGACTCGGTGACCGGCACACGCTGCACCCGGTGGACCCCGCCCTCGAACTTCAGCAGGGCGTACGGCGCCTGCCCCGGCTCGGAGGCACCCCGGGACTTCACCGCCACCGTCACAGACTTGTAGCCGCCCAGGTCGGACTCGGTCGAGTCCAGGAGCTCGAGTTTCCAGCCACGGGTCTCGGCGTACCGGGAGTACATCCGCATCAGATCCCCGGCGAACAGCGCCGACTCCTCACCGCCCTCCCCCGACTTGATCTCGAGGATGGCGTCGCGGTCGTCCGAGGCATCACGGGGCACCAGGAGCCGACGCAGTCGCTCCTGGGCTTCCTCCCGGGCCGCGGTCAGCACGACCGCTTCCTCGGCGAAGGAAGGGTCCTCGGACGCCAGTTCGCGAGCGGCCCCGATGTCGTCGGCGTACTGCTTCCACTCCCGCCAGGTGGCGATGATGGAGCTCAGCTGGGCATAGCGCTGGTTGAGTTCCTTGGCGAGCCGCAGGTCCGCGTGCGTCTCGGGAGCCGCCAAGCGACCCTCGATCTCGCGGTGCTCGTCCACCAAACCTTCGACGGCCTCGAACATCACGTGATCCTCTCGTAGCCGGTCGGCGGATAAGCAGTTCAACGACGAACCGGCGAGTCAGACGGCCGGCCCCTAGACGAAAATGCGACGACGCCGGCCCCGCACATGTGCGGGGACCGGCGTCGTGAAGACAGCTACTTGTCGTCGGCGCTCTCGGTCGACGTGGCCGCCTTCTTGGCGTAGCGGGCCTCGAACCGGGCCACGCGGCCACCGGTGTCGAGAATCTTCTGCTTGCCGGTGTAGAACGGGTGGCACTGCGAGCAGACATCGGCGTGCATGGAGCCCGAGGCCGAGGTGCTGCGCGTGGTGAACGCCGCACCACAGGTGCAGGTCACCTTGGTGGGCGTGTAGTTCGGGTGGATGTCCTTCTTCATGGTGTCCTCTCTTCGGTCCCCGGGTCGCCCCGCAGAGTGCGGACGGGCGTGAACCGGAGACAACGGTCCAGCATAGACAACGGTGGACCAGGGTCAGCAATTCCCGGTGCCGGAACCATCCGGTTCCATGGCCCGGTCCTCGTTCGCCGACGGCCCCAGGGCGAACTGCTCGCCGTGGAGACGCAACCGGATGACGACGGTGGTTCCACTGCCCTCAGCGGACTCGATGCTCACTTCGCCGGCGTGCTTGTCGACGATGGTCTGGACGATCCGCAACCCCAGTCCGGTGCCGGCGATCTCGTTGGTCACCGCGTTCGACGCCCGGAAGAACCTGCTGCCCAGCCGCTCGATCTCGGCCTTCGGGATGCCGATCCCCTGATCACTCACCGAGATCTCGACCTGTTGGACCAACCGACTGATCTTGACCTGGACCACGCCGTTGTCGTGACTGAACTTGACCGCGTTGGACAGCACGTTGACGAACGCACGCAGGAGCATCGCTCGTTCCGAGAGCACCAGCATCGGTTCCGACGGTGCGCTGATCTCCACCTTGATTCCCCGCCTGGCTGCCGTGATCTGCACGTCGGTCACCGCGTCACGGACCATGGGCACCACGTCGGACGCCTCGAGGGTCGTGGACCGGTTCTCGGCCTTCGACAGCGCCAGCAGGTCGTCGATGAGTGCCTTGAGCCGGGTCACGTTGCGCCGCGAGGCGTCGAGCATCCTCTCGTGACGGGGCTGGAGTCGATCCTCGAACTCCTCGGCGATCAGTTCGAGGTAGCCGCTGATCGTGGTGAGCGGGGTGCGCAACTCGTGGGAGATGTTCGAGACGAAGTCGTCCTTGGCGCTGTCCAGGACCCGCAGTTCGTCCTGGATCCGACCCTCCACCGCACTCGCCCGGGCTCTGCCGTCGGCGAACTCGTTCAGCGCCGTGGCCACCGAACGGACCTCCTTCGATCCCCGGGGTACGGCGCGGGCGTCGACGTCGTTGCGCCCCATCTTCAGCACCGCCACCTCGAGGTCCTTCAAGGGCTCGGACAGTTCCGCGAGCAGCGTGCGTCGAGCCCGCACCATGACGAACCACGCCAGGGCCGCTAGCAGGATCACCGCGATCAGGGTTCCGCGGAATCGGAACGTGGCATCGCGCGAGGAGTCCTGCAGACGGACGTCCATCAGGGCCTCGGTCTCGGAGTGCACCTCCGCGAAGTCGCCGAAGAGCCTCGCCCCGCGCTCGAACCGTGCCGGATCGAAGTTCGCGATCCCCCCGGGGTCGGCAATCCTGAGGTCGCCGTGTTGAGAGATCCAGTTCTCGGCCGTCTCCTGCTGCCGCACCACCAGTAGCCGCAACTCGGCCCCCTGCTGGGCGAAGGCACGGATCGTTTGCTGGTCCGCCGTGAACTGGGCCAGCGCCTCCCGATAGTCCTCCCGCGTCGACGGGTCGCCGGTCAGGGTCCAGGCGCTGACCGCTGCCCGCATCTGCGTCATGGTGGTGAGCACACCGTCGTTGGCTGCGATAGCGGGATCGAGCTCATCGGTGAGGTACGTCGTGGCTCGGGTCGCGCCCACCACGGCCACGATGCTGATCAGGGCCATCGCACCCACCAAGGCACCGACACGCACGACGATCGGGGCCACCAACCGGGTGACCGGCTGCCCGGTCCCGGTCCTGCCCACGGGCTCGCTACCCACCACTGCTATCCGCCCCCTTGACCGACACCTGGGATGTCGGCATTGCAGGAGCCTACTGCCCGACGAACTCGAAGCGGGATGGTCCTACCCGCCCCGCGTGCCCCGGTCTGGCGTCAACGACGTCCGAGCAGAAGCGCTTCGACCCGGGAGGCCAGTTCGCGGGGACTGAACGGCTTGGTGATGTAGTCGTCCGCCCCGGAATCGAAGCCGGTCTCCACATCCGACTCCTGGGCCCGCGCGGTCAACAAGATGACCGGAATGGAGTGCAGGTCGCTGTCCGCTCGGATGATGCGGATCGCGTCGAGTCCCGAGACCCCGGGCATCATCACGTCGAGCACGGCCAGGTCGGGGCGCTCCTGACGGCAGGCCTCGACCGCTGCCCCTCCGTCCGCGACGGCCACCACGTCGTGCCCGAGCGAGGTGAGTTTGAACTCGACGAGTTCGCGAATATCGATATCGTCGTCTGCGACCACGATGCGTGCCACGTCGTGCCTCTCTGTAATGTCCATGAACTCGGGGGGCTGGGTCAGCCTACAGAGACTGACACCTCAGCGGGGGGAACTACCCCGACTTCTGCATCTTCATCAGGAACTCGATGTTGGTCTGGCTCTCTCCTACCCGGTTCAGCAGGAACTCCACCCCATCGGCCTTGTCTAGTCCGGCGAGGGTGGATCGCAGCTTGGCGACGATGCCGGCCTCCTGCTCGCCCAGAAGCAGGTCCTCGCGACGGGTGGCCGACCGGGCCGCGTCGATCGCGGGGAAGAGCCCACGTTGGGCCAGTTGGGCGTTCAGGCGCAACTCGGAGTTGGCGGTGCCGGAGAACTCCTCGAGGAAGACCTCGTCCACGCTCGATCCGCTGTCCACGGTCGCCGTCGCGACGATCGTCAGCGAGCCGCCGTTCTCGACGTTGCGGGCGGCGCCGAAGAACCGTTTGGGCGGATGGAGAGCGGCGGTGTCCACCCCGCTCGGGAGGAGGCGGCCGGTGGACGAGCCCGCATAGTTGTAGGCCTTGCCCAATCGGGTCAGCCCGTCCAGGAGTACGACGACGTCGTGACCCAACTCAACGAGGCGCTTGGCTCGCTCGATGGCCAGTTCGGCGGCCGTGGTGTGGTCCGAGGGCGGACGATCGAAGGTCGAGGAGATGACCTCGCCCTTGACCGATCGTTTGAAGTCCGTGACCTCTTCGGGACGCTCGTCGACCAGTACGACCATCAGGTGGCACTCGGGGTTGTTGGCCGTGATCGACGCCGCGATGGTCTGCAGGATGCGGGTCTTGCCCGACTTGGCGGGAGCGAGGATGAGTGCCCGCTGACCCTTGCCCAGGGGCGCCACCAGATCGATGATGCGGCCGGTCGTCTCGTGGGGCCCGGTCTCGAGTCGCAACCGCTCCGTGGGATTGATCGGGACGAGGTCGATGAAGTCGGAGCGCACCTTGGCGGTCTCGGCCTCGGAGCCGTTCACGCTGTCGATACGAACCATGGGGTTGAACTTCTCCTTCCGCTCCCCCTCCCGGGGGTGGCGGACCTGGCCCATGATCGCGTCGCCGCGTCGCAACCCGAACTTGCGCACCATCGAGAGCGATACGTACACGTCATCGGTGCCCGGCAGGTACCCGCTGGTCCTGACGAAGGCGTAGCTGTCAAGAACGTCGAGGATCCCGGCGGCGGGCACGAGGACGTCGTCCTCGAGAATCGTGGTGTCGGGCTCACGTTGGCCACCACCGCTGGTGTTGCCGCCGGAGTTCGGGTTGCCTCCCCCTGCGTTGGGGCTGTTGCCGGCGCTCTGGTTCGCACCCCCGGGGTTCTGGTTGCCTGCGGGACGGTTGTTGCGGTCGCGTCCGCGTCGGCGGCGGTTGCGGCCGGGACGGTTCTCGTCGTCGTCTGCCTGCTGCCCGCCCTGTTGACCGCTGGGTTGTCCGCCCTGCTGACCACCCTGTTGGCCGCTGGGCTGCTGGGTTCCGGACTGACCCGACTGCTTGTCGGTTTTGTCGCCCGACTTGTCCGCCTTGCTGTCGCCCGACTTGCCGGACCTGTCTTGCTGCTTGTCAGCGCCCTTGTCGTCCGAGTCAGCCTTGCCGCCGGACCGATCCTGTTGCCGGTCCTGCTGCCGGTCTGGCTGCTTGTCCTGCTGCCGGTCTGGCTGCTTGTCCTGCTGCTGGGGCTGGCCGTCGGGCTTGTTGTCGGACTTGTTGTCGGGCTTGTTGTCGGGCTGCTCCGTCCGGGGGGTGGAGTTCTCCTCGGATGCGTTCTCACGCTTCTCGGGTGCGCTCGTCGGGGCCGCAGCCGGCTCAGCGCTCGTGGTGGGAGCCGCAGCGGCCGCTCGGGGCTGGGTCGACTTGCGGGTGCGGGTCGTCACCACCGGCGCCGCAGCCACAGCCGGCGCGGCCTGCTTCGGCGCTCCCCCGCTCTGGGCGCCCTTGATGGCGTCGACGAGTTGAGCCTTCTTCATCGAGCCGGCTCCGGCGATTCCCATCCCCCCAGCCATCTGCTTGAGGTCGGCGAGCAGCATGCCGCTCAGGCCACCGGCCCGCTTCTTGGGAGAGTCCGCAGAGTCGCTCACGCGTGGATCCTTCGCACGTAGTCCATCGCCGATGAGACATGTCCGAGTGGATGTCGATCGACGGCTGTCAGGGTTCTGGCTCGTCCCCTGCGCTAGAACAGCGATCGGGGAGCGCCACGCCGTAGGCGCGGGAGCAATGTAGCACCGGGAGGTTCGGCTATCTCACCCGACGCGAAGGCCGGTCGTGTCCAGGGTCAGGGCAACGGCACGCCAGCCCAGTGGTGCACGGTCCAACAGACTCGGTGCGCCGGCGGAATCGGTGTGAAAAGCCAGCACGGTGGGGCCCGCTCCGGACACGAACGCGGCGACCCGGTCGGCCCGCAACTCATCGATCAGGGTGAGCGTCTCGGGCATGGCCACCCGCCGGTACTCCTGGTGCAGGTAGTCGGCGGTGCCGCGCCACAGCTGCTCCGTCGCTCCGGCCAGAGCGCGGACCAGCAGGGCGGATCGGCCCGCATCGGCTGCCGCGTCGGCGTGCGGAACCGTGGCGGGCAGCAGCCCGCGGGCAGCCTCGGTCGAGAGGCCGTGCGGCGGGATGAAGGCCACCGCACCGATGCTCTGGTCGACCGGCGAATCCACGGCGTAGTACCCCTCGCTGTCACGTCCACAGACGACGAACCCGCCGTACACCGCCGGGGCCACGTTGTCGGGGTGACCCTCGATGCCGGCGGCGAGTGCGAACAGCGCGTCGTCGTCCAGGCGACTCTTTCCGTCGACGACGAGCGCGCGGGCCAGGCCGAGGCCCGCGACGATCGCGGCCGAGGAGGAGCCGAGACCGCGGGCGTGAGGAATGACGTTGCGACAGGTCAACCGCAGACCCGACGGCTCGGCCCCCATGGCTTCGAAAGCCAGACGCATGGCTTGGACGACCAGGTGGCTCTCGTCCAACGGGACCTGGCCCTCTCCTTCCCCGCCGACCTCGACGACCAGTCCCGAGGCAAGGACCTGGGCCTCGTGCTCGTCGCGGAGGTCCAGGGCGAGGCCGAGGCTGTCGAAGCCCGGCCCGAGGTTGGCCGACGTGGCCGGGACCGTCACCCGGACGGGCCCCGGGACGAAGTCGACCCCGGTCACCGCAGGCCGGCCGCAGCAGCGGCTGCGTCTACGTCGGCGTCCACCACCGTGTCGACCAACGCGCCGACGCCTTCCAGTGCGGTCGCCGTGTCCTTGAGCCCGTGTCCGGTCACCGTGATGACGACAGTGCGTCCGGCGTACCCCTGCTCACCTCCGGCCAACTCCTGCAACAACCCGGCGATCCCCGCGGCGGATGCGGGTTCGACGAAGACCCCGTCCTTCGACGCCAGCAGGCCCTGAGCGGAGAGGATCTGATCGTCGCTGACCGCGGCGAAGCGCCCACCGGACTGTTCGGCCGCGGCCTCGGCCAACTTCCAGGAGGCAGGGTTGCCGATCCGGATCGCGGTGGCCTTGGTCTCGGGATCGGGGAACGGTTCGCCGGTGACCAGCGGCGCGGCGCCCTCGGCCTGGAAGCCTCGCATCACCGGTAGTTTCGTGGAGACGCCGAGGTCGGCGTACTGCGTGTAGCCGAGCCAGTACGCCGCGATGTTGCCGGCGTTGCCAACCGGAAGCAGGTGGAAGTCGGGGGCATCCCCGAGGAAGTCGACGATCTCGAAGGCCGCAGTCTTCTGTCCCTCGAGACGGGCCGGGTTCACGGAGTTCACCAGGGCGACGGGGTAGTCCCAGGCCAGCTGCTTGGCCAGCAGGAGACAGTCGTCGAAGTTGCCGCGGACCATGATCACCTGGGCGCCGTGCACGATCGCCTGGGCCATCTTCCCAGCCGCGATCTTGCCCTCCGGGACGAGCACGAGGGGCTTCAGGCCGGCCTTGGCGGCGTAGGCGGCCATGGCCGCCGAGGTGTTGCCGGTGCTGGCGCAGACCACCGCCTCGGCTCCGTCGTGCTTGGCCAGCGACATCGCTGCGGTCATCCCCCGGTCCTTGAAGGACCCGGTGGGGTTGTTGCCCTCGACCTTGAGATGGACCTCGGCACCGGTCAGACCGGACAGCCACTCGGAGTGGACCAGGGGCGTGCCGCCCTCGCGCAGGGTGATGGCCTCGATGCCTTCGGGAAGATCCAGCAGATCGCGGTACTCCTCGATGACGCCGCGCCACTGGTGGGTCCGGACGGTCATTCGTCGCCTCCCTCGACGCGCATCACCGAGGTGACCTCGCGCACGATCTCCATGGTGCGCAGGTGGTCCACGGTCGCGGACAGGGCGGCGTCGGTGGCCTGGTGGGAAACGACCACGAGTTGGGCATCGTCATCGCGACCCTCCTGGCGCACGGTCTGGATCGAGACTCCGTGCTCGGAGAAGGCCGCGGCCACCGCGGCCAGGACACCCACTTGGTCGTCGACGTCGACGGCTACGTGGTAGCGGGTGAGAGTCTCCCCCATCGGGAGCACGGCCCGGTCGGTGTAGGCCGACTCCCCCGCTCCGCGGGTGCCCGCCAACTGATGGCGGGCCACGGTCACCAGATCACCGAGGACGGCGCTGGCGGTCGGCGCGCCGCCGGCTCCCGGGCCGTAGAACATCAACTGGCCGGCCGCCTCGGACTCGACGAACACGGCGTTGTAGGCGCCGCGCACGCTGGCCAGGGGGTGGGTGCGCGGGATCATCGCGGGGTGCACGCGAGCGGCGACCCGCTCGGTGCCGTCCTCGTCGGTCTTCAACTCGCAGATGGCGAGCAGTTTCACCACGCTGCCCATGTCCTTGGCGGACCGGACGTCGGCTGCGCTGACCTCCGAGATCCCCTCCCGGTGGACGTCGCTGGCCGTGACCCGGGTGTGAAAGGCGATGCTGGCCAGGATCGCGGCCTTGGCGGCGGCGTCGAATCCTTCGACGTCCGCGGTCGGGTCGGCTTCGGCGTACCCCAACTCCTGGGCCTCTTCGAGGGCGTCGGAGAAGCCGGCGCCCGAAGAGTCCATCTTGTCGAGGATGAAGTTGGTGGTGCCGTTGACGATCCCCAGGACCCGGGTGACCCGGTCTCCGGCGAGGGACTCACTCAGCGGGCGCACGATCGGGATGGCCCCGGCGACGGCCGCCTCGTAGTACACGTCTCGGCCGGCCTTGCGGGCTGCCTCGAAGAGGGTCGGCCCGTCCTCGGCGATCAGCGCCTTGTTGGCGGTCACGACGCTCGCGCCGCTCTCCAGGGCGCGCAGGATCAGGGTGCGGGCGGGTTCGATGCCGCCGATGACCTCGATGACCAGGTCGATGTCCTCGCGAGCGACCAGACCTTCGGCGTCGGTGGTCAGGAGACCCTCGGGCACCTCGACCTCACGCGAGGCGTCGATGCGGCGTACGGCGACTCCCGCCAACTCGAGGCGCGCTCCGACCCGGGCAGCCAGATCGTCGGCCTGCTCCTCGAGCAGACGTACGACCTGGGATCCGACGGAACCGCAGCCCAACACGGCCACTCGCAGCACCTTGTTCGTCATCACGCACCCACGTCCGTTGCCAACATGTCTTCCTCAGTCTCGCGCCTGAGCACCACCTGGGTCTGGCCGTCGCGTACGGCGATCACCGGCGGGCGTAGGGCGTGGTTGTAGTTCGACGCCAAGGAGCGACAGTAGGCCCCGGTGCCGGGGACCGCGATCAGGTCCCCCGGAGTGAGATCGGCGGGAAGAAACTCGTCCTTGACCACGATGTCGCCCGCCTCGCAGTGCTTGCCGACCACGCGGGCCAACATCGGCGGAGCCTCCGAGTGCCGTCCGACCAGCGTGCAGGAGTAGTCGGCGTCGTACAACGCGGTGCGGACGTTGTCGCTCATCCCACCGTCGACGCTGACGTAGGTGCGTACGGCGCCGCCGTCCAGGGTCACGGCCTTCACGGTCCCGACGGTGTAGACGGTGCACATGGAGGGACCGACGATGGCGCGGCCGGGTTCGATGGACAGGCGGGGCGGCTCGATGCCGAGGCCGCGGCACTCGTGGGCCACGATCTCCGACATCTCGCGAGCCAGCGTGGCCGGCTCGGCGGGGTCGTCCTGGGTCGTGTAGGCGATGCCGAAGCCGCCACCGAGGTCCATCTCGGGCAGGGTGACGCCCTCGTCGGTCGCGATCCGGGCGTGCAGGGCCAACACCCGTCGGGCAGCCACCTCGAACCCGGAGGAGTCGAAGATCTGGCTGCCGATGTGGGAGTGAAGACCGAGCAGTTCCAGCCCGTCGGTGGCCAGCACCTGCTGCACCGCACGCAGGGCGTCGCCGCTGGTGATGGAGAACCCGAACTTCTGGTCCTCGTGGGCGGTGGCGATGTATTCGTGGGTGTGCGCCTCGACGCCCGCGGTCACGCGCACCATGACGGCGACCCTGTTGGTCGGGCTCTCTGAGACCACCCGGGCCAACCGCTCGATCTCGAAGAAACTGTCCACGACGATCTTCCCGACACCGGCCTCCACGGCCCGGCGCAGGTCGGCCTCGGTCTTGTTGTTGCCGTGGTAGCCGATCAGCGCCGGGTCGACCCCGGCGCGCAGGGCGACACTGAGCTCTCCGTTGGAGCACACGTCGAGGTGGAGACCCTCCTCGACCGCCCACTTGGCGACCGTGGTGCACAGGAACGCCTTGGCGGCGTAGAAGACGTCGTAGTCGGAGAAGGCGTCGCGGAAGGCGCCCGCCCGGGCTCGGAAGTCGGCCTCGTCCAGGACGTAGGCCGGGCTCTGGTGCTCGGCGACCAGGTCGGTCAGGGCCACTCCGCCCACGGTCAGGCGTCCGTCGACCTTCGTGGCGGTCTGGGACCACAGGTGCTCGACGAGCGCGTTGGGATCGGTGGGTTCCCGCAACCAGGACGGTCCGCGCAGGGCGCCGGGCGCGTGGGCCCAGCCGGCTTCGTGGGTCATCGGTTACATCCGTTCCGGGGCGCTGACTCCGAGCAGCGCGAGTCCGTTGGCGATCACGGTCTGGGTGGCGTGCACGAGCACGAGCCGCGCCTGGTTGGCGGGCCCGGCCGGCTCGTCGCCCTGGGGCAACATCCGGCACTCCTTGGTGTCGTACCACTTGTTGAAGGCCGAGGCTGTGTCCTCGAGGTAGCGGGCGACCCGGTGGGGCTCACGGAGTTCGGCGGCCGAGGCCACCACCCCGGGGAAGTCCGCGAGGGCGCGGAGCAGGTCGCGGTCGCGGTCGTGATCGAGCAACGACGGGTCGAACGCGTCGGCCACCGACGGGTCGGGCAGCGACATGCCCAGGTCCGTCGCATTGGCGATCATCCGACAGGTTCGCGCGTGGGCGTACTGGACGTAGTAGACGGGGTTGTCGGCCGCGGCCCGGGTGATCTCGACGACGTCGAGGACCAGGGGCGAGTCCGCCGGGTAGCGGGCCAGGGAGTAGCGCAGCGCGTCGACCCCGATCTCGTCCACCAGTTCGTCGAGCGTGACCAGGGTTCCGGCGCGCTTGGACAGCTTCATCTCGACCCCGTCGCGCAGGATCTTGACCAGCTGCCCGATGAGCACCTCGACCGTCTGGGCCGGGTCGTCGCCCACGCAGGCCGCCATCGCCCGCAGGCGCCCGACGTACCCGTGGTGGTCGGCGCCGAGCAGGTAGATGCAGCGGTCGAAGCCGCGGGCACGCTTGTCGAGGTAGTAGGCGGTGTCGGAGGCGAAGTAGGTGAGCTCGGCGTCGGACTTGATCAGGACCCGGTCCTTGTCGTCTCCGAAGTCGGTCGTGCGCATCCACAGCGCTCCACCCTCCTCGTAGACGTGGCCGAGGTCCTTGAGCCGTTGCAGGGTGTGCGGGACCGAGCCGGACTCGTGGAGCGCCACCTCGGAGGACCACACGTCGAAGTGAGTGTTGAAGCGGACGAGCGAGGCACGCTGGGAAGCCAGTTGGATTTCGTACCCGGCGGCTCGCACCGCGGCTCGGCGTTCGGCCTCCGGTAGTTCGAAGATGCCCGGGTGCGCCTCGCCGACGGCGGTGGCGAGTTCGGTGATGTATCCCCCGGCGTAGCCGTCGGTCGGGGTCGGCTCCCCGAGCGCCGCGGCGATGATGGAGTTTCCGAAGTGATTCATCTGGACGCCGCGGTCGTTGATGTAGAACTCGCGGGTCACCGAGGCGCCGGCCGCGGTCAGGACCCGACCGATCGAGTCACCGAGCACGGCCCAGCGGGTGTGACCCAGGTGTAGCGGCCCGGTCGGGTTGGCGGAGATGAACTCGACGTTGATCGACTGGCCGGCCAGCACCGAGGAGGTGCCGTAGGACGCGCCGGCGGCGACGATGTCCGCGGCCACCGAGCCCTGGGCGTCGGCGGCGACGGTGATGTTGATGAACCCCGGGCCGGCCACGTCCGCTCCCGCCACGCCATCGGCGTCGCGCAGTCGGGCGGCCAGCGTCTCGGCGAGCGCCCGGGGGTTGGTCCCGGCCTGCTTGGCCAAGCGCATGGCCACATTGGTCGCGTAGTCGCCGTGGCTGCTCTCACGAGGACGTTCGATGGTCACGACGTCGGGGAGACCGTCGGGCAACACCAGCGATCCTTCGTCGACGAGGGCCGCAAGTGTGTCCGCGACAGTCACGGCGAGTTGGTCTGGAGTCACGGCCTCACCCTATCGGCGGCATCCGGTTTTCCTCTCACCAGTTCCAGCCGGTAGGGTCCGCTTGCGCCCTAGGACGCAGGCCTCCGTAGCTCAGGGGATAGAGCACTGGTTTCCGGTACCAGGTGCCGCAGGTTCGAATCCTGCCGGAGGCACCAGTTCGCACCACGGCCCTACCGGGGGCCGGCCGGGTAGGCGCCTACGATCGGCCCATGAGCATTCTCGACACTCCGATCGCCCGTCTCGACGGGACCGCCGGCACGCTCGCCGATCTCACCGGTGGTTCGCCCGCCCTGTTGGTGAACGTGGCCAGCAAGTGTGGCCTCACCCCGCAGTACACCGGTCTGGAGTCCCTCCACGCGCAGTACGCCGGGAGTGGTTTCGCCGTCGTCGGTCTGCCGTGCAACCAGTTCGGGGGCCAGGAGCCCGGTTCCACCGAGGAGATCGCGGAGTTCTGCTCCTCGACGTACGGCGTCACCTTCCCGATGAGCGAGAAGATCGAGGTCAACGGGGACGGCCGTCACGCGATCTACGGGACCCTCGTCCAGACGCCCGACGAGACTGGCAAGACCGGCGACATCGGGTGGAACTTCGAGAAGTTCCTGGTCTCCGCCGAGGGTCAGGTCGTGGCCCGCTTCAGCCCGATGGTGGCTCCCGACGACGCGCGGCTCGTGCAGGCGGTGCAATCGGTCGTGGGGTGAGGTTCGGGGGCTTGTTTTCGAGGCTCGTCGCTGGCGCTCCTCACACCTCAACCAGCGCCACCCAGAGCTCGTCGCTAACGCTCCTCACATCTCACCCAGCGTCGTCGAGCTGCAACTTTCGCTCGATCTCCGGGCCCAAGTAGAGCGAGTACGGGATGGTGATGTGTTCCCGGTCGCGGTGGGTGACGTAGTCGCCGACCACCGTGGGGCACAGATCGTCCCAGCAGAACCACTGCTCGGTCTCGAGGTACTCCGCGCCCGCCGTCTCGCCGGCCCGCTCCACCGCGTCGCGCATCTGCAGGGAGCGATCCTCCGGTGGGCCGAGGCAGTCGAGCAGGGTCGGTTCGCCTCGCTTGGTCAGGCACTTGATCGGGTTGACCTCGTGGATCGGCGGATCGCCCAGGATCACCGTGCGGTCGGAGAACGGCATGATCCGCTCGAGGGTCGCGACCATGCCCGTCTCGACGGCCGCCGCGACGTCGTCGTCCTCGATGATCAGCTCTCCCTCGTCGCTGGCGAACCCGTTCTCGTTGGCGTCGGTTCCGGTCAGGGTGATGTCCGGCCGTAGTTCCTCGACCGTCTCAGCGGCCCAGTCCTGGAAGTCGGCGCACTGGGTCACCGGTCCCCCACCGTTCTGGCGCCAAGGGGTCTGGTCGACCGCGGGGCATCCCTCACGGACGAGGAAGTAGACGACGTACCCGTTGTCCTCAGCGATCTTCTCCAACGGGGGGATCCACTGACGGGCGTGGCTGTCCCCGATGAGGATCATCGTCTTGTCGCCGTCGACGTCCCCTCGGGGGCACAGGTCGAGGTCCTCCTTGTCGACCCCGAAGTACTCACAATCCCCCAGATCAGGGATGGAGTCCTTCAGTTCGAGCGGGTTGGGTTTCAACCCGCCCGGCATCTCCTGCTCGGCCTGCGCGGCCAGCACGGAGGCCTTGACCAGTGCGACGAAGGGGTCCTTGACGAACTTCTCCCCCGAGCCGTCGAACTCCTCGACGGTGATGGCGGAGCCCCCGCTCTCGCTGTCGGCACGGACCACGAAGTTCGCGACGGCTACCGAGGGCAGGATCAGGACCACCGTCGCGGGGTAGAGCAGCAGCGACCAGCGACGCCCGAACGTCGGCCGCGTGAAGAGCCTCATCGTGCGGAACGGCGTCTCGACCAGCGTGTACGTCGCCGCCGACAGTCCGGTGGCCACGACCAGGATCGCCACTCCGCGCACGCCCGAAACCGGACCGGTCAGGCTCTCGGCGATGATGATCAGCGGCCAGTGCCACAAGTAGAGCGAGTAGGACCAGTCTCCGAGTCGCCGCATCGGCGCCACCGAGAGCAGGCCCTGGGGGCCCCAGGACTCGAGGCGACCGATCCCACCGAGGAGCAGCAGTGCCGCGCCCACGACCGGCAGCGCTGCGGCGTACCCAGGGAAGGCGGTCTGTGGCGTGAAAGCCACCGAGGACACCAGCACCATGCCCAACCCCACCCAGGAGCCGACGGCCAGGAACGTCGACCGGAGTCGGCGGGCCAGGTAGGGGGTGGCCGCTGCCGCCAACGCTCCGATGGCCAACTCCCAGGCCCGCGCGGGGGTGGAGAAGTAGGCACTGAGCGGGTCGCTCGCGGTCAGGAAGACCGACCAGACCATGGACACGACGATCGCGACCGTCAGCACCACCACGGCCACGCGTCGTACGCTGCCCAGCCGCTTGCGCAGCAGGAAAAAGGCCGCTACGAGGATCAGGGGCCAGAAGAGATAGAACTGCTCTTCGACCGCCAGCGACCAGAAGTGCTGCAAGGGAGAGGCAGGATCATCCGCGGCGAAGTAGTCGGTGCTGTCCCGGGAGAACTTGATGTTGGCCATGAAGAAGGTGGCCCAGATCGCCTGCCCTCCGACGAGGAGCGCGGCTCCTCCGTCGAGCAGGAGGACGGACGCCGCAAGCGTGGCGATGAGCACCAGCATCGCGGCGGGCAGGATGCGACGCGCCCGACGCGCGTAGAAGTCCTTCAGCGACACAGTGCCGGTCCGGTCCACCTCGCGCAGCAGCAGCGAGGTGATGAGGTAGCCCGAGATCACGAAGAAGACGTCGACCCCGACGAAGCCACCCCGGAACGGTCCGACGCTGGCGTGGTCCAGGGCCACCAGACCGACGGCGATCGCTCGCAGACCCTGAATGTCGGCCCGGAAGCCACCTGCGGCTTTGGCGGCCTGGGGTCGTGCGGGCGCGGTGAGGCCGCTCAACAGTTCTCGATCGTCGCGTCGCGACGCGCCTGGTCGCCGTAGCTCCTGGCCGCGGTCAGGTTGGGGATCACCACACTTGCTGCACCGACCTGGCCGATGCCGCCCTGGACGACGCAGTTGGTGACCTTGGTGGAGTCCACCGAGGAGATCGTGCGCGCCAGCCTGAACAACTCAGCCGGTCCGACGCCGGTGGCCATGTGCTTCATCACCGTCAGGACGCCGCTCTCGATGTAGCCGCGTTCGTCGGCGCGGGCCCGGATCGTCCGCTGGATGCCGATCAAGACCCGTTGTTGGTTCGCCGAGCGGTCGAAGTCGCCCCCGGGAAGTGTCTTGCGGATGCGCGAGAACGCCATGGCGTCGTACCCGTTGAGCCGGATCTTGCCTTCCTTGAAGCCGTCGGCCTTCAGGTTGGAGTCAGAGAAGGCGCGGGGGTTCTCCACGTTGATGGGACCGATGTCGTCGACCATGTTCTCGAAGAACGGGAAGCGGGTGATGAAGACGTAGTCCGGCTCGATGCCGATCATGTCCCCCACGGTCCTGGCCATCAGATCCGGCCCGCCGAAGGTCAGAGCCGCGTTGACCCGGTTCGATCCGTAGCCGGGGATCGGGACGTAGGAGTCGCGGGGGATGCCGATCGTGGTCGCTGCACCCGTGCGGGTGTCCATCCCGATCAGTTGCAGGGCATCGCCGCGCACCCGGGTCATGTCCTCGCCCGGTCGGGCGTCAGAGCCCACGGCCAGGATCCACACGACGTCGCGGTCGATGTCGAGGCCGGCGGAGCGCTCCACCTTGACGAGCACCGACTGGGTGCTGGCCACCGTCGAGTCGGGTACGGCGATCGCCACCACGCCCAGGGTCAGGCCCAGGACCAGGGTCCGCAACGAGCGGCGCATCGGTTGCCGGTGGCGTCGAGGACTGGGTCGAGGACTGGGTCGAGAAGTAGTCCGGCTCATCGTGTGCCTCGCTTGGCGTCGTAGGCGAAGACTTCCCAGCCGCCGCGCTGGTAGGTGAGGTAGAGGTTGCCCGCGATCCGTTCGGATCGTTCGACTTCACCGGCCACGTTCTGGGCGAGCACGAAGCGTGCGGTGATCCCGACGGCTCGTCGCTTGACCGCCAGGATGTCGACGCGGACGCGGCGCTTGGTGAGTTCGACGGTGTCGATGCGCTCACCGATCGCTGCATTGCTCATCAGCGAGTCCCGGGAGGCTTGCTTGGCCGCGCCGGGCGAGAACCCGGGGTAGGCGTTGCTGAAGTCGGAGCGGGGATAGTCCCCGGCATAGGCGGCATCGATCCACGCGTCCACCACGGAGCCGACCTTGGACTTCAACCGCGTCGTGGCCTTGTCGGAGAGTTTCCCCTCGACAAGCCCGATCGTGGTCTCGGTGGCGAGCGGTTCGGGTTCAGCCGGGGCCGCCGTGGTGGGTTCGTCGTTCGGTTCCGTGCCAGTGGGCTCGGTGGGGGTGCACCCTGCGGCGCCGACCAGGACGACGATCAATAGGAGCAACAAGGGCGCCAGGGGCAGGGAGGGCGCCAGGCGCCGGCGCCGTCGTGACGGGCCACCTTCGGGTCGTGTGAGATTCCTCGCGCGGCTCATGGTGGGGTGATGCTCCTGAATCGTTGATCGAACGGGCTGTAGCGGACTTTTCGGGGTTCGTACGTCGTGTGGATCTGGCTCGTAACGCCGACTGTGGCGTGCTCTGCGAACAAGGGTGCAGCACTTCCAGCGGTTGGTCGCGCATTTGCTGGCCCGTGGGTCTAGCCTTGCCTCATCACCGGCCGTGTTCAGGCCGAACTCACCCACGCGCTCACTTGGAAGAGGCGAAGCAAGCCGTGCCGCAGTCGTCAGGCAACCAGACTTCACAGCAAATCGTAGACACCACCTCCCACCCCTCGGCCACCGACTTCGGTGACAACGAGTGGTTGGTCGAGGAGATGCGCGAGCAGTATGACGCCGATCCGGGCAGTGTCGAGCCCCAGTGGGCGGCGTACTTCAAGGGATCCGACGGTGGGTCCAGCAACGGTTCCCCCGCGAAGCCGGCGGCCAAGGAGTCGGCTGGCAAGCCCGCCGACAAGCCCGCCGAGCCGCAGGCCAAGAAGCCCGCGGCCAAGGCCCCCGACAAGGCAGCTGAGAAGAAGGCCGAGAAGCCAGCAGCCAAGTCGGAGCCCGAGACGAAGCCCAAGTCGCAGGCGAAGCCTCGTCCCGAGACCGCTGCCGCAGAGCCCGCGAAGTCGACCAACAAGCCGACGCCCAAGGAGACTCCCCCCAAGGAGCCGTCCGAGGCCAACGACGAGCCGACCTACACCGTGCTGCGCGGCGCTCCGGCGCGGACCGTGGCCAACATGGACGCGTCCCTGGCCGTTCCCACCGCCACCTCGGTCCGGTCGGTCCCGGTCAAGCTCCTGTGGGACAACCGCACCGTCATCAACAACCATCTCGCCCGCGCTCGAGGCGGGAAGGTGTCGTTCACCCACCTCATCGGCTACGCCATGGTCAAGGCCCTGCGGTCCATGCCGGAGATGAATGTCGGCTATGCACTGGTCGACGGCAAGCCGAACCTGATCACCCCGGCCCACATCAACCTCGGGCTCGCCATCGACGTCAAGAAGTCCGACGGCACCCGCACCCTGCTCGTCCCGGCCATCAAGGCCGCCGAGTCGATGGACTTCGCTGCTTTCTGGACCGCCTACGAGGACGTCGTCGGCAAGAGCCGCGACGGCAAGTTGACCGTCGCCGACTTCCAGGGCACCTCGATCTCGCTGACCAACCCCGGCGGGATCGGCACCGTCAGCTCCGTCCCGAGGCTGATGCAGGGTCAGGGCGCCATCATCGGCGTCGGTGCGATGGAGTACCCGCCCGAGTGGCAGGGTGCCTCGCCCGAGGCGATCGCCAGCAACGCCATCAGCAAGATCATGACCCTCACCTCGACCTACGACCACCGGGTCATCCAGGGCGCACAGTCCGGTGAGTACCTCAAGCGCATCCACCAGCTGCTGCTCGGTGAGAACGGCTTCTACGACGAAATCTTCCGCTCGCTGCGGATCCCCTACGAGCCGATCCGATGGGGCCACGACATCGCCCTGTCCCACGACGACGAGGTCGGCAAGCAGGCCCGCATCCTCGAACTGATCCACGCCTACCGGGTGCGCGGCCACATGATGGCCGACACCGACCCGCTGGAGTACCGCCAGCGCAGCCACCCGGACCTCGAGATCGAGTCGCACGCGCTGACGTTGTGGGATCTCGACCGCGAATTCGCTACCGGGTCCTTCGGTGGCGAGGGCCGACGCTTCATGAAGTTGCGCACGATCCTGGGGATCCTGCGCGACTCCTACTGCCGCACCACCGGCATCGAATACATGCACATCATGGACCCCGAGCAGCGTCGCTGGGTGCAGGAGCGCGTCGAGCAGCCGCACTCCAAGCCGCCCCGCGAGGAGCAACTGCGGATCCTGCTCAAGCTCAACCAGGCCGAGGCCTTCGAGACGTTCTTGCAGACCAAGTTCGTCGGGCAGAAGCGCTTCAGCCTCGAGGGCGGCGAGACCACCATCCCGGTGATCGACGAGATCTGTGAGGCCGCCGCCGAGGCGGGCCTCGATGAGGTCGCGATGGGGATGGCCCACCGTGGTCGGCTCAACGTGTTGGCCAACATCGTGGGCAAGAAGTACTCCCAGATCTTCCGCGAGTTCGAGGGCAACATCGACCCCCGCACCGTTCAGGGCTCCGGCGACGTGAAGTACCACCTCGGCGCCGAGGGTGAGTTCGTGGCCGGATCGGGCGACACCATCAAGGTCTCCGTGGCTGCGAACCCCTCCCACCTCGAAGCCGTCGACCCCGTCTTGACCGGAATCGCCCGGGCCAAGCAGGACGTCCTGAACCGGGGCGACGAGTTCCCGGTCATGCCGCTGCTCCTGCACGGCGATGCGGCCTTCGCCGGTCAGGGCGTCGTGGCTGAGACGCTCAACCTGTCCCAACTGCGGGGCTACCGCACCGGTGGAACCATCCACCTGGTCGTCAACAACCAGGTCGGCTTCACCACCTCCCCGGGCTCCTCGCGCTCCTCGCTCTACTGCACCGACGTGGCGCGGATGGTGCAGGCACCGATCTTCCACGTCAACGGGGACGACCCTGAGGCGTGCATCCGTGTCGCCCGGTTGGCCTTCGAGTACCGCCAGACGTTCAACAAGGACGTCGTCATCGACCTGGTGTGTTACCGCCGCCGGGGTCACAACGAGGGCGACGACCCGTCGTACACGCAGCCGTTGATGTATGACCTGATCGAGCAGAAGCGTTCGGTGCGCAAGTTGTACACCGAGTCGCTCATCGGTCGTGGGGACATCACGATCGAAGAGGCCGAGCAGGTCCTCAAGGACTACCAGCAACAGCTCGAGCGCGTGTTCACCGAGGTCCGTGAGGCCTCCTCCCAGCCGGAGGAGTGGACGACGGTCCCGGACTACCCGGACAAGCCGGCCGGCGAGGCCAAGACGGCCATCCCGATGGAGACGCTCAAGCGGATCTCCGACGCCTACGTCACCCCGCCCGACGGCTTCACCGTGCACCCGAAGGTGATGCCGCAGTTGCAGCGCCGGGCCGCCGCCATCACCGCTGGCCCGATCGACTGGGGCACCGGCGAGATCCTCGCCCTGGGCTCCTTGTTGATGGACGGTCGCCCGGTCCGGCTGGCCGGTCAGGACTCGCGACGTGGGACGTTCGTCTCGCGGTTCGGCACGATCATCGATCGCACGAACGCCGATGAGTGGACGCCGCTGGCCTCGCTGACCGAGGACCAGGGCAAGTTCTACCTCTACGACTCGTTGCTCTCCGAGTACGCCGCACTCGGTTTCGAGTACGGCTACTCCGTGGCCCGTCCCGAGGCCCTCGTGCTGTGGGAGGCCCAGTTCGGTGACTTCGTCAACGGCGCGCAGACCGTCATCGACGAGTTCATCTCCTCGGGTGAGACCAAGTGGCGTCAGACCTCCGGCGTCGTGCTTCTGCTGCCGCACGGTTACGAGGGTCAGGGACCCGACCACTCCTCGGCACGGATCGAGCGCTTCATGACCATGTGCGCCGATGACGCGTTCGTCGTCGCGCAGCCCTCGACCCCCGCGTCGTACTTCCACCTGCTGCGGCAGCACTCCCTGGGATCCAAGCACCGCCCGCTGATCGTCTTCACCCCCAAGTCGATGCTCAAGCGCAAGGAAGCCGCCTCCCAGCCCGAGGACTTCACCTCCGGGTCCTTCCGTCCGTTCATCGGCGACGCAGAGGCCGACAAGGACAAGGTCGACACCCTGTTGATCTGTTCGGGTCGGGTCACCTGGGATCTGATGGTGGACCGGGCCAAGCGGGAGAACGGCGAGCGCTTCGCGATCGCCCGGGTCGAGCAGCTCTACCCGCACCCCTTGGACGACATCAAGGCCGAGATCGCCCGCTACCCCCACCTGAAGCAGGTGCGCTGGGTGCAGGACGAACCCATCAACATGGGCCCGTGGCCGAACTACCAGCTCAACGTGTGGCCCGAGGTCGATGCGTTGGTGGAACCGATCACCCGGGACGCCTCGTCCTCGCCGTCGGTGGGAACGGCCAAGCGGCACGCTGCCGAGCAGAAGGATCTGCTCGAGCGGGCGTTCAACTAGCCGGGATTTTCGTTCGGTCGACGTCCGTCCCGGTCACCGGGGCGGACGTCAGCCGTTGGTGCCCGGAAACTCCTCGAGGGGTCGTGGGACGATCCGATCGGGAAATGCGCCCACCGTTTCGGGGTTCATAGACCCTCGGCACAGGGCACTGGCCACGATCTCGTCACCTCGAACCACCCCGACGTAGCTGAGGTTGGAGTTCTCGCTGGAACCGCGCACCCCCACGCGCTCTCCCCCCACCTCCCAGGGCATGGTCTGCACGAGGTCTCGCGTCAGATCGTTGCTGTCCAGGCTCGTGGTCAGAACGCCTCCCGGACACAAATCCTCGGCCGGAGTACCGTCCCCCTGACACACGATGTCAACGCCGAGGCTGGTGCATCCATTGGACCTGAAATCCAGGTTGCCGATGACCTCGGCGTCCGCCACCTGGGGCCACACCCAACGCACGCCCTCCAGCCCATAGGGCGGCGGACAATTCTCCAGCGATAGATCCCGAGAATCGTTCGGTACCACTTGCCCTGTCCAGCAGACCGTTTCGCCCGGATTGATCCGATCCGAGATCAGGACGACGGCGGTCACGAGACCCACCAGGGTGATCGCGGCGACCAGTGACGCACCGGCCAGGATCCAGGTGCGACGACGATCGGAGGGGCTCGGGGAACTCGACAGCGGGGACCGGACCGCCGATCCTCGACCGGCATCCGCGAGAGCCAAGCGTACCTGAGCCAGGTCCTGGTAACGGCTCAGCGGTTGGGCGGCCAAACAACCCGCGAGCACGGTCTCGATGGTGGCCCACGGGTGAGGCGCCCCCGCCGCCGGATGATCTCGCCCAGGCAACTGCGCTCCCGTATGTAAGGGGCCCCGGTCAGCATCGTCCCCAGAATGCCCCCGAGCGCGTAGATGTCCGAAGCCGCCGACACACGATGCCCAGCCCGGCGCTCAGGGGCCACGTAGGGATCGAGTCCAGGTGTCTCCCCGGGGACTGACAGTGGGCGGACCAGCACTTGCCATCGTCCGTCGAGCGACTCTCGGACCGCGACCGTGGTCGGATCGAGTCTTTCCTGAAAGACCCCCTCAGCCTGCAACGCGCCGAGGCCCACCGCGATATCGTCCAGAAGACGCACCGCTTGCGGCGCTGACATCGGACCTCGCTCGCGCAGGGTCTGGGCGAGACTCGTTTCGATTTCCCGTTCGTGCACGGTGAACACCCAGGGCCCGGACTCCCCCGTTTCCAGCACCCGCACGACGTACGGCGACTCTATGCGTGCCACAGCTGCTGCCTCGCGGAGCCAGCGGCTTCGGGTGGCCGGCTCCGGAAACGACGCCGCCGGGAAGAGAGTTAGTGCAACCTCCCGTTGGCGTTCACGGTCCCGGGCGACGTACTCGACCGCAACTCCCGCCGAGGTGACCGCACGCACCAGGTCGTATCGGCCGAAGGTGGAACCGGGGGTGGGATAGGGCGTCACCGGACCAGATTAGGCGAACACGAGCCACCCTCGACCCATCCGACACCGGTCGAGAGATCCCCCTGTCACACTGGGTGCATGTACTTCACCGACCGCGGGATCGAGGAGCTCCAGAAGCGCCGGGGTGACGACGAGGTCACCCTGGAGTGGCTGGGCGACCGGTTGCAGGAGTTCACCGACACCCACCCGGAGTTCGAGACGGCTGTCGAGCGGTTCGCCACGTGGCTGGCTCGTCTCGACGATCCGGACGACTGAGCAGCGACTTGCCGCTCCCTTCGAGATGGTCGTTCTCGTGCCCGCGAGACGACCGTTCCGCAGGGAGCGGGTCGTCCGGCGAGATCGACCCTCGCCGGGCCCTCGCTCGCACTAGCATCACGCGCATGACTGCTGAACCGACCTACGAGAAGCCTGCCCACATCACTTACCCCGCTGCCCCGTGGCAGATGAAGGGTTCGTTGTGGCTCTCGCTGTTCAAGGTCAGGGACGACGTCGACGAGGCCCGCCCGGCCGGGATCTACGGGGCCGCCTTCGTGAGCTATGAGGAGGGTCCCTTGACCTACTCCGAACTCCTGGTCGCCCGACCGATCTCCACCGAGGACCACGGTCGAAGGATCAACATCACCGACATCTGGGTGGACTCCCCCGAGTCGGTGGCCGGCGGTCGCGAGCTGTGGGCGATCCCCAAGGGTCTGTGCGACTTCACTCTCGACGCGGCGTACCGGGGCCCGGTCTCGACCACCGACTGGTCGGCGTCCTTGGGCGCCTCCCCTATCGCGCGTGCCAGCTTCACCGATCTGGGGAAGATCGCCCCCCGGCTGCCCTTCAAGGCCACCACCTGGCAGGCGGAACTCCCCGAAGGAGGCGGTGAGAAGACCGCCGTGATGAAGGGGACCTCCAAGCTCCTCCCCTGCCGGGGTCGTTGGGACTTCGCACCCGACGGGCCCCTGGGCTGGATGCGGGACGCGCGTCCGCTGCTCTCCGCCCGGATGACCCGTTTCAACATGTCCTTCGGCTGAGCCGGGGGTCGCCCGCCGCCGACCAGGTCAGTCCAGTTCGGGAGAGTCCCCGTCGCCGTGCTCGTCGGAGGCTTTCCGGGCGGCGTCACGGATCTCGTAGAACTCCGTGGCCAGACCGCCGACGGCTCCGGCGATCTCCTGGACCGCCTTGGTGACGATGACGGCGACTTGGCCGACCGTCGTGGCGGCGGCCTCGACGGTCGACTGGATGGCGTCCTTGCCGATCTCGGACTTGCTGAGGTGATCGCTCATGGCTTCATTGTGGACCCTGGATGGCTAGGAAGCCTCAGGCCACCAACGCGTCTTCGGTCACAACCGGTTCGGACTCGACCTTGGCAGTGCCGTTGGGCAGCGCCATCCGGCAGATCTTCTTGGCCACGCTGAACAACTGCTTGCCCAACGGACCGGCGTTGTAGGCGATGTCGTAGCGCTCGCAGATCTCCCGGACCTCTTCGGCGATCTGCGGGTAGCGGCGCGCCGGTAGGTCGGGGAACAGGTGGTGTTCGATCTGATGGGACAGGTTCCCGCTCATCAGGTGGAACAGCGGACCACCGGTGATATTGGCCGACCCCAGCAGTTGGCGGTAGTACCAGTGCCCCCGGGACTCGTTCTCGCACTCCTCCTCGGAGAAGGTCGCCACCCCGGCGGGGAAGTGCCCACAGAAGATGATGTTGAAGGCCCAGACGTTGCGCACGAGATTCGCGGTGACGTTCCCCGCGAAGGTGAGCGGGAACAGCGGCCCCGTCAGAGCGGGAAAGAGCAGATAGTCCTTGACGGCCTGCTTGCGGATCTTCTTCATCAGGCCCGGGTAGATCGGCTTGTTGTCCGCCATGGAGCGTTTGCCCGCCACGATGTTCTCCACCTCGAGGTCGTGCATCGCGACGCCCCACTCGAAGAACGTCATCAGCAGGAGGGCGTAGAGGGGGTTACCGAGGTAGTACGGGTGCCACTTCTGGTCCTCGTCCATCCGTAGGATGCCGTAGCCGATGTCGCGGTCCTTGCCCAAGATGTTGGTGTAGGTGTGGTGGATGTAGTTGTGCGAGTACTTCCACTGCTCACCGGGGCAGACGTTGTCCCAGTCGTATTTGCGCGAGCTGAGGTTCGGGTCACCCATCCAGTCGTACTGGCCGTGCATGACGTTGTGCCCGATCTCCATGTTCTCGATGATTTTGGAGATGCTCAGCGACGCCACGGCCAGCGGCCAGGCCGGCGGGAAGTAGAACAGTGCGCGGCCGGCGACCTCGAACTGCTGTTGCCGCTTCACGACGTTGCGAATGTACGCCGCGTCCTCCTCGCCGAGATCGGCCAGCACCCGTTGGCGGATGGCGTCCATCTCGGCGCCGAAAGCGTCGAGCTGTTCGGGGGTGAGCTTCGTGCTGGCGGTCGCTGTGGTCATGGTGATTCACCTTTCGGTTGGATGATCTCGACTGCGCTGATGCAGGAGTGGTCAGAGTTGGACGGAGCAGTCGCCGACGGGCGCGCTGACACAGACGCGGATGTCTTCATCGGGCAGCGAGGACTCCTCGCCGGTCAGGATGTTGCGCACGGTGCCCTCGGTCTTGGTGGCGGTGCAGGAGAAGCAGATCCCCATCCGGCAGCCGAACTCGGGCTTGAGTCCCAGCGCCTCCGCCTGCTCGAGCAGGGAGGCTCCGGTGTTCGCGGCGGCTTCGCCGGAGCGGGAGAAGCTCACCGAGCCCTCGGCGGTCCCGGAGGCGACCGTCGGAGGCTTGAAGAACTCGACCCGCAGGCGGCTGCTTGGGGCCGAGGTGGTGTCCTCGTAGGCCGCCTGCACGAGATCCACGAGAGCACCGGGGCCGCAGACCCAGGTGTCGGTGTCGCGGAAGTCCGGAACCAGGCGCCGCAGTTCGAAGTCGCTGAAGATGGCGTCCCCGTAGCGCAGGTGGACCTCCACGTCGTTGTCGTTCTCAGCGATAACGGACAGTTCCTCGGCGAAGATCTGGTCCTCGGGACCACGGGCGAAGTGCAGGAAGGTGACCTTTCGATTGGCGCGGTTGTCGTACCCGTCTCGGAGCAGGGTGCGGACCATCGACATGGCTGGCGTGATGCCCGAACCGCCGGTGATGAACAGCAAACGGTTGTTGGTCGGGGTCGCTGGGCTCTCCGAGAGGGTGAAGGCCCCCTCGGCCTGGCTCAGGTGGAGCATCTGTCCGGGTCGTGCCTCGTGGACGAGGTACTTCGACACCTGCCCCTCATCGTTGGCCCGGATGGTCAGGGTGATGGTCTCGCCCGGCATCGAGGCGGCCGAGGAGATGGAGAAGCAACGGGTCAGGCGCTTGGCGGTGCCGGGAAGGTCGATTCCGACCTGGACGTACTGCCCGGCGCGGTGGCCACGCCAGGTGCTGGTGGGTTGCAGGGTCAGCGTCGCCACGGGAGCCGTGTCGACTCCGGCGGTCTCGCGATGTACGGCGACCACTCGGGCGCGGACGTCGTGGGCGGCCCACATGGGGTTGATCTGCTGGAGGTAGTGGTCGACTCCGTGGGGCGTGGTGAGCGCAGCCAGGGTCTTGGATCTCACAATGGTCTCGAGCAGCGACATGGTCACTCCAAAGGGTTGGGAGGTTCGAGAAGATGAGGACGGTAGAGATACAGAGGAAAGTTTGAGTGTACGTGCGTACTCCGAAACTATCTCGCGCCGCGACCCCACGGTCAAGGACTGCGGCTTGTGTGCGTGCACACATGTTCACCAAGGAACACCCGTACACTGACGCCGTGACCGAGACCCGAGTCGAGCGCAAGGAGCGGACCCGACGTTCCATCCTGGACGCCGCGCTCCGCCTGCTGGAGGACACCAGCCTCGTCGCGCTCTCGCTGCGGCAGGTGGCCAAGGAGGTCGGGGTCGTGCCCACCGCGTTCTACCGGCACTTCGACTCGATCGAGGCCCTCGGGCTCGAACTCGTCGAGGAATCCTTCGCCTCCCTGCGAGCCGTGTTGCGCGACGTACGCCGCGGTGACCCTGCGCTGGAAGACATCGTCGACAACTCGGTGCGCCTGTTGGTCGAACACGTGCAGGGGCAGAGCGAACACTTCGCGTTCATCGTGCGCGAACGAACCGCGGGGCCCGCGGCGGTGCGCGTGGCCATCCGCCAGGGCATCGAGTTGTTCAAGCGCGAACTGGCCACTGATCTGGCCCACCTACCCGGCACGAACGCTTGGTCCAGTGACGACCTGCGGGTCGTGGCCACCCTGATCGTGAATGCCATGGTGGGGACCGCCGAGGCGTTACTCGAGACCACCAGCGAGGCCGAGGTGGCCGCGGTCGCCGAGTCGGCCAGGACTCAGTTGAGGATGGTCCTCATCGGAGCGCTCAACTGGCGCTCGAAGGCCTGACCCCTTCGGCCTGCTCCCCCGCGTCGGCGGTCTCGGCGTCGGGAACCTGCGGGCTCACCCGGGCGGGAAGCCGTAGGGCGATCGCCACCACGGCGATCGACAGAATGGCCCCCACCAGGAAGGCCAGCCGCATGCCCCCGATCAGAGCCTCGGTCGGATCGAGACCGGATTCTTCCAAGGCGACCGCACGGGTCGACATGACGGTGATGACCAGAGCGGTACCGAAGGCCGCGGCCACCTGTTGGAGAGTCCCGAGCATCGAACTGCCGTAGGAGTAGAGCTCCATGGGAAGTGACCCGAGACCGACGGTGAACACCGGCGTGAAGACCGCTGCGAGGGAGATCATCAACACCACATGTCCCGAAAGGATCTGCCAGTAGGGCATGTCCGCGGAGACCTGGGTGAAGACCGACAGCGAGGCCACGATGCCCAAGGACCCAGGAATCACCAGGACCCGGGCGCCGAACCGATCGAAGGTCCGCCCCACCGTCGGTCCCAGGAGCCCCATGGCCAGCCCACCCGGCATCACCAGGAGACCGGTCTCGAGAGGTGAGAGGAGGCGGACGTTCTGGAGATAGAGCGGCAACAGGATCATCGAACCCAACATCGCCATGAACGCCACCGACATCAGCGCCAGCGACAGCGCGAACGTCCGGACCCGGAGTACCCGTAGATCCATCAGCGGCACACTCTCTGCCCGCTGGAGTTGGCGTTGGCGGGCAAGGAAGACTCCGATGGACACCAGCCCGGCGAGCACCATCAGCAGAGGCTCCAACACTCCCTCAGCGCCGAATCGGCTCAAGCCGAAGACCAGCCCGCCGAATCCGAGGGCTGCGGCGACCACGCTGAACCAGTCGATGGCTCCAGGTCGTTGCTCACCGACGTTCTCGAGGGCGGCCAGACCGCGCCAGGTGATCAGAGCGGCGATCGGCAGAACGAGGGCGAAGATCCAGCGCCAGGAACCGAGTTGCAGGATCACCCCGGAGACCGACGGGCCGAGGGCCGGGGCCACAGAGATGGCCAGGGTGACGTTGCCCATCACCCGTCCGCGGTCGCTCTCGGCGACGACCGTCAGCAGTGTGGTCATCAGAAGTGGCATCATCACCGCGGTCCCGCCGGCCTGGACGACCCGGGCGAGAAGCAACACCTCGAAGGTCGGCGCCAGGGCGGCGATCGCCGTACCAAGGCAGAACACCGCCATGGCCGTGGCGTACGCCGCCCGCGTGGTGACCCGTTGCAGGAACCAGCCCGTCGTGGGGATGACCGCGGCCATGGTCAGCATGAAGGCCGTGGAGAGCCATTGGGCGGCCCGTTCGGTCACGGCGAAGTCTGTCATCAGCCGAGGGATCGCGTTGATCATGATCGTCTCGTTCAGGATCACGATGAAGGTGGCCAGGACCAGCAGTCGGATGACCAGCGGCGTGCGCCCATCACCGGCGGTCGGCGCCGAGGTGGGATCGGTGCTGGCTACGGGGGTCGGCACGAGCGGTTCCTTTGCTGGATTCTGAGAGGTCACGCCGTATTGACCGGCGGGCAGACGCTACTTCATCGGCTGAACCTGTCTCCACCCATTTACCTCAGCGAGGAACGCGCGCGTCGTCCTGATCGGCCAGGACCAGCGGCAATCCGGAGCGCAGCCCCACCGGGAGGATCGAGATCACCACCAGGGCGAAGAATCCGGAGATCAGTTTGTCGGCGGATGACGTCATCAGGTTGGAGAAGGGCACGGCCCCCGCGACGTTGCCCCAGGCTTCTTCGACAAGCAACCTGATGGTGATCTGGCCGGGCTCGAGCCGATCACCGACAACCGTCACCAGGATCGGTACGGCGACGACCGTGCAGGCGAAGGCGGTCATCAGGTTGAGCAGGAAGAAACGACCCAGGGTGCGGCCCATCCCCCAGGCGCGGACCCCGTAGCCCCAGACCAGTGCCCCGACGATGTTCACCAGCGCGAAGGGAATCGAGATCCACCCGCTACCGATGGCCCCGATCAGGTTGGTGGCCAGTCCGACCCCGGCGCCGCGCCACGGTCCCAGCGCGATCGCGACGATGGCGGTGCCCACCATGTCGAGGTAGATCGGGAACTGGAAGAAGTCCACGAACTCCCGCCCCACGAGGTTCAGGGCCACGCACGCTACGAGCAGCAGCACGACGTGCCGGGGCACGGTTGCGTCCGCCGCGGGTGGCGCCGGCGCGGGCTCCTCCCGCGCGCTCTCGGGAGCCGGCAGAGGGGCAGGGACGGGGTCCGTGGCGGGGTCCGGCAGGGCCTCCGTGGCGGGGGCCGTGACGGGCGGGCAGGCAGCCACCCATTCGTCGACCACAGAGGGATCGGCTCCCAGCACCCGCGCGAACTCTCGAACCAACGGCAGATTGATCCGGGATCGACCCAGGCGGAACGCGTCATGGACGCTGGACTTGGCGATGCGCGCCGCGTGCTCATCCATCCCGTCGGCGATGCGTTGGTCGATCAGTCGGCGGGTCATCTCGGCGTACGACGGTTCGTCCGCCGTGCGACGAAGGGCTCGTAGTTCTTCGATCAGGGGATCCCACCGGCCCCCCGCGGGAGGGCCAGGCGTGGTGCGTTCCGTGGTCACGGTTCCTCTGTTTCGGTCAGGCGCATCCGCGTGGGTGGCGGTTCTGCTCGTCCAGGATCGTCCAATCCTGACTGTTGTGACCGTATTTCCAACATTTCCGGGCTGTAGTTGTCCCTATCAATGCTCGGAAGCAACGCGCCGGCTCTACTCGGGGCCAGAGCCGGAAGGAATGCATGACACGGATCGACCAGTCCGCGCGGGAATCACACCACTCGACCCGGACCGCCTCGTGGGCTTCCGGGTCGCTGGCCGTGGTCCTGCCCGTCCGGGGTGCGCCTGCCGGTAGTCAGCCGATCGGGCCCCGCAACCCCCTGTGGACCCTGCGTTCGAGCACGAGGCCGACGACCAACACAGAGTCCCCGATCTCGATCGACGAAGCTCGTCTGGCCGCGATGAGGTCAGGCGTCGGGTACGTCGTCGTACAGGGCAGGGGATTGAAGAGGAACCGAGCGCTCGTCGATGCCTTCCCGCAGTCGAACGGATGTCTGGTTCAAGCCATCGAGATCTTCTCCTATGACGACGTGGAGGTGATGAGCTACGTCGTCCTCCACATCGTCCTCACGGCTCCCACCCTCGACGAGATGGCCGAGCGGGTGACGTGGTTCGTGGACCCCGGCACACGTTCGGAGCAGGCTTCGCGGCGCTGGTCCCACCTCAACCATCACGCACTCCTGCGCGCCCTGGGCTTCGACAGCCCGACCAGGCGCCGGCCCGACGACGTCCGTCCCTTCGTGATCAGTCATCTGGTGCCCGACGGCCGTTCGGCGCCGGAGCTGGCTACTGAAGAGGTGCCTGACGGCGCGCGACGGTCGGACGAGAGTTCATCGCACCCGGATGGGTACTGGCTCGGATCGACCTGGTGTCGGGCATCCAGGGCGGCCCTGGCTCTGATCGAAACCCGGAGGATCCAAAGTACGAAGGCAGAGGCTGGCACGACTGGCCGCCTCGACGAGCAGGTCTCCGCCCCCACCGATCGACACCTCGAGCCCGCGGTGCTCGAAGGATTCGCGCACCACGAGGCGGTGGACCTCGTCATCCTGGCTATGCGGCAGTCCGCGTTCCTGGCCCGTCACGCCGAAGCCCTGGCCAACGCCTGGGACATCGAACTCGACAGCGCGCCGACCACCCTGACCTCGGTCTTGATCACCAGTCAGGGAATGCGTGAGCAGGCGCTTGGATTCGACGAACGTCTCGCCGGGTTCCGGCGCGATCTGTGGCTCGACTTCGAGGACGGCGACGAAGCGGTCCACCAGACCTTCACCTCGGTGCAGAGTGCCCTCGGGCTACGCACGAGACTGCATGAGGTCGAAAGCGAACAGTCCGCCATCACCGAGGCCCTGATCGGGTCGGCCGACCACATCAGCCGCCGAGTGGCCGAACGCTACGGCGAGATCCCCACGGAGAAGTCGTTCGGCTTGCCGTTGCGCACCCAACTGGTGGAATCCGCGCTGTTCGTGATCGTGGCCCTGGGGATGACCCACGCCGCGTCCCAGGTGAGGCACGGAGACAGCGGCCCGGCTCCCTACTTCTGGGTCGCCCTGCTCGTCACCGCCGGCGCCTTCCTGGGCCTGTGGGCCGTCGGACGCATCGTCGTCTGGCGCACCGAGCAGCGCGGCGACTAGTTGCCGGTCGGTTTCAGGACCACGTCCGGCATGACGGCGTCAGGGGCCAGATCCAGCGCCGACAGAATCGTGGTCGCCACCGTTTCGGGTTGGATCCAGTCGGCGGCGTCGTAGTCCTTGCCCTCCTGGTCGTGCACCTTCTGCTGCATGGGAGTCGCGGTCCGCCCCGGGTACACCGAGGTGACCCGGACCCCGTTCGGAGCCTCCTCGGCGCGCAGCGAGTCCGCCAGGGCCTTCAGCCCGTGCTTCGAGGCGGCGTACGCCGACCACGAGGGGTGAGCGAAGAGCCCTGCCCCGGAGTTCACCAGGACCACGGTCCCGCAGGCGGCACGCAACGCCGGGAGAGCCGCCTTGGTGAGGAGCGCCGGCGCCACGAGGTTGACCATCACCTGATCGGTCCAGGCGGAGGCGGACAGATCGGCCACGGAGCCCAACTCGACGACGCCGGCGCAGTGAACCACCGAGTCGAGCCGGTCAGGCACGTCGAGGGCCTCCAGAGCCGAGGCATCAGCGAGATCGACGACCAGGGGCCGACTCCCGGGCAGTGCGTCGGCCAACTCCTGGCCGCGTTCCTCGTTGCGGGCCACGACGTGGACCTCGTCGCCCCGATCGAGCAGGGCACGCGCCAGCAGGAACCCGATTCCGGACCCGGCGCCGGTGATCAGGTGGGTCTTCACCGAGCGCTCCGTCATCGGGTGCTCCGTCATCGGGTGCTCCGTCATCGGGTGCTCCGTCATCGGGTGAAGGCGATCTTCCCGAACACATCCCCCGAGGCCATGGCCGCGAAGCCTTCGGCGGCGCGCTCCATCGGGATCTCTCGGTCGATCAGCGGCCGGGCCCCGGTCGCGTCGAGCATCGTCACCAGGGAGGCGAGCTCGTCGCGGGTGCCCATGGTGGAGCCGATAACACTGAGCTGGAGGAAGAAGATCCGGGTCAGCTCGGCGTCATCGAGCTTGGGCCCGGAGGTGGTTCCGGAGATCACCATCTTGCCGCCAGGACGCAGGGAACGGATCGAGTGCGACCAGGTCGCCTTGCCGACGGTCTCCATGACGGCGTCGACCTTGATGGGCAGTCGAGCTCCGGATTCGAACACCTCGTGGGCGCCGATCTCCAGCGCCTTGGCGCGTTTGCCCTCGTCGCGGCTGGTGGCGAGCACCCGCAGCCCGGCGGCACGGGCCAGGGTGATCAGAGCCGTCGCGACGCCTCCACCAGCGCCCTGGATCAGGACGGTGTCGCCGGCCTTGAGGTCTCCGCGGGTGAAGAGCATCCGGTAGGCGGTCAACCAGGCGGTGGGCAGGCACGCGGCCTCGGCGAACGAGAGGGAGGCGGGTTTGGGCACCAGGTTGGCCCGCGGGACGGCGACCTTCTCGGCCATCGATCCCTGGAAGCGCTCGGAGAGCAGCGAGCGGCGCGGGTCGAAGGTCTCGTCACCAGTCCACGAGGGGTCGCTGATGACGCCGTGGACGACGACCTCGTTGCCGTCCTCGTCGATCCCTGCGGCGTCGGTGCCGAGGATCATCGGCAACTGCTCCTGCTTCAGGCCGACCCCACGCAGGGAGAAGAGGTCGTGGTGGTTCAGCGAGGCCGCCTTGACGGTGACGGTGGTCCACCCCTCCGGGACCTCGGGATCGGGGCGTTCGCCAATGACCAGTCCGTCGAGGGGTGATTCGGGCGAGAAGGATTCGGCGTAGATAGCAAGCATGATGCCGACTCTAACGCGTGGGGAGTCCGGTGATCCGAGCCACTCCGTCACGCCTTGCCGCCTCGGAAACGGCCGCGGCGACCGCGGGCCCGACGCGCGGGTCGAACGGCGAGGGGATGATCAGGTCCTCCGCGAGGTCGTCTCCGACGAGGTCGGCCAGGGCCGTGGCCGCCGCCACCTTCATGCCCTCGGTGATCGCGGTGGCGTGGACGTCGAAGGCGCCCCGGAAGATCCCGGGGAACGCCAGGACGTTGTTGATCTGGTTCGGGAAGTCCGAGCGGCCGGTGGCCACGACGCGTGCGTGGCGACGCGCGATGTCCGGGTGCACCTCGGGGGTGGGGTTGGCCAGGCCGAAGATGATCGCGTCGGGCGCCATGGAGGCGACGTACTCCTCCGGGACGGTGCCCCCGGAGACGCCGATGTAGACGTCGGCACCGTCCAGCACGTCGGCCAACGTGCCCACGCGGCCGTAGCGGTCGGCGGTGTCGACGGCCAGAGCCCGCTTGACCGGGGTCAGGTCGCCGCGCTCGGAGTTCAGCACACCCTTGCGGTCGGTCACCGCGAGATCGGTGATGCCGGCCTCCAGCAGGATCCGGGCGACCGCGACGCCCGCTGCGCCGGCGCCGGAGATGACGACCCGGGTCGTGCCCGGATCGCGACCGGTCAAGCGCAGCGCGTTGGTCAGGGCGGCCAGGACGACCACGGCGGTGCCGTGCTGGTCGTCGTGGAAAACGGGGATGTCGAGTTCGGCCTTGAGCCGTTCCTCGATCTCGAAACACCGTGGGGCGGAGATGTCCTCGAGGTTGATGCCACCGAAGCTGGGGGCGAGTCGGCGCACCGTTTCGATGATCTCGTCGGTGTCGGTGGTGTCCAGGCAGATCGGAACCGCGTCCACTCCGCCGAACTGCTTGAACAGCACGGCCTTGCCCTCCATGACCGGCATGGCCGCGGCGGGGCCGATGTCACCGAGTCCGAGAACCGCGGTGCCGTCGGTGATCACGGCGACGGTGTTCGGCACCCACGTGTAGTGCTGGGTCAGCGACGGATCGGCGGCGATGGCCTCGCAGACCAAGGCCACACCCGGGGTGTAGGCCAGGGCCAACGCGTCGGGTCCGTCGACCGCGACGGTCGAGACCGTTTCCAGTTTCCCGCGGTGGTGCAGATCGAAGACGGGGTCCCCGGCGTACGGGTGAGAGGAATCAGCGGTGGCCACGAGGACTCATCCTGTCATAGGGCGCCACAACGCACCCGCTGACGGGGAATGAGTCAGATCACAGACGGAGCGGCTCCGATCCGGCCCGGCCGGGGCCACACCCGCGCCAGGACGACGGCGCGGAGATCGCTCTCGTGGATCGGGCCACGGTGTCGCGAGTCGACGCCCTGCGCGGGATTGTCGCTCAGCAGCCACCAGCCCGAGGTACGCCGCTCCACCGCGCGCTTGACCACGAGCGCCCCGTCCGGGAACCGCGCCACGACCAATTGACCCGGTCGCGGCGTACGTCCGTAGAGCACGAGCAACCGGTCGCCGTGGTTCAACGTCGGGTTCATCGAGGCGCCTGTGACGATCGCCCAGCCGAGGGGTACTGGAGAGACGGGAGTTGATGCTGGCTTCACGCCGAGTAGTGTCCCAACTACCTATCCGTCTACGAGAGGACCCGCATGTTCGCGCGTTTGTTCGCCCCCACCGTCGAGGTCTCCGCACACTGCGACCTGCCCTGTGGTGTCTATGACCCCGCTCAGGCTCGCATCGAGGCCGAGTCGATCAAGGGCATCATCAACAAGGTCGCCGACAACGACGACCCTGACTTCCGCACCCGCGCCATCCTGATCAAGGAGGAGCGCGCCGAACTGGTCAAGCACCACCTGTGGGTGCTGTGGACCGACTACTTCAAGCCCCCTCACTTCGAGAAGTACCCGCAGCTGCACGTCCTGGTCAACGAGGCCACCAAGCTCGCCGGCGCCTCGGGCGCCAAGGGCGCCCTCGACGCCGATGTGGCCGACCAGCTGCTGGCCAAGATCGACGAGATCGCCGAGATCTTCTGGGAGACCAAGAAGGCTTGAGTTTCTCGAGCTAGAGGCTGAACGCCCCCGGACCCGATGGGTCCGGGGGCGTTTCGCTGTTCGAAGCTGCGACCCGCACCACCACCGCTGACCGAAGACAGCTTTGTATTGATACGTTTGCGTCAAGCATTGACACAACAAGACGAGGTGCGGGTATGACGTTCACGATCTACATAGCGGGGCTTCTTCTGATCTACGGCGTCTGCATCTTCGCACTGGTCAGAGCCACCAGAAAGAACGCCGAGAGCGACTTGCAGGCGTTCGCCGCCACGGTCCCGGCCCCCCTGACCCCTGCCGTGCGGCAGTGGCTGGCGCCGCAACTCCTCCGACGTTCCTACTATCCAACAAGCGGAGGCCTCATGGGTTTGGCGGCCCCCCTGTCCCCCTTCGCGTCGGGGTGGGAGGAGGTGCCCTGGTACTGGTTCGCCGGGCTTCTCGGTATGGGCGCCGGATTCACCGTGGGCACTCTCGTGGCCGGGTACCGCACCGCACCTCTCCTCGACGGGCCGGTCCGCACGGTGGATCCCGCTCAGCGTCGACTCTCCGACTACCTCGACCGACTACACGTCGTGCGCTTGCGCTTGGCCGTCATGGTCTCGACGTTCGGTGCGGTCCTGACCGTCGCCATCTGGGCATCCACCGACTCAGCGTCAGCCCAGCGCGCGCTTCTCGCGTGCGGTCTCGGGCTCGTATTGGTCGGAGCCCACTACTGGGTTGCCGCGGTGGTGATCGCGCGGCCGCTCGTCGCCAGCAACTCCGACGGGCTGCTCTGGCAGAAGGCGCTCCTGGACAAGACGGTGAACCCGATGTCCGGTAGCGCTTTCCTGGTCGCGGTGTTCAGTGCCGCCATCGCGCTCTACTCGGTCGCAGTGAATTATCGCGACATTCCGTCCGCCACGCTGCTGCTCGGCGGGAGCTATGCACTCTTCGCCGGGGTGTCCGCGATCTACGTGCTCGTGGTGGACAACCGAAGGTTGCATGAGTCGATGGCCCGTTCCGGCAACACGATGCCGTGAACATCTCCGTCGACACGGCATCAAGCATTCCGCCTTACGAACAGCTACGAGCGCAGATCGCATCCCTGGTCACCAGTGGCACGCTGCCTGCGGGAACGCGCCTGGCTCCCGTGCGTCAGATGGCCGCAGACCTGGGACTGGCTCCGAACACCGTGGCCAGGGCCTACCGCGAACTCGAGGCCGACAGCGTCATCGAGACCCACGGCCGACGAGGAACCTTCGTTCGGTCCTCACGCCCCTCGACCCCCGAACTTCACGCCCTCGTCGCCGAGTACGTCGCGAACGCCCGCGCCCTCGGCCTGACCTGCCCGGAGGCGGTCACCTTGGTGGAGAACCACTGGACCAGTTAGTGGTCACGGAGTTCGATCTGCAGCATCGTGACGCAAGAAGCGCCTCGAAGCCCCGGCAGATGGCGCTTTTTGCGACACGAAGGGACGATCGCCCTCCTGCTCGCACCGGCCGACTCGAGCCAGTTCGTTGAGCGGCCTCAGCTTCGGTCGACGATCGCGAAGACCCGTGCCGGGAAACCGGATCCCTCGTGAGGCTTGGGCCACGTCGCCACGACGAGGGCGCCGGTCGACGGCACCTCGTCGAGTCCGGCCAACATCTCGATCTGCCACTTGTCAGCGCTGAGGATGTAAGTCTCGGCCGGCGCAGTTCCGCCGCTCACGACGGCACCCGGGTCGGTGTCGGTCGTGTCGTGGCCGATGGCCGTCACGCCGCGGTCCTCGACCAGGAAGGTCAGCGCTTCCACTCCCCACCCGGGGTAGTGGGCGACACCCTCCGCATCCCGGTTGGCCATGGCCTCGCCGTCCGGCCAACGTGCGCACCACCCTGTGAACAGCGCCACGAACGCGCCCGCCGGGATCTCTCCGTGCTTGGCCTCGTGGGCTTCGAGGTCGGCGACCGTGACGGTGTGGTCGATGTTCGCCGCGACCTGACGGCGTACGTCGACGACCACCAGCGGCAGGATCATGTCGGTCACCGGCAACTCGTCGAGGAAGCGGCCGCCGCGCGCGAAGTGCGCGGGCGGATCGACGTGGGTGCCCCACTGCCCGATGTGGGTGAAGCGGTGCGCCAAGAAGCCCGTGCCGGTCGAGCCCACCCCCTCATCAAAGTGGAACAACGTCTCGCGCTCCTCGTCCGGGAAGGCGAAGTAGTGCGGGATACCCGGCCCGAAGGCGTGAGTGAGATCGATCCACTCACATTTATGGAGGCGGGCGAGGACATCGGCAAGCGATACGGAGTCAGCCATACCACCAGCCTAGGTCGGAAGACCGCCCGCTCGAGGCCCGACTTACGCGGCGGCCCGGAAGTCAGCCGAACCCACCACTGGCCTGTCTATGTTGACCCGACCCAGGCGCCCCACCAGAAGCGACCTCAGACCGATAACGAGCCAGAGGGCGTTCAGACAGGCCGGCGCCCAAGCGCCCGAGACCGCACAAGACAGACCCAACATCGTTGCTCCGGCAACGTTCAACATCTGGAAGCACGTCGAGTCGGGTGCGACTCGCCGCAGCGACACCATGACGTACCCGCCCGCCACCAGCAAGCCGCCGAGCCACCCAAGAACCGCAAACACGAACACCGCACACCATCTCCCTGATCACACCACCCACGCGGACGGCAGGCTCAGTCTCAGCCCTCGCACCGTGCACGTCTAGTGAACAAAACTGCAGCGATGATGCATGATCAGTGAATGGACGAACTGGGTCTGCGCCGACTACGCATGTTGCGGGAAGTGGCTCATCATGGGGGCGTCACGGCAGCCGGGCTCGCCATGCACTACGCCCCCTCCGGCATCTCCCAGCAGATCAAAGCACTCGAGAACGATCTCGGGGCCGCCGTACTCGAGCGAAGCGGTCGGGGGGTCCGGCTCACTGAGGTCGGCCGGATCCTGCTCGAGCACGCCGAGATCCTGCTCGGCGCCGAACAGGAGGCCCGTGCTGCGGTCGAGCGCGCGCGCGGCACCCTCGCCGTCGAGCTCCGCGTCGGCGTGTTCTGCACGGTGGCGGCCAGCCTGATGCCGCGGGTCATCGCAGACCTCGCTGCCCGCCATCCCGAGGTCCGCCTGACGACCCGCGAGACCGATCCCGACGATGCTCCCTTGGATCTTCGCCACGGACACCTCGATCTGGCCTTCCTCCTCGACTACCCAGACGCCCCGGAGCCCTGGATGTCGGGCCTCACCCTGGTTCCCGCCGGCATGGACGAGGTCCACCTCGCGGCACCCGCGGGGTGGTTCAACTGCACCCGGATCGACCTGGCCGACCTCGCGGACTGCGACTGGGTCATGTCGGGGCTGGACAACTACTACGGCCGGGCGATGCGCAGCGCCTGCCGACAGGCGGGCTTCGACCCGCGGGTGGTTCATGAAGTCGATGAGCAGCCCACCGCATTGGCCATGGTGGCCGCCGGCCTCGGGGTCACCCTGATGTCCGACCTCGGCCGCGCCTTCCTCCCGGCAGAAGGTGTCGACGTCCTCGAGATCGCCCAGACGGTACGCCGTCAGGTGCTCGTCGCCTGCGACCAATCAGCGGACTCCCGGCCCGCGGTGTCGGCCTTCCTGCAAAGCGTCCGCCGCAACGCCCGAGCCGCCGGACTCTCGCAAGGGTGAACACGCCCCATCGTCGGAGGGGTCAACTACTGCGCCTCGCGCCGCTCGTGGAGACGTTGCTGCGCCTCTGGCAGGAACGCCAGACACGGGGCATCGACGTCGGGGTGGCTCTCGTGCAGGTGGAAGATCCACCGATCCATCGCGGCCATGAACCCGTTGTCGCCGCCGGGCCGATAGACCGACCACGGGCGGTCGCCCTTGCCCGTGCACTGCGTGCAGGCGATCTTGTAGAGGAACTGCTGACTTCCGTCGACGTCGATGACGACCTTCGCGAGAGGGCCCGCCTGAGCGGCGGCCTTGCGGACTCGGGCGGAGCGACTCGCAACCATGACGCGAGGCTACGGGACCGGCCACTCACCCTGCTGCGCAGTAGGGTCAGCCAGAATCGAACCCTGAGCAAAGGAGGGCGAGCATGGCGCAGACCGATCCGAACGCCCGATCGGACAAGACCGATGTCGATCTACGGCTGCCCGCCGACAGCGCCTACCTCTCGGTGGTGCGGACGACCGCCGCCGGCCTGGCCGCCCGTCTCGACTTCACCATCGACGACATCGAGGACCTCCGGATGGCGGTCGGAGAAGCCAGCGCCATCGTGTTGTCCATGGCCGAACCGGACTCGGATCTGCAGTGCGGTTTCCATCTCGAGTCGCGTCGAATCACCGTCTCGCTGAGCGTCGACGCAGCCACCGGATCAGCGCCCGACTACGACGACTTCGCGTGGCAGGTACTCACGACCCTGGCCACCGCTACGGTCGACAACGACACCGGACGGTTCACGGTGACGCTGGCGCTCACATCAGCGGTCGGCGCGACTGGCGTCTGACATGGATCTCCAGCTCATCCGGGCTCGAACCGCCGAACACTTCTCGGCCCTGCAGGCTGAGCACGCCGACGACGCTCAGCGCGGGTCGGCGCGGGATGCCTTGGTCCACCTGCACCTCCCTCTGGTCGAGCATTGCGCCAGACGATTCGGGAACCGTGGGGAGCCGCACGAGGATCTCGTCCAGGTCGGCACCATCGGCCTGATCAAGTCGATCGACCGCTTCGACGCCGAGCGCGGTGTGGAGTTCTCGACGTATGCCACCCCCACCATCATCGGCGAGATCAAGCGCCACTTCCGCGACAAGGGCTGGGCTATCCGCGTCCCCCGGCGCTTGCAGGAGCTGCGGGCGCAGATCACCGGCACGGCGGCTGAGCTGACCCAGCGGCTGGGCCGCTCACCGACCCCCCGAGAGCTGGCGGAGGCGATGGGCTGCACGGTGGAGGAGGTCGTGGAGGGTCTGGAATCCGGGAACGCCTACGCCACGCTCTCGCTCGACGCCGCCGCCGACGCAGACCGAGGCAGGGCCGCCAACATGCTCGACTCCATCGGGATCGACGACGCCGGCCTCGAGCACGTCGACATTCGCGAATCCATCAAGCCGCTGCTCAACCGGCTCGACGCCCGCGAGAAGCGCATCTTGATGCTCCGGTTCTTCAAGAACATGACTCAGTCCCAGATCGCCGAGGAGATCGGCATCTCCCAGATGCACGTGTCACGCCTACTCACCCGCACGCTCGACAGCCTGCGGGAGTCTCTCGACCAGGACGGGTGAGATCGCTCAGATCGGCTCGTCGGAGAGGGCCTCGACACTCGCCGCGTTCAACATCCCGGCAATCACCACCACGGCCGAGACCGCCATGACGACAGCGATCAAGGCAAACGAACGAAGGTTCCAGGCCAGGCCGAGCTGAATCAGTTGGGTGATCAGGACAGGTCCGCGCGCCCAACCCTGCCGACGGGTCAACGCGTACGCCGCGAACAGGAGCACCGCTCCGTAGGCCAAGAAGAACGCCGAAGTGGTCACCCCGATCGACAGCCGGTCCTTGTTCACGTTCACGATCTCGACTCCGGCGAGGATCACCAGGACCATTCCCTGGATCGCGGTCAGCGAAGCCGCTACGGTCAAAGGCGGTGGAATGGCGGGTCGTTTCGTCACCGGGTCACCCTAGTCCCGGGTGGGTCAGGGGCCGCCATACCGGACCAGGACCCGCACCGCGCGGTTTCTAAGAATTAACCTTTGTGACCCAACGAACCTGCCAAAAGGCTTGATTGGGAGCCCGATAGTTGAAAGTGTGGCGGAGCGCTCGTGAAATCGTTCACTTACGCGATGACGAGAGAGCCCGCAGGCCTGAGAAACCCCTGCCTGCACGCAAGCAGAAAGAGAGCCACCAGCCATGGATTGGCGTCACCGTTCCGCGTGCCTCGACGAGGACCCGGAATTGTTCTTCCCGATCGGCAACACCGGTCCGGCCATCCTCCAGATCGAGGAGGCCAAACAGGTGTGCCGTCGTTGTGACGTGCGCGAACTGTGCTTGTCCTGGGCTCTCGAAGCCGGTCAGGACCACGGAGTCTGGGGCGGTCTGAGCGAGGACGAGCGCCGGGCGCTCAAGCGTCGCAACGCCCGAGCCCGCGTTCGCACGGCCTGAGAGGACCCTGCAACAACGATCAACGAGGACCGTGAGGGCACGTCAGCGCTCGATCGGTACCTCGATCTGGGCTGAAGCACCGCCGCTGGGTGCTGGCCCCAACTCGAATCGACCGCCCATCTCCGACTCCACCAGGGTTCGGACGATGGACAGACCCAGGTGGGTCGTGGTGGTGAGGTCGAAATCGTCGGGTAGACCCCGACCATCGTCTTCGACCCGCACCGTCAAGGTGTCTCCCTCTCGCTGGGCGACCACCGCGATCTCACCGGTCACGGACGGGTCGTCGGTGTCGAAGGCATGCTCGACCGCGTTCTGAAGTAGTTCGGTCAGCACCATGGCCATAGCGGTCGCCGTCTCCGAAGGGAGCGTTTCGAAGCTGCCCTGGCGGTTGATCCGCACCTGACCCGACACCGCGCCCATGTCGCAGACCAGCCGACCGAGTCGATCGGCGATATCGTCGAACTCCACCGTCTCCTCGACCGCTTCGCTGAGCGTCTCGTGGACGATCGCGATGGTCCCCACGCGGCGTACCGCCTCCTCCAGGGCCGCACGCGCCGAGCCCGCCACCTCCGGGTCGATCCGCCGGGCCTGGAGGCGCAGCAACGCCGCCACCGTCTGCAGATTGTTCTTCACCCGGTGGTGGATCTCCCGGATCGTGGCGTCCTTGGTCACCAGCTCCCGGTCCCGGGACCGGAGATCGGTGACGTCGCGCAGCAGGATCAGGGCCCCGAGGTGGTCATTCTCGTCCCGCAACGGGATGGACCTCAGGATCAAGGACACCTCATCGGTCCCGATCTCGGTGTCACGATGAGCGCGACCGCCGAGCACCGCACTGAGGGTCTCCTCGTCGGGTCGTCGGCGTGGGGGAACCAGATCACGGGTGAGGTCGGCCAACGAAAGCCCGGCGAGGTCCCCGTTCAGCCCCAACCTCCGATAGACCGACAAGGCGTTGGGACTGGCGTAGATCACCCTCCCTGCAGGGTCCACGCGAAGGAAGCCGTCACCCACCCGTGGACTGTCGGCGTGGTCACTGCGCTGGCCGGGCGCCGGGAAGTAGCCGGCCGCGATCATCGACGTCAGGTCGGCAGCGGCCTGGAGATAGGACAACTCCAACCGACTCGGCGTCCGCACCCCCAACAGATTGGTGTTCCGGGCCACCACCGCGATGACGCGCCCGGCTCGTCGTACCGGGATCGTCTCGACCCGCACCGGCACCTCGTCGCGCCACTCCGGGTCGCCCTCGCGGACCAGCCGACCCTGGCCGTAGGCCTCGTCGATCATCGGTCGCCGACCGGCCTCCACGAAGGTCCCCACCACATCGTCGACGTAGGCCGTGGGCCCCGTGGTCGGGCGCATCTGTGCTCCGGCCCAGAAGCCGCGCCCCGTCCGCTCCGGGAGCCACAGCACGAGATCGGCGAAGGAGAGGTCGGCGATGATCTGCCAATCGGCCTGCAACAACTGCAACCATTTGATGTCGGCCGGGACCAGATCGGTATGCGCACGGGCCAGATCGGTCAGGGACACCACTCCCCCACCGTAGGGCACATCACACCGGCACCTGACGTCAGAGATCGGTGTGCGTGATCCTCAGGATGGTTTGGCAAGATGCAGACATGTCACTCTCGGACCGGACGATCTCCAGCGAGGTACTCGCAGGTTGGGAAGAGATCACGCAGCAGGGTCACCGCGTGCCGACGCACCGAGCCCTGCCGGATCTGACCGCCGAACTCACGGTCATGCTCGCCGACCCCGACCCCCATATCCGTGCCGAACTCGCCTCCACCACCCTGCGGACCTGGATCGGACAGGGCGTGTACGACGACCTGTTGGCCGGGCTCGGGGACGGCATGGCCACCGGGCTGAGTGTGGGACTCGGCGAAGCCGAGGGGGACGGCGTGTTCCGCCGCAGCTACTCCGCCCGCGTTCTGGCCGCCTGCATCGACCGCGACACCGCCACTCCCACCGTTCCCGACTCGCAGATCCTGCTGTGGGGTGACCGGTTGGCCACGTGGCTGCTGGGTGAACGCGATCTGCGGGGCTTCATCATCGACAAGGGCTGGGCCCACGCGGTCGCGCACGGCGCGGACGCCCTCGGAGCCCTCGGCGCTTCTCCGCACCTCGGCGGAGCCGAGCAACAGGTCATGCTCGACGTCCTGGCGGAGCGACTGACCATGCCCACCGAGGTCCTGCTGACCGCCGGTGAGCCCGATCGCTGCGCCGCCGCGGTGTTGCGCATCCTGCGGCGCGAGGAGATCACCGGCGTCGAACTCGAACCGTGGGTCGACTCCCTGGTCCGTGCTGCTGAGGCGCGCCCCGACGGTGCCGACCCGACCCATCCCGACGAGGTCGCAGCGGCGAACGTGCAGTCGTTCCTGCGCGCTCTCTACGTGCTCCTGTCGTTGAGCACCCCGGCGCCGGCGGTGCGCGCCGACCTTCTCCTTCTGCTGGTCGACGCGCTTCGCCGTACCAACGCCTCCCACCTCGAGCCCAGCTGATCGGGCAACAAGTAACCTGCCGTCATGAGCGATGACGTGACCCCTGACACAGCCTCCCCGACGACTCCCGACGGCACCGTCTCGGGCCACAGCGGTGTTCTCGCCGTGGCGGCCGCCCGAGCCCACGGCGTGGAGACCATGTTCACCCTGTCGGGCGCCCATGTGTTCCCGATGTACGACGGCGCCGTGAAGGCCGACCCGCCGATGCGCCTGCTCGACGTCCGCCACGAACAGACCGCTGCCTTCGCAGCCGAAGCCACCGGCAAGCTCACCCGGGTGCCCGGGCTCGCGGTCCTCACCGCCGGGCCGGGCGTCACCAACGGCGTCAGCGCGATCGCGCAGGCACAGTTCGCCGGGTCACCGATGGTCGTCGTCGGCGGTCGCGCACCAGCCAACCGCTGGGGCTCGGGTTCGCTGCAGGAACTGGACCAACCCCCGATCGTGCAGTCGGTGTCCAAGTGGGCCACGACCCTGCACACGGCCGGCGACGTACTGCCCGGCATGAACCGCGCCTTCCAGGAGGCGCGTTCGTCCCATCGTGGCCCGGTCTTCGTCGACGTGCCGATGGACGAGTTCTTCCTTGACGCCTCGGGGCCCGCCCCGACCGGTGGTCCGGTCCGCGGGCAGGATCCCGACACCGACGTCCTGGACCGCATCGCGACCCTCCTCGCCAAGGCCAGCCGTCCCGTTCTCATCCTGGGCACCGATGTCTGGGCCGACCACGCCGAGGTCGCGGCACTGCGCTTCGCCGAAGCGGTGGGGATCCCGTGCATCACCAACGGGATGGGCCGGGGCATCATCCCGGGCGGGCACCCCCTGCTCGCCACCAAAGCGCGGGGCCAGGCGCTCGGTGGCGCCGACCTCGTCGTGGTGGTCGGGACTCCCCTCGACTTCCGGCTCGGCTACGGCATCTTCGGGGGCAAGGAAGAGGGCTCGGCACCCGCCCGGGTTGTCCACATCGCCGACTCTCCCGGCCAGATCAGCACCCACGCAACGCTGGAAGAGGCCGTCTCGGGCGACCTCTCCACCGTGTTCGACACACTCGCCGCGACGATGGACCGCGGCAACAAACCCGACTGGTCGGCCTGGACCGCCACCCTGCGGGACACCGTGGCCTCGGCCACCGAGCGGGACGCGAAGATGTTGAGCGCCGAGGCCGACCCCATTCACCCCGCGCGGATCTACGGCGAACTCGTCCCTCGCCTGGCCGAGGACGCCATCGTGATCGGCGACGGCGGCGACTTCGTCAGCTTCGCCGGGAAGTTCGTCGAGCCCAAGCGTCCCGGTGGCTGGCTCGACCCTGGCCCGTACGGCTGCCTCGGTGCCGGTCTGGGCGCCGCGATAGCGGCCCGACTGGCACGCCCCTCCGCGCAGGTCGTGGTGCTCTTCGGAGACGGCGCCGCCGGATTCTCGTTGATGGACGTGGACACCCTGGTCCGGCACAACCTGCCGGTCGTCATGGTGATGGGCAACAACTCCGCCTGGGGGCTGGAGAAGGGCCCGATGCAGATGCTCTACGGCTACGACGTGGTCGCAGACCTGGCCGACCAGACCCGCTACGACGAGGTCGTCAAGGCTCTCGGAGGGGCCGGGGAGAAGGTCACCGACCCCCGCCAGATCGGACCCGCTCTGGACCGGGCGTTCGCCGCCAACGTGCCGTACCTGGTCAACATCATCACCGACGTGGAGGCGGCCTACCCGCGCAGCACCTTTGGCATCTGAGGTGGAACTGCGCCGCATCAGGGCCGAGGAGTACGCCGCCGTGGGTGACCTCACGGTGGCGGCCTACGAGCCGTTCCTACTCGGCCCGGAGGACTTCTACATCGAGCGGCTCCGGGACACCGCCGTGCGCGACGAGCAGGCCGAGGTGTGGGTCGCTCTGCTCGACGGGGTCGTCGCCGGGTCGGTGACGATCTGTCCCCCGGGCTCCCTGTGGCGGGAGATCGCCGACCCGGGTGAGGGTGAGTTCCGGATGCTGGCCGTCGACCCCGTCTACCGGGGCCGTGGGGTCGCCCGCGCGTTGACCACCCTGGTCCTGGACCGTTGTCGTCGGGAGGGGGATCACTGCGTCGTACTGTCGAGCCTCGACCGGATGACGGCCGCCCACGGGCTCTACGAGAGTCTGGGCTTCGTCCGGGCCCCCGACCGCGACTGGCAACCCCAGCCGACGGTCTCCCTCATCGTCTATCACCGGGAGCTCCCATGACCACGCACAGCGACCTGAGCGCATCCCTCACCTTCACCGTCACCGAGAACGACACCGCGCTCGCGGTGGGGTCGGGGTCGCTGCCGGTGCTGGGCACCCCCCGGCTACTCGCCTGGTGTGAGGCGACCACCTGCGCCGCGATAGAGCCCGCCCTCACCGAGGGCGCCACGAGCGTCGGCACCAGGATCGCCCTCGAGCACAGCGGTGCGAGCCTGGTGGGGCAACTCGTGGAGGTCAACGCCTCCGCGTCGTACGTCGACGGGCGTCTGCATCGGTTCACCGTCGCGGCACGTCACCTCGAAGCCGGGGCGGATCCCTCCTTGGCCCCCACCATCGGCAAGGTCGTGGGCACCGGTGAGATCACCCGGGTGGTGGTGGATGCCGAACGGTTCATGGGCCGACTCGGCTGAGCCGATTTCGCGTCGCAGCCCCGGGCTGGGATAGTGGCCCTTGACGTCGATCCAGGAGGACACCATGGGCAAGACTGGCCGCAAGCGCCGCTCTCGTCGGAAGAAGGCCGCGAACCACGGTAAGCGTCCCAACACCTGAGCGTAGAGCCACCAGCAACACGGTTCGAAGAAACACTCTTGACAAGGAAGAGCCCCAGCCATTCGGCTGGGGCTCTTCCTTGTTCTGCTCGGTCGGGTTCTGCTCGGTCGGCGCGTTGGTGCCGGAGCGCTACTCCCCGATCTGGACCTGGACCGCACGGATGCGCAGCAGCACCCTCGCGCGCAGGTCATCGGGGGCGGCCTCGGAGCAGGACCGCGCCACGACCGTCTTCACGGTTCGTTGCAGGTCGTAGCGCACCAGGCAGGGGTTGCAGGCGTCCAAGTGGTGCTGGACGGCGGCACAGTCGGCGTCATCGAGCTCGTTGTCGATGAAGTAGACGATTCGCTCGAGATACTCGGCACACTCCGCTGAGGAGGGTTCGTGCTCGTGGCTGTTGCTCATGACTTGCCACCCTTCCCGACCGTCGCTGCAGGCAGCAGGTCGTTGGCTCGCACATGGTCGGACAACATGTCGCGCAACTGACGGCGACCTCGGTGCAGTCGGGACATGACAGTGCCGATCGGGGTGTCCATGATCTCGGCGATCTCCTTGTAGGCGAAGCCTTCGACATCGGCCAGGTAGACCGCCAGGCGGAACTCCTCGGGCAGACGTTGCAGGGCGTCCTTCACCTGGGAATCAGGCAGATGCTCCAGCGCCTCCATCTCGGCGGACTTCAGCCCGCCGGAGGAGTGGGATTCGGCCCGCGCCAACTGCCAGTCCTCGACATCCTCGGACATCGATTGCTGAGGTTGACGCTGCTTCTTGCGGTAGGTGTTGATGAAGGTGTTGGTCAGGATCCGGTAGAGCCACGCCTTGAGGTTGGTGCCCGGCTTGTACTGGTGAAAGGCGGAGAACGCCTTGGCAAACGTCTCCTGGACCAGGTCCTCGGCGTCGGTCGGATTGCGCGTCATCCGCATGGCGGCGGAGTACAACTGGTCCAAGAAGGGCAGCGCATCACGCTCGAAACGTAATGAGCGTTCCTCGGGGGACTCGGTCGCCACGTCCACGTCGCCGGTGTCGAGCGGGGCGGAAGGGCTGGGTTCGGTCACGGAGTCAGTCATCGTCCCCCACTGTAGGTCGGCTCGCTCCACGACGGGTCGGGGCCTTTCGAGTAATGCGGTCACGGAGGTGGAACACGGCCCCCTGGTCAGTCATTCCCGACGACCTCCCGAACGATCCACTCCAGTGCGGCCTCGACGATCACCGCGAGCGCATCCTCCTGCGACAGCGCTCCCCGGACAGGTACGGCGAACTCGTGGTCGGCGCCGGCCACCACGCTCAGTTCCGTCCCCGGAGCGAACTCCTCCGGACGACCCATCGGGTCCCGATCCCCCTGGATGACCAACGTGGGAACCCGACTGTTGGCGAGTTCGGCCGCGCGACTCTTCTCGGGCTTACCTGGGGGGTGCAGCGGAAAGGCCAGGGCCAACGCCCCCGCAGCACCCATGGACTTGGCGCAGCGCACCGCGGAGCGGGCACCCGCCGATCGACCACCCAAGATGAGCGGGGTCCGGATCCGCAACCGGTCCGCCGCCGCCATCAGAGCCTCATCCAGCGTGGCTGGTGCCGTGGCGAGCTTTCGACCGGCCCGCACCCACGGCTGCTCGAAACACACCACCGTGATCCCTTGACCTGGCAGGTGTCGGGCCAGTGCCTGTAGGTCACGGGACTCGATTCCCTTGCCTGCCCCATGCCCCAGCAGCAGGGTGGCGATCGGCCGGGGGGCTCTCCGGGTGACGAATCGGCCCTCCCCCTGGGGCGTGTCCACGATCAGATCGATCGTCATGGTCCCTCCTCCTCCAGCGGCAATGGTTCGGTGAGTTGCGGTCCGTTGTTCCGCACGTTGCCCACCGCGGTCGACACGGGGAACGCCTCGAGTTGACCCGGCGCGGCCGGCGCGAGCAGGGCGGACACCGCGGACGCATCCACGAGGCTCGTCGTCGGGTCCAGCCACTCATCGCGTCGGTCCGGCTCCACCATCAGCGGCATCCGATCATGGATCTGGCCGAGCTCGTCCTCGGCAGCGGTGGTGATCACGGTTGCTGTCCAGCGGAAGCGAGCCGGATCGTCCTCGGCCTTCGTGGGATCGCGCCAGATCTCGTACAGCCCCGCCATCGCCAGCACACCGCCCTCACGCGGGCGGATGAAGAAGGGTTGCTTGCCGGGCCTACCGGATCTGCCGGCTGCGCTCTGCTTCGCGGTGGGGTACCACTCGTAGTATCCGTCGGCCGGCAACAGGCATCTTCGTGCGGCCAGAGCGCGACGAAAAGCCGGTTTCGTGGCGACCGTCTCCATCCGCGCGTTGATCATTCGACTGCCGATCGAGGGGTCCTTGGCCCACGAGGGCACCAATCCCCACGTCAACACCCGTAGCTGGCGCTGGGCCGGCCGGGAGCGATCCTCCGACGGCGGTCGTTCGACCACCGCGTAGATCTCCTTGGTCGGAGCCACGTTGTAGTCCGCGGCCAGTGGCACGCCGACCCGGGACTCGACGACCTCGAACTCCTCGATCAGGTCCTCCGGACGTCGACTGGAGGCGTAGCGACCGCACATACCCATCACCCTAGTGGCCCAGGGTCCGGGCCCGCTTCTACACGGAGCCGAACCGGGTGAGACGGACTCGACTCCTGGCTATGACGCGACCTGCACATACACACTTTGGTATCGCTTCGTACACAAATAGTCGGATCGCCGGTTTTGGCTCCTAGGATGACGGCTTGTGACTCAACTGCTCTCGACAACGACAGCAGTCGGCCCCGGCGACGCGGACTTGATCTCCGCCGTTCGCGCCGGAGACGTAGTTGCCTATGGGGTGCTCTTCGAGCGTCACGTCGGAGCGGCACGACGATTGGCCGCTCACCTGGCTGCCCCCTCGGAGACCGATGACCTGGTCTCGGACGCCTTCGCCAAGGTTCTCGACGTGCTCCAGCGCGGAGGCGGTCCCGATCTCGCCTTTCGCGCCTACCTGCTGACGTCGCTGCGTCGCCTACACATCGACCGGCTACGGGCCCTGAACCGGACTCGTCCGGTCGAGGATCTGACGGCCTTCGACACCGGCGTCCCGTTCGAGGATCCTGCGGTCGCCGAATTCGAGAACACCGCAGCAGCGGAAGCCTTCGCGTCCCTGCCTGAGCGTTGGCAGATGGTGCTCTGGCACACCGAGGTCGAGCAACTCAGACCCCAGCAGATCGCGCCCCTCCTGGGGGTCTCGGCCAATTCGGTGGCTGCCTTGGCCTATCGCGCCCGAGAAGGACTGCGCCAGGCCTACGTGTCGATGCACGCGAACTCCTGCTCCGATCAGGAGTGCACCCGGGTACGTCGTACGTTGGGATCTTTCATCCGCCGGGGGACCTCCCGGCGCGACACCGCCGTCGCTGAGGCTCACCTGGCGCGGTGCCCGCCCTGTGCCGCGATCCATGCCGAGCTTCTCGAGGTGAACTCCCGCCTCGGCGCGTGGTTGGCTCCGGCGCTCCTCGGAGTCGCAGGGCACGGCTACCTCGTGACCCCCGGCTCCCTCACGGGCCTTTCGGTCGCCGGACTGGCTCTGACCGGTCGGGTCAAGGACGCCGTGGCCCGTCCCGCCGCAGCGGCCGGGTCTGTGCTCGTGGCCGCCGCGGCGGCCGCCAGCCTGGGCTTCGCCCTGATCGGCACACCCTTCACCGACGACGGATCCAACGCCACGAAGGGCGGTCCTTCCACTTCCGAATCCGGTGCTGGGTCGAACGGCACGCGGGCGCCGACAGAACCGGCCGATGGAGTCGATCCCGAGGACGCCGCGGTGTCCGAGGCTTCGGAGCAGGTCCCCCCAACGGACGTGGACGACCCCGCTCGCTTGACCCTCGACTTCCAGTCGCCGCCCGCTACCGATGGTGCGGCGTTCCCGACCAACACCGCGATCAGTGGCCCGGCCTTCCCGAATCCCATTGAGGTCATCCCCGACACAGGCCCCGCCGGTCCCACGACCACCGATGCATCGGGTGACCCCACAACAGGTGCATCCGCGGCGCCCGATCCGGTGGACATCTCGCTACGAGCCAGCCGCGGCCCCTCCACCTTGACCACCCAAGGCGTTCGTCTCGACGTCGTCGGCCTACCGAGAGGTCGCACGGCGACCCTGGTGATCACCGAAGAGGTCGGACGCGGTCGACAGGTGGTCTCCGACGGACGCTGCGAACCCACCAGCGCCGGTGCGAAGTGCTCGGTGTCCAGCCAACCGGATCCGTTCCACGTGACGTTGTCCCGCACCGAGTGCTCGACGTACTTCGTGCAGGTCCTGCTGGACGAGGGCACCGACCCCTCCCCCGACAACAACTCCACCCGGGTGAAGCTGGGGGACCCGGCGATCGCCTGCCTGACCACCGGACTGCTGGATGTCACCCTGAAGGGTGAACGTCGCGCTTCGGTGCGGCCCTGAGCCCCCACATCGGGTAAACAGGGGGCATGCCCTTCAGCCGTGTCTTCGCCCGCCCGATGCTCGCCTCGATGTTCCTGGTCGGCGGTGTCAACGCTCTGCGGAATGCTCCGGCACTGGCCGGGGCTGCCGCACCGGTCACCGACGCCGTGGTGCCTGTCGTCAAGAAAGCCCTACCGCAGCTCCCGATCCCCGAGGACGCCGTGACCCTGGTTCGCATCAACGCCGCGGTCCAGGTCGCAGCCGGGTTGGGCCTCGCGAGCGGCAAGGCGCCGCGGCTGAGCTCGGCGTTGCTCGCAGCCTCGCTGGTGCCCACGACCGCGGCCGGACACACGTTCTGGAAGACCCAGGACCCCGCCGAGCGCGCCAACCAACGCATCCACTTCTTCAAGAACGTCTCGCTCATCGGCGGGCTCCTCATCGCCTCGGGCGACACCGCCGGGAAGCCCGGAGTCGCCTGGCGCACCCGCCACGCGGCCAAGGCGACCCGCCGCGAGGCGAAGCACCTCGCGACGTCGGCGCGGCGGGAAGCGAAGCTGGCCAAGGCCACCTTGACCTGAGCTGATGCCCCCCGGGACCACTAGTCTGTCTGTGATGACCAACGACACCTGGTGGCCCGCCCCCTCCGCGACGCGCCCCATCGATGCCGTGGTGCAGTTGCCCGGCAGCAAGTCCCTGACCAATCGTGCGTTGATCCTGGCCGCCCTGGCGCAGGGGCCCTCCACGGTGCGGCGCGCCCTGCGCTCCCGAGACACCGAGCTCATGGCTCAGGCGCTGCGAGCCCTCGGAGCATCCGTCGACACCACCGGTGCGGACTGGGCCGTCACCCCGGGGAGTGTGCCGGACTCCTCGACCGGGTCCGCCGTGGCGATCGACTGTGGGTTGGCCGGCACCGTCATGCGGTTCGTCCCGCCGGTGGCCGCTCTGACCGCCCGATCGGTGCACTTCGACGGCGATCCGCACATGCGTACTCGTCCCATCGGGGTCGTCCTGGACGCGCTACGCGCTCTCGGCGCCGACGTGGAGGACACCACCTCCACGCTCCCCTTCACCGTTCACGGGTCCGGCTCCGTGCCCGGCGGGACCGTCTCCTTGGACGCCTCCGCCTCATCCCAGTTCGTCTCCGCCCTCCTCCTCGCCGGCGCCCGCTTCGAGAACGGCGTGGACATCCGGCACGACGGCAGGCCGGTCCCCTCACAACCGCACCTCGACATGACCATCTCGATGCTGCGCGAACACGGGGTCACCGTCGACGACAGCCGGCCCAACCGATGGACGGTGCAGCCCGGACCCATTGCCGCCCTGGACCGCGCCATCGAACCCGATCTGTCGAATGCCGCGCCCTTCCTCGGACTCGCCGCCATCTCCGGTGGCACCGTGACCGTGCGTGACTGGCCCGAACACACCACCCAGGCCGGAGACGCGCTCCGCGAGATCCTGAGTCAGATGGGCTGCACGGTCATCCACACGTCCGACGGCCTCACGGTCACCGGGCCGGAGCACCTCCTCGGCGTCGACCTCGATCTGCACGACGTCGGCGAGTTGGCCCCCGCGGTGGCGGCCCTGTGCGCAGCCGCGTCCACGCCCTCCCGCCTCTACGGCATCGAACACATCCGTGGGCACGAGACGGACCGGTTGGCCGCCCTCGCGACCGAGTTGGGTCGGCGCGGCGCCGATGTGGTCGAGGCGACCGACGGGCTCACCATCCACCCGGCACCGCTGACCGCGGGGCCCTTCCACACCTACGCCGACCACCGGATGGCGCACGCCGCAGTCCTGGTGGGAGCCGCCGTCCCCGGAGTGCTGGTCGAGAACGTCGAGACGACCAGCAAGACCTTCCCCGGGTTCGCCGAAGCCTGGGCGGAGCTCTTCGCGTGACCAACCGCTACTCCACCCACGACATCGAGCACTACGACCGTCCGCGTCGACGGACGCGTCCCCGCACCAAGGAACGCCCCGTGTACGCCGATGCGCACGACGGTCGGGTGATGACCGTGGACCGGGGGCGCCTGACGGTGCTCATCGATGGCACCACCGTCATGGCCGTGAAGGCCCGGCCTCTGGGCAGGAAGGGTGTGGTCGTCGGAGACCGTGTCCGTGTGGTGGGCGACGTCAGCGGCACCGAGGGCACCCTGGCTCGTGTGGTCGAGGTGGAGACCAGGACCACGACGCTGCGGCGTACCGCCGATGACGACGACCCCGTCGAGCGCGTGATCGTCTCCAACGCCGAGCAGTTGGTGGTCGTGACCGCGCTGGCCAACCCCGAACCGCGTCCACGTCTGATCGACCGCGCCCTGGTTGCGGCCTACGACGCCGGCATGGCGCCGTTGCTCTGCCTGACGAAGTCCGATCTGGCCGACCCGGAGACCCTCCTGTCGACGTACCGCTCGCTCGGGGTGCCCTGGGTGGTGACCCAGATGGGCGGCGACGTCAGTGAGGTGCGTGCGGCGTTGGCCGGTCGCACCAGCGTCCTGGTGGGACACAGCGGGGTGGGCAAGTCCACCCTGGTCAACGCGCTGGTCCCCGAGGCACATCGAGCCATCGGCCACGTCAACGCCAACACGGGCCGCGGGCGACACACCTCCACGTCGGCCCTGATGCTGGCCCTGCCCCCGACCGATGACCCGACCGATGATGCGAACGGTGACGCGGCGCCCGGTTGGATCATCGACACCCCCGGGATCCGTTCCTTCGGTTTGGCCCATGTCCAACCCGATCAGCTCATCGGCGCCTTCCCCGACCTGCTCGAGATGACCGCGGGCTGCCCTCGTGGGTGCACCCACGGAGAGCAGGAGCCGGAGTGCGGTCTCGACGTTGCGGTGGCCTCCCACGGAGGCGACGCCGACCGGGTCACCTCGTTCCGGCGGCTCCTGGCCGCCCGCTCGCACACCGACTACTGACGCGGACCGCCCCACCCCGTCGGGACGGGGGCTCTACCCTGGGGACGTGCCGACCGACTACACCGACGATCTCCGCCTGGCGCATCTGCTGGCGGACGACGCGGACTCCCTGACGACCACGCGCTTCAAGGCGCTCGATCTGCACGTGATGAGCAAGCCCGATCTGACCCCCGTCACCGACGCCGACGAGGCCGTCGAGGAGGCCATCCGACGCACCCTGTCCAGGGTGCGGTCCCGGGACGCCGTGACCGGCGAGGAGCAGGGGACGACGGGGAACAGCCAGCGACGCTGGATCGTCGACCCGATCGACGGCACGAAGAACTTCGTACGCGGCGTCCCGGTCTGGGCCACGCTCATCTCGTTGGCCGTCGACGACGAGGTCGTGCTCGGGGTGGTCTCCGCACCGCAGTTGCACCGCCGCTGGTGGGCCTCGGTAGGCAACGGCGCCTGGACGGGCCGCTCGCTGCACAAGGCGACCCGATGCCAGGTCTCGGACGTACGCCGACTCGAGGACGCCTCGCTGTCCTACGCCTCGTTGACCGGCTGGGACGAACGCGGCCGACTCGAAGATTTCTGGTCCCTGATGCGCCGCTGCTGGCGCACCCGCGCCTACGGCGACTTCTGGTCCTACATGCTCCTGGCCGAGGGGGCAGTGGATCTGGTGGCCGAGCCCGAGCTCGAGGTCTACGACATGGCGGCGCTGGACGTCATCGTGCGTGAGGCCGGTGGTCGTTTCACCTCCCTGGACGGGACCGACGGACCCTGGGGTGGGAACGCGATCGCCTCCAACTCACACCTGCACGAGGCCGCCCTGTCCTTCCTGGGCACCTCGGCGGGCACCACGCACGATCCGGACTGGCCCACGACCTCGGGAGCGACCGTCTCCGACCTGAGCAGCCGCCGGATTCGCGCCACCGAGGACGACGAGCGCGCCCCGGAGCCGTTCGACACCTGAACACCCCTGGTGTCCTGAGTCACACCTCTCTAGCATCGACCTATGCGTATCGGAGAAGTACTCAGCGCCAAGTCGTCCAGTGGTCATGACGCGATCATCACGATCGCCCCGGAAGCCGGGGTTCGTGACCTGCTCGCGGCCCTGTCGGACAACAACGTCGGCGCGCTGATCGTGAGCCCCGACGGCACCACGCTGTCCGGCATCGTCAGCGAACGCGACGTGGTGCGCAAACTCCACAGCGACGGCACCGTCATCAACAACACGGTCGAAGCCATCATGACCGCCGAGGTGGAGACCTGCTCCTCGGAGACCTCGCTCGACGAGCTGATGAGCGTGATGACCTCGCGTCGGATCCGACACGTGCCCGTCGTGGACGACGGCGTCCTGACCGGAATCATCAGCATCGGCGATGTCGTCAAGCACAAGATGAGTCAGCTGGAGTTCGAGCGCGACCAACTCGATCACTACGTCAACCAGAGCTGACCCCTCCGGGGTCGTCTCGCCCGAGCCATTAGGCTTGCTGCCATGAACAAACCCGAGATTGATTTCCCCGACTTCGACCCGCCCGCCGACCTGGTCAAGACCGACCTCACCGAGGGAGAAGGTGCCGAGGCGGCAGCCGGCAACACCGTCTCCGTGCACTACGTGGGCGTGGCCCACTCCACGGGCGAGGAGTTCGACGCCTCCTACAACCGCGGCACCCCGCTGCAGTTCCGCCTCGGTATCGGCCAGGTCATCGAGGGCTGGGACACCGGCGTGCAGGGCATGAAGGTCGGCGGCCGTCGCCAACTCGTCATCCCGCCTCACCTCGGCTACGGCGACCGCGGCGCCGGTGGCGTGATCAAGCCGGGCGAGACCCTCATCTTCGTGGTCGACCTGCTCGAGATCAGCTGACCTACCAGGGCAGGTTGTCGCCGCCCGCTCCGCCCACCTGGGCGGACTGGGCGGCGACCGACACGACGTCGCCGTCCTCGAGTTGACGACCACGTCGGCTCTCCACGACCCCGTTGACCCGCACCACACCGCCGGACAGCAGTTGCTTGGCCTCGGAGCCGGACTCCACGAGATTGGCCAGCTTCAAGAACTGACCGAGCTTGATGGAATCGTCGCTGATCGGCACTGACATCGGTTCGCTCACGTCAGCCATGGTCCCGACCCACCGTGCCGTGCGCAAATCTGCGGGCAGATCCCGGCCACCGGGGGTGGCCTATCCGGCCAGTACAGCCACCAGATGGATCAGTACGCCGACCAATCCACCCACGATCGTCCCGTTGATCCGGATGAACTGCAGGTCGCGGCCGACGTGGAGTTCGATCCGATCGGCCGCCTCCTTGCCGTCCCAGGCCTCGATGGTGTGACTGATCACCGTGGTCAGTTCGCTGCCGTAGCGGTCAACCGCGAACACGGCCGCGTCGGCGAGCGCCTCGTCCAACCGGTTGCGCAGATCGCCCTCCTCCTGCAGTCGAGCCGCGAATCGCGACACCTCGAGCAGCGCCCGCGCACGTACCGCTCCGTCCGGATCCGACAAGGACGCCGTCAGCACCCTGCGCAGGGCGTCCCAGAGCGAGACGCTGGAGGCCAGGACCGAGGGATGCTGCAACAACCGCTCCTTCAGGCCCTCGGCGCGTTCCTGGGTGGAGGCGTCGGTGAGGAGGTCGTGGGCCAACTTGTCCAGCATCGAGTCGAGCGCCCGACGGGCGTGGTGGTGTTGATTGCTCCGGATATCGGCGACCCAGCGCACCATCTCCCGGTGGATCCGGCCCGTCACACGGTCGTTCAAGGACGGCGGCGCCCACCACGGGGCGCGCTCCTCGATCACGTCCTGCACGGTGTCGGGATTCGCGATCAGCCAATCGTGCAGCTCCACCAGGGCCAGGTCGACCAGACCGTGGTGCAGGTTGTCCTGCAGCGACTCGGTCAGGAAACCGCCGAGCAGTGGCGAGATCGGTTCTTCCAGGAACCGGGGCACCAACGCCTCGGTGACCAGCGCCTCGATGTGCTCATCACGCACCTTGGCCAACCCGATCGCCAGCACCTCTGAGGACTCGTCGACAACCTTCCGTGCGTTGGCCTCCTGCGCCAACCAGTCCCCCACCCTTGCGGAGACCCGAGCAGCGCCGAGACGTTCCCGCACCACGTCCTCGGACAGGAAGTTCTCCCCCACGAACTCCTGCAGGCCCCGGCCCAGCTCGTCCTTGCGACGGGGGATCAACGCGGTGTGCGGAATCGGCAGCCCCAGGGGATGGCGAAACAGCGCCGTGACCGCGAACCAGTCGGCGATCGCGCCGACCATCGACGCCTCCGCTCCGGCGTTGACGAATCCGAGCGGGCCCTCGCTGCCCAGGGTGGCGACGTACACGATCGCAGCCAGGACCAGCAACGCGACCGCGAGGCTACGCATCCGGCGTAGAGCCCGACGGCGTTCCTCATCTGTCTGCGAACCTCCCGGGGTGCCGGTCGAGCCGGTGGAGGCGGGTGGCGTGGGCGGGGGGCTCAGCGCGGACGCGGGACTGGACACCGCCCTATCCTCGCTCACTGTGAGGGCCGCCCGTGACACACTGCGAGCCATGTCGAAAACCTCCACTCCGGCTGGCAAGCGCACGGTCATCACCTTCGGGACCTTCGATGTCTTCCACGTCGGACACCTCAAAGTGATCGAGCGGGCCGCCGCCCTGGGCGACCGATTGATCGTGGGAGTGTCCGCCGATGCGCTCAACATCGCCAAGAAGGGCCGCGAGCCGGTGTTCAGCCAGGCCGAGCGTCTGGCGATCGTGGCTGCTCTCAAACCGGTCGATGAGGTCTTCGTCGAGGAGAGCCTGGAGTTGAAGCGTCACTACATCACCGACTTCGGCGCCGACGTTTTGGTGATGGGCGATGATTGGGAGGGTCGTTTCGACGAGTTCAGGGACATCTGTGAAGTGGTCTACCTGAGCAGGACCCCGGCCATCTCCACCACCGCACTGATCGAGAAGATCTCCGCCACCGGCTGAGCTCGTCCGAGACCGAGGACTAGGACCGTAATGCCCCGCTCCGAACGATCGCTCGTCGCTGCCCTTTTCGTCGTCGGCGCGTTGACCGCAGGGCTGTTGGCGGCTCCCGCCAGCGCCGCTCCTGCGGCTCGAACCGGGGCGCTCGCCGCAGCATCCTCAGCAGCGGAGGGCGCCGGGGAGACCGAGCCCTCAGCGGTGCTGGCACGCGCCAAGGACATCTTCTCCAGCAAGGCAGCCAACCGGTCCAGCGCCGGATCATCAGCGCCGGCGCCGGCACCGGCACCGGCACCGGACGCGAGTCTGGCGCTGCGGGACCTGTTCACGGTCCTGCCGCGCCTGCAGGGTGGCGACCGCGAGACCGCGCAGGCTCTGCTGGCGCGACCCAGCGACGGGGGAAGCGATCCTCAGCGCAACGGCTACACCGCCGCCGCGCAACGAACCTGCTCGAAACGGATCTGCGTGCACTACGTCACCAGCACATCGGACGCCCCTCCGAGCCTGGCGTGGGTGAAGAAGAGCCTGCGGACCATGCAGAAGGTGTACGACTTCGAGGTCGGCAAACTCGGTTACCGGGCCCCCGCACAGGAGCCGAACACGACCGGCACCGGCGGCAACGCCAAGTTCGACGTCTACCTCAAGAACATCGGCACGGGGATCTACGGCTACTGCGCCCCGGAGTACCTCAAACCCGGCACCAACCGGGTGGCCTCCGGTTACTGCGTGTTGGACAACGACTTCGCGCGCAACGAGTTCGGCGGCGCAAAGCCGGCCACGAGCCTGAAGGTCACTGCGGCGCACGAGTTCTTCCACGCCATCCAGTTCGCCTACGACTACCTCGAGGACCCCTGGCTCATGGAGTCGACGGCAGCGTGGATGGAGGAACGGTACGCCGACAGCGCCGACGACAACCTGCAGTACCTCGAGCGCAGCCAGGTCACCCTCCCCGCAATGTCCCTGGACTTCTTCGAGAGCAACGGCATCTACCACTACGGGCAGTGGGCCTTCTGGCAGTTCCTCAGTGAGACCCACGGCAACGGGATCGTCAGGTCGGTCATCAACCGGGCGGCCGAGCCGTCACGGGGCAAGAACCTGTCCTCCACGCAGGCGCTCAGCGCGACGCTGAAGAAGCGGGGTGGTCTGCCCAAGAACTTCGCCGCCTACGCTGCGGCCAACACCACCCCATCACGGAACTACGCCGAGGGAAGGAAGTGGCCCTCCTCCCAGCTCGCGACCACCCGGACCTTGACCCGGGGCAAGCCGTCCTTCCGGAAGGCCTTCCGCGTTGACCACCTGGCCTCCGCCAGCGTCCGGCTGCGGCCCTCCGGAACCCTGAAGGGAGGTGCGTGGAAGCTGCGGGTGGCCATCGACGGTCCCAACCGATCGAACTCCCCCGCCGCCTACGTCACTGTGGTGACCAAGCGCAGCGGGTTGCGACGAATCCCGATCACCCTGAGCAAGCGGGGCAAGGGCACCACGCGAGTCCCCTTCGCCGCCTCCTCGGTGAATCAGGTGTTCGTGACGGTCGCCAACGCCTCCACCCGCACCACCTGCAACCGGGGAACGACCTTCGCCTGCAAGGGAAAGCCCCGGGACGACGACCGACGATTCAGCCTCCAGGTCAAGGCCGTCAAGTAGGTCCTTCTCCCCACGAGGTTCGCCAAATGGGGCCGCGAAGTTCGCCAAATGGGGACGCGAAGTCCGTCAGATGGGCACGCGAGGAGCGACCGGGCGTAGGTGAGGCCGATCTCGGAGCCCCATCTGGCGAACTTCGTGAATCACCTCAGGCGACGGCCTGCTCCTCCTCGTTGCGCCACGCCGCGACCTGATCGAGGAACTCCGCTGGATCCTCCAGCATCAGCGCGTGTCGACGTTCGTCGATCACGGCTCCGGTCCAGTCCGGGCGCCTGACCAGCACCTTGCGCAACACCTGCGCCGGCACCAGAGCGTCCGCGGTGCCGCCGAGAATGATCGTGGGGACCGTGATGGCGTCGATGGCCCGATAGACCCGCCGGAAGTCGATCCACAACGCGGCGATCGATCGGATGGAGTGGAGCAACGACTGCTGGTGGTCGGTAGCCTCCTGAACGGTACGAGGTTGTGCGTCGTCGGCCATCACCTGGAGGAGTGACTCCCGGATGGCGTCGCGGTCCGGGAAGATCAGACGCAGCAGCGCCAGGCTTCTCGGCCGTCCCGGCAGGGGCACCGCGATGGGCAGCATGCCGTTCAGGGTGGCGCGGTAGGGCGTGAGGATCTGCAGGGGGCACGTCGGCGGGAGTCCGGGTGAGACCAGGACCAGCCGTTCGATCCGCTCGGGATGCTCGGCAGCCAGGAGGACGCCGATCAGGCCACCCATCGAGTTGCCGTGCAGGGCGAAACGCTCCCAACCCAGGGCGTCGGCCACCGCCAGCACGAGCTGCATGTGCCCGTCCACGCTGAGTTCGGTCCCGGTGGCGGCAGGGGTGTGGCCGAATCCGGCCAGGTCCAGGGCCACCACCGGGCCGTACTCGCTCAACCCCGCGATGACCTCGATCCAGTTCGACGCCGACCCGCCCAGACCGTGGACGAGGAGTTGCGGCTCACGGTCGACTCGCGACCCCCGGGCATCGGCGCGCAACAGTCGCACCGGTCCCTGATCGAGCTCCAGCAGTTCCTCGCGGATCCCCGTCCAAGCGGGATCCAGACTTCCCCAGTCAGTCTGTGTCATGTCGGAAGTGTTCCACGGTGAGAGCCGCCATCAGATGGTTATCGAGGAGGCGGTGGCAGCGCGTCGGTGGCCTCGAGCTGCTCCATCCCGGTGAGCATCAGCAGATCGACCACCAGCGAACGGATCTGGGCCAGGACCACCTCCGCCGTCATCTGATCCGAACGTTCCACGATTCCTGTTCCGGCGCCCACTGCAAGAAGGGCGGGACGGGCGTCGAGAGCCTGTCGATCCTTGCGGAGCTCGGCTGCGGCCTCGTCCACGGCGTCGGCCAGCTCCACCGCCAATCGTGAGTAGGAGCCCGGCACCTCACGACGGTGATAGGCGGCCACGGTCACGTGGCGGACCAGGACCCGAGTCGAGCGCAACGACCGGTCGAGTGGATCCACCAGCTCGGACATCCGGCGAATACCGGGACGGTGCCGGACTCGGAACGGGGAGGAGGCCACGACCGCCATCCCCTCGTCAGCGGCCGCCTGCAACCGACGGATCAGATGATCGGTGCCTCGGGCGTCGGCCAGGAGGCTCAGGGAACGCTCGACATCACCGTCGACCATCACGCCACCGGCCCCGCGCAACAGGGCCGAGATCTTCTCGAGGACCTGCGCCGCCTGCTCGCGCGGGCGCCGCAAAGGAGCTGCGGGAACCACGGTGGCGGCAACGAGCGCCACCGCGCCACCCACCAGGGCGTCGCTCCACCGGGTCAGGGACTCTCCAGTGTTGGGCACCAGCGCGGCGACGAAGATGGACTGGATCGCCGCTTGATTGATGAACAGGGTGCCCGCGTCGAGCAGCAGCGCCGCGGTCATGGCCATGCCCACCACCACCGCGATCTGCCAGGCCCCCGAGCCCAACTGGGCGACGAGGAGGTCACCGAGAAGGACGCCGATGGCCACGCCGGCGGTCACCTCCGCCACGCGGCGCAACCGTTGGGCGTAGGAGGTGCCCAGGCTGACCACGGCCGCGATGGGCGCGAAGATCGGTACCTCGTGCCCGAGCAGCATCTGAGCCAGGAACCAGGCGACCCCTGCAGCCAGCGCGCACTGGACGATCTGCCAGCGCTTGTCGCGCCATCGCTCGAGACGGTGCTGCAGCGAGGCTCGTCCACGCTGTCGCCCCAGGTCGAAGGTCGAGTGATCCACCGCTACCGGTCCAGGTCCGCCAGCAGGAAGACGCGCAGGGCACTGATGAACGCCTCGGGCTGCTCAGAGTGAACCCAATGCCCGGCACCCTTGATCGTCACGAGTCGGGTGCGCGGGAAAAGGGCGCGCATCAGCTCCTCGTGCTCGGGCAGGACGTAGTCGGACGACTCACCGGCCATCCAGAGCACCGGGTGATCGAAGGTCCCCTCGTAGGAGGGGAAGCCACCGATCACCGACAGTTCGTCGCGAAGTAGGCGCAGGTTGGCCTGCCAGGCGAACCCGTCGTCGGAGTTGCGCAGGTTCTGCAACAGGAAACCCCGCACCCGGGGGTCGTGAACCAGTTGCGCCAGTTGCTCGTCCGCATCGGCCCTTCTGGTCAACGCAGCCAGATCCAGGCTGGCCAGACTGTCCAGGAGATGCTCGAACTCGCCGGCGCCCTCACTGGGTGCCGGTGAGATGTCGACGACGACCAGGCGGTCGACGAGGTCGGGGTGGCGCAGTGCGAGGGCCATAGCCACCTTGCCGCCCATGGAGTGGCCCACCAGGTGCGACGGGTCGTCGTACGTCGATCGCAGCCACTGCGCGACCTCGTCAGCCAGGCTGTCGTAGTCGGTGGCGTCGGTCCAGGCCGAGCGCCCGTGGTTGGGCAGATCGACGAGGACCGAGCGGAGGTCCGGCGCCAGCGACTTGGCGATCTGGGTGAAGTTGCGGCCCTGCCCGAAGAGACCGTGCAGGAACACGACCCTGGGTCCGGTCTCACCGACCTCCGTGGCGTGGATCGCGGTCACGATCAGGCGCCCTGGAGGAAGGTCTGGTAGTCGGTCGCGCTCCGACGGGGGTCCTCCACCATCGGCATGTGGCCGATCCCGTCGTAGACCAGTTTCTGCGCACCTTCGATCGACCCCCAGACGTCGGCCACACTGACGTGGACCAAACGATCCTCGGCTCCCCACATCACCAGGGTCGGGACCCGGATCTCGGAGAGTCGGTCGTCGAGGTAGTCGACCTCGAAGAAGTCATCGAAGATCTCGGCCAAGCGGTCGCGGCTCGCCACGTAGTCCGCCGCCATCGCATCGAGAACGAAGCGCGGAGCGAACGGTGGTCGGGCCATGGTCATCGCATAGAACTCGGGGAACTCGGCCGGGCTCTGCATCAGGAAGGGGTTCAGTCCCCGATCGAGCATGCGCTGAGCATCGCTCGGGCTCGGGCTCTGGACACCGACCGCGTCCACCAAGGCGAGACTGCGCAGCAGGTGCGGGTGCTCGACGGCCAAGGTCGCGGCGACGAAGCCCCCCATCGAGTTTCCCGCCAGGTGCACCGGCCCGCAGCCCAGTTGATCGATCAGACGGGCCACCCGCCCGGCCTGGGCACGTCCGGAGAACCCGTCGCCCGGGTTGTGTGGCGTGGTCCCGTGGGCGGCGAGGTCGGGGATGACGACATGGAAGTCCCGGGTCAGGTGCTTGGCGAACCGCACCCATATCCCCCGGTCAGCGCTGAAGCCGTGCAGCAGCACGACGGTCGGCCCGTCGGGTTTACCCCCCTCGAAGTACGAGATCGCCAATCCGTCGACCTCGGCCACCCGGGTGCGCAGACCCGCCAACCGCGCTTCGACCGCGACGTTGGCCGCATAGATCAGGGCCCCCACCCGCGGATAGGTCGACCAGGCGGCAAGGCCGAGGAGAGCGGGAACGACGGCGAAGGAGGGGGCGCGGAGTTTCACGGTGTCAGGCTAATGCCCCAGAACCTGACCGAGGATGCCCGCCGCCTCGGTGAACACCGACGGTTCCGGACCCGAGTAGTTGAGTCGAACGAACGGACCGGTCGGCTCGGCGGGGAACCACTCACCCCCCGGACCGAGCAACAATCCCTCCGCCTCACAGCGTCGAGTCACCTCGTGGACGTCGGTTCCGTCCGGTAGGCGTGCCCAGAGGTTGAATCCGCCGCGGGGGACGTGCGCGACATGGGCCTGCGGTGCCAGTTCCCGCAGGCCGGTGAGGAGGAGATCCCGTCGGCTCCCCAGTGCCCGGCGCATCTGGCGCAGGTGTGTCGACCATCCCGGCTGGGTGACGACGTCGAGGGCGGCGGCCTGGAGGACGCCGCTGACGTACATCGCCCCGGCCCCCTGCTCGCCCAGGATCCGTTCCCGCGCCGGGCCGCGCGCGATGACGGCGGCGACGCGGATGGCCGGTGAGACGCTCTTGGTCAGGGAGCGCAGATAGATCACGTGTCCGTGGTCGTCGAAGGAGGCCACCGGGGTCGCGGTGGTCTCGATGCCGAAGTCGTGGGCCCAGTCGTCCTCGATCAGGAACGCCCGGTGGCGGCGTACGACCTCGAGGACGGCGTCGCGGGTATCGGGGGACCACTGGGCACCGGTGGGATTGGCGTAGTTGGGCTGGGCGTAGAACAGCCGGCTTCCGGTCTCGGCGAACGCTCGATCGAGTTCCTGGGGATCCGGGCCAGCATGACCGCTGGGGACGGGTACGACGTGCGCCCCGGCCTGCGAGGCCGCGAGGATCGCGCCCCAGTAGGTCGGTGACTCCATCAACAGGGGTTGCCCCCGATCGATGAGGGCCCGGAAGGCAGCGCCGAGGCCGCTCTGACTTCCGGGGATGACCAGGACGTCGCGGGCGGTGGGGGTGCTCATCCCGCTCGGTGTGGTCGCCGCGAGGTCGTCGGCGAACCACTGCTGGAGTTCGGGGAGTCCGGCGACCGGTGAGCGGCGCAGGGCAGTGTCCGAACGAGCGGCCCGGCCCAGGGCGGAACGCACCAGACGCTCGGGAAGCAGGCTGCGGTCGGGGTATCCCGAGTGGAGGGCGAGCATGTCGTTGGGAGCCGTGCGCAGCGCTCGGGGGACGGGGTCGACGCGCGAGGACGGCGAGCGCAGCGCCGCGGTCTGCCATCCGTAGTCGACGGGTCGGGCCAGCCGTCCGGCTCGGACGAAGGTGCCGACCCCGGGCCGGGTCTCGATCAACCCGGCAGTGGTGAGGGTGCGCAGCGCCCGCTGGACGGTGCCGGGCCCGGCACCGTGTTGCGCGGCGATATCGCGGGTGCTGGGCAGGCGCGAACCGGGAGGGGCGTCGACGATCCAGGTGCGCAGCACCCGGGCGATCGCGCCACTGCTATCGTCATCCATGACACAGGACAGTAGCGCTATCGCATCCACTTCGCACGTGCTATTGCGATCCGGGTACCTCTGGGGCGCACTCGGCGTGTTGGCGTTCTCCTTCACCGTTCCGCTCACCCGGGTTGCTCTGGAGGGTTTCTCGCCCCTGTTCATCGGAGCCGGCCGCGCGGTGTTGGCGGCGACCCTCGCGACGATCGCCCTCACGGCAACCCGGGCGCGACTCCCCCGCGGTTCCCAGTGGGCGCGACTCGCGGTGGTCGCGGCCGGCATCGTCGCCGGTTTCCCGCTCCTGACCACCTTCGCCCTGCAGCGGGTGCCGGCGACCCACGGCGCGGTGGTGATCGGTCTACTGCCGGCAGCGACGGCCGTTGCCGCCGTCCTACGAACCCGGGAGCACCCGCCCGCCCGGTTCTGGTGGTGGGCCATAGCCGGCGCGGTGGCAACGGCCGGCTTCGCCTCCGCGCAGGGTGGCGTCTTCGGTCAGGTCGCCTGGTCCGATGTGTTGCTCTTCGGTGCGGTGGTCGCCGCGGCCGTGGGATACGCCGAGGGAGGTCTGCTGTCTCGTGAACTCGGAGCCTGGCAGACGATCTCCTGGGCGCTGATCCTCGCTGCGCCTCTGATGGCGATCCTGACCCTCGCCGACGTGGCCCGCCAACCACCATCCGCCTCGGTGACCCAGTGGGGTGCCTTCGCCTATCTCGGTGCGGTCAGCATGTACCTCGGGTTCTTCGCTTGGTACCGCGGCCTGGCCATCGGTCCGATGGCTCAGATCAGCCAGGTGCAACTGATCCAGCCGATCCTGTCGATCACCTGGGCCGCGCTCTGGTTGGGCGAGACGATCACGTGGCCCACCGCGCTCGGTGGTTTCGCCGTCATCGCCTGCGCGGGCGGAGCGGTCCGGCAGCGCACCCGGCAGCGCACCCACACCCTGACGTCGCCGGTCGACGAGCCGACCAGCCCTCGCAGGCCCACCACTCGTGGAACCATGGCGGGATGAAGGTCGACTTCAAGAAGTCACTCGACTCCCTGCGAGCCGGGCGGGGCGAGTTCCGGGTCATCGACGTCCCGCCCCAGCACTACCTCATGATCGACGGACACGGGGATCCGAACACCGCCCCCGCCTACGCCGAGGCGGTCCAGACGCTCTACCCGGTGGCGTACACGATCAAGTTCACCAGCAAGCGTGAACTCGACCGCGACTACGTCGTACCTCCGCTGGAGGCACTGTGGTGGGCCGCCGACCTGGACGCGTTCACGGCGGCGAGGGACAAGTCCCAGTGGGACTGGACGGTGATGATCATGCTCCCCGACTGGATCCCCGTCGAGGTGTACGCCGACGCAGTCACCACGGCTGCGACGAAAGCTCCATCAGCGGGTCTGCAGAAGCTGCGGCGGGGGCGACTCGACGAGGGCCGATGCGTGCAGACCTTGCACGTCGGTCCCTACGACGACGAAGCAGCGGTCCTCGCCGAACTGCACGACCACTTCATTCCCAGGGCCGGGCTCCGGATGACCGGCAAGCATCACGAGATCTATCTGAGCGACCCCCGCAGGGTCGAGCCCGCGAAGTTGCGGACGATCCTGCGTCAACCGGTACTGCAGTCGCCGTAGAACCCGCTCGGTTCGGGACTTCCGAGGACCAAGGACTCTGCCCCGGCCCCGCTGCTGGAGCGCAGTATCGAGGCATACCGACGAAGGAGGGCACCGTGCCAGCTTTGATGGAGATGACCACCGAGGTCTGTCAGCGACTCATCCGTAGGGGTCTCCTGGGTCGGGTTGCGCTCTGCGCGGCCGACGGCCCCCACATCGTGCCCGTGAACTACTCGATCCTCGATGACTTCGTGGTGTTCCGCACCTCCCCCTACAGCGTGCTGGGGACGTTCGGCCGCAACTCGATGCTCGCCTTCGAGGTCGATCACATCGACCCCGACAAGAAGTACAGCTGGAGCATCGTGGTGCGCGGGCGATGTCAGTGGGTCGACAACCCGGAGACGATCGCCTCGATCGAGGCTTCGGGGACGGCCCCGTGGGCCTCGGGATCTCGCCACCTCTACCTGCGACTTCCGATGACCGACATCACCGGTCGCCAACTGAGGTGAGTCGAGGGGTCCACACTGGGCCGGTGAGCGAATCCGAGAACGTGCCCGAACTTCCCGACGCGGCCCGAACCCTGCTGGACGCCGTCATCGCGATCTCGTCCGATCTGGATCTCCACAGCGTGCTGAGCCGCATCGTGGGTTCCGCGACCGAGCTGACCGGAGCGGCCTACGCCGCCCTGGGGGTCGTCGGCGACGACGGCGAGCTGGCCGACTTCATCACCACCGGTATCGACGCCGAGGCCCGAGCGCTGATCGGCGACCTCCCCCGCGGTCGCGGCATCCTTCAGCTGCTGATCGACGAGCCGGAGACCATCCGGTTGAACGATCTCGGCGCGCACCCGCGTTCCTACGGGTTTCCCGCGAACCACCCGACGATGAACACCTTCCTCGGTGTGCCCGTGCGCATCCGGGGCACCGTGTTCGGCAACCTCTACCTCACCGAGAAGAGTGGCGGACTCCCCTTCACCGAGGCTGATGAGAGTCTCGTGCAGGACTTGGCCAGCGCCGCCGGGTACGTCATCGACAACGCCCGGTCCTTCGGCCTCAGCGAGCGACGCCGTCAGTGGTTGGAGGCCTCCTCCCAACTCGCCGACGCCCTCCAACCGCCGGTCGATCTGGACGAGGCCCTGGAGCTGATCACGACCAGCTCCCGGGCCATCGCCGGAGCCGAGGCGACGGCGGTGCTCGAGATACCCGAGTCCGGGCCGGCGGTGATCGTCGCCGTCGATGGTCCGGCGGCGGATCAGATCTCCGAGCACCTCCACACCATCACCGCGGCAACCGGCGACGAGCGGAGGGGCGGGCCGATCGAGCTCGTCGGTGGCGAACTGCGGGCCATCGTGATCCCCCTGCGAGCCCACCTCGCCGCGCCAGGCGTGCTGGTCGCGCTGTTCCGTCGTGAGCACCGACCCGACGAGCACGAGGAACGGGAACTGTTGATGTCCTTCGCCGATCAGGCCGCTCTGGCGATCGACCGAACGCAGGCGGTGCAGGACCGCCTCGAGTTGGCCGTCATCTCGGATCGGGACCGCATCGCGCGCGACCTGCACGACCTGGTCATCCAACGACTCTTCGCCACCGGCCTCCAACTCCAGGGGATCCGCTCGTCGGCGGACCGCCCTGAGGTGGCGAGCCGAATCGATCAGACCATCGACGCCCTCGACCTGACGATCAAGGACATCCGCACCACCATCTTCGAGCTGCAGACCCCTCGATCCGGGTCTCTGCGCAGTGAGGTCCGAGGACTGGTGAAGGAGTACGTCCCGGTGCTGGGCTTCAGTCCGACCGTGCGCACCATGGGACCGATCGACACCGCCGTGCCGACGGAGACCCGCGAACAACTCCTCGCGGTGCTACGAGAAGCGGTGTCGAACATCGCTCGACACGCGCTGGCCGACTACGCCGAGATCGAGGTGAAGGCCGGCGCCCGCGAGGTAACGCTGACCGTCACCGACGACGGGGTCGGTCTGCCCGAGAAGCGCAACGAGAGTGGTCTGCGCAACGCGCGCCGACGTGCCGTGTCGTTGGGCGGCACCCTGGATATCACCGCAGAGGGCCGCGGGACCCAGTTCGTGTGGAGGGTCCCGTTGACCTGACCCTCAGGAGCTCGATCCCGACCCCGGACCGAGGAGCTTGGAGGCCAGGACAGCGGCCTGAGTACGCCGCTCCAACCCCAGTTTGGCCAGGATGCTCGACACGTAGTTCTTGATCGTCTTCTCGGCCAGGGACATCTCCTGCCCGATCTGACGGTTCGTGAGGCCCTCCGCGATGTGACCGAGCAGCTTCAACTCCTGCTCGGTCAGCGCCGCGAGCTCGGGGGCGACGGACGGGCCACTACGGACCCGCTCGAGCACCCGGGCCGTCAGCGCCGGGTCGATCAGGGAACCACCGGCGGCCACGTGCCGCACCGCTTCGACCAGATCGTTGCCGCGAATCTCCTTCAACAGGTAGCCGGAGGCACCGGCCATGATCGCGGCGAAGAGCGCCTCGTCATCGTCGTACGACGTCAGGATCAATGCGCGGATGCCGGGATCGACCGAGCGCACACTGCGGCACACCTCCACCCCCGATCCGTCCGGGAGCCGACCATCGAGCACCGCCACCTGGGGACGTAGCGCAGGGATCCGAGCCGTCGCCTCGACCGCCGAGCCCGACTCCCCCACCACCGTGATGTCCCCCGCGGCCTCGAGCAGGGCGCGGAGTCCCTGTCGGACGACCTCGTGGTCGTCGAGCAGATAAACGCTGATCTTGTCGGATTCCGCAGTCACCACACACTCCATCTCTCGTCGACCTTCACCATAGGCCCGTCGGGTCGACCCACTTCATCCGCTCCGATCCCAGCCGCGGCGCGGACGATGACTGCCCATGAGGCTGTCATCCCGACTGCGGTAGACGATGTAGGGGCGGGTGAGGTAGCCCACCGGGGCACTGAACACATGCACCAGGCGGGTGAAGGGCCACAACGCGAAGAGCGCGAAGGCCACCAGGGCGTGGAGTTGGAAACCCAGCGGCGCCTGGGCCATCAGCTCTCCGTCGGGCTGGAAAGCGAGGAACGAGCGGTACCAGACCGAAACGCCTTCGCGATAGTTGTATTGGCCACCGATGGTCAGGATGGATCCGGCGATGGTGTTCCACATTCCCAGCACGATCACGGCGGCCAAGAAGGCGTACATCACCTTGTCCATGACGGTCGTCGCGGAGAAGACCGGTCCGACCGTGCGCCGTCGATAGATCAGGATCGCCATGCCGACCACGGTGGCCACGCCGGCGAGCAGCCCACCCCCGACCGCGACCACGTGATAGGTCGTCTCGCCGATCCCGACCGCATCGGTCCACGACTGAGGGATCAGCAGCCCGATGATGTGACCACCGACCACCCCGAGCATCCCGAAGTGGAACAGCGGACTGCCGATGCGGAGCAGTCGGTTCTCGTAGAGTTGGGAGGAGCGGGTGGTCCACCCGAACTTGTCGTAGCGGTAGCGCCACCAGTGGCCGACGACGAAGATCGTCAGAGCGATGTAGGGGAACAACACGAAGAAGAACGTGGTCATCAGCGGGCTCCCGGGAACGAGGGCATGGGCAGCAGGGTCTTCTGCGGTGTGGCGCCGACAGCGGCTCCGGCCGAAGCACCGGGGCTGAACTGGGGGTTGGCGAAGGGGGCCAGACCCACCTCCTCCTCGGGCGGGCCGGCCGCGGCCAGACGGCGTACGGCGTCCCGCTCGTCCCCACGCAGCGGCGGAAGGGTGGCGGTGACCGCGTCGAGCAGACTCACCCAGGGTGAGTCCATGTCGCGCAGCGAGAGGCGCAACAACTCCAGGCCGGCTCGGTGGTCGAGCATCAGGTCCCTGCCTGCGACCTGGTCCCCCGTGGCCGCGAACTCCAGCACCACACACAGGTGATCGGGCAGTTCGGCGTCGTCGAGTTCGAAGCCCGCCGACAGGTAGGTCTGCTTGAAACGCAACAGCGCCATCCCCCGTTTGCGGGTGTCTCCGTGGGCGAAGTAGGTGAGGAAGAGGTTGCAACGACGGCGGTTGTCGAAGGTCTCGACGTAGGCGGCCTGGAGTTCCGGCAGGGGCGCCGACTCGAGGTGGGCCACGAAGGTCAGCAGCGGCTCCCTGATCGCACTCGGCAAGCGCTCACAGGCCGGTCTGACCAGCTCCGCGCTGGTCAGGACCTGCTCGTCGGGGTAGTCCAGCAACAGCGACACCGACTGCCACGCGATGGTCAGCTGTGCGGCCGACAGGTGCGGGGTCGAACGCCGGCGGCTCACGAGTCGGCGTCCTTCGGTGGGAACAGCCCGGCCGGCGATCCCTTGCCGTCCCAGTTGAGCAGGTTGACCCGGCTCCCCTTGTCCTCCGGGCCGGCCAGCGAATCGGAGGTCTGCCGGTCCCGAAGCATCGCAAAGTTCTCGACCGCAATCGGGGTCGGCGTGCCGGACCCCTCGCCGAAGTGGTCCTGTTGCCCCCCGCCGTACTCGGAGACCGCGCACTCGGTGGACAACTCCTCCAGGGAGTGAGCCTGTTCGGCGTGCGCACTCGGGATGACGTAGCGCTCGTCGTACTTGGCGATGGCCAGGAGTCGGTACATGTCGTACATCTCCTCCTCGCTCATCCCGACCGCGGCCGGGATCGAGGCATCCGGCTCCCGGCCCATGTTGATGTCGCGCATGTAGCAGCGCATCGCGGCCAGCTTCTTGAGCACGGCGTCGACGGGCTCGACCTCCCCGGCGGTGAACAGCTCCGCGAGGTATTCGACCGGGATCCGAAGGGCGTCGATCGCAGCGAACAGGTTGCCCTTGTCCTCCGCGTCCTCGCCGGTCTCCTGGACGACGTCGACCACCGGAGACAGTGGCGGGATGTACCAGACCATCGGCATGGTGCGGTACTCCGGGTGCAGCGGCAGGGCCACCTTGAAGGTGTTGATCAGCGCGTAGATCGGGGACCGCTGAGCGGCGTCGATCCAGTCGCGGGCGATGCCGGCCCTCTCTGCCTCGCGCATCACCTCGGGATCGAAGGGGTCGAGGAAGACCTCGCGCTGGGCTTCGTAGAGGCCCTGATCGTCGGTGGTCGAGGCGGCCTCGAGGACCTTGTCGGCGTCATACAACATCAGCCCGATGTAGCGCAGCCGGCCCACACAGGTCTCGGCGCACACGGTGGGCAGTCCCACCTCGATGCGCGGGAAGCAGAACGTGCACTTCTCGGCCTTGCCGGTGCGGTGGTTGAAGTAGATCTTCTTGTAGGGACACCCCGACACGCACTTGCGCCAGCCGCGGCACTTGTCCTGGTCGACCAGGACGATGCCGTCCTCCTCGCGCTTGTAGATGGCGCCGCTGGGGCACGAAGCCGCGCAGGAGGGGTTGAGACAGTGTTCACAGATCCGCGGCAGGTAGAACATGAAGGTCTGCTCGAACTCGAACTTCACCTTGTCCGCGATCTTCTTCAGCATCGGATCGCGGTGCGCGGTCTCGGTGGAGCCGCCCAGGTCGTCGTCCCAGTTGGCCGACCACTCGATCTTCATGTTCTTGCCGCTGATCAGCGACTTGGGTCGCGCGACCGGGGTGTGCTCCTGGGCGGGCGCGTCGGTGAGGGTGGAGTAGTCGTAGGTCCACGGCTCGTAGTACTCACCGATCGAGGGCAGCTTGGGGTTGGAGAAGATCGTCGCCAGGTTCTTGAACCGGCCACCCGCCTTGAGCTTGAGTCGGCCCCGCTTGTTCAGCTCCCACCCGCCCTTCCACTTCTCCTGGTCCTCATAGGTCCGGGGATAGCCCAGACCGGGACGGGTCTCGACGTTGTTGAACCAGATGTACTCCGTCCCGGAGCGATTGGTCCACGCCTGCTTGCAGGTCACCGAGCAGGTGTGACACCCGATGCACTTGTCGAGGTTCATCACCATCGCCATCTGCGCCATGACTCTCATCAGTACGTCACCTCTTGGCTACGCTTGCGGATGATGGTGACCTCGTCGCGTTGGTTGCCTGTGGGACCGAGGTAGTTGAAGGCGAACGTCAGCTGGGCGTAACCGCCGATCAAGTGGGACGGCTTGACGAGCAACCGGGTCAGCGAGTTGTGGATGCCGCCCCGTTTGCCGGAGGTCTCGGCGATCGGGACGTCGATGAGCCGGTCCTGTGCGTGGTACATGTACACCGTTCCCTCGGGCATCCGGTGCGAGACGATGGCTCGGGCAACGACAACGCCGTTGCGGTTGACCGCTTCGATCCAGTCGTTGTCCTTGATGCCGACCTTCACCGCGTCGCGGTCACTCATCCAGATGTTCTGTCCGCCCCGCGAGAGCGACAGCATGAACAGGTTGTCCTGATACTCCGAGTGGATGGACCACTTGTTGTGCGGGGTCAGGTAGCGGACGGTGAGCCCCTCGACCTGCTCGACTCCATCGATGGCTGACCCGTCGGAGACGTTCCCCAGTGCGGGCTCGGCGAAGAGCGCCGCCATGTTGAGCGGCGGACGGTAGATCGGTAGCCCCTCTCCGAGCTCGGTCATCCAGTCGTGGTCGAGGTAGAAGTGCATCCGCCCGGTCAGCGTGTGCCAGGGCTTCTTGCGCTCGACGTTGATCGTGAACGGTGAGTAGCGCCGGCCCCCGGTCTCCGAGCCGGACCATTCCGGGGAGGTGATGACCGGGACGGGCGGACCCTGGGTGTCGGCGAAGGTGATCTGTTTGCCCTCGTGTTCCTCAGCCAGGTCGGCCAGCGGCACACCGGTGCGCTTCTCGAGGGTCTTGAACCCCTGGGTCGCCAGGCGACCGTTGGTGGTCCCCGACATCGCGAGAATGGCCTCACAGACGTTCACGTCGCGTTTCAGTGAGGGCCGCCCATCGGCCACCCCACCGCGGACGGCGCCGTTCTTGGCCCGCAGGTAGTCGACCTGTTCGCTCAGGTCGAACGTGACGCCCTTGGTCGTGGCTCCGAGAGCGTCGACCAGTGGTCCGAGGGAGTTCATCTTCTCTGCGATCGCCCCGTAGTCGCGTTCCACCTCCACCAACTTGGGCATCGTCACCCCGGGAATCGGCTCACACTCACCCTTCTTCCAGTCCCGGACCACCCCGTGGGGGTTGGCCATCGCATCAGGGGTGTCGTGAGTCAGCGGAACGGCCACCACGTCCTTGCGGACACCCAGGTGGGTGGCCCCCAACTCGCTGAACTTCTCGGCGATCGTCTGCCAGGCATCCCAATCGGTGCGGGTCTGCCACGGCGGGGCGATGGCCGGGTTGAAGGAGTGCACGAACGGGTGCATGTCGGTGGTGTTCAGGTCGTGCTTCTCGTACCAGGTCGCGGCGGGCAGAACGACGTCGGAGAAGATCGTGGTGCTGGTCTGCCGGAAGTCGATCGTCATCAGCAGGTCGAGTTTGCCCTCGGGGGCCTCGTCCCTCCACCGCACGTCGACCGGCCGCTGGCCCTCGGGCGTCTCAGTGGCGCGCACCGAGGAGTCGGTGCCGAGGAGGTGCTTGAGGAAGTACTCGTTGCCCTTGCCGGAGGAACCGAGCAGGTTGGCCCGCCAGATCGAGAGGATCCGGGGATAGTTGCCCGGGGCGTCGGGGTCCTCGCCCGCGAAGTCGAGGTCACCGGACTTGAGCTGGTCCACGACGTACTCGCCCACGGGTTTCCCGGCGGCGGCTGCATCGTCGCTGAGGGTGAGCGGGTTGCGGTCGAAGGTGGGGTAGGACGGCATCCATCCCATCCGCGCACTCTGGGCGATGACGTCGGCCGTCGACTTCCCGGCCAGCTGCCCCTTTCCGGTGGTCGCCGAGAGGGTGTCGGCTCCGAACTGGTCGTAGCGGAACTGGTCGGTGTGTAGATACCAGAACGCGGTCTGGATCATGTTGCGCGGAGGCCGACTCCAGTCGAGGGCGTTTCCGATCTGGGTGTAGCCGGTGATGGGGCGGACCTTCTCCTGGCCGACGTAGTGGGCCCACCCTCCACCGTTGACTCCCTGGCATCCCGTGAGGTTGGTGAGGGTGAGGAAGGCTCGGTAGATGGTGTCGGAATGGAACCAGTGGTTCGTCCCGGCGCCCATCACGATCATCGAGCGGCCCTTGGACTCCTCGGCGTTGGCAGCGAACTCCCGCCCGATCCGGGCTGCGGTCGCGGCCGGGACTCCGGTGATGCCCTCCTGCCAGGCAGGGGTGTACGGCGACGAGGCGTCGTCGTACCCGGACGGCCACTCCCCCGGCAGGCTCTGCCCGTGGATCGTCCGACCCACGCCGTACTGCGCCATGAGCAGATCGAAGACGGTGGTGACCAGGTGGCCACCGACCCGGCGGGTCGGCACCCCGCGCGGCAGGTCCGCCGCCGAACCATCAGGGGTGTCGAACCTCGGCATCCGTACGACGACCGCCTCCGTTGCCGTGTCCAGCAGGGTCAGGAACGGGTCCACCTCCTCGAGATCGAGGTTCCACTTGCCGACCCCCGCCTCGCCGTACCGGTGACCCAGCGAACCGTTGGGCACCACGTGCTCGCCGGTCCGCGAGTCGATGAGCACGGTCTTGAAGGCGGCGTTCTCGTCCTCCTCGTGGTCGGCGAGGTCTGCGGCGGTGAGGAACTTGCCTGCGGTGTACTCGCCCTCCCCCGCCTCCTCCAGTCGGACCAGGTGCGGCAGGTCGGTGTAAGTCTTGACGTACTCGGTGAAGTAGGGCGTTCGTCGGTCGGCGAAGAACTCCTTGAGCACGACGTGCCCCATGGACATCGCCAGGGCCCCGTCCGTGCCCGGTTTGGCCGGTAGCCATTCGTCGGCGAACTTGACGTTGTCGGCGTAGTCCGGCGCGACGGCGATCACCTTCTGGCCGCGGTAGCGCGCCTCGGTCATCCAGTGGGCGTCCGGCGTGCGGGTGACCGGGAGGTTGGACCCCCACATGATCAGATAGCCGGCGTTCCACCAGTCTCCCGACTCCGGGACGTCGGTCTGGTCGCCGAACACCTGGGGCGAGGCGACCGGGAGGTCGGCGTACCAGTCGTAGAAGCTCAACATCGAGCCACCGATGAGGTTCACGAAACGCGCGCCGGAGGCGTGCGAGACCATCGACATCGCGGGGATCGGAGAGAACCCGGCCACCCGGTCGGGGCCGTACTCCTTGATCGTGTGCACGTGGGCGGCCGCGATGATCTCGCTGGCTTCCTCCCAGGTGGCCCGCACCAGACCACCCTTGCCGCGCGCGGACTTGTAGGCCTTTGCCCGCTGGGGGTTCTCGACGATGTGCTCCCACGCCTTGACCTGGTCGCCCCCGTGCTGGCTCTTCGCCTCGCGGAACATCTGGAGCAGGACCCCCCGGACGTAGGGGTAGCGGACCCGGGTCGGTGAGTAGGTGTACCAGGAGAAGGCTGCGCCCCGGGGGCAACCGCGTGGCTCGTACTCCGGTGAGTCGGGACCGACCGAGGGATAGTCGGTCTGTTGGGTCTCCCAGGTGATGATGCCGTCCTTGACGTAGACCTTCCAGGAGCACGACCCGGTGCAGTTCACCCCGTGGGTGGAGCGCACCACCTTGTCGTGGCTCCATCGGTCCCGGTAGAAGTCGTCGGCCTCCCGGCCGCCCACCTGCGACAGGGTCCGTAGGTCCTTCGAGACGGTGCCCTTGGTGAAGAAGCGGCGGCTGCGCACGAGTGCGTCCGCCAGCGCGCCGTCCATGCCGATGTCCTTCTTCGCCGGAGGGTTCATCGAGTCACCTTCTGCTCGGTGGTGTGTTGCTGGGTGGTGTGGCGGACCACGGTGACGGTCAGCAGCAGCGTGAGGGCTGCGGTGCCCGCCAACATCCACAGTCCGATGGCGTAGGAGTCGGTGTGGCCGTAGATGTAGCCCATGATCAGCGGCGGCACGAAGCCACCCAGACCACCGGCGGCGCCGACCAGACCGGTCACGCCGCCCACCCTCGACGGATCGGTCACCCGGGCGATCAGGGCGAAGGTGGCCCCCGTGCCGGAGCCGAGCGCCATGGCCATGGCCAGGAAGGCGACGGTTCCCACGTGTTCGAGAAGGGGCGTCGTGGCGGCGACGGCCGCACCGCCCACGACCACTGCATATCCGGCGGCGAGCACGGTGACGGGTCCGAACCTGTCCGAGAGCCAACCCCCCACGGGCCTCATCAGCACCGCGACCAGGACGAACCCGGCCATCCGGTTGGCGGCGTCCGCAGGGTCGAGCAGGTAGGCGGTCTTGAGGTAGGCCGGCAGATAGACCGAGAACGCGACGTACCCGCCGAAGGCGACCGCGTAGAGGATGCTGGCCTGCCAGGTGATGGGAAGCCGGGCGTTCGCCACCAACCGGCTGACGAGCGTTCCGGCGGGTGGGGTGCGCCCAGGGGCGTCCTTCATCACCACCCAGGCGACGATCGCGAAGACGGCGAGGGCCGTGGCCGCTGCGACGAAGGGCGCCTTGTCCCCGACGTTGGTGTAGAGCTGCACGGTGGTCAGCGCGCTGATGGCCGTGCCGCCCATGCCGGCCCCGAAGATGCCGACTGCAAGGCCCCGACGTTCGGGCGGGAACCAGGCGTTTACGTAGGGCACGCCCACCGCGAACGAGGTCCCGGCGATCCCGAGGAAGAACCCGCCGAACAGCATGGCGGGGTAACTGGTCTGGGCGAAGAAGCCGATGAAGCAAACCGGCGCGATGGTCGCCACGGAGACGGCGACGAACATCTCGCGGCCGCCGTACTTGTCGGTGAGCGCACCCACCAGGATCCGGCCGACCGAGCCCACGATCACGGGCACGGCCACCAGAAGGGCGACCTGCGCCTCGCTGAGCGCGCCCAACGCGCCGTTGTCGCGAAACACCGGACCCAACGGGCTCAGGAGCGCCCAGGCCCAGAAGTTGATCGCGAAGCCGACGGTGGCCATGGCCAACATCAACCACGGCGTCCGGTCACGCATCTTCGGTCTCCTGACCGGCCCGCCGTCGGTGGTCGCGCCTGCGTTGCCAGTACAGGCGACATCGCCCGCCCCCGGGCAGGGTCCAAGGTCCCGGACCTCCGGGAACTCCGGTCCGAGGTCCGTGGCGTTCCGGTGACGCCACCGTGACGGGTCCGGACGACAGTGGGGTCCCGGCGCGACGCCCAGCGAAGAAGGAACCGCCATGCTCACACCTGATGAGAACGAGACAGCCCGCGAAGTAGCCACTGGCAAGTGGGGCAGACGCAACGTCGAGTATCTCGAGGGGCGGGTGATCATCAAGTTCAAGAGACCGGCGCCGGACAGCGACCAGGCATCGGTCGCCCACACCTGCGCTGAGGTGATCAGCGAGACCGCCGGCGCCGAAGTCGTCCGACCACCGAGTGCACGCGGACGGGCGCTTCTCTCCGTCCCCGCGGGGGATGTGATCACCACCGCCAAGGCGCTGAACAACCGCAAGGACGTGGAGTACGCCGAACCGGACGTCATCGACCACGCCGCCGTGATCCCCTCCGACCCGCGGTACGCCGACCAGTGGGCCTGGCCGAAGGTGAACGCCCCCGCCGCGTGGGATCTCGAGACCGGCAAGACGACGGTGCTCATCGGCATCATCGACAGCGGAATCTCCATGAGCGCCGGAGGGTCCCTCGATCACCCCGACCTCAGTGACACCTCCCGCATCACCTTGGGCACCGACTTCGTCGACGGCGGCACCCCCCGCGACCTGAACGGCCACGGCACGCACGTCGCCGGCACCGCAGCAGCCTCGAGCAACAACGGCACCGGGGTGAGCGGGATGAACTGGGGCTCCCGGCTCTACATCTGCCGGACCCTCGACACCAACGGCAACGGCAGTTCGGCCGATCTCGCGGACGCCATCGAGGAGATCACCGACTTCGCCGTGGCCAACAACCTCAAGGCCGTCATCAACTACAGCGGTGGCGGGGGCGCCAACCAGACCAAGCTGGATGCCTGCAACTACGCCAGCACCCGCGGGATGCTCGTGTGCGCTGCTGCCGGTAACGACAACGGCGGTCCGGTCATCTGGCCGGCGGCCTACTCGACCACGGTCCCGGGCGTGATCGCAGTCGGCTCCACGACGGCGTCCGACAACGTCTCCGGCTTCTCGAACCACGGCCCCGAAGTCACGGTCGTGGCACCCGGCAGCTCGATCCTGAGCACGATGCCGACCTACCCGGTGACGATCCCGAGGAACGTGAACTACGACTACCTTCAGGGCACCTCCATGGCGTGTCCCCTCGTCACCGGCCTCGCGGCCCTGATGTGGAGTCGCAACACGTCCAAGACCAACGCCGCGATCAAGCAGTGCCTCATCGACACCGCGGTGAAGCTGGGTGCTGGTTCGTTCGACAACGAATGGGGCTACGGCCGGGTCGATGCCCGCGCCGCGCTGGAGTGCGTCAGTCCGATCGTCGCCCTTCCCCCGAGCAAGTTGATCGTCGCTTGCCAATCCTCCCGGTTGATCATCGTGTGCCAATCCTCCCGGTTGAGCTGTCCGCCGATTACCAAGATCGGCTGCCCCCCGACCCGGCTGGCGCTGTGCAAGGTCTCTCGGCTGCCGGTGCTCTGCCCGGTCAAAAGCAGGTTCCAGGCGTGCGTGTCCACCCATATCGTGACGTGCGCCATCACCCAGATCAGCTTCTGCGGTCAGTCCCAGATCGACGCCTGCCCCTCCGCGCTGGCCTGCCCCGACACCATCATCAGACCGGGTGAAACCGTCATCAAACCTGGACAGACGGTGCTCAACCCGGGCAGCGTAGGGGGTTTCGTAGGGGGTTTCGGCGGGGGTTTCGGCGTCACGCGGAACCCGGTCGAGCGGTTCCGGGCCGATGAGACCCTGGGCGGCGCCGAGTACGTGTACGCCGACGAGGAAGGCAACCTGCACGCCTGGGAGCCCGAACCGACCACCGAGGGTGAACTCTGGTCCGAGGGCGACGCGGAGTACTACTGGATCGACGACGACGGGAACACCCACCTGTGGGAGTCCGGAACCGGCGGCCAGTGAACCAGTCCCTGAATGCGGGGAAGGCCACCTTGGGCCAGCTCACTCGCGTGTTGCTGGCTCAAGGGCTGGTCACGGCGGATGAGATCCACGTCCACGGCATCCGTGGTCGCGACGCGAGCCGATCTCACCGGGTGGCGATCGTGGAACTCGGACGGTACGGCGCCGACGGCTACCGGGCCTACGTCGTCAAACAACTGCTGCCCAACGAGGATCGACGACAGGGAAGCCCCGCCCAGGAACGAGACGTCTACCGGCTGGCGGCCGACGACGAGACGCTGGCCAAACTCGTTCCCCACGTGCACCATGCCGATCCGGACTCGGGATTTCTCGTCCTCGAATACCTCCCCGAGTTGGAGAGCGTCGCCGAGCGCGCTGCGCGAAACCGTTGGAGTGACGGTCTCCTGGCTGCCTCGTTCGGGGAGGCCATCGGTGATTGGCACCGGAACGCCGTTCGTTCGGTCGCGCGGGCACCGGTCGCCGAGGTGCCCTGGGTGTTCGGCGCCTTCGGCGCCGACCGGCCGGATTTCTTGACCTCCAACCCGCCGGTGGCCGACTTCGTCGCCACGATGGACGCCTCCCCGGGTCCCTCCCTGGATTCCTGGCTGGCCACCGCGGCCGACCTATGGCGGCCCTCGACGGTCATCCACGGAGATCTGCGCTTCGACAACGCCCTGGTGGACGCGCATGGCCAGATCGTCTTGATCGACTGGGAGTTCGGCGGTTACGGGGATCCGGCCTGGGACATCGCTTCGGCGCTTCAGGAGATGCTCAGTGCCAGCAATGCCGTGGATGCTGCCTCGGCGATGCCTGTCCTGTCCGGAGTGGGCCTGGTCCTCCTGCGCGCCTACGCGGCCAGAACCGAGCTCCTCGGCGAGCACGACGACTTCAAGGACCGTTTGCTCATCTACACCGCCGCACGACTTGTCCTTCGAGCACTCCAACTGGCCCAGCAGGAGTATCAGCACCGCTCCGACGCTGCCGACCCCGCTGAGTCGACGGAACGCGACCGACACCTGGCTCTGGCGTTGGCGCTGAAGGCTTCCCCAGAACTCTTCGACGCGGCGTGGAGAACGGTGGCTGCGTGATGCACCCCGCAGATCTGACGGCTCTCGCCGAGTTCGTCCCCGCCGCCGGTGCACCTCCCCAGGACGCCACCGTGAGCCAAGAGCCCCGGTCGCGGCTGACCGACCTGCTGTACCAGGAGTGGTTCCTGCAGGCCACCAAACCAGTGGCCCCTGATGGCCCCCCGCAGCCGGTCGAGCTCGATGCCGTCGGCGCCCTGGAGGCCGCGCATGTGCTCTCCGGCCGATTCGAAATCGGCTGGACGGCCCAGCGTTCCTCGAACGCCGGTCGGGTCCAGGCCTACGAGGAGTCACCCGACCCCGATCTGCAGCTCATCCGCACCCTTCGGCTGGGGGACTACATCAACCTGGTTGCTCCTGGGCACCGCCCCCGTGCGGGCGATCCGCTCGCCGTCGGCGCTGTCCACGCCGAGGTAGAGGACGGCTTCTGGGTGTGCCGGAACAAGCAGTGGTGGGAACTCTCCGCGCGCGGAACCCTCCCGTGCCTCACTCGGGTGTACTTCAACGTCGACCTGCCGCACGCCACCACCGCCGTACAGATCCTCTCCGGTGTCCTGACGGACTGGGACGGGCCTTACGCGTTCAAGGTGTCCCTCGGACTCAACGAGCTCCAACGACCCGACAGCGTGGTCCTCTACGCGCCGCGGGACCGGTTTCATGGCGAGCTTCACGCTCTGCTCGCTCCGGCGGTGCGTGCTCTGGACGATCATGAAGCCCTCGGCGAGGCGTGTCCGAGGCTCACGGCCCGTCTCCACCGGGGCGTGGGGGCAGCCGACGGCGATGCCGACGGAGCCAGTTTCGGAACCGAGCGATGTCGCTTGGTGGCCGACGCCCTCCTCTCGGTTGAACGGCCCGTCGACATCGAGCCTCTCGTGGACGAGGCGTTCCGGAAGACGGGCCTCGACCCCGCACGTCCCTACCTGGAACGGGGTGAGACTCGTGACTACGTCGCCTTCGATCGCGTGGGGTGAGATGGCCCGCAACCCCGTTCGGGTCGATCGTCGACTCCTCCTGGACCTGGTCGCCGACATCGCTCACACGCTGTCCGACGAGGCCCTGTGGGACGCCTCGGGTTCTCGCTGTCTGTGGCTCGGCGACGAGGTCGTGGAGTTCGATGGAGCCTTTCCGGTCGTTCACCATGACGTGGGCGGTTCGCTGTATTCCGGGTCGGCCGGCATCGGATGGTTCTTGGCCTTCGCCGGGAGTGCGCTGGCCGACCCCGAGATCTCCGCCACCGCTCGGGCGGGCTTGCGCCACGGCCTCGACTGGACCAGAGACAACCCCTCGCCGTCCCTTCACGCGGGTAGTACCGGCGTGGGGTTGGCTTGTCTGCGTTCCAGTCAGGTCTTGGCCGACGATGCCCTGGAGTCGCAGGCTATCGACGTCATTCTCCAGGCGTCCGAGCACGCGGCAGCATCCTCACCTGGTCACGGGTCGGAGTCCGATCTCATCTCCGGGGACGCCGGAATCGTCGTGGGTCTGCTCGGCGCGATCCGCCACCTCGAGCAGAGCGGGCGTGCCCCCAGCGCCGTGCTCACGACGCTGCACGAACGGGTGCGACAACTGGGCGAGCGGCTGATCGACGCGGCGGACCGCACTCCGACCGGGTGGATCTGGCCATCTGGGGACGGCAGCACCGAACCGCCCCTGTGCGGGCTGGGGCACGGCGCCTCGGGACCTGCGCTGGCGCTGGCCGAACTCGCTTCATGCACCGGTGACGAGGCGTTCGCCGAGGCGAGTCGGCAGGCCTGCCGCTCGGAACGGGCCTGGTTCGGTGGCACCCCCGAGGGCTGGCCGGACCTACGTGAGTACACCCGCCTGGACCTGACCGAGGGTCGGCGCCCGACCGCCCCCCATCTGTGGTGCCACGGCAGTCTTGGGGTCGGGGTGACCCGCCTCCAGATCTGGGCGGCAACCGGAGACCCCGCCGCGCTGGCCGAGGCGACGGCGGCACTCCACTTCGCTCAGAGCAGCCTGAGCGCGCTGGGAAGGGCCACCCCCGGTGAGTACGCCGCGAACTTCTCGCTCTGCCACGGCGCCGCGGGCTTGATCGACTTCTTCCTCCTGGCCAGCGAGGTGTTGGAGGACCGGTCGTGGTTGCCGGCCGCCGCTGCTGCCGTCGGCGTCGGCGTGCGGCACCTCGAGGCAACCGGATCGTGGAGGTGCGGGGTGGAGGGCAGCCCGCAGCAACCCACCGCCACCCCGGGACTGATGCTCGGGCTCGCGGGGACCGGCGCGGCTCTGCTCCGCCTGTCCTACGGCAGGACTGGTGAGGGTGCGAACGGGAGTGCGGGCACCCCACGGATGAACTCGCCCTTGCTCATGGTCGAGCAACGCAGCCGTAGAGTTACTGTGGCTGAACCCCTGCTGGTGTGATGGAGGCAACATGGAACGCATCGTGATCAAACTGGCGGACCCCGCGGTCGAGCCCGGCGAGCTCGCTCAGCAGGCCGCTGACCTGGCCAGCCGATTGCCGGGGGCGGAGGTGGTCCGGGTGTCGGGGTCGGGTCGAGTCCTGTTGATGATCCCGGACGATGCCTCGGCGAGCGCGCTGGAGCAGCTCTCGTCGTTCAGCACCGTGGCCTGGGCGGAGTCCGATGGCACCGATTCAGCTCAGTCCGAGTCCGCTCAGTCCGACTCAGCTCAGTCCGAGTCCACCGCCTCCGACGTCGCCCAACCCGGTGTCGCCCAGCCGACTGACGGGGATCCGCAGCCCTCGTAGGTCAGCACCGGGAAGCAGGGCCTCTATCGGTCGGGGCCGCAGTCCCAGCTCGACGTAGATCAAGCGCGCATAGGTGAGGTACTGGCGGACTGCCTCCGCCGGATTGCCCTGGGCGCAGTGGGCACGCAGCACGACCACATGGGCGGACTCGCGCAGCGGCTCGGCGGCTACGGCGGCCAGACCGGCCTGAACCGCCTCGGCGTACCGGCCCACCGATGTCAGGTGTTCACACAGGCGTTCCAGGCCATCGAGACGGAGTTGGCGGAACTGCTCTCGGGCTACCAGGACCCAGTCGTCGTACCAGCCCTCGAGTAGGTCCCGCGACAACTCTTCAGGCCTGACCTCGGGGCCGTCCCCGCCGTCGAAGAGGTCTAGACGGGTCCGCACCTCCCGGACGTCGAAGAGGACTCCTTCGTCCCATCGCACCTCGTGTCCGTCGGTCCGCAGCAAGCCTTCCCCGGTGCCCTGATGGAGGCGCCAGAGGGCCGTGCGCAGACGACTCTGGGCCCGCGACTCGGTCGTGTCGGGCCACAGGCTGGAAGCCACGAAGGACCGCTTCGGGGCGTAGTCGTGAATGGCCAGGAATGCCACCAACCGCTGCTCGCACGGGCCGAGGTGGAACTCCACCCCACCGCGCACGAGGGAGAGGGAACCGAGCAGATTGACCCGAAACGGCGTCTCATCACCGAGACCCGAGATCATTGGACGGCCCTCCCACCCGGGCGTCTCCGGCCCCCAAGCCGTGGGCCGCGCCCGCGCCAACCCTCGCAGAGTGCGAGGGACGGTCGCAAGGGTCAATCGCAACCGGTCAGGAAACTCCCCCGTGCGCCTCGATCGCGGACACGATCTGCGGCCGAAGGCTCGCAGCCGAGACAACGGCGTCGACCGAGCCGACCTCCACCGCCCGGTGGATGTCGTGGATGCCGTCGAACTCCGCGGCGACCTCGCTGATCTTTTCCGCACGGGTCACCGCTCGCAACTCGGACTGCTCGACCAGTAGCGCGATCCGCTCGGCACCGGTGGCCTGCTCGATCCGCTCTCCGAGGGCAATCATCGCCGGGGTGGTGGCCGCGCGCTTGTCCACCTCGCCGGTGAACACGACGGCTGCCGCTGGGGCGCCGCCGATCACCGAGGCGAACGATCCCTCGAGCGCCAGCACCGTCATCCCCGGGTTGAGAGCCTTGGAGAAGACCACGAACGCACCGCCGTGGTAGCGCGAGATCACGCAGAACACGATCGGACCGTCGAAGTTGACGATGGCTCGGCCGATTTCCGCGCCGTACTCGAGCTGCAGGTTGCGCATGGAGTCCGGTGAGCCGTCGAAGCCCGACAGGTTGGCCAGCACCACCAACGGTCGGTTGCCACTGGCCGCGTTGATCGCCCGCGCCGCCTTCTTCGAGGACCGCGGGAAGAGCGTGCCGGCGGTGTAGGTGTCGGGACCGTCGGCCGGCGGGAAACCACGTCGCGGCACCGACCGGGACTCGATGCCCAACAGGCAGACCGGATAGCCGCCCAGGTGGGCGTCCTGCACCACGGCGGTGTCGGCATCGGCCATCCCCGCCCACCGTTCGAGGGTGGGGTGATCCTGGTCGGCGACCGCTGCCATCACCGTGCGGATGTCGAAGGCCTTCTTGCGGTCAGGGTTGCTGGACGCTGAGAAGATCTCACCGACGGTGCTGAAGTCACTGCCCTCGATGTCGTGCGGGTAGGAGGAGATGTCGCGGTCGACCGGGTCGCTCGTGGCCACTCGACGTGGGCCGTTCTCCCCGGGCACGACGTAGGTGTGTTCGTAGTGCGCGAGCAGGATTTCGAACGCCCCCGCCAGGTGTGGCGCCCAGTACTGCGCCTGCCCGTTGGGGCCCATCACCCGGTCGTAGCCGCCGATTCCGTAGTTGTCCTCGGCCGAGACGCCGCCGGAGAAGTCCAGGGACTGCTTCCCGGTCAGGACCATCGCACTGTCAGGAGTCATCACCAAGATGCCCTTGGTGTGCATCAGCATCGTGGCCTCGGCGTTCCAGTACGGCTGTGCCCCGACGTTGATGCCGGCCACGACGACGTTGATCTCGCCACCGTCCTGGGTGAACTCCACGATCCGGCGCAGGGCCTTGGCCACCCAGTCCATGTTCTCGGTGCCGGAGCCCATCGAGATCCGGGCGCCCGCGGACAGCGCGAACCACTCGACCGGAACCTGCAACTCCTCGGCCAGATCGAGCGCGGCGATCACGCGGAGACACTCCTGCTCGGAGACCGAGCCCAAGGACTTGGTCGGGTCCCCGCACAGGACCACACGGGTGACGCCCTCGGGGTGGAGCAGCGTCGGCGTGGTCACCACGGCGGCCAGGATCCCTGCGGTGTTGAGTCCAGGAGCCCGATCGACCGGGACCAGGCGTCCCGATTCGTCGAGGTCGTGCTCGACCAGCGAGCCACCGAGACCGGCCAGCATCCCGGTGAGCTCGTAGGGGTACACCAGTCCGCGACGACGCGAACGCACCACCTTCGCGGAGTAGTCGTCCAGGGGTTTCAGCAACTCGGTGGGGGGCTCCTCGATGCTCGAGACCACGCCCGCGCCGGGCGAGGCGCCGAACCGTACGACGGCCGCGGACGACCCCCCTCCCGGAACAGCGACGCGACCCTCAGCCAGGACCTCCTCGATACCGGCCCCGTCGGTGAGCGGACGGATCTTGGTGCCCAGGGCACTCAACCCGGCTACGTCGACCTCCACGACCGGCCAGACATGGACCCACACGTGGTTCATGTCCCACTTGGCGCCAGCGGCGCCGCGGGCGACCCGAGCTCGGCGGATCGCCTCGAGGCAATGCTCGACCGCGCGCTCGGCGTGTGGCAGCGAGGTGACCGCGCCGTTCTCGTCGCGCACCACGGACATCTGGCGAACCTGCGCCAGCGCCACGAGACGCCGGTCGGTGGGGTTCTCCCGGGCCACACACTCGTAGAGCAGCACGTCCTGCGGCGCCTCGACCCGAGTGACGTGGAAGTTCCGCAGCCGCCAGAGGTTGAGCCGACGTCCGACCATCGGGTGGATCCCGCGGGTCGTCTCGTCCTCGACCACGCCACCGTCGTCGGTGGGCCGGAACGCGAAGTAGCCCACCTCACGTCCGTTACCGGGGCACACCGCGACCGAGAGGCGGCGTACGTCCTGCGCGGCCGGGACAGCCGCGACCAGGGCGCTGAGTCGTTCACTCATCTCCTCGGCCGACTCGGGGGCGTCGGGCCAGGACAGGTAGAGATCGACGACGCATTGGTCGGCGCCACGACCCCTCACGTGCTCGCTCACCGCCGCGACCAGGTCGCTGGTCGGATCGTCGAGTTCGGCGACCGTGCCGACCGTCGAGACCAGCCGGGTGGGCCGGTCGTCGAGGGTGTAGGAGGCAACCACGAAGGGTCGTGAGCCGGTGCTGGGAATCGACAGATCGTGCAGGTCGAACTCGCGGTAGTGGCGCCGGGCGAGAACCTCGAGCATCGGCTCCCGCTCGGGCACTCCGTCCTCGAGGCGCGCGGCGAGGAAGCGCACGATCTGCTCGGGGATCGCGGCCAACGCCTCGACCCGTGCGTCTCGGTTCGCCACCTGCACGTCGTCCAGTGCGGACAGCTCGTCGCGCACTCCGGCCAACACGTCGGCCCGTTCGGCATCCACCGCAGGCTGGTCGAACCAGCGGAAACGCACGCTGCGGGACAGGTCTCCGACCACGGGATAGCGCAGCTGGGTCGCTCGACCCAGTCGCTCCAGGACTCCCCGGGCCTGCCCGGCGAGTTCGCCGATCGGCGGTGGCTCCTCGATCCAAGCGCCGAGGACGGCCGAGATCAGCGCGACCTCGGGGGTCGAGCGTTGCTGGGCCAGGAAGATCCGGAAGACCGCCTCCTCCATCGCCGGGGTCCGCTCGAGGTCCGTGACGCCGTAGTGACCGACGACGCGCAGCAGTCGGTCCTGGAACTGTGGTGGCAACCCGCCGCGCTCGACGTCCAGGTTCTGCAGGAAGGTGTGGAAGTGCTCGCGTGAGCTGTGCACGCGCAACTCGGTCTGTCGCTCCTCGTCGGCTGGACGGTTGCGACTCAACTCGGCGAGATCGGCGAACATCGCCAGCAGCGAGAGCTCGTCGGCGATCACCGATCCCGCTGCTGCGTCGACACGCTGCAGCTCGCCGCGGACCGCGAGGTACTCCGACAGGGCGGAGTCCTGATCCTGAGGCGGGACGTCGTACCCCAGGACGACGGCCTTCAGCGCCGCGAGAGCGCGTTCAGCGCGCTTTCGCGGGTCCTCGGCGTCGGGGCCGGGCAGGTCCAGGTCGGGGCCGGCCACCGCGGCGGCCTCCTCGGCACCGTCGCCCAGGGGCTCGAGCCGAACCAGTGCCGCGCCGGTCTCGACTTGGCTGCCGGTGATGACCAGCAACTCCTTGACCCGCGCCGCGAAGGGCGCATGGATCACGGTCTCCATCTTCATCGACTCCAGGACCAGCACCGCAGCACCGGCCTCGACCTCGGTGCCGACGGCGGCCGGGGTAGCGACAACGAGCGCAGGGGCCGGCGAGCGGAGCACGCCGCCCTCGTCACGCGTGACCCGGTGGGCGACCCCGTCGACCTCGACGAGCGTCGTGGGGCCGTGCGTCGCGGTGACCAGGTGGTAGCGGCGGCTACCGATGACCAGGCGACGATGGAAGTCGTCGAGACGCTCGACGCGCACCTCGACCGTCTGCTCGTCGTCGCCGGTGACGACCGTGACCCGGTAGCGGCCAGGGCCCGTGTTCACCGTCGAGACGCGGTACGTCGTACCGCGCAGTTTGAGCTCCACCGGGCGACCGGCTTCGTGCGAGGCCGTCGGTCGACCGCCGCGGGCGGTCTCCAGGAGTCGGGCGGTCTCGAGGCGCAGGCCGTCGACATAGGCCTCGATCCCTGCCGCGACGATCGCCACTCCGGAGTGGGCCTGGGCCACCAGGCGTCCCTCGGCGCGGACCCGGTCGATCCAACTGGTGTCGGCCCAACCGCCCGTGCCGTTGATGACCTCGGGCTGAGCCAGCAGGTCGAGGACGAAGCTCTTGTTGCAGGCGCCACCCTCGATGACGACCGTCGTGGAGGACATGGCCCGACGCAGCCGCGCCAGGGCCTCTTCACGGGTGCGGCCGTAGGCGATGACCTTGGCGATCATCGAGTCGAAGTCCGGCGGGATCAGGTCGCCCTCGGCGACACCCGTGTCGACCCGGATGCCGGGTCCCGACGGGAGGTCGAGCCGCACGATGCGGCCCGGCGACGGGGAGAAGTCACGGTCGGGGTCCTCGGCGTTGAGTCGAGCCTCGACGGCGTGCCCGACCTCGCCCGGCTTGTCGCCCTCCAGACGACCGCCTTGCGCGACATGGATCTGGGCCTTCACCAGGTCGACGTCGGTGGTGATCTCGGTGATCGAGTGCTCCACCTGGAGCCGGGTGTTGACCTCGAGGAAGGCGAACGTCTGCTCCCCCGGGTGGTAGAGGAACTCCACGGTGCCCGCGCCGACGTACCCGACCGCGAGAGCGAGACGCTCGGCGGAAGTCTTCAGTTCCTCGGTCTGCTCGAGGCTCAGCAGCGGCGAGGACGACTCCTCGATGACCTTCTGGTTGCGGCGCTGGATCGAGCAGTCGCGCACGCCGAGGGCCCAGGCGGTGCCGTGGGAGTCGGCGATGAGTTGCACCTCGACGTGGCGGGCGCCGGTGACCAGCCGCTCGAGGAAGACGGTGCCGTTGCCGAAGGCGCGCTGCGCCTCGTCGCTGGTGCGCTGGAAGGCGTCTTCGAGATCAGCAACCGAGGCGACCATCCGGATGCCCCGTCCGCCACCGCCCGCAGTGGCCTTGAGCATCAACGGGTAGCCCACCGCTTCTGCGGAGCTGAGGGCATCGGCCAGAGTGTCCACCGCGCCGCGGCTCCACGGTGCGACGGGTACGCCGACCTCTTCAGCGATCAGCTTGGACCCGATCTTGTCGCCGAGTTTGCGCATCGCCTCCGCGCTCGGGCCGATGAAGGTGACACCGAGCCGGTCGCAGAGATCGACGAACCTCGGGTCCTCGGCCACGAAGCCCCAACCGGGCCAGACAGCGTCGGCTCCGGTCTCCACGAGCGCGCGCTCGAGGACCGCGAGGTCGAGATACGGGCGAGCGGAGGCCGGCCCCAGGTCGTAAGAGAGGTCCGCCTCCCGCACGAACATCGCCGTGGACTCGCCCTCGGTGTGCAGCGCAATGGTCTCGATGGGCGGCTCGTCGCCCGTGTTCTCGGCGTTGATCTCGTGCACGGCGTGGATCAGCCGCATGGCCGCCTCACCACGGTTGACGATCGCCAGTCGCTTGAACGACATCCAGCCCCCTCGACAGGTTCGACCGGGAATCCGGCCTCAGCAAACAACCTGCCATGAATCGAGGGTTACGGGCGAGTACACATTCACACTCGGGCGACGCAATAGGTCCGAACTCGAGCTGACTCGAGGGTGAAGAACTCCGTCACCGGTCGCGAGCCTGGAGCGCGGCGCGAGCACTCTCGAGCCGGGCGATGGGCACCCGGTAGGGCGAGCACGACACGTAATCGAGCCCGACCGCGTCGAAGAACTGGATGGACGCCGGATCGCCGCCGTGCTCCCCGCACACCCCGAGGCCCAGGTCGGGGCGGGTGAGTCGTCCCAGCCGGACCGCCGTGCTGACCAGCGACCCGACGCCTGGGACGTCGAGCGTCTCGAAGGGGGATTCGTCGAAGATGCCGCGCTGCCGGTAGATGTCGAAGAAGGCGCCCTCCACGTCATCACGTGAGAAACCCCAGGTCATCTGGGTGAGGTCGTTGGTGCCGAAGGAGAAGAATTCGGCCGACTCCGCGACGAGGTCTGCGGTGAGCGCGGCCCGGGGCACCTCGATCATCGTGCCGAGGGGGCAATCGATGTCGATGCCCCGCTTCGACCTGACCTCATCGACGATGCCCAGCAACTGTTCGCGCACCACGGCAAGCTCTCGACTGCTCGCGACCAGCGGCACCATGATCTCCGGCCGGGGATCGCCCCCTGCGTCGATACGGTCGGCTACGGCCTCCAGCAGTGCCTGCGTCTGCATGGCAAACAGGCCGGGGATGACGATCCCCAGACGGACGCCGCGCAGTCCGAGCATCGGATTCTGCTCGTGCAGTCGTCGTACCGACACGAGCAGTCGGCGGTCCCGGTCGTCCGACGCCGAGTCCCCTGCCTCGGCAACGCGCACCGACAGTTCGGTCAGGTCGGGAAGGAACTCGTGCAGCGGCGGATCGATCAGTCGAATCGTGACCGGGAGTCCGTCCATCTCCTCGAGGATCTCGACGAAGTCCTGTCGTTGCAGGACGAGCAGTTGCTCCAGGACGGTGCCCTGAACCTCTGGGCCCTCGGCCAGAATGAGGTCCTCGACGAGTTGGCGGCGCTCACCCAGGAACATGTGCTCGGTGCGGCACAGCCCGATGCCCTCGGCGCCGAGGCGGCGTGCTCGAGCCGCGTCCGGGCCGTTGTCGGCGTTGGCGTGCACACGCAGTCGCCGTACCGAGTCGGCGTGGTCGAGGATCCTCGAGACGGCGGCCACGAGGTCGTCGTCGTCCGCTCCGGCGGAGGTCCCGAGGTGCTCGACGACCGCAGAGTCGACCACCGGAACGGCTCCGGCGAACACCTCGCCCGTGGTGCCGTCCACGGACACGGTGTCTCCCTCGTGAAGCGTCGGACCCTCCCGGAGGAAGACTTCGCGGGAGTTCGTGTCGATCTCCATCGACTCAACGCCACAGACACAGGTGCGACCCATCCCCCGGGCCACCACGGCCGCGTGAGAGGTCTTGCCCCCTCGGGCGGTGACGATTCCTTGGGCCGCCAGCATCCCGCGGAGGTCGTCGGGGTTGGTCTCGGCGCGTACCAGGATCACCGGGTCACCGGCCTCGGCCCACCTTTCGGCCGTGGCTGAGTCGAGCGCGATGCGCCCCACCGCCGCGCCGGGCGAGGCACCTGTGCCGATGGCGAGCAGCACGGATGGCCGGGTGGCGTCGAAGCAGGGAAACATCAGGTGAGCCAACTGGGCCCCGGTGACACGTCGCACGGCCTCATCGAGGTCTATCAGCCCTTCGTCGACCATGGCCACGGCGGAGCGGAAGGCCGCTTCGGCGGTCCGCTTACCCACGCGAGTCTGCAGGATCCACAGATGACCGTCTTCGATCGTGAACTCGATGTCGCACATGTCGTGGTAGTGCTGCTCGAGGGTGTCCATCACGCCGAGCAGTTGGTCGTAGGCGGGGCGGTTGATCCCGGCGAGTTCGGCTAGGTCGAGGGTGTCGCGGACCCCGGACACGACGTCCTCACCCTGGGCGTCGGGCAGGTAGTCGCCGTACACCCCTTGTCTGCCGGTGGACGGGTCCCGTGTGAAGCAGACCCCCGATCCGGACGCGTCGCCGTGGTTGCCGAACACCATGGCCTGGACGGTGACGGCGGTGCCGAGGTGCTGGTCGATGTGCTCGCGGCGACGATAGAGGTCCGCCCGTTCGGTGTTCCAGGAGTCGAAGACCGCGAGTACCGCGGCGTGCAACTGTTCGCGCGGGTCCGAGGGAACGTCCTGCCCGGTGGCGTCGCGGATCAGTCCTCGGTACGTCGTGACCAGGCCTTGCAGGTCCCCTACGCCGAGGCCGCGGTCAGCGCCCACGCCGAGTTCGGCCTTGAGTCGGTCGTGTTCGCGGGCGAAGGCCGAGGCGTCCACGCCGAGCACCGTCGTGCCGTACATCTGTAGGAGTCGCCGATAGGAGTCCCAGGCGAAACGCGCGTCTCCGCTCTGGCGCGCGAGGCCCTCCACCGATTCATCGTTGAGCCCGATGTCGAGCACTGTTTCCATCATTCCCGGCATCGAGAACTTCGCCCCCGACCTCACCGCAACGAGCAGCGGGTCCCGGGCACCACCCAGGTGACGCCCGGTGGCGGTCTCGAGGCGATAGAGGTGGTTCTCGAGCTCTCCGAGGAGCCGGGCAGGCTCGAACCCGTCGGCGAGGTAGGCGCGGCAGGCGTCAGTGGACACGATGAACCCTGGCGGCACGGGAAGGCCGAGGTTGGTCATCTCGGCGAGGTTCGCGCCCTTCCCGCCCAGCAACTCCTTCTGATGCCTTCCGCCGTCCGCGAAGTCATAGACCAGCGGCGCTGGGGGCCGCAGGCTCTCGTGGTCTGGCGCGGCCGCTACCTGGTGGGTCGTGGTCATCGTGGTTCCTGTGTCTCGTTGTCCGTCCGCGAAAGGTCGAGAATGGCCCCCAAGGGTCGGCGCGAGGTGCGCGGGAGTTCACTGCGGCTGATCGACTGCCACCCGACCCGGACCAGGATCAGAGGTCGAGCGATTCCACCCAACACCTCGTTCTGAAGTGCCACGCGGGTCTCGTCAACCTCGACGACTTGGCTGAGCGGCACGATCGAGAGCCCGTCCTGAACGGCAGCCAGCCACAGGGCGCTCAATGCCTCACCAGCTCTGAGCCATGAGTCCTTGTCGTCGCGGGCGCTACTGATGATGATCAGTCCGTCACTACCTTCGATCTCCCGGGCGGAGTCCTGGACCGAACCGGCGCCGAAACGACCTCGCTCTCCTTCGGTCGCCTCCGTGTCCGGCAGGACCGTCGACGGGACACCGTCCTGCCGGCTGTGGTCGACCCACTCGCGCTGCTCGATAGAGATGCCCCTATCCGTGGACTGACACTCCAGGGCCCTGCCCACCAGACGCTCCACCGTCGAGCGGTCACTGACGTCGGTCATGGGAAGGGCACGAACGCCCCACACGTTGGCGACGGCGGCGAGTTGCTGCAACCGCCCGTCCGGCACCGGCCACGACGTGAAGCGCCGCCGGTCGGTGCATCGCTCTTCGATCAGGCGTTGAAAGTCGACGTCGGGTGTGGCGCCGAGTCGGAATCCCAGGCTGGCCACCAGGGTGGGGTCGGGGCCACCGGGATGGCGCGTCACGGTGCTGACCCATCCGAGGGACTCAGCCGCCACCTGAGCGTGGTGCAGGGTTGCTCCGCAACTCACCATCAGATTCCGGCCGAGTGGATCACTCCTCGACAATTGCCGGCTGGGGTCGGTGCGCAACTCGAGCGTCGTCCCCCAGACACGCCACCACCAGGGCTGGGTGTTGTGAACGCTGGGTGCCCGGCTGGCGAGCTCCACGATGCGACGGATCTGAGAAGCGGCGGGCTGAACCTGACTCACCATCGCTACCTTGCTCGTCCCAGGTGTGGGCGGCTGAGCATCGTCGTACGACTCCTCCGCTGGTCCGAGTCGATGGCTTGGTGCTGATCTCGATGAAGCGTGTTCGCCAGTCATGGTGCTCCCCTCTTCCTGGCTAGAGCCTGCTCGGCAGAGGCTCGGGGCCAACAGGGCCGATGGTCACTACGCACCGGGCAGTTCGTCGCGACCCACGTATGTCTCCCCGGTTCCCCCTCGCGGGCGACTGCGTCAACCGATGGTCCCGACGGCCTGAGACCTTCGCCTCTAGGCATCGAGCGCCCCGCGCGGTCGACTGGACGCCCGTGCGTCGAGCACGGCCGCCGATCTCCACGAGGAGCAGGATGAGTACGCCCGCGACGTCAGCTGACGTGTTGTTGACCGACGGAACGATGGCAGCCATTCGCGCGTTGGAACCCAGCGATCGGAGCTCGCTCGAGGCGCTGCACGAAGGCGTCTCCGAGACGAGCAACCGGCTCCGTTTCTTCGGGGGCGGCAGGGCCAGCGGACAGCACTACGTCGAGCACCTCTTCTCCCGAGAGGCGGCCGAGATCGCACTTGTCGCGCTCGTGGGTGGTCAGGTGATTGCCGTCGCCACCGCCGAGCGCGTCGACGCCACCTCGGCCGAGATCGCCTTCCTGGTGGCCGACGATCACCGGGGTCACGGCGTGGGGATCCTCCTCCTCGAACACCTGGCCGCGGCCGGCCGGGATCGCGGCATCCCCCGCTTCACCGCGGAAGTGCTGACCGAGAACACCGCCATGTCGGGCGTCTTCCGAGCCGCGGGATTCGAGGTGGAGCGGACCGCCAGCCACGGAGTGACCGTCGTGGCCATGTCCACAGTGGCCTCAGCCCGAGCCGTAGCCGCGGCCGACGCTCGGGAGTGCCTCTCAGAAGCACGGTCCCTGGCGCCGCTGAGTCGTCCCCGGTCGGTCGCGGTCGTCGGGGTCAGCAGGTCCGGCACCGGCATCGGCGCCGCCGTCCTCGACTCGATCCTCGAGGGTGGATTCACCGGAGAGGTCGTCGTGGTGCATCCGCACCAGCACGAGGTTGCCGGAGTCCGGGCCTACCCGCACCTGGTCGACGTCCCGGGGCGGATCGACATCGCGGTGATCGCGGTGCCTGCCCGACGGGTGATGGCTGTGATGGCCGACGCGGTGGCCGCTGGAGTTGCCCTGGTGGTCGTCGTGTCGTCCGGTTTCGCGGACGTTGGCCCAGCAGGTGCCGCCTTACAACACGAGCTGGTTCAACTGGCCCGCGAGGCGGGAATCCGACTCATCGGTCCGAACGGCCTGGGTGTCCAGGTCAACGACCCGGACGTGCGGCTGAACGCCACCTTCAGTGATCTCGTCCCGCGAGCCGGTGGGTTCGCCCTGGCCTCCCAGTCCGGTGGGGTCGGCGTCGCGCTGCTCGACGTTGCCGTGAGAACAGGGCTGGGGGTACGGACGTTCGTTTCCCTGGGAAACAAGGCCGATGTGTCGGGCAACGATCTGCTCGCGGCCTGGATGGACGATCCGGAGGTGACGGCGGCTGGCCTCTACCTGGAGTCGTTCGGTAACGCGCCGAAGTTCGCCCGGATGGCGCGACGGTTCTCTGAGCGCAAGCCATTGCTGGTCATGCTCGGAGGAAGTTCGGTCAGCGGCGGACGGGGCGGCGCATCGCATACAGGTGCCGCGGCGACGTCCCCCGTGGCCGCCGAGGCCATGTTCGGACACAGCGGGGTGATCCCGTGCCACAGCGTCGAGGAGATGGCCCAGGCCGCTCTCGTTTTCGCCGAACAACCCCTGCCGAGGGGTCGGCGTACCGCCGTCATCACCAACGCGGGAGGGATGGGGATCCTGGCCGCCGATGCAGCCGACAAGGCCGGACTGGTGGTTCCCGCGCTGTCTCCAGCCCTCCAACGACGTCTGCGCAAGAGAGCACCCGAGGTCGCCGGGACGGCGAACCCGGTGGACCTGGGTGCGGGCGCCACACCGGTCACCCTTGCGGCGGCCGTCGGCGAGGTGCTCGCGTCCGGCGAGGTCGATTCCCTGCTCGTCGTGCTCGTCGCCACTCGTGTAGGGGATCCTGCGCGACTGGTGCAGACCCTGGTCGACGCCAGGACATCAGAGCCCGAGCTTCCGGTCACCCTGGTGGTCATTGGCGCCTCGGTGCTCGACTCGGCAACGCCGGGAGTGAGCGTGCTGCCGACCATCACGGCGGCGATCCAGGCGCTGACCCAGGTCAGCAGGTACGCAGCGTGGCTCGAGGTCCCCCGCAGCGATGCTGCGCCGACGAACCTCGCACGGGCTATCGAGGCCAGGTCCTGGGCCAGTGGCCACCTCGCGGTCGGTGCGGACCCCGAGGGTTGGCTCGAACCGGCCCAGGCCACAACACTTCTGGCGCCCTACGGGGCGGACCCGCTAGGGACGGTGGCGTTCGGTGCCGTCGACGTGGCCGCAGCTGCCGAGGAAGTCGGGTTCCCGGTCGCGGTCAAGGTCGTCGCACCGCATGTCGTGCACAAGACAGACCGGGGCCTGGTGCGGATCGGGTTGACGACCCCGGCAGCCGTCATGGACACGGTCAGTGCCTTCGAGGCCGAGCTGGAGCCGACGCCGGTCGGGGTTCTCGTGCAGCCGGTGTGCACCGGGGTGGAGATGGCACTGGGCCTGGTGCACGATCTCACTTTCGGTCCCCTTGTCATGGTTGCCGCGGGAGGGACCGCCACGGATCTCTTGGCCGACCGCGTCTTCCTGCTCCCGCCGCTCGATGCCGGGTCGGTCGCCCGCGCGGTGCGTTCGCTGCGCTCGTGGCCACTACTGGACGGGTATCGCGGAGCGCCGCGCGTCGACGTCGACGCCCTCGAGCGCCTGATTCTCGCTCTGGGAGAGTTGGGCACCGACGTACCCGAGGTGGCCGAACTCGATCTGAATCCCGTCCTCGTCAGCGGGGACGGCATCCATCTGGTTGACGTGAAGGTCAGGCTCGCCCGCGCATCGACCGTGGACGCCGGCGTTCCACGGAGGCTCCGAGCACCTCGTTGAGTCCAGTTCACGCCGTACGTGGACCGAGGGCCCTACCTGGACGAGCGAGGGTCACGAGCAGTGCTGGGTCCGGCGACGTACTCGGCGAGGGGCGTGTCCGCGAGAAGGGCGTAGGTCATGCCGCAGATCTGCGCCGGTCGCGGCGTCACCGGGTGTCGCGTCTCCTGACGGCCGTGACGGTTCCGTCGCGGCGCATGACAAGCGCGACGGTGCTGCCGTCAGGCGCGCTGTAGGAGTCGATGACTCGCTGGGGCAGCTTCGTCTCCGAGGCGTCAGCGGCGGCGTGCAACTTGTAGCTCAGGTGGGCCAGTTGCTTGACGGTGATCTCGACACCGATCTCCTCGCTTATCGCGTCCGCGATGAGGCGTCGGTGGTTGGCGTTGGCTCGGTAGACCCCGAGGGCGGCCCTGGACGACTCGGCAGCAGCGGCGACGGCGAGGACCCCGATGAGGATTCTCAGCGGCGCGGACGTGACGAGGAAGGCGAGGAGTATCCCGAACGGGAACACCGTCGCCAGCGTCCCCAGCCACCAATCCCAACGTCCGTAGAAGGGGTAGCCGTGGCCAGTCGCGTCCCATGAGTAGCGCTTGCTGCGGCGCACGTGGTCGCGCCCGTCGGTCACCTGCGAACCCACTCGGTGCCAACCGGGTGGAACCCCAACTCGCGGGCGCCGCCACTCAGTCCTTCGGTCATGATGATCATCGTGCCGGAACGCACGAAGTCCCGCCGGCATTGGCCGACGGGACTTCATGGTTCTACATCAGTAGCGGGGGTAGGATTTGAACCTACGACCTCTGGGTTATGAGCCCAGCGAGCTACCGAACTGCTCCACCCCGCGCCGTTGAGAAGAACGTTAGTGCATGGTCTGGGAGGTGCCAAATCGGGTGGAGGTGAGTGGCCTCACACCGACCTTTTGAGCGGTGACTACTGGGTTTCGAGGCTCGTCGCTAACGCTCCTCACACCTCAACCAGCGTGTGGCTTACTCGTTGCCGGAGTCACCGGCGCTGTCGCGCGAGTTCGCCAACGAGACGGCCTCGCTGATCTTGTCCTTGCCCTGCTGGGACAAGCGAGCCCACTTCACGCTGTCGCCCTGCTGCAGGGCAGTGTCGGCTCGGGTGAACAGGGCATCCGCCTCGGTGAGGAGGTCGCGGATCTGCTCGTTGACGGTGCCCGCGGGCTCCGGCTCCGCACCCGGGTCCGGCGGAGTGGTCGGCTCGGCCGGCACCTCCGGGTCAGGCTCCACGGGCACAGGAGCGGCACCGAGGGCGTTGGCGAGAGCCGAGCTGAGGCTCTGACCGATCCCGATGTTCCCGCCGTAGTAGACCTGCACGAACTGCAGGATCGGGAAACCCGTGTTACCCGTGCTGCCGGGCCGTTGGGCGTAGATCGGCTCGATGTAGATCAGGCCGTCGTCCACCGGCAGGGTGAGCAGGTTTCCGAACCGCGGCGGTGAAGCACCCGCGACCCGATAGTCACGCAACGCGTCGACCACCGAGGACTCCTGGCTCATCTCGTTCGCCACCTGGGAAGGCCCGGGCGCGTTCGGGTCGGTGAGTTCGAGGACCTTGATCCGTCCATACGTCGAGGACTCGGCATCGGAGTCGACCGAGACGAAGGACGCCAGGTTGGTCTTCTCACGCGGCACGAAGACCGAGGTCAACGACCAGGTGCTCGACCCGGCCTCGCCGTCCTGGTCGGTGAACAGGCGGTACGGCGGCTGCAGCTGGCTGTCAGCGTTCGGGTCCCGCGGAACGTTCCAGCGCTCATTGGCCTGGTAGAACGCATCGGCCTGCTTGACGTGGTACTTCTGCAGCAGGTAGCGCTGCACCTTGAACAGGTCCTCGGGGTAGCGCAGGTGAGCCATCAGCTCATCGGAGATCGTTTCCTTGTCCTGCACGGTGTCGGGGAAGGCGCCGCGCCAGGTTTTCAGGATCGGGTCCTCGTCATCCCACTCGTAGAGGGTGACGGTCCCGTCATAGGCGTCCACGGTCGCCTTGACCGCGTTGCGCATGTAGTTGATCTCGTCGGTCGGCAGGGTCCGCAGACCGGTCTCCTGCTGCAGCGAGTCGGTGGTCATCGTCTCGAACGACTCCCGCTGACTGTTGGGGTAGCGATCGGTGGTGGTGTACCCGTCGAGGATCCACAGCACGCGACCCCCGACCACCGCCGGGTAGGCGTCGCTGTCCAACGTCAACCAGGGAGCGACCTTCTCGATGCGGTCCCTCGGGGTGCGGTTGTAGAGCACCTCGCTGTTGGAGTTGACCCGGCCGGACAGCAGGAAGTTCGGCTCCCCGAACTTGAGCGCGTACAGCAACTGCTTGAAGTTGCTGCCGACCTCGACACCGCCGTCACCGTCGTACGTCGTGCGGTTGTCGACCTCGGGGTCGGTGCTCGGCAGGCTCAACTCGACCGCGTCGGCATCCGGGGTGGACTTACCGACGATGGAGTACTCGGGGCTGGTCTCACCGAAGTAGATCCGGCTCTCGTAGCCCTCCTCGTCGAGGGTGGCCAGGGCGTTCTGGTCCTGCTCCAACCCCTCGGCCCAGGCGATCCGGTCGCGAGAGTCGGTGTTGTCGTCGTCGCTCTGGTTGGCGTACGCCGCGATCAGGCCGTTGCCGTGGGTGTAGACGGTGGCCAGGTTGGTCCAGTTCTGGTCGCCTGCGGCGATGTCGGACTGCTGCAACTCACGAGCACCGAGCACCAGGGGTCGCTCGACCCCGTCGATCTCGTAGCGGTCGACGTCGAGCACGGGCGCGACCGAGTAGTAGGCGCGACCCTGCTGGCGCTGCTGGAAGGTTTCCCGCACCAGGAGGGGGTCGACCAGCGGCACGGTCGAGATGTTGCCGGTCAGCTGGGAGACGTCGTCGATCTGACTGGGGGTGCCCGAGTAGTCCTCGTACTCCACCGCCTCCAGACCGTACGCCGACGTGGTGGCGTCGATGTTGGCCTGGATGAAGGTCTCTTCCTTGTCCGGCTCCGAGGGCTTGACCTGGAACTGCTGCACGATGGCGGGCCAGATCATGGCCAGCAGCACCGAGGACAGGGCGAACAGGGCAAGGCCCATCGCCGGTAGCTGCCAGGTGCGACGCCACACGTTGAGGAACAGCAGGAACGCACAGATGATCGAGACGCCCAAAAGGATGTTCTTCGCGGGCAGCACCGCGTTGAAGGCGGTGTTGTTCATGCCGGTGAAGATGCTGTTGGAGTTGTTCACCAGGTCATAGCGGTCCAGGTAGTAGTCCACTCCCTTGGCCAGGACGAAGATGCCCAGCAGCACGGAGATCTGGGCCTGCGCACCCGGAGAGAACCGGTCACGGGTGACCTGGAGGCGGATCCCGCCGTACAGATAGTGCACCAACGCTGCGGCGATGATGCCGAGCAGCGCCGCAGCCATCGCGAAGTCGACCAGGTAGTGCAACCAGGGCAACTCGAAGATGTAGAACCCGAGGTCACGGTTGAAGTAGGCGTCGCCCTCACCGAACGGCGATGAGTTGCGCCACAGCAGGTAGTTACGCCACTGACCCATCCCCGAAGCGCCCGCGAAGAGCCCCACGACCGCGGCGATCCCGATCAGCAGCCATTTGCGCACCGGGGCCACCGCGTCGCGGTAGCGGTCCAGGTTGTTCTGTTCGGGCGAACTGGGTCGGAAAAGGGGACGCAGCCGATAGGCGACGTACGTGCTGATGGCGACCGCCACCCCCATCAGGACCCCGAACCCCACGAACAGCGCAATCTTGGTGAACAACAGGGTGCTAAAGACCTGCGTGTAGCCGACGTTGCCGTACCACAGCCGATCGGTATAGACCGTCGAGAACGTCGTGAGACCGAAGAAGGCCAGCACCACGATCACTCCGGTGACCGCCAACGCGCGCGAACGCCGCGGCGTCTCCGGCGGTGGGGGCGGGGTCTCCCGCGGGTCCTGGTCGAACAGCTCGCTCACTGTTGCTCCTCTGATTCATTGCTGTGACTACACATCTGCTTGCCCATCATGCTCGTCGTGCTCCTCGAGGGTGCTGCTCAACAGGGCCACCAGCCCCGGCACCAGGTCGGCCCCCGTCACCACGGACACTTCGTCATCATGGGCCCGCAGGCGCATCGCGCAGTACGTCGCCCCCTGACGCGTCGCTCCCGCGACGATCCGGACCTCTTGCCGGTCCGGGTGCTGGCGGGCGAACTCCTGGGCCTCGGTCGGATCCTCCGGCACGTTCTCGTCCGCGTCCGGGGGAAGAACGAGTCGCTCGACCACCGCCGCACAACCGCTGACCTGCTCGGGCCAGGCGATGGTCTCGAGGGTCTCCTCCAAGGGTCGTTCGGGAGACAGGTCCTGCTCGACCGCGGTGAGCGACCCCTCCTCCGTCACGGCATCCAGACCCATCGCCTGCGCCAGAGCCGGCTCGGAGTCGACCAGCGCCGCGGTGTCGACCAGCGCGTAGAGGCGTGCCCCCTGGTCCCATCCACCCTCGGCGATGTGGGTCTCGATCTCCAGGACCGCCTTGACCAACGCCGGGTCGACGGCTGGGTGGGACGGCTCGTTCGCGGATTCGGTGGGTTCGTTCGGTGATTCGTTCACAGGGTCCTTCGCTGGGTCCTTCACGGGCTCGTTCACTGGACCGCTTCGCGGTCGTCACAGGAGGGCAGATCGGCCTCCGGGTCCTCGGCGTAGGCCTCGAGGGAGTCGGTGGCGTCACTGAAGTTGGTGGCCATCACCAGCCGCATGTCGCCGTTCGCGGCGCCCACAGCATCCCCGCAGTTGTCGCGGGGCACGAGGAACAGCGATGCACCGCTGTCGCGTGCGCCCGCGATCTTCTGCTGAATGCCGCCGATAGGGCCGATCAGGCCTTCGGCGGTGATGGTGCCGGTGCCGGCCACGATGCTCCCGCCGGAGAGCGACTCCGGGGTCAGGGTGTCGTACACCGACAGCGCGAACATCAGACCGGCGCTGGGACCACCGATATCGGGATCGACGTTGATGTCCACCTCGAAGGGGAACTCGAAACCCACTCCGATGTTGATGCCGATCTGGGGTGAGCCGTCCACCTCGATCGGCGTGATCGACATCGTCCGCTCCTGCTTGCCGCGTAAGACCGTGACCTCCGCGTCCTGACCGGTTGGAGTCTCGCTGATGGCCGCGAAGACGTCTTCGAGGGTGCTCACGTCCGTGCCGTTGATGGCGACGAACTTGTCACGCACCTTCAACTTGCCGTTCGACGGTTTTCCCGGGTCGACGAACGACACCTGCGTGGTGGGGTTCAGGTCATAGCCCAACTCGGTCAGCGCCACCGCCACGGCGGCATCCTGGGAGGTCACCATGGCCACGGCACCGTCCCGGTCGCTGTCCTCCTGGGTTTCCCCGTCGGGATGAACCAGGTCATAGGGATAGACCGCCCGGTCGTCGCTGATCCAGGTCTGGAGCAGGTCCATCATGCTCATGTTGGCATCCACGCCCGATACGAAGACGGTGGTCAACCGCAGTTGCCCGTCGTCCTGATACGTCTTCTGACCGGGAATCTGGATCGTTTCCTCACCGGAGGAGTCCTCCCCCAGCACATCGACGGTGGGCCCGGGGCTGTAGGTCGCATAGGGAAGCGGCGCAAAAGCCGCCGTCAGCACGAGGATCAGCAGCAACGGCCCCGCTGTCAGGGCGGCAATCGTCCGCTGGCTCATGGCGTCAACCTTCTCATCACGCCCAAGTCGCGGCGCCCCCGGTTCAGCGGACGATCGATGTCGTTAACTCGGAGGTCAGTCCGCGGGTCGGCGCGGAGTGCGTACAGCGACGCCCGTGCTCGGGTCGGGAGCCACCGAAGGCACGCGATACCCGGGGGCCACGGGCGCTCGGCGCAGGCGCCCGATCCCCCGCCCTGAGGGACCGCTCGGGCGCGTCAACGCCTCCCCCAGTCGGCGTACCGCCTCGTCACGGCTCTCGTCGCGCCGCGGTTCGCGCCCGCGCCAGCCGGCCCACAGCATCGCCAGGACCGTCACCAGAGCGGGTGGCACCAGCCACAGGAGGATCTCCACGTGCACGAGGGTAGGCGCGTGGCGGCCCCAGACTGCGAGGACACGCGCGTCACAGGCCCCCGCTCGAACTCAGCTCGAACTCAGCTCGAACTCAGGGAGAGCCGACCCACTCCTGCGAGCCATCGGCGAACCGTTGGTGCTTCCAGATCGGCACCTCGTCCTTGAGCGTGTCGATCAGGGCCCGCGAGGCGGCAAAAGCCACGTCGCGGTGGGCTGCCGCGGTGGCGGTGATCACCGCGGCGTCGCCGATCTCCAGCGTTCCGACGCGATGTAGGGCTGCGACGCCGTGCACGTCGTACTCCTCGGCGATCCGGTCGCACACCTCGGCCAGTCGCGCCAGAGCCGTCGGGTGCGCCGAGTAGTCGAGCCCGCTGACCGTCTTGTCGTCGTCGTGGTCACGGACCTTCCCCACGAACAGGGTCACCCCTCCGTCGACCGACTCGTCCAGAACAGACAGCACCTCCTGGGGGTCCAGGGCGGTCTCGCGGATATCTACCAGGCGTACGGCGGGATGAGGCACGGGTCCGAGACTAGCCCCCTTCGGGTTGCTACATACGCGTAGCCTGGAGGCATGAACGACACCCCCGACGACGGAACCGACCACGGCCAGGACGGCGAGCAGAATCCCTTCAAGGGCACGCCGTTCGAGCAGTTCTTCGCGGGCGGTATGGGCAACCCCGGCGGCGGCATGGGTGGAAACATGGGCGGCCTGAACGATCTGCTGGCCGGACTCGGTGGAGCAGGCGGGGCGGGCGGCGGCGGAATGCCCGACCTGAACGCGCTCTTCGGGCAGATCCAGGCCATGATGCAGCCCTACGACGGCGCGTTGAACTGGAACGTCGCTGAGGACCTGGCCCGCAAGACGGTGGCGGCCACTCCGGACCCGAGCCCGTCGGACAAGCAGAGCGGCGCCGCAGCAGACGCACTACGGCTCGCCGACCACTGGCTCGACGACACGACCTCCTTCCCTTCCGGGATCACCTCCACCGCGGCCTGGAGCCGAGCGGAATGGGTCGCCGGCACCCTCGAGGTCTGGAAGGTGCTGGTCCAGCCGGTGGCCGAACAGTCCGTCAAGGGCATCGGCGGGGCGCTGCCGCCCGAGGCGCAGGCGCAGGCCGGTCCGTTGCTCGGGATGATCGGCAAGGCGGTCGGCGCGATGCTCGCCAACCAGGTCGGATCCGGCCTGGGCACCCTGGCCGGAGAGGTGCTCAGTGTCTCCGACATCGGGGTCCCCCTCGGACCCGCCGGGAAGGCCGCCCTGGTGATGAGCAACGTCACCGCGTTCGCCGCCGCCCACCAGGGTCTCGAGGTCAGCGAGGACGACGTCGTCCTCTACCTTTCCTTGCGCGAAGCCGCCCATCAACGGCTCTTCACCCACGTGCCGTGGTTGCGCGAGCACCTGATCGCCGCGATCACGGACTACGCGGGCGGGGTCGAGATCAACGCCGAGGGGTTGCAGAGCCGGGTCGAGGAGCAGATGCGTGGCATCGATCCCAGCAACCCCGAATCGGTGCAGGAACTCCTCGAGGGCGGGTTGTTCGACCTCCCGAAGTCTCCCGCACAGCAGGCTGCCCTGGACCGCATCGAGGTGACGCTCGCGCTGATCGAGGGGTGGGTCGACGAGGTGGTGCACCAGGCCACGGCCGAACGGATGCCCGCCGCGGCCAAACTGCAGGAGGCCGTACGCCGCCGCCGAGCCGCGGGTGGCCCCGCCGAGCAGACCTTCGCCGCACTGGTAGGTCTGGAGATGCGGCCCCGTCGGTTGCGTGACGCCTCCACCTTGTGGGGCTCGCTGCGGACCCGGCAGGGCATCGAGGCTCGCGACGGCGTGTGGATGCACCCCGATCTGTTGCCCACCTCGGCTGACCTCGACGACCCGTTGGGCTTCCGCGAGGATGCCGCGGCTCCCGACTCGCTCACCGAGGACGACTTCGACTCCGGGTTGCGTCGGCTGCTCGACGGCGAGTGACCCTTCACGACGAAGCCGTCGCGCTGCTCGAGGCGTGGGGTCCCCCCGACCCGGCCCAGGATGCGCTGCGGCGACGCTACCTGCGTGTCCTGTCCGACGACCCGGACTCGATGACCAGGGACGGCCACCCCGATCACCTCACCGCAAGCACGCTGGTGATGTCCGCAGACGGTGGTCGAGTGCTGCTCACCCTGCACGCCAAGGCACAGCGATGGTTCCAGTTCGGCGGCCACTGTGAGCCCTCCGACGCCACGTTGATGCAGGCCGCTCGACGCGAGGCGGTCGAGGAATCCGGTATCCCCGATCTGGCCCTCGACCCCGTTCCGTTGCAGCTCAGCGACCACGCCGTGCCGTTCTGCGGATCGACCGGCACCGTGCACCACCTCGACGTCCGCTTTCTCGCCGTCGTACCCGATCACACCGACTTCGCCGCCAGCTCCGAGTCCCTCGACGTGGCCTGGTGGCCGACCCACGCCCTACCGGACCCGGATCCGGACATGGTCGAACTCGTCGACCTCGCTGCAACACGGCTCGAAGTGAGTCAGTCCGGTGGGGGCGCGAGTTGCGCGGCGGCCGACCACCCCAACAGATAGCCCTTGGCCTTCTCCGCTTCCGGGTAGCGCGCGACCCAGGCCCAGAAGTTCGCGTCGTGGCCGGACTCGAGCAGATGCGCGAGCTCGTGCACGATCACGTAGTCGATCACCCAGCCGGGCATCCCGTTGACGCGCTCCGAGACTCGGATCGACCGGTCGCCGGGGGTGCAGGAGCCCCACCGTGACTGCTGGTTGGCCACCCAGCGCACCGAACGGGGGGTGGCCAGGCCACCGAGGTACCGGTCGTTGAGGTCCAGCGCCCGTTGGCGCAGGTCGTCGTCGGAGAGGCGTGTGCGGGCCTCCGCCTTCTCGATGCGGGCCACCATCGTCTCGACCCATTCGGACTCTTCGGCCTTGGTCATCGTCGCCGGGATCAGCACCACGATCCGCGATCCCTCGCGGAACGCCGAGACCGTACGACGGCGGCGGCGGGAGCGACGGACCTCCACGTCCTCGAGGCGCGGGGGGCCACCGGAGGTCCCGGCGCTGCTGGACATGTCATCAAACTACCCGGAATTCGGGTCGGCCCAGGTCAGAAGTCGTTCACGGGGCCAAGTGTTGACGATGCGTTCGGGGTCGATGCCGGCCGCCTCGGCCCGCTCGCAACCCAGAACCTGGAAGTCGAGTTGGCCGGGGGCGTGGGCGTCGCTGTCGATCGAGAACAAGCACCCCAGGTCACGAGCCAGCTCGATCAGCTCGCTGGGCGGATCCCTCCGCTCGGGCCGGGCGTTGATCTCCACCGCCACCCCGTGCTCGGCGCAGGCCTCGAACACCGCCCGCGCGTCGAAGGTGGACTGGGCCCGGGTGCCCCTGTTCCCCGTCACCAGGCGACCTGTGCAGTGACCGAGCACGTTGGTGAACGGATTGGCCACCGCGGCGACCATGCGCCTGGTCATCGCGTCTGCGTCCATCTTGAGCTTGGAGTGCACGCTGGCGACCCTCAACTCGAGCCGCGCGAGCATTTCGTCGGTCTGGTCCAACTCTCCGTCGTCGAGGATGTCGACCTCGATGCCCTTGAGGACCGTGAAGTCGGTGAGGTGCTCGTTGACCGCGTCCAGCACGTCCAACTGTTTGCGCAGGCGTTCGACGCTGAGGCCGCGCGCGATCTTGAGGCGCGGCGAGTGGTCGGTCAGCACGAGATAGTCGTGACCCAACTCCAGGGCGGTGAACGCCATCTCCTCGATGGGTGATCCCCCGTCGGACCAGTCCGAGTGCGCGTGCAGGTCACCGCGCAGCTGCTCCCGTAGCTGCGCACCCCCGGAGGTGAGCGGCCCCCCGTGGTCGCGCTCGGCCTTCACCAGACGGGCCGGTTCCTCGCCTCGGGCCGCGGCACTGATCACTTCGGCGGTGCTGGACCCGATCCCGGGCAGCTCACGCAGCGTGCCGGCCTCGACCCGGCGGCGTACGTCATCGGGGGCCAGCGGCAGGATCGCGGCGGCGGCCGCACGGTAGGCCTTGACCTTGTAGGTGTCCTCCCGGGCGCGTTCGAGGAGGAACGCGATCCGCCGTAGCGCCGCGACCGGGCCGAGAGGGCTGTGTTCATCCACCGGAGTGAGGCCCGGACCGGTCATCGTCCGGTGAAGCGCGGCGCCCGCTTCTCGGTGGCGGCCCGAAGTCCCTCCTGGAGATCCGCGGTGGCCAGTGTCACCGGCTGAGCCAGGGCCTCCCACTGCAGGGCCTTCTCGATGTCCCGATGACCGCCGTCACGCAGGGCGAGGGTGGTCAACCGACTGGCGATCGGTGCCGTGGCGGCGATTCCCGCTGCCACCTCGAGCACCTCGTCGAGGAAGGTCTCACGCTCCCAGGTCCTCGACACCAGACCCAGGGACAGCGCTTCTCCGGCCTCGACGATCCGACCGGTCAACATGAGGTCACGCGCGTGGGCCTCACCGACGATCTGCGGCATCAGGTGGGTGCCGGCCATCCCGGGATGCAGCCCCAGTTTCACGAACGGAACGCCCATCTTGGCGCCCTCGGCGGCGTACCGCAGGTCGCAGGCCAGGGCGACACAGAGCCCGGCACCGATCGCCGCGCCGTTGATGGCCGCGATCGTGGGGACCTCGAGCTTCTGGATCGACAACCAGGCCCGGTAGAAGGGCACCATCCGCGACCGGAGGTCGTCGACCGTGGCGTCCGGCTCGCCGGCCAGCCAACTGAGGTCACCGCCCGAGCAGAACGCCTTGCCGGCTCCGGTCACCACGACCACCCGCACCGTGTCGTCGTGGGCGAGTGCCTCGATGGCCTCGACCCACGAGGAGGTCATGTCCGCAGACATCGCGTTGCGTTGATCGGGGTTGTCCAACGTCAGGAGGACGACCCCGTCCGAGGGTCGATCCAGTCGGAGATGCATCAGTTCAGCCATAGCGGCACCTTACTGATCCATGCCTGTGGATAACTCGGGCGGCCGAGCCGGCTGCTGTGTCAGGCTCGCCGCATGGGCCCGTTCTCCCAGATCCCCGATCTCCCCCGGCACCCGACCTTGCGCCCCGGCAGCCGGGTGGTGCGTCGCGATGATCACCACCTCCAGGTCGGCGTCGATCCTCCGAACTGCGCGGTGTTGCCCGATGTCACCGAGGTGCGGTGGCTGCTGCGCAACCTCCGAGACGGACATCCCCCAGCCCCACAGGGCAAGCTCGCGATCGCAGCCCTACTGGACCTGATCCGAGCCGACCTCGTGGTCGCCCAACACCCGTCTCGGATCGGTGCAGCACAGTTCGGATCCACCATCGGCACGCGCCTGGAGCGACGCCGGCTCGCGTCGGTGGCGGTCTGGGCCGACCCTGCCTGCGCCGCCTGGTCCGACGAGGTGACCGCTGCGGTGAGGGAACAGGGTCTTGCGGTGGTCGATCCGCCGACCCCGGCGGAGGTGACCATCGTGCTGGCGAACGGTGAGACCCACCGTGACCGGGTGGACGACCTGGTCCGCGCGGGGGCCGCCCACCTCCTGGTGGTCTCCCGGGCGAGCGGAGTCGAGATCGGTCCCTTCGTCGATCCGGGGCGGACGGCCTGTCACCGCTGTGTCGACGCCCATCGGGCGGCGAACGATCCGCGGCGAGGCCTGGTTCTGGAGCAGGTCTGTCAACAGATCGAGGAGTTCGCCGACGAACCGATGGATCCGCTGCTGCTGCACTGGGCCACGGCCTGGGTCGTCCGTGACGTCAGCCGACGGGTCGAGGGCGATCTGCCTTCGAGCTGGTCCACGTCGTACGTCGTGGGGCCCAGTGCGCCGCCCCAAGCGACCGCGTGGACTCGCCACCCCCATTGCGGCTGCTCCTGGGCCGCCGACTTCGATCTCGTCGGAGGCTGAAACGGCTGATGCCGGACACGACCCTCATCGGTCGTGCCCGGCATCAGTGTTGATTGCCTCGCTCCCCTCACAGGGCGCGGGTCACAGGGCGCGAGCCAGGGCCAGGCGGGCTCGCTGCGCGGCCTTCTCAGCCTTGCGGCTCAGCCTGCGTGCCCTGACCAGGCGTTGGCCTCGGCTCAGTTCCTGCGCTTCGGCCAGGCGCGCGGACATCTGCGCGCGCACCAGGTCCTCGTTGAACAGACTCATCTCGCTACTCCTCATGGGTATGGATCGGTGTGTGTCGGTGTGGATGGTGCACTCACGCCGCGGCGTGCTTGCGGGGTCGGCCCCGGGGTCGCTTGCGAGGGATGACGGTTCCGGACAGGAACAGTTCTCCGCCCCAGACACCCCAGGGTTCGCTGCGGCCCAGTGCCCCGTCGAGGCAGATCTCCCGGACCGGGCAGTCCAGACACAGCGCCTTGGCGTACTCCACGTCGGTCGGAGACTCGGCGAACCACAGTTCCGGGTCGTTGACCCGACAGGGCAGCAGCGCCTCTTCCACGACGTCGGCCCGGTCGTGCAGGGCCCCTAACGTGAGTTTGTCCCCGTGGACGGTCATGCCATCGGTCGGTTCGAGAACACTGATGGTCATGTTTCATCTCCTTGCTGTGATCGGCTCTGCTCTGATGGCTGTGCTGCGGGTGGTCGGTGCATCTGCTGGTCAGCTCCTGAAAAACACGAAGGCCGCGGATCCCTGTCGGGGATCCGCGGCCTGAAGGCTGCTCAACTGTTGGTTCTCAACAGAGAGGCGGACTCCAGGCGCTGGTTCCGGCGACGGGGGTGATGGCGAAGCGGGCGTGGTTCGGGGCAACAGCCGCGAAATCCATGCCTCCGGCGAGGTCGGACCGATCCCGCACGACGAGCGGCGTGGTGCCCAGGGCGCGGTGGCAGGCCAGGGACGCTGCGGACATCGGGTTCATGAGGTTCTTCATTGCTGCCACCTCCTTCGGGGCGTGGGGCGCGGGCGCTGTCAGGGCCTGGGTGCGCGTTCGGATCGTGCGTACGAGAAGCAAGTTACCTCGCGTGCGCTGTCATGGGCAAACTATTTTTTGACTGATTTCGCATCACCTGGGGCCACCGCTCAGGACGACGCCTCTACGGCCGCCTCGAGCAGGTCCAAGAGATCGTCCCCGTATCGCTCGAGCTTGGCGGAGCCGATGCCGCTGATCTTCATCAGGCCGTGGGGGGTGACCGGGCGATGCTCGGCGATCAGCTGAAGGGTGGCGTCGGTGAAGATCACGAAGGCTGGCTTCTCCTCGTCCGCTGCTCGCTGCTTGCGCCAGGCGCGCAGTTGCTCGTAGAGGGCCTCGTCATAGGACGCAGGACAGTCGGTGCAGCGGCCGATCTTCTTCTGAGCCGGACCGGTCAGCGGCTTGCCGCACTCTCGACAATGGGCTGCCTTGCGAGAGCGCCGCGAAGCGCCGGACGCCTCGGCGCTGGCGACCTCCGAGGCTGGCAGCAACGGGGTCAGGAAACGAGACGGCTTACGTCTTGGAGCCTGCCCTGGGTTGCGGGCCAATGCCCAGGACAGAGCGAGGTCGACCCGAGCGCGCGTCATCCCAACGTAGAGAAGGCGGCGTTCTTCTTCGATCGCCGCAGGGGTGTCGGCGTAGACCAGAGGAACGGTGCCGTCCTGCAGCCCCACGAGGAACACCGAGTCCCACTCCAGACCCTTGGCGCTGTGGAAGGTCGAGAGGGTCACCCCTTCCGCGGTGGGGGCGTGCTGCTCGGAGACCCGGCGGTCGATGTCATCGACGAACGCGTCGAGGTCGGGGGCGTCGGCTGCCGGGGACCCCGAAGACGCAGGGGAAGCAGGGGTCGAGGCGAAGGCCTCGGCCTGACTGACCAGGGCCTGCCACGACTCCCAGCGGTCCCGGGTCTGGCCGCGGCTGGTCGGCGGATCAGGTGTCCAGCCCATGCCGGCGAGGGTGTCCCGCACGACGTCGGCGAGTTCGTCGCCGGTGCGCCCACCCTCACCGGACCGCGCCGCCCCGCGGACCCGGGTGATCGCCTCACGAACCTCCGGACGGTCGAAGAACCGCTTCGCACCCCGGATGACGTAGGGGATCCCGCGGTCGGTCAACGCCTCCTCATAGGCCTCGGACTGAGCATTGATCCGGAAGAGCACCGCAACTTCGCTCAGGGCTCGACCCTGATCACGCAACTCACCGATGCGCTGGGCCACCATGGCGGCTTCGGCCACCTCGTCGGGCCGGCCGGCGTGGCTGACCTCAGCGCCCGGCGGTCGTTGCGACTGGAGTCGGACACTCTGGCTGGTCGATCCGGCCAGCAACTTGTTGGCCCCCTCGATGATCTGGGGGGTCGAGCGATAGTTCCGGACCAACTCGATCGAGGTCGTGTTGGCGAACTTCGCCGGGAACTGACGCAGGTAGTCGGCGTTGGCGCCGGCGAAGGTGTAGATGGTCTGCGCCGGGTCGCCGACCACGCAGATCTCGTCGCGGCCCCCGAGCCAGAGATCCAGCAGAGCAGATTGCAGGGGCGAGACGTCCTGGAACTCGTCGACGACCAGCCATTTGTACTGGCGCCGGACCTGGGCCGCGACGCGTTCGTCCTCAGCCAGGACTCCCGCCGTCAGGAGCAGGACGTCCTCCATGTCCATCCGGCCCTGACCCCGTTTCACCTCCTCGTAGCCGGCCATGACCCGGGCGACGACCTCGGGCTCGACGCCGGTCACCGAGCGGCCGCGAGAGGTGGCCTTCTCCACATAGGTGTCGGGATGAACGTTGCTCACCTTCGCCCACTCGACCTCCGAGGCGAGGTCCCGCAACTTTGCCTGGTCCACGGTGATGCGTAGGCGTCGGCTGGCCGTGGCAATCAGCGGGATCTTGGACTCGGTCAGGGTCGGCAGCTCGGTGCCATGGACGTGGGGCCAGAAGTACCGCAGCTGACGCAGCGCCGCGGAGTGGAAGGTGCGCGCCTGCACCCCCCCTGCGCCCAGGGAGCGCAACCGTCCCCGCATCTCCCCCGCGGCGCGCGTGGTGAAGGTGACCGCGAGGACCTCGCTCGGGACATAGACCCCGGTGGCCACGCCGTAGGCGATGCGGTGGGTGATCGCCCGAGTCTTGCCGGTGCCCGCACCGGCCAGAACCCGCACCGGGCCTCGTAGTGCCTCGGCCACCCGTCGTTGCTCTGGGTCCAGCCCCGCAAGCAGCGCGGAGGCGTCGGTCTGACTCACGGGAACAACTCCTGACATCGGGCGGTTGGTACGAACAGGCCGCCCAGTCTGGGCGACGACCTGACCCTAGACGCAGGAGGGGACACCCCCAGATGAGTTCTTTCACGATGTACACCACGTCCTGGTGCGGATTCTGCAGCCGGCTCAAGAGCCAACTCGCTCGCGAGGGGATCACCTACTCCGAGGTCGACATCGAGCAGCACCCCGAAGCCGCTTCGATCGTGGAGAAGGCCAACGGAGGCAACCGGACCGTCCCGACCCTGGTCTACAGCGACGGGGACACCCAGACCAACCCCTCGGTCGACCAAGTGCACAAGAAGATCGCGGCGTTGGCCTGAGAGCTTCGTCGGCGCCCTCACCAGTGACCGGGCAGGGGTGCGCCGTACCACTGCTCGATCAGCGATCTGCTGATTGACACCCCACCGGGCAGGGCGATGGTGCCGGCCTGGGCCTCGGCGAGCATCTCCGACCGGGTGAACCACCTGGCCTCCTCGATCTCGTCCTGATCGACGCGGATGTCGGCGGCTCCCTCGGTCGTGGCCGCGCGCCCGAAGAAGCCCAGCATCAGACTGGCCGGCAGCGGCCAGGGTTGGTTGCCTCGGTAGCCGACCTCGCCGACAACGACTCCTACTTCCTCGAACACCTCGCGCCGGACGGCGTCCTCCAGGGACTCCCCCGGCTCACAGAATCCGGCCAGGGTCGAGAACCGTCCCTGCGGCCACACCGACTGGCGCCCCAGGAGGCAGCGTTCGGACTCGCTGCCGGGGTCACCATCGGTGATGAGCATGATCACGGCGGGGTCCGTGCGGGGGAACTGGGTGCGTCCGCACGAGGTGCAGACCAGTTCGTGACCGGACGCACGAGCCGTGAGACCAGCCCCGCAGCGGGGGCAGTGCCGCGTGGCCCAGTGCCATTCGGCCAGTCCGAGGGCGTGCATCAACAGCGGCGCCGAGCCCTCCTGGTCGGTCTGCAGATGCGGGAGCAGACCGCGCAGGGGCATCCAGCCCGGTTCGGCGTGGGCGAGTTCGGGGCTGGCGATGACGGCGAAGTACGTCGCGCCACGTCGTTCACCCAGAAGAACCTTGATGCCCTCGGGCGCCTGTTCGGGACGGGCCCAGACGACGCCGTGATCGCCAGGACGGATGCGGGTGCCCGACACGATCAGAACACGGGTCTGTGGGTCGGCCCACGTCGAGTCCAACCATTCCGCATCCTTGCGTCGCACCGCGATCCGGTCCTGAGGGTCCTGGGTCAGGGCGAGGTGCGGGGTCATCGGTGCCACCGGGTTCATCACGTCCTCACGCTACTGCCCCGGTGGCGAGAGTCCTCGCACGTAGTCGGCGAACCCGGGGAGTGTGAACCGGACCAGGCCGTGACCGACCGGCTCGATGACCCCCTTCTCGATCAACCTCTCGCGAGGGACGCTGATCGCGCTGCTGGACTGCCCCAGCCCGGCGGCGATCGCGGCTCGGCTCACGTTGGCCGAACCCACCTGAGCCATCGCGCTGACGAAGGCCTGTTCTGCCGGTGTGGCCGAGGCCCACCGGGCGCGATACATCGCGTCGAGTTGGTCCTTCGCCTCGGGGATCCCCGCCCGGACGTGTCCGGCGTCCAGGGTGCTGCCCCGGCTCGGAGCGCCGGCCCGCCAGGTCGCACTGCCGAGGAGCTGGAGGAGATACGGGTGTCCGGCGCACTCGGCGAGCACGAGCGCGAGCGCGGCGTCGGTCCACATCACCTCCTGGGCCTCGGCGGGCACGGTGAGCAGTGCGCGGGCGTCGGTCTCGCGCAACACGTCGAGGCTGACGAAGGCGCTGCGCTCACCGAAGGTGGCCGCCTTGATGATCGCCTCGGGGGTCACCGGTAGTCCGGCGGTGATCAATGCCAACGGGTTCGTCTCCCGCTCACCGTCGAGGTTCTGCATGGCGTTGAGCAGAATCGAGAGGTCATCGGCCGTGGCCGCGTGCAGCTCGTCGAGAAAAACCGCCAGCCCGGCCCCCTGACGACCCCGGATCAACGTGGCCGCGTCGTGGAGCAGGTCCTCCAGGGCCCCGATGGGAGCACGCTTGGACTCCGGAGGTGAGCCGGTCGGGCCCGCCGGCCCGGTCGGATGGACGTCGCCGCGCACCTTGAGACCCGGCACGCCCAGCTCCACGGAGATCCGGTCCAATCGGGCACGCCATCGTCGTCCCTGCACCCCGGTGTCCATCAGGCCGGCTCGGTCCAGGGCCCGCTGGGTGTTGTGGACCAACTCCGGCAGGAAGGGGCGCTCTCGGGAGCAGGCGACCCAGACGGTCACGAAACCGACCTCCACGGCCTGTCGCTGGGCCGCCCGCAGCAACGAGGTCTTGCCCAGCCCCCGTGGTGCGTGGAAGACCAACGGGGGTCCACCGATCTCGCCGAAGGTCGCGACCCGGCTGATCTGTTCGCGAATCCGGTCCAGCTCCGCCTGTCGGCCCACCAGGACTCGAGGAACCTGCCCCGGGGTGTAGGGATCAGCAACGCTCAGCACGACACCATTCCTATCCCGAGCATTCGCAGATCTCTAATGTTTCCTGATAGATCAGCAAACTATCAAGAAACATCCGCATTCGAGGTCAAGGCCCTTTCGAGCGACGCACGGTCCGGCAGGCCATCGGGTTCGACCAGTTCGCCGCTCCGGACGTAGTAGAAGCCCGCCCGCACCCGTTCTATCGGCACGGCGTGCAACTCCGCCCACGCCACCCGATAGACCGCCAACTGCCAGGGATCGGCGTTCTGGGTGCGACTGGTCTTCCAGTCCACCAGGAGGTAGCCCTCCTCCCCGGTGGGGCCGGGATCGCGATAGACGGCATCGATCATCCCGCGGACGACCTGCCCGGCCAGAACCATCGCGAACGGCGCCTCGACGGCGAGCGGAACCCTTTCGGCGAAGGCACCGGCCTCGAAGCGCGCGATGAGCGTGCGCAGGTCGTCGTAGTCGTCGATGCCCACATCTCCGCGGCCTGGGAGCTCATCGGGATCGAGCAGGGGGATCTGCCCGAAGCGTTGTTCGACCCAGGCGTGGAACAGCGTCCCGAATCGTGCCGCCGGCGAAGGCTCGCGCGGCATCGGGCGAACCAGATCGCGGGCGAATCGAGCGGGATCGTCGCGCAGACGCTGCAAGGAGGTCGCGGACAGACTCGAGGGTCGGGGCACGGTCACGTCGGTGGCTCGTTGGCGACGAGCCTCGGTCAGCAGGTGCCCCAACTCGTCGTCCCATTCACCGATCAGGGACTGGTCGACCAGATCGACCGACTCCTCATCCTGATCCGGCTTCAGGGCCGAGCCGTCCTCGAGTGCAGCGAGAACCAACTCCGCGGCTTCCCGGCGACGCAGGGCTTCGGCGGTTCGTTCGGTGACCGGCCAGGGGTACTCGATCGACTGACTCAGCAGCGGGTTGACGTCCTCCTTGGTGGGTCGGTCCAGCCAGGCCAACGGCTCGACGTCCCAGGACCTCAGCACCTCACGCACCGTGTCCTGGTAGACCGACGGACCCAGTCCGCCCTTGCGTCCCTCCACCCACACGTGGGAGGAGACCAGCAGCCGGTGACGGGCCCTGGTGAAGGCGACGTAGCCCAGGCGGAGTTCCTCGGTCGCCTCGTGAACGACGGTGTCCTCCTTGAGTCGCTTCAGACCGTCGCGGGTGTGGCTGCTGAGCGTCGGAAGGTCCCGGCTGTCCCCGCGCAAAGGTGTGGGCAGCAGATCGAGCCGGTCCGGCCACAAGCCCCGGCTCTTCTTGATCGGGAACTTCTGGTCGCACACGCCCAAGAGGAACACCACGTCCCATTCGAGACCCTTGGCGCGGTGCACGGTCAGGAGCTTCACCGAGTCCGACTCCGAGGGCGTGGCGATGTCCAGGCCCTCGCCGAGCTCGTCCTCCGCGGTCAACCAGGCGAGCAGGGAGGTCAGGCTGACGGCCCCGTCGACGGCCTGGAAGTCGGCCACCGCCTTCACGAACAGGTCGAGGTTCTCCCGCCGGGCCCGGGCGGCCTCACTCGATGAGGAGGCCAACTCGGTGTCGATGCCGCAGGTGTCGACGATGCGCCGCACCAGGTCGAGCAGCGGCTCCCCCGCGTGAGAGCGCAACTCACGCAGCTCGGCGGCGAGCAACGCGAAACGCTCTCGGCCCTCGGCGGAGTAGGGCCGGTCACCCGGGTCGTCGAGAGCGTCGTTGAGGGCCACGATCTCGGCCGGGTCCGCTCCGGCGACCGCCTGGGCGAGCTCCTCTTCGAGCGGCACTGTCTCTCCCCGCCTTCGGCCGCCCGCCAACTCGTTGGCCCGGGCCCCCAACAGGGCCAGATCGCGAGGCCCCACGGCCCATCTCGGACCGTTCAGCAACGTCAGGAGCTCTCCGTTTGCGGTCAGGTCGTTGACCAGGGTCAGGGTGGACAACACGTCGCTGACCTCGGGCAGCCGTAGCAGCCCCGAGAGGCCGACGATCTCCACGGGAATCTCCGCAGCGGCCAACGCATCGAAGACGTCGGCGGCGTGGGCGTTGTTGCGGACCAACACCCCCATCTCACCCCAGGGCGTGGGCCCCGCCTCGTGCGCTGCTCGCACCTCGGTGGCCAGCCAGGCCAACTCGGCGGCGTACGACTCGTGCACGATCGTGTCGACCGCACCGGGGGTCGGGGTGCCGGACTCGAGTCGGTCGACCTGATCGAACTCGGCGTACAGCGGCGCCGCCAAGGCGTTGGCCACCTCCAGGATCCGGGCGTCCGACCGACGGTTGACGGTCAGGGAGAACCTCTTGACCGGTCGACCGTCGAGGTTCGGGAAGTCCTCACCGAAGCGCAGGATGTTGGAGACCGAGGCGCCGCGCCAGCCGTAGATCGCCTGGTTGGGATCTCCCACCGCCATCACCGCGTGACCGTCGGGGAACAACCGGCGCAGCATGAGCGCCTGTCCGACCGAGGTGTCCTGGTATTCGTCGAGGAGCACCACCCGATAGCGGGCGCGCTCGGACTCCCCCACGACGTCGTGTTCCTGGGCCAGTCTGGCCGCTGAGGCGATCTGGTCCGAGAAGTCCATGAGTCCCAGCCGCTGCTTGAGTCGGCGGTACTCGACGACCAGGTGCATCGCCTCGGCTCGCCGGTCAAGAGCACTGGTCACCTTGTCGCGCACGCTGGCGGGAGCGTCGTTGAGCCCTTCGACGAATCGAATGCGCACATCGTCATCGAACCGGGCCAACTCCTCGGGGGTCGTCAGGTGCTCCGAGAGGGCGGCGTCCAACTTGAGGATGTACTGGATCACGGTCTTGGGGTGGTCCGAGAGCCCCTGCACCGAACCGGTGTGCTGATTGATCACGCGCGCGGCCAACTGATAGCGCGAGGCGTCGGCCATCACCCGGGTGTCCGGTTCGTGGCCGATCCGCAACCCGTGCTCGGAGAGCAGCGCCGAGGCGTAGGCGTTGTAGGTCAGGACGACCGGTTCGACCACCTCCTCCTCATCGGCGTCCCGGGTGTCGTCTCGGCGGGGTCCGTGTCCTGCTGCGTCCAGGGCCTCGCGCACACGGTGCAACAGCTCGCTGGCCGCCTTCGTGGTGAAGGTCAGACCCAGGATCTCCTCGGGTGCCACCTGGCCGGTCACCACGAGATAGACCACGCGTGCCGCCATCAGTGAGGTCTTCCCCGATCCGGCTCCGGCGATCACCACGGCGGGTTCCAGCGGCGCGCGGATGGCCTCCCACTGCTGGTCGCTGACGGTGAACTCCGCCTGCATCACCCGCCGCAGGTCCTCGGGGGTCTCGATCCTCGGGTGTCGATGCTCGCTCATGACAGCACCGTCCCGGAGTTCTGAGCCGGACACAGCCGTTGGAAGTCGCAGTGGTCGCAGTGCGTGCCGGGACGCGCGGGAAAAGCCTCGGTCCGTAGTGCTGCGGCGGCGTTCATGAGTTGTCGCTCGATCGGGCGCACCCCGTCCTCATCCGGCTCCTGTGGCTCCTGGTGCTGCACCTTCAAGCTCTTGCGGACCTCGTGTCGCAGCTGCCACAACTCCGCTCCCCCGGACTGAGCGCCCGAGGGGACCACGTCGTCGACGGCGCCGTTCTCCACGGCCAGTTGGTAGAGGCCCAGCTGGGGATGCACCTTCGTCTCGTCTCCGGTCGGGGGGTACTTCCCGGTCTTGAGGTCGATGACCACCACGCGGCCGTCGGCGTCCAACTCGAGGCGGTCGGCGTACCCGTGCAGCAACACTCGCTCACCGTCGGGCAGGTCCACGCTGGCGTTGATGCGTCGCTCGGTGCCGATGACCTCGCGCCCGTCCTCACGTTGGTGCCAGTCGAGGAAGCGGCCCAGGGCAGCACGGACCTCGGCGCGTTCGCGATCTCCGGACCAGGGAGTGCGGAAGGGGATCTGCTCCCACACCTGGTCCACGTGGGCCATCAGGTCGTCGATGAGTCCTGGGGCCGGGGCCAGCTCACCGCGGCCCACTCGATCAGCCAGCGCGTGAACGACGTTGCCGAACCCCTGGCCCTGGGTGGATCCACGCACCCCGCCCGCCTCGGACTCCAGGAACCACTTGGTCGGGCACTGCTCCAGGCTGGTCAGGGCACTGGCGCTGATCAACACAGGCTCCTCCGGGGGACGCAGAGGCGTGTCGGCCTGGCTCAGCGCTCGGGTGCCCCACCAGTTCACCGGATCGGCCCCCGGGACCCGCACCCGGCCTTCACGGTGTTCGAGGGTCAGGTGGGCGAGTCTGCGGGCGGCGGCGCCACGCAGATCGTCGGAGGCCTCGGTGTCGGCGGTGGTACGCCGCAGCTCGGCCACCAGGCCGGGCAACGACAGTGGTCGGCGTGGTCGACCCGACACGTGTTGAGCCCGCACCCCGAGCTCGGCGAGGAACCGCGAGACCTGCTCGCCGTCCTGATCCTGCGAGGCGACCGCGGTCACGACCAACCGGTGCGCGGCCCGGGTGCAGGCGACGTAGAAGAGTCGACGCTCATCGGCGAGCAGTTCCCGGGTCGTGGGTGCAGGCACGAGGTCGCCCTGCCCGATCCGGTCGGCCTGCAACAGCGACGCCCGGCGACGCAGGTCGGGCCAGCCCTCCTCCTGAACGTGGGCCACCACCACCAGCTTCCACTCCAGTCCCTTGGCACGGTGGGCGGTGAGGAGGCGGACGCAGTCGCCCCGGATCCCCTGCTCGGCCAGGGTGTCGGCGGGGATCTGTTGGGCGACCAGGGTGGCCAGGAAGGTGTCCAACCCGGTGTGACCCCGACGCTCCTCGATGCGGGCCGCCTCGTCGAACAGCGCACAGACCGCGTCGAGATCGCGGTGGGCGGCCTGGCCACTCTGACCCGCCCGGCCACTGGCCCCCAGTAGTCGGGTAGGCCACTTGGTGCCGTTCCACAGGTGCCACAACACCTCGTCGCTGGCGGCCCCGTCGGCCAGCTGGCCGTGTGCGTGCCACAGCAGACGGGACAGCGCGACGGTTCGGCGGACCGGCCCGTCGCGATGGTCGGTCGTCAGACCCAACGAGGTCGGATCGAGCACGGCGACGCGCAACAACTCCGGGGAACTGCGGGGGGTCTCTCCGGTCTGCGCGGCCCGCGTCTTCTCGGCGTTGCGCAGGGTCCGGGCGAGGACCCGGATGTCGGAGGCGTCGAGCCCGGCCAGCGGCGACTGCAGCAACGAGTGGGCAGCATCGGTGTCGAGGTAGCCGGGCGTGTCAGGGGACTGCTCGTGCAGATGCAGCACCGCCTCCAAGGCGCCGACCAGCGTGCGAACGGCCGGTTCGTCGACGAGCGGTGTGTCGTCGCGGGCGACGTCGACCGGGACCCCCGCCCCGGAGAGTGCGCGTCGCAGGCCGGGAAGGGTGGAGCGTCCCGACCGCACCAGGACGGCCATGTCGGACCAGGCGATCCCGTCCTCGAGGTGGGCTCGGCGCAGGAGATCTGCGATGTGTTCGGCTTCGGCACGATCGGTGTCGAAGGTGATGGTTTCGACCTGCCCGAGCACGGGGTTCTCGCTACGCGGGGACGCGAAGCCCGCGCGGGTCTCTGCGTCCAGGGCGGGCGGCAACGGCAGCCGGGAGGCGATCCGCTGAGCGGCAAGAAGCAGGTGGGGGCCGAACCGGCGCGTGATTCCCAGCACCGCGACAGGGGCACGCCCTCCGCCGACCTGCGGGAACGTGTCGGGGAACTCGAGGATTCCTCGGACCTCGGCCCCGCGGAAGGCGTAGATCGACTGGTGCGGGTCTCCCACGACGACCAGGTCGCGTCCGTCACCGCTGATCGCCCGCAGGAGCGCGACCTGTCCGGGATCGGTGTCTTGGTACTCGTCGACGAACACGTGCTGAAAGCGTCGTCGCAACTCGTCGCGGTGCTCCTCGGCGACGTGGGCGGCCCGCCGGATGAGGTCTGAGTAGTCCACGGCCCCGAGGCTGTCCAGCACCGTGAGGTATTGGTCGAGGAACAGTCCCGCCGCGGCGTACGCCGGCTGGTCGTGGGCTAGTCCGAGGTCGTAGAGGTCGGCGCCCTCCAGACCCTTCTCCCGGGCCCGGGAGAGGACCGACTGGACCTCGGAGGCGAACCCTCGGGTGCCGATGGCGTGCTTGAGGTTCTCCGGCCACCGAACGGACTCGGGAGTGACCTCCAACAGTTGTTGGATGACCACGTCCTGCTCCGGCGCGCTGAGGAGGCGCAGCGGTCCTTCGTAGAGATCCGCAGGCGCGAAGGCCCGGATGAGCCCGTAAGCGAAGGAGTGGAAGGTCGAGGCGAGGTTGGTGGCAGTCGTCATGCCCAACCGGGAGGTCACCCGGTCCCGCAACTGTTCGGCCGCCTTGCGGGAGAAGGTCAGGGCCAGCACCTGATCGGGGCGGGCACCGCGGTTCTCGATCCGGTCGACGATCGCTTCGACCAGCGTGGTCGTCTTGCCCGTCCCGGGACCGGCCAGCACCAACAGCGGACCGCCCGGGTGGTCCACCACTCGTTGCTGGTGCTCATCGAGAGCCGGCGCGGCGCTGGCCTTCGGCGGGGGAGCGAGGTGGTAATCCGGACTCGACATGTGCTCACCTCACCATCCGGCACCGACACTCCCCCACCGCAGGTCTCACCTCGTCGCGTCGATCCCGTCCGGATAGGTGCGTCCGAGGTAACCGACGACAAGCAGTCCGATGCCGAGTCCGCCATAGAGCGACATCGTGGAGGCCTGGGCGTAGAAGAACGAGTCACTGGACCGCACCGCGTCGAAGCCGAACGGGATCACCGCGAACAGCACCAGTGCTTCGAGTACGAAGAGCGCTCCGACCGCGAGGACCACGGTGGGGTTGCTGGTCGCGCCGGCAGCCAGGGCCGCACCTCCGAGGACGACCAGGACGATGACGCCGAACCAGCCGACGGACACGAAGTTGTTGTTGCTGCTGGTCGCGAAAGTGAACAGCACACTGAAGAGCGCTACCGCCCCGAGCAGCATGGCCGCCCGGTCGTACGGACGGGTACTCATGATGCCCTCAGCAGCCACGGAGCGAGTCTGCTGCCGGCGCGGGCCTGTTTCGCCCACAAGGGACGCAACAACCCGTCCAACCCGTAGCTACGGCCGGCGGCCGTGGCGAAGATGCCGATGTGGGCGGCGAGCATCAGGTAGTAGGCCCATTCCCATTCGTCGGGTGCGTTGAGCTGGGACATGGCGATGGCGAGGGTCTGCCCGATGGCCACGATCGCCCAGAACCGGGTGAACAGTCCTACCAGCAGGAACGCACCGAGGGCGGCCTCGGTGATCAGTACCGCCCATCCGAACAGCTGAAAGTTCGGGAGTACGACGTTCTCGACGATGAACGAGAACGGCGGGAAGACGGGGTGGTCGACGGCGTCTTCGGTGAAGCTGCGCAGCGAGGAGAACTCCGGGGGTCGCTTCCACTGCGAGTTCTCGATCCACAGCAGCGCGATGATCACCCGGAACACCGCGAGCATCCAGGGGTTGAGGCGGGGATGCTCGTTGATCGCCACCTCTGGCGGCGGCTTCTTCTCTACATCGGTCATCAGTTTCTCCTTTGGTTGAAGCTTGAGGCTGAGAGGTTCTGGGAATCACGCGTCAGGCGCGCAGATATCTGCGCAGGCCGCGTGAGACCTGTTCGCTGGCCAGACTGATCAGCACCGAGGCGATGAGCAGGGTGGCTACGGCCTCGAACCGGAATACGTTGAGTTGGTCGAACAGGACGCGTCCCAGGCCGGCTGCGCCCACGACGCCGACCACGGCGGTGTCCCGGATGCAGATCTCGAAGCGGTACAGGGTGTAGGTGATCAGGTGGTGGGCCGAGGACGGCCCCATCGCCATCACCCCCGCCACTCGTCCCCTGACCCCGGCGGAGCGCAGCGCCAGCATCGAGTCCCGGCTCTGGCTCTCCCAGGCTTCCGAGACCAACCGGCCCAAGATGCCGCCGGTGTAGAGCCCCAGGGCGATCGCCCCGGGAATGATGCCGGGGAAGAACACGAACAGCGCGAGGATCGCCCACACCGTGGGAGGGATGGACCGCAGCACCAGGAGCCCCGCACGAGCCAGCGCCCAGCCGAGGTAGCGCGGGACCCGCAGGGCAAGACCACCACGATGCCCTTGCGGACCGGTGGGCCGCATGGCCAGCGGAGCGAGCAGAGCGGTGACCAGGACGGCCAGGAGCATGGCCACGATCGCCATCGCCACCGTGTCGAGCACCGCCGAGAAGACCACGGAGCGGCCCTCGGGGGGCATGGCCGGGGGCCAGAGATCCTCCAGAAGGCGCACCGTCTCGGTCCGGGTCCGCTCGGAGGTCAGACCGGCGAGCGACACTCCGGAGGCGATCCAGGAATACACCAGGAGCGGGAGCACGAGGAGCACCGACCACGATGACCAGCGGCGACCTGTCCGCACCACCTCCCGAGGACCGGTGGGTTCGGTGGGCTCCACGAGGGTGGTCTCGGCCTCCTCGGTGCCCGCCGACCAGTCCGAGCACGAGTTCACGTTCTGGTCACGGCGTACCCAACTGCTCCAGGAATCGATGACTGCCGAAATCAACAGCACCGCTCCGATCAGGACCCACACCTCGTCCCAGTTGCGGGACTGAAGGCTGACGGTCAGTTCCTGTCCGAGTCCCCCGACGCCCACGAAACCGAGGACGACGGCTGACCGGATGGCGCACTCGAAGCGGTAGAAGGAGTACGACGTCAACACGCCTCGGGCGGCGGGGAGCAGCCCGTAGGCCACCGCGGCAGCGGGACGGGCGCCTGCCTCGCGCAGGGCGAGCAGGCCTGCCCTGGGCGCATTGTCGAGACTGTCGCCGAAGACCTGCGCGGTCTGAGCGCCGAACGGCAAGGCGATGGCCAGCACCGCAACCAGGGGATCAAGACCCATCACCGTGACTAGAAGTAGCGCCCAGACGATCTCGTGGATCGCTCGGATCGTGACCAGGACCGCACGCACCGAGACCCGCACGATGCGCAGCGGCCAGAAATCGGGGCGTTGCCACACCGCGTCGCTGAGCAACAACCCGCCGACCGCGCCGATGACCAGGGCCCCGGCCGTGCCGAGGGCCGCGAAGAGAATGGTCGTGACCGAGGCGTCGAACACGATCCGGAGGAAGTCCGGGTCCAGGTTCGGCTCGAGGATCCCGGCGAACAGTCTTCCCAAGACCTTGGACCCGCCGACGTTGACCACATCGGTTTCGCCCCCGAGGGATCGCCAGACCGCCCACCCGACGGGCAGACCCACCACGAGCAGCCCGACAAGTCTGCGCACCGCGACGGTCCGCCCTGTGGTCCGCGGTGCCGTCGTCGGTCGCGTCTCGGGGCGCTCGAGGTCACGGTCGAGAACGGGAGTGCTCATCGGGTCTTCATCGCCTCAGACCACTTCGTAGAGACGACCGAGGTGTTCCTCGGTCAGCGTCTCGACCGGACGATCGAAGACCAGGTTCCCGTCGCGAAGACCGATGGCCCGGGTGCAGTGCCGGCGGGCCAACTCGGGTTGGTGCAGGCTGACGACCAGGCTGTGGCGAGGGTCGTCCTGCCGCAGCAACGCGAGCACTTCGCTGGAGCGGGAGGGGTCGAGGCTGGCCACCGGTTCGTCGGCCAGGACCAGATCGGGATTCTGGATCAACACCCTCGCGATGGCGACCCGCTGGCGTTCGCCCCCGGAGAGTCGGGCCGTGTGTTCGTAGAGTGCCCAACCGAGGCCGACCCGTTCCAGGGCGGCGCGCGAAGACTCTCGCTCCTGGGGCCAGATCAGCGACCAGACCGATCGCCCCAGGCTCCAGTCGCCGAGCCGACCCGCGTTGACGTTGTGGATGACTCGCACCTGTTCGATCAGGTCGAGGTCCTGGTGGATCAGGCCGATCCGCCGTTGCAGCACCCGTCGAGCCCGGACGGTCAAGGCGGCGAGGTCCTCGCCGAGCACGACGACCCGCCCCTCGGTCGGCGCCAGCGAACCGTTGAGGAGCCGCAGGAGCGTGCTCTTGCCCGCGCCGCTGGGCCCCAGTAGCGCCACGGACTCGCCCGGCCCGATGGAGAGGTTCAGGTCGCGCAACGCCCAGGAGGCGCCGTACCGGAGACCCACCCCCTCGAGTCGGACGACCGCGGCATCGATCACGCCAGCAGACCGACTTCGCTCGCGACCGCTTCGATCTGGTCGTAGTTGGAGTTCTCGGTGGGGATGAACGACTCAGCGCCGAAGAGCTCGAGGATCTCGGCGTCGTCCGGGTTGTTGATGTCGAGGTCGAAGAGCATCTGAGCCACCTTGTCCTGGGTGCCTGCCCCGAAGACCTCGTCGAGGTCGGGACGGACCAGCCAGTGGTAGTCGGCGTAGCCGGGCGTCTCGAGCAGCACGACGACGTCGCTGACGTCGAGTTCGCCGGCCTCGACCGTGGCCCGCCACACCTGCGAGTTCACCGCGCCGACCTCGAAGCTCCCGGCGGCCACGGCCTCGATGGTGGCGTCGTGCGATCCGGAGAAGCCGGGCTTACCCCTGAGGTCATCGAGCGACACCCCGGCCTGGTCCATGAAGTGCTGCGGCATCAGGCGCCCGGAGGTCGAGGTGTCGCTGCCGAAGGTGAGGGTCTTTCCTTTGATCTCGCTCAACCCGGCCACGTCGTCGAGGGGCTCCAGTTTCGCGGACTTGTTGGCGATGAAGATGCTGGTGAATTCCGCATCGATGTCGCGCTGGGCGATGGCTTCGGCTCCCTCGACACGTGCGCGCGCCTGCACCCCGGTCAGACCACCCATCCAGGCGATGTAGATGTCACCGACCTCGAAGGCACGGACCACCGCCGGGTACTCGGTGAGCGGGGTGTACTCCGCCGCGCCCCCGGTGACGGCGGCGAACCGCTCGGCCACCGAGCCGTAGAGCCGATTGAGTAGCTCGGGGTCCTGATCGGGGATGGCCGACATGGTCAGGGTCGGGACCGCGTCCGAACCGTTCTCGGCGCTCGTGGCGCTCTCGGAGTCCGACCCGCAAGCGGCCAAGAAGGCTGCTCCGAGTCCGACACCGGTGCCGGACAGCATCAGTCGACGGGAGATGTGAAGGTTCATCGGTGGAGCTCCTCTGGGTAGATATCTCGTGTCGGTAAACCCACCCTCGGGCTCGAGCGCTTCCCGAATGGATCTGCATCCGCGCTTCGCAACAACTAGTTAATACCTGACACACTCTGACCTATGCCGATCACCAGGGGCTTTTCGGGCAGAGTTGACCGCAGGCAGGCGCGCACGTCACGGGCCGACCGACTTCCGCCGGGACAGTTCGACACCGGCGACGAATGGCCGACTCTGACGGCGGAGGCCACTCCCCCGATCGACCGCGACGCATGGACGCTGAGCGTGGATGGCCTCGTCGAGAACCCGGTTTCGTGGACGTGGCCCGAGCTGCGCGCACTGCCGGGATCGGTCTACTCCGGCGACATCCACTGCGTCACCACCTGGAGCAAGTTCGACATTTCGTTCGCGGGGATCAGCGTGGACACCCTGCTGGAGGCCGCGCCTCCGCTGCCACAGGCAAGCTTCGTGATGGCGCACTCGACCTCCGGCTACACCACCAACATCCCGCTAACGGACCTCACCGGCGGCAAAGCGTGGGTGGTGTGGGAGGCGGACGGGAAACCGTTGACGATCGAACACGGTGGACCACTGCGCCTATTGGTGCCTCATCTGTACTTCTGGAAGTCGGCCAAGTGGATCACCCGACTGGAACTAATGGAGACCGATCGACCCGGATTCTGGGAGCAGGCCGGGTACCACGATCGGGGAGACCCGTGGCTGGAGCAGCGCTACCAGGGTGATGCGTGAGCGAGACCTCGTGGACCACTGCGCGCGTCGCGCAGGTCGATCGACTGGAGGGACCTCGCGGGGACGGCATGGTCCGGCTGCGGCTCGAAGTGGCGGATCGTCAGGACCACCTGCCGGGCCAGCACTACGTCGTACGCCTGCGAGCACCCGACGACTACACCGCTCAACGGTCCTACTCCGTCGCTTCCGATCCGGCGGATCCGCTGGTCGAGTTGATGATCGAATGCCTGCCTGACGGGGAGGTCTCCGGTTTCCTCTACGACGAGGTGCGCGTCGATGACGTTCTCGAGGTGCGCGGTCCGATCGGTGGCTGGTTCACCTGGACCGGCGACGTCGACGCGATCTGCGTCGCGGGCGGCAGCGGCGTCGTCCCCATCGTGTCGATGATGCGGCACGCCAAACGGTTCGATCAGGCCGATCGGCTCCGCGTGGTGGCGGTGGGTCGTTCGCTGGACGAGTTGCCGTACGCCGAGGAGCTGGTCGCGTACGGCGCCTTCGTGGCGTTGACCCGCGAGAACCTCGGGAGCCGGGTCGCTGCGCCGCCGTACCCCGATGAATTGGTGGGCCTGGCCGAGGGAGTCGAGCGTGCCTATGTGGGCGGATCGGTGGGATTCGCCTCCTACGCCACCCGACTCCTCGGCGAGGTCGGTGTCCGGGCCACCACGATTCGAGTGGAGCAGTTCGGCGCCAGCGGCTGACTTCTCAGAAAGGAACAAGATATTCATGGGCTCCGGACCCGCGGCGGGCTAGTGTGACGTAGGACACCACGAAGTAGATCCCGTGGGCCAGCAGCGGACACCGGAGACGAGATGCAAGAACCAGCATCCGCAACTCACCGTGCTCCTGCGCGCCTCGGTCCCGCAAAACGGTCGATGGTCGCGGCGTTCGCGGTCACCGCGGTCGTCGTGTCGGGGGCATCCGCTCTGGCGGACCAAGGTGAACCGGTTGTCCCGGTCGCCGAGGCCGAGTCGTTCGGTGCCTATCCCGTGGCAGTCCGAAGCCTCCAGGTGCCCGCAATCTCAGTCGAGCCGGTCCGGGCACAGACCGTCAGGGGCACCCCGACGCTTGCCCCCTCGGCCCTCAGCGATCTCGACATACCCCCGACTGCCTTGCTTGCCTACCGTCGGGCAGCCGACGTCATCGCGCAGGCGGACGATTCCTGCGGACTCTCCTGGACCCTTCTCGCCGCGATCGGTCGGGTCGAGACCGACCACGGGCGTTACCGCGGCGCCCGGCTCATGCCGGACGGAACCTCGAAGCCAGCCATCCGCGGCGTCGCCCTCGACGGGACAGGTGCCGTCGCCAGGATCCGCGACACCGACGACGGTCAGTTGGACGGGGACCCCGTGTGGGATCGGGCGGTCGGGCCGATGCAATTCCTTCCCTCCACGTGGTCGGTCGTGGGGGTGGACGCCGATGGCGACTCGGTGCGGTCACCCGACTCCATCGCCGATGCGGCACTCGCTGCGGCCGTCTTCCTGTGCAGTGCCCCCGGGGATCTGACCACCCCACGGGACCTGCGTGCCGCGATCTTCAGGTACAACCCATCGCGCTCCTACGTGACGAACGTTCTCCGCATCGAGCGGTCCTACCGAGCCGACGAGCTCCGCCTTCCTGCGCGGTTTGATCAGAGTGACTGGGTCGCTCTCCCGGCGGCGAGCCCCGACCCTGCCGTGGGTGATGAGTCCCAGACGTCCGACCCGGGCGACGCGGCTGACGCGGCGGGCGCGCTCGAGATTCACGCGCTTGTCGTGCCACCCGGGAAGCCGGACCAGGCGCCGACCACCCCGCCGGCACCCGTACCTACGGACACCCCAGATCTCGAACCAGTGTCGGACCCGAGCCCGGAACCCGACCCGAGTCAAGATCCGAGCCCCGAGCCGATCGAGGACCCTGCGCCCAGCGAGGACCCGGAGCCCGAATCAGATCCCGAGCCCAGCGAAGACCCGCAGCCTGAGTCCGAGGCCGTGCACCTCGTCGGCCTCCTCACCGTCTGCGACTCCGGCTGGTGCCTCGACGAACTCCCGCTCGATGTCGGCGACGCCGACTTCCTCCTGACCCTTGCTGTCGCCGACTTCGACGCCGATGGGCAGGTGGAGTCCAACAGCGACGAACTCACCGGTCTCGTGGACACCAAGGTCGAGATCGACGTTGCACCCGACACCGCGCCGGCCCTGGTCCTGGCCTTGAACGACATGGCGTACGTGAAGCGCTGATCGCCTGTCGCGTGCGATGTGTCAGGACATCGGTGACGTTCGACGCGGCCGGGTAGTCCTTGGTGAGGTCGCTGGGTGTTGTAGATGTCATCGAAGGCGTCGACCTGGGCCTGCGGTTCAGCAAGGTCTGCGGCGAGTGGTTGTTTGTCGAGGTAGCGGAACAGTGTCTGGTGGAAGCGTTCGTTCTTGCCCTGGGTGGTCGGTTTGTAGGGCCTACCGGTAATCGGCTGCACCCCTAGGGCCATCACGTGCACGACGAGTTGGCCCAGAAGTCCGCGGCGTGAGGGATTGAACGCTAGCCCGTTGTCTGACAGGAGCCGTTGCGGGACACCGTGAACGGTCATGGCCTTGTCGAACACGATGATCGCTGCGGCGGCTGTCTCACTTCAGGCGACGTGGGACGCGACCGCGTAGCGGGAGTGGTCATCGATGAGCCTGAGCGCAGAAGTGTCACCACCAAGACCACTCAAACTGTCACCGATGTCTTGATGCAGGACTGGTCGAATGCTTGTTGGAATACTGTTACTTTGCTGTTGATCTAGCGTGTGTGGATAACCCGCAATTCGGGGCAGGACTGTCGGTGGCCAGTGCTGGAATAGACACATGGCCAAGGACACCAGCACTCTCAATCGGGATCACCCGATCGTGGCTGCTGCGTGCGATATACAGGCCAACCTTGCGGGCGTGACCGACCACACGACGTGGTCGATGAGGGATGAGGACGCCCGCGAAACCGTCCTCCTCCTCACCGAGCTGGAGGCCCAGGTCGCTGAACTCGGCCGGCGGGTCCTGGCTGAGGCCGACCGCCGTGACGTCGCCGGCGACACCGGCGGGACCTCGACGGCGAACTGGCTGGCTCACACCACCAAACTCACCCGAAGCGAAGCGAACCGGCGGGTCAAGCAAGCGAAAGCACTCGACACCCACGAACAGACCCGCTGCGCGTTGGCCACCGGTGACCTTCACGTCGAACAAGCAGAAGTCATCGCCCGCGCCGTCGAGTCGTTGCCCACCGACAAGTGCCCGCCCGAAACCGTGGCTGCGGTCGAGAAGGTCCTGATCGACAACGCCACCGAGTTCGACGCAAAGACCTTGAAGATCCTCGGCTGGCGGGTCTGGGAGGTCCTGGACCCCGAAGGTGCCGAGGCCTTTGAGGCAGAACAACTCGCGAAGGAAGAAGACTCAGCCCGCGACAAGACGAAGCTGATCATGCACGACGACGGCACCGGAGCAGTACGGGGCAGGTTCGTGATCCCCTCCGCCCAAGGAGCAATGTTCCGGAAGCTCCTCCTGGCGTTCGCTGCCCCGAAACACCAGGCCTCCAAGGACAGGGCCGAGGAGACCGACGACGTCGAGGAACTGACCGAACGGATCGCGACCCCGAAACGCATGGGTGAAGCGTTCTGTGAACTCATCGAATCCTTCCGAGCTGAAGACGCACCCCGCTCCGGTGGTGTCTCGGCGACCGCGGTCATCCACCTCGACTACGACACCCTTATCGGTGGCCTGAAGCCAGCGCACCTCGACACCGGGGAACCCGTCAGCCCCGGGCTTGCCCGCCGCATCGCCTGTGAGGCAGGGATCCTGCCCGTCATCCTCAACGGCACCTCCCAGGTCCTCGACCTGGGCCGCACCCGCCGCTACCACTCCAAGAGCCAACGCATCGCGGCCAGCCTCGAGCACCCCACCTGCCAAGCCGCGAACTGCGACTGGCCCTCAGGCATGTCACACATGCACCACCTCGACCCCTGGCACCAAGGCGGCAGCACCGACCTGAAGAAAACGGCGGTCCTGTGCCCGCGACATCACACCCTGATCCACCACCACGACTACGCCCACGAAATCAGACCCGACGGCACCATCACCTTCCACCGCCGCACCTGATCGAGCCAGCACAGGTCTCCGAGTTTGCGTCGGAGCACCGGTACGTATGCGATTCCCATAGCCGCGCAGAGCGCGCTGATCCGGTTAGGCTGCGGTGTGCCCGAGTTCAGCTGGCGCCCGGCCAACGAGGCAACGACCGAGGACATCGAGGCGGTGTTCGACACCGGTGGTGCCCGCAAGTGCCGCTGCCAGGCGCTGAAGTGCCCCGGCTGGATCTGGCGCGACACCACCCAGGAGCAGCGGGACGCCGCCCTGCTGGAGCAGACCGGTTGCGGCACCGACGGGCCCACCTCCGGCCTGATCGGGTACTCAGACGGTGAGCCCGCCGGTTGGGTCGCTGTCGAGCCGCGGGAGAACTACCCCCGAGTGTGGAGCCGGAAGAAGTCGTGGATGCGGATGGACCCCGAACTCGTGGGCGTCTGGTCGGTCACCTGCTTCGTCGTACGCAAGGGCTTCCGCCGGCAAGGGGTGATGTACGAGTTGGCCGCGGCCAGTGTGGAGTACGGACGGCAGGTCGGCGCCCACGTCCTCGAGGCCTATCCCACCGAGCCGCCGCCCGGCAAGACCGTGATCTGGGACGAGGCGTCGGTCGGGCTGCTACAGGTCTTTCTCGACGCCGGCTACGAGGTGGTGTACTCGCCAACCCTGCGCCGCAGGGTGGTGCGTCGCCAACTCGGCGAGGCGCCTCAAGCCACCTCCGACCGCTGAGGAAGCGGTGGGATGAGAAGGCCATGACAAGTGTCATGCGGAGATCGTGACAACTCCCCCGGGGCTGATCGTCCGTGAGGTCGCAGTGTGGGTGCATGACCACTCCAGCACTCGAGGCGATCGGCCTCACGAAGCAGTTCCGAGGACAGGGCGGCGAAACCATCACCGCCGTCGACGGCATCGATCTGACCATCGGTTCGGGTGAGATCGTCGCGTTCCTCGGCCCCAACGGCGCCGGCAAGACCACCACGGTCGACATGTTCCTCGGTCTGACCGCACCGACCAGCGGCACGATCGAGTTGTACGGCGCCCCGCCCCACCGCGCCGTCGTGGACGGTCGGGTCTCGGCGGTGATGCAGACCGGCGGACTGTTGAACGACTTCACCATGCGGGAGACGGTCCGCGCCATCGCCGCTCTGCACGGACGACCCGATCGGGTCGACATCGTGATCGAACGCGCCGGGTTGGGTCCGATCGCCGACCGGCTGGTTCAGGGCTGCTCGGGAGGTGAGCAGCAGCGGCTGAAGTTCGCCCTGGCACTCGTTCCCGACCCCGATCTGGTGATCCTGGACGAACCAACGACCGGGATGGACGTGGGTGCACGGCAGGAGTTCTGGGAGACCATGCGCGCCGACGCCGCCGACGGTCGCACCATCGTGTTCGCCACCCATTACCTCGCCGAGGCCGATGCCTTCGCCGACCGGACCGTGCTCATGTCCCGCGGGCAGATCAAGGCCGACGGGCCGACGGCCGAGGTGCGGGCGGCGTACGGCGGGCAGTCCATGACGCTGCGGCCTCCCGCTCACGCCGTGGGGGTCCACGGCATCGACCGTGCCTGGCTCGCCGAGGTACGCCGGGCAGTCGCTCCCCTGGGCATCACCGACATCGAGGTCGCCAGCGCCAGCCTCGAGGCCGCGTTCCTGGCTCTGACCAGTGACGTGACCGGCAACCCCACCACCGACCCCACCCGCGAAATGGAGGCACTGCGATGAGTACCGCCACGATCAGCAAACCCGAAACCCGTCGACGCTCGATCCGTCCCCTGATCGGGACCTACGTCGGTCTCGACCTCAAGCGCCAGTTGCGCGACAGGGTCGGCGTCTTCTTCATCGTCGCGTTGCCCGCCTTCCTGTTCTTCGTCTTCGGGATGGGCGACGACGAGGTCTACGGAAGCGCCAACGTCGCGATGTACGTCATGGTGTCGATGGCGGCGTACGGCGCGGTCACCGCCACCACGACCGTCGCCGGGTCCGCCGCCACCGAGCAGACGCAGGGCTGGGGACGACAACTCGCGCTGACACCTCTCCCGCCCCTGACCTTCGTGGCCGTCAAGACCGTCGTGGCGATGTCGGTCGCGGCCGTCCCGATCGCCCTGATCTATGCGATCGGAGCGGCCACGGGCTCCTCGGGCAACTCGTTCGACTGGCTGGCCAGCGCCGCCATCGTGTGGGTCGGATCGGCCCTCTTCGCGGTCTACGGTCTGGCGATGTGTCTGATCTTCAAGGGCGAGAACGCCTCCGGCATCGCATCGGGCCTGATCGTGATCATGAGCTTCCTGGGCAACGTCTTCACCCCCATGGACGGCATCATCCTGCAGATCGGCCGATTCACCCCGCTCTACGGCTACGCCGGCCTGGCCCGCTACCCGATGTCCGAGGGCCACCTCCCCATCGACGCCGGACACGACTCGGTGTGGCTGCTGCTGGCTAACGTGTGCGCATGGACGGTGATCTTCGCAGCGCTGGCGGTGTGGGGGCTGCGCCGTCGCCGGGAGCGGGTGTGACCACTTCCCCCGCCAACTCACCCGTCACATCGCTCCGATCCCCCTGGGAGCGGTGGGGGTGGGTCGTGGCCGGAGTCTGGCTGGTCTTCCTCGCCTACCCGGTCTCGGAGACGTTCGACACCGACGCGCCCGCGCTGGTCCAGGCGCTCTCGCTGGCGCTGATCACGGCCTACGCGGTGGTGTACCTGCTCGGCTGGAGTGTATGGCGCGCGCACGCCCTGACGGTCTGGTTCGTGATGCTGCTGCTGGGACTGGGCGCGGTGCCCATCATCGGTATCGAAGCGATCGGTCTGACCCCCTACCTCGGAGCGTTCTCCGCGCTACTGGTCCCGGCGCCGTGGTGGAAGCCGACCACGGTGATCAGCGCCCTGTTGCCGGTCCTGTCGCTCATCGGCGGCGACTTCCCGGCCTTCTTCTTCCTGATGGTGTGGCCCATCATCGGTTTCTGTACCGCGATGCGCGTCTTCTCCGAACTCGACGGACGCTCCGAGGAGGCGCGGGCCGAACTGGCGCTGGTGGCTGAGCGTGATCGCGTCGCGCGCGACGTCCACGATGTGCTCGGTCATTCGCTGACCGCCCTGTCCATCAAGGCCGAACTGGCCGCCCGGCTCATCGACGTCGACCCGGCCCGGGCTCGCACCGAACTCGAGTCGATCCAGGAGACCGCGCGGCAGGCCCTCGCCGAGGTTCGCTCGACCGTCGGCGGTCTTCGCGCCGCCAACCTCGAGGACGAACTGACCGCCGCCCCACGGGTGCTGGCCGACGCCGGCATCGAGACCCGCCTGGTCGGCACAGTCGCCGACACCGATCCGCGACACCGCACCCTGTTGGCCTGGGTGCTGCGGGAGTCGGTCACCAATGTGGTCCGTCATGCGGGCGCGTCCATGGTCTCGATCGAGCTCTCCCCCACGGGTCTGGTGGTGACCGACGACGGCTCCGGACTCGTGCATCCCGACGGCAACGGGTTACGCGGAATGCGCGAACGCGTGTCGGCGGCAGGCGGAACCCTCCACCTCTCGGGCCATCACGCGGAGCCACAGGGAACCCGTGTCGAGGTGACGCTCCCGTGATCCGAATCCTGCTGGCCGACGACCAGGCACTCGTGCGCGGCGCCCTGGCGGCCCTGCTCGACCTCGAGACCGATCTGGAGGTCGTCGCCCAGGTCGGCCGCGGTGACGAGGTGCTGGTTGCCGCACGCACCTGCGCCGCAGAGGTGTGTCTGCTCGACATCGAGATGCCGGGACTCACCGGCTTGGAGGTGGCCGAGCAGTTGCGCACGGAGCTCCCCGAGGTTAAGTCGTTGATCGTGACGACCTTCGGCCGTCCCGGGTACGTTCGCCGCGCGATGGACGCCGGAGCCGCCGGATTCCTCGTCAAGGACACTCCCGCCCGCCAACTCGCCGACGCCGTACGCCGCGTGCATGCCGGGCTACGCGTCGTCGACCCCGGTCTGGCGACGGAATCGCTGATGTCGGGTCCCTCGCCGCTCACCGCCCGGGAGTCGGAGATCCTGCTGTTGGCCGTCGACGGAGCCCCCGTCGCGGTGATCGCCGCACGCGCCCAACTCTCCGTCGGCACCGTCCGCAACTACCTGTCGGCGGCCATCGGCAAGACCGGTGCAGCGACCAGGGCCGAAGCGGCACGGGTGGCCCAGTCGAACGGATGGATCTGACCCGATCGGATCCACGGTCGAAAGCGCAAGGGGTACGACCCTGGCACCTGATGGCGCGGCGGTCCTAGAGTGAAAATCGACGGACTACCGAATGACGCCGCGCGGCAGCGACTGGGCCCGCCATACGGGAATTCCTGAGCAACCTCAGGGGGGAACTGATGGTCACCGACACCGGTCTGCGCCGGGGCGAACACGGGGTCACGAGGCCCACCGTGCCCCCCGAAGAACTCCGCTTCGGGGTCATCCTCAATGGTGGGGTGAGTCTGGCCGTCTGGATGGGCGGCGCCGTGGGCGAACTCGATCGCCTGGTCAAGGCCAAACACCTGACCGACTCCACCTACACCCGCGTCCTGGACATCGCGGGCTGCGTGGCCCGGGCCGACGTCATCAGCGGCACCTCCGCGGGGGGCATCAACGGAGCCGCCCTGGCGCTGAGTCAGGTGAACAGCCTGGCGCGCATCGCATCGCTGCGGGACATCTGGGTCGACAAGGGTCAGATCGAGACCCTGCTCCGTAAACCCTTCCGGGGACAGCCGACCTCTTTGCTTCAAGGCGACGAGTACTTTCTCCCCGCCCTGAACGACGCCCTGCTCAAACTCGCGCATCCCGCCGCCGGCGTCTCGGCGGAGGAGGCTCCGATCGACCTGACCATCACCGCCACGGTGTTGCGCGGAAACCAGACCATCGGCGTCGACTCCATGGGCCAACAGTTGCCCCAGAAGGTGCACGCGGCACGCTTCCACTGGAGTCGCCACGATCCCGCGGCCGACCCGTTCGAGGCTGCGGCCCTGACCGAGACCTCACGACGGCTCGCGCTTGCTGCCCGCTGCACGGCCAGCTTCCCGGTGGCCTTCGAACCCGTCTTCGTGCCCGTCGGACAGGACGCCAGCGCCAGAGCCGAGAGTCGGACGCCCGAGGACCTGAGACTTCGCCCGGACATGGACGGACTGGTCGAGGAGTGGGGCGACGAGATGCCCGCCCGCGACCGCTCCCGCTACGTCGTGGACGGCGGTGTCCTGGCCAACACCCCCACCCTCTCGGCCCTCGAGGCCGTCGAGTCGATGGAGGCCAAGGGCGCGGTCCGTCGGGTCATGTTGATGGTCTACCCACACGCCGAGGCGCCCGACGCAGACGATCCGGACGAAGCGGGGAAGCCGCCGACGCTGGCCGGCTCCCTCTCCGGTCTGCTCGGCGCCCTCACCGCACAGGGTGGCCGCACCTACGTTGAGGAGTTCGAGCGACACAACCGGGCCGCCGCCGGTCGACGCGGCACCCGCCACGACGTCCTGGACTCGATCGCGCAGGAGCAGGGCCCGACAAGCCAGGACCCGGCGTACGTCGCGGTCAAGCTCAACGCCCTGGCCCGAGAACTGTTGCCCCACTACCGCCGACTGCGGATGTGGCGCGCGGGTCGGGATCTGGCGGCGCGGGTGTTGAGCCTGCTGAGCGCGGACCAGAACACCAGTGCCTTGGCCGGCGACTTCAGCTTCGAGCGGGTGCGGCAGGCCGCCGAGAACGCGCAACGCAACTGGGCCGACCGTGCTGACGGTGCTGACGGTCCTGACGGGCAGAAGGTGGCTCGCCCCCGCGTGTCCTACGTCCCGGACGACCTGAGTGGCGCGGGGAGCTCACCCACCTGGGGATGGGGAGTTCTGGGTGCCCTAGGAGTGGCCGAGGCGGCATCCGATCTGGCTCGCCGGGTGATCTGGTTGCTGGAAGCGGGGCCGCAGTACGACCGCGCGCAAGCAGCCAGGGAGACCATCACCCACACCACCAGCTCCCTGCAGGAGGCCCGGCGGTTGATCGACATGATCTGGGAAACACCCGACACGGTGGCTCGCGGGCTGGTGCCCACAGAGGCCTACTGGACCCTGCGCATCGCCTGGTTCGAGCGCTGCATGCTCGGCGTCGACGACGAGACCGGGTTGCGTTCGTGCATCGACGAGGTCGCGCAGATCGAGGGTGCTCGCCGACACCGACGTGACGGCAACGAGGCAGCCGGAAGGGTCAGGTACGACGAAGTGGCCGGCGCGCTGATCACCGCGATGTTGCCGCCCGACGACGTCGACAACGACGGGCTCAGCACCGTGCCCGGGGCAGCGGGGGTGTCGGTCCGGGAACTGGTCATGCATCTGATCGGGGCGCTTCGCGAACTCGATCTGATCGTTGCGGATCTCCTGAGCGGTGCCGGTGGACGCAAGGGGCTGGAGAGCGCTGTACGCGGCCTGAAGGCGTGGCACGCGCTGTTGAGCTCCACCGAGGGCGGCAGGGTCGAGGACGAGGAACTGCTGCAGCGGCTGCTGAACCTCGAGGTGGCGACCACCTCATTGGGTGACGAAGTGACCACCGGCGCGACGCTTCCCGTCGAGGTGGTTCAGCTCAGCGCCCAGACGGAGAACGGTTTCACCGAGGCCACCCGAACGTCGGACGACAAGCTCGCCGGTATGTCGGTGAGTCGCTTCGGGGGATTCCTGAAACGGTCCTGGCGGGTCAACGACTGGATCTGGGGGCGCATGGACAGCGCCTCGGTCCTGTGCGCCACCGTCCTGCAACCCTCACGACTCCGACGAGCAGCGGCGATCCGCGGTGAACTGGTCGACCCCGCCTCCTCACGCGATGCGGCCGAGGTGGCGGTGACCCGCCTCGTGGGCCCACCCGAACTCTGGGCGGTGCTGCTGGAGGATCCCCGCGCTGCGGCCGCACACAAGCAGGCGGTCCAGGAGATGACCGCGGTCCTCGACGAGGCGACCCCGGACTCCCGCCTCCCCCCGTCCATGCCCAACCTCGCGCGGCTGTGCGCCTGGGCCCTCCACCTGGACATCATCGGTGAGGAGTTACCCGAGTTGGCCCGCACCGTGACCGCCGACGTGGTCGATGGCGCGAGCCCACGGGCCAACGCGTGCGTCTTCGTGCAGCAGTACGCCGAGATGATCAAGCAACTCGACGGCCCGCCCTGCGCGGACCTGGCTGAGCGGTATCGCCTGCGGATGCAGGCTCTGCGCGCCTTCGACCGGGCCGGGATCGGTCGCGAGAACCTCGAGGCCGAGGCGACCAGCGACCAGATGATCCGCACGATGACCAGTGCCGCTGCGGTGGCCACCACCGTCCTGGACTCCGACAGCAACGGGATGCCGGTCGCCAAGCCCCTGACGCGCACCCTGCGGGGCGGGATGTTGCTGCCCTATTGGGTCATCAGCGCCCTGACTTCTCGATCTATGGCCGCTCGCAGCCTGGCCCTACTGGGGATCGCCCTGGGCGGCGTACTGCTCGCCCTCTCCCTGCTCGGGGTGCTGCCCCAGGCGCTGGCCGGACCCGGTGCGGCTTTGGGCAGCTCGACCCTCCTGATGGTTCTCGCCTACGGCGCCCTGCGAACCGGCACGATGCTCCACGGTCTGGTCCTGCTGACGCCGGTGGCCGCTCTGGCCACCTTCGCGGTGGAAGGGGGTGCCAACAGTTCCGAGACGGAGGGGGCCCTCTACGGGGGCGTCACCCTGCTCGTGGTGATCGGCCTCGTGGTCGCGCTCATGGCCCTGGGCAGTCTGCAGTCCTCCAGCCGCAGTGTGTGGACCTCCCTGGACGCACTGGCCGTCCGGGAGGGGTTCACGATCCCCATCCCACCGAAGGAGCTTCCGCCCCCCACGACGATGCGAGAGCGTGTCGACCTCGCCAAACGAGGGCTCCCCCACGCCGGTCGGCTGGGAGGCATCCGGGTCCTGGCGGTGCTGAAGAGTGCCCGCCAGCTGATCATCCCGGCGCTCCTGCTCGGGGTCGTCGCGGTGGTCGTGGTGTGGACGGTCAACGACCCGTGGCCGGGCGTGCTGGAGTTCGTTCGCGACCATCAGGTCCTCTTCGCGTTCGGGGCTGTCGCCGCGGTCCTGCTGGGCGCCTACACCGCGTCCCGCGTCGGTCGGCTCCTGCAGGTTCTGCGCGCCGACGGTGACTCCGCCGTGGTGGAGTGGACCTTCAGCCCCGTGACCACCCCGGCCGGAACCGCGGTGGGTTGGTCGGTGATGTACGGCGCCGGGTACCTCGTCGCGGCGGGGGTCCTGGTCGCCCACGAGAGCTGGACCCGCGAAGCATGGGTCCTGGCCATCCTGCTGACCACGACCGTTCTGGGCATCGTCCTGACCCTGGTGCTCCCCTGGTGGCTCCCGCTGCGGGCGATCCGGATCACCGAGACCAAGGTCCGCCATCGGATCCAACTGATCCCGGTCCACGGTGACGGCGGAATCCCCCAGCAACCAGTGCCTCCGAGGGAGCTGATGGTCGCCCAGGACCTCCTCCACCACGGCATCGCCTATCGATGGTTGGTATCGAAGCCGCGCGAGGGGGCCTACCAACCCACGCTGACCCGCCGAGGAAAACGGTTGGCTCGTTCGGATCAGGCCATTGGGTCCTGAAGCGGCGGGTCCTGAGGCGGCGGGTCTCGAGGGCTGAGCCCGCAGGGGCGGGTACGACGCGGGGTCCGGTCTGCTAGAACATGGTCATGGCAACCACCGCACTCGGGGGCAACCCCGTTCAGACCATCGGCGACCTCCCCAGCACCGGGAGCACCGCCCCCACCTTCACCCTCGTCGGCTCGGACTTCAGCGAAGTCACCCTGCCTGCGGGCCAAAAGACCGTGCTGAACATCTTCCCCAGCGTCGACACCGGCATCTGCGCAGCCAGCGTGAAGAAGTTCAACGAGCTCGCGGCCGGCCTCGAGAACACCACCGTCATCTGCGTCTCAGCCGACCTGCCGTTCGCTCAGGCCCGTTTCTGCGGCGCCGAGGGGATCGAGAACGTCACTGCGGCCTCGGCCTTCAAGTCGACCTTCGGCACCGACTACGGCGTCACCATGACCGATGGCAAGTTCGAGGCCCTGCTGGCTCGCTCGGTCGTGGTCGTCGACGCCGACGGCAACGTCGTCTACACCGAACTGGTGCCCGAGATCGCCCAGGAGCCCGACTACGACGCAGCGATGGCTGCCTTGTCCTGATCGGCCTGTCCTGATCGGCCAGTCCTGATCGGCCTGTCCTGATCGGCCTGTCCTGATCCGAGTACCCGTACTCAGTCACATATAGGTCAAAAGACCATGGCGGCGGAACGGTTCGGTGGGGCTCAATGTCCTCATGAACCGTTTCGCCGATTCCACAGTTTGCCCTGACTGTCGCGCGGCACTTCCCCCCGACCCGGACCGCTGCCCGACGTGCGGGTTGCCGTTGCGCAACGCCACCGCCGCCGAGCTGTTCTCTACCCTGCAGCATGCGGATTCCCTGCTGGAGCGTCTACGAAGCCTTCCGGTCACCCAGCCGGTCACCCAGCCGGTCACCCCGCCCCTCACCCCAACGCTGACCACGACGACCGCCAACGTCGCGGCCTATCCCGCGTCCGACCTCGACCCGTTGCCGAGCAGCCGACGCCGCCCGGGTCTTCACGGGTCGTCGGTCCCCAGCATTCTCCTGGGCCTCGGCGCCCTGTGCCTACTCGCTGCGTCGGTGATCTTCTTGGCGGTGGCCTGGTCGTGGCTGGGCGTCGGGGGTCGCACCGCTGTCCTGGTGGCGTTGACCGTCGCCGCTGCCGGCGCCGGCGTCTGGTGGTCGCGCCGCGGCCTGCGCGTCGCTGGCGAATCCCTGACCATCGTCGCCCTGGGTCTGTTGACCCTCGACCTGTTCGGGGCCGAGAACGCCGGATGGTTGGGAGCCGCAGCGGACTCCTGGTTCCCGGTGCTGGTCGGCGCCTCGCTCGCGGTCGCGGGAGTCGCCCTGACCCTGGGCGCGCGGACCACCTCCACGCTCCTGGTGGGCCCCCAGCTCATCGCCGCCCTCGGCGTACTGCTCACCTACGTCGGACTGCGCGATGCCCTGGGCGCGGACCTCTGGATCAGTGCCATCGCCGTCGGCGTCGTCGCCGGACTCGCGCTGACGGCTCGAAGCGGGCTGGCGGCCCTGCCGCCCCTGCCGCCCCTCGCTTGGGCCCTGGTCGGGGTGACGGTGGTGCTGTGGTCGAGCCTGCTCGGAGGCGGGCTGGAGGCCGTGCCGACCCCGATCACCGTCGCCGCTCTGTGGAGCGGCGCCGGCTGGGCCCTTCTCGCCGCGGCCGCCTACCTCGCGGCACCCGCACTGATCCCCGCGTTGCGCTCCACCGCCCCGTTCTGGGTCGGAGCCTCCGCGATCCTGGTGACGTTCACGGTGGCGCTGCCCGCGTTCGAGCTCTCCGCCGACGGGCTCATGGTGACGGCACTGGTGGCCGTAGCCGTGTGGGTCGTCGTCGCCTCGGTGCTCCCCGGGACGTGGTCCTGGGCCGCCCGGATCCCCGCGCTCGCCGCTGCGCTGCCCGCGACGGTCGGGCTCGCGGTGCTGGTCGCCGAGGCCGCAACTCGCTTGGGGAGTCCCGCCGCGCCGTACTCCGCCACGATCGGGGCCAGCCTCGGCGCGACGGACACGGAGTTGAGTCCCTGGCTGCTTCTCCCCGCCGCAGCCCTCGTCACGTGGGTGGGGCTGCAGATCGTTGCCGACGCGGTGGCGGTCACCCGGAGCCGGGTGACGATGGCCGCCGCGTCCGTCGCCGCCGCCGGTGGTGTGCTGACCCTGAGCCTGTTCCCCGTCCCGATCTGGACCGTCGTCCTGGCCCTGGCCAGTGTGGCCACCGCTCTGGTTCTCGTCGCTGCGCCGCGTCAGGACCGGGTTGCTCCTGCTTTCGCAGTCCTCGCCGGCCCCGTCTTCATGACCGCCCTGATCGTGGCCCGGCCCTCCGCCGGGCTCCTGACCATCACCGCCTTCGTCCTCGCAGCGACTGCGGCACACGCCGCTGTGAACGGGCGTACGACGTGGGTCGCGAGGCTCGGCCACCTCACGGCCCCCGCCGGTCTCGCCATCGGTCTCTACGGGGCCGGCGAGATCGCCGACCTCTCTGAGACCTACCGCGCCGTGGTCGTGGTCCTGGTTCTCGGACTTGCCGCAGTCCTTCGACCGCGAGCAGATCTCGAGATCTCGGCGGCTCTTTTCGGCGCCATCATCAGCGGGGTGGCCGTGTTCGGCCTCGAGGGCGGTGCGGGTCCGCTCGCACTGCTCCTGACCCTCGGCGGTGCGCTCATCACGATCAGCGCCCTGCTCAATCCCGAACGGCGGATGCTGGGTTGGGTCGGTGGTGGGCTTCTCGCCGCGGCCACCTGGGTCCGGCTGGCCGACATCGGAGTCGGCACCCCCGAGGCCTACACCCTCCCCTCCGCCATCGCCCTGCTCGCGGTCGGTGGGTGGCAGTTGTCGCGGAACCCTGTGACCAGCACGACGCGCCTGCTCGGGCCCGGACTCGTGCTCGCCACGCTGCCCTCGTTGCTGTGGAGCCTCAGCGACCCGACCTCGCTGCGAGCCGTCGTACTCGGCGTGGCCTGCTTGTCCCTGGCACTCGGGGGTGCGGCCCTGCGGTGGAACTCGCCCCTCGTGGTGGGCGCCTCGGTCGGAGCACTGCTGGTGCTGATCGAGCTCGCGCCCTACGCGGTGCAGACCCCGCAATGGGTGTTGATCGGCCTGGCCGGCGCCGCCCTGACCGCGGTCGGTGTGACCTGGGAGAGTCGGATGCAGGACGTGCGTCATGCCGGCGCCTACCTCGGCCGGTTGCGCTAGGGGCCGGTGTCCTGCGGCGACCAGAACGCCGCCGCCATGTCGACCTTGCCGGACGGGCGCGAGGGAGTTCCCTCCTGGTCGTATCGCTCGGTCGCCTCCCCCTGATGACTCGGCGGCAGCGATCCGTCGGCTCGCACGACCCTCCACCACGGCACCGGACCACCGTGTCGGGCCAGGACGTTGCCGATCCATCGAGGGCCCCGGCCGACCGCGGCCCCGATCGCGCCGTACGTCGTGACCCGCCCGACCGGGATCCGCTCGACGATCACCAGCACCTGCTCGACGAGGTCCTCGGAGTCAGTCGGCGTGGCGCCATCGTTCATGGGAGGAACGTATCCCGATCGCCCCGAAGGACCGCTTCACGGGCGACCGCTCACAGGCGGCGTCGGAACGGCTCGGTTCCCCGCGTCAGGCGCAGGCCCTTGATGCCCGAGTGCTGGCGGGCGAAGCGGAGTTCGCGACCGAGGTCACCGATGTTGTTGGAGCCGGGAATGGGAAGCAGCCCCAGGGTCGACAGCGTCCCGATGGCGCGGCCACGGGCGTCGACGAACGCCGAACCCGAGTCTCCCGGCACCCCCGGGGTCACGGTGTAGAGCGAGTGCGACCAGCCGCCGTCCGAGGGTGCGTCGCCCAGGCTGAACCCCGTGTGGGGAGCCAGGATCTCGATGCCGCCGCGCAGACTCGAGTTGCCGTAGGTGTAGACCCGCTCACCACCTCGCAGGCCGTCCCGATCGACGCCGGTCGGTCCTCCCCAGAACGGGATGCTCGGGTTGACCAACTTGTTGTCCCGGCGCTTGACCTTCACCAGGGCGAAGTCGTTGTAGGCGCACGTGTTCGGGTCGGTGGTCCCGATCCGGTTCTCGGTGATCCACGAGGAGTACACGAGGCGACCCTGAGCGAGTCTGCGTCCCGCGGTGATCAGACTCCCGCCCTGGACGAAGTCGACCTTGGTGCCCAGCGGCAGCGAGCGATTCTCACACCCGTTCGTGTCGGTGGCCTCCCCCAGGCCGGCGCAGTGTGCGGCGTACCCGACGTAGACCCGACCGCGCTTGTCGGTGAACACGAAGTTGGCTGTGCACTGGGCGCCCTTGGTGTACATCTGCACACCCGGCGTGATCACGGCCTTCGAGACAGGGGCCCAACTCGTAACCCGCTTGAACTTCTTCTTCCTCGCCTCGGCCGGGCCGGCCACCAACAGGGAGGCGGCCAGGACTGCGGCAAGCAGGGCGACGAGAACGACCAGGGCGGGCGATCGGCGAGAGGTCAGCGAGATGGGATTCACACCCGTTCAACGATCTGTGCCCGACCTCGTTACGCCGCACGTCCATGCTGTGAACGACGACGGCCCCGCGCCCCCGAAGGGGTGCGGGGCCGCAGCCGGTCCCAGGCGGGCCCGGGGGGGGTCAGATCACAGGGGCGAGGAGAACGGCTCGGTGCCGAGCACGAGATCGAGGCCGCCGATGCCGGAGTTGGCCTGAGCGAAGGCCAGTTCGCGGCTGAGGTCACCGATGTTGTTGGACAGCGGGAGCGGAGCGAGACCCAGGGTGGACAGGGTGCCGATCGCCTTGCCGTTCTCGGACAGGAACGCCGAGCCCGAGTCTCCGGGGACACCCGGGGTCACGGTGTAGAGCGGGTGCGACCAGCCACCGTCGGCGGCGGAGTCACCCAGGCTGGTGCCGAACTTCGGCGACAGCGGCGTCAGCCCCGCGCGCAGGCTGGAGTTGCCGTAGGAGTAGACCCGATCGCCCGCGGCGGTGCCGTTGGTGTCGATCCCGGTGGGGCCACCGAAGAAGGGCACGCTCGGGTTGACCTTGCCGGTGTCCTTCGCGTCCACCTGGACCAGAGCGAAGTCGTTGAAGGCACAGGTGTTCGCGTCGGTCGTGCCGATCGCCCGCATGGTGCGCCACGAGGAGTAGACGAGCTTCCCGGTGCCGACCTGGGTGCCCGAGGAGAGCAGCGAACCGCCCGTGTTGAAGGTGACCTTGGTGCCCAACGGCACCGACTCGTTCTGGCACCCGTTGGTGTCGGTGGCCTCGCCGAGGCCGGCGCAGTGGGCGGCGTACCCGACGTAGGTGTTGCCGGCTGCGTCGTCGAAGACGAAGTTGGCGGTGCACTGAGCACCGTCGGTGTACATCTGCACACCGGGGGTGATGGTCGCCGACGAGGCGGGGGCGTAGCCCGGCTCGGCCGCCGAGACGGCTGGGGCGACCAGGGTGGTGGCGGCCGCTAGGGCTGCGGTTCCTGCGAGGGCCAGTGTGGTCAGGGTGCGGTTCAGTCTCATCGAAGTCTCCTACCTGGGGTGCAGTACGTCTTTTCCAACGACCTGCGTCCGGAATGGTTACGGCCCCCTAGTCACAAATGACTAGGGGGCCGCAACCGATCGGATCAGTAGGAGGGTTGGCTCGGGTCGATCTGGCTGACCCAGGCCACCACGCCGCCACCGACGTGGACGGCGCTGTCGTATCCGGCGCCCTTCACGATCGCCAGTGTCTCGGCGGACCGGACCCCGGACTTGCAGTGCATGACGACCTGGGTGTTGGAGTCGACCGCTGGCAACTTCTCCAGGGCGGATCCGTTGAGGAAGTCGCCCTTGGGGATCAGCACGGAGCCGGGGATCTTGTTGATGTCGTACTCGTTGGGCTCCCGCACGTCGACCAGGACGAAGTCACGCTTGCCCTCCTCGCGCTCCTTGAGCATGCTCTCCAACTGCACGACCGAGATCGTCGAGCCCGCGGCCGCGTCGGCGGCTTCGGTCGACACGGCGCCGCAGAAGGCGTCGTAGTCGATCAGCTCGGTGACCGTGGCGTTCTCACCGCACAGGGCGCAGTTGGGGTCCTTGCGGACCTTGAGCTTGCGCCACTCCAGCTCGAGGGCGTCGTAGATGACCAGACGGCCCACGGCGGGGTCGCCGATGCCGGTGAGCAACTTGATCGCCTCGTTGACCTGGATCGAACCGATCATGGCGCACAGCACGCCGAGGACGCCGCCCTCAGCGCAGCTCGGGACCATTCCCGGCGGCGGCGGCTCGGGGTAGAGGCAGCGGTAACACGGCGCCTCGACCGACTCCCCCGACTCGTCGGTGGCGTTCGGCCAGAACACCGACGCCTGGCCGTCGAAGCGGTAGATGGAGCCCCAGACGTAGGGGATCTTCAAGAAGTACGCCGCGTCGTTGACCATGTAGCGCGTCGCGAAGTTGTCGGTGCCGTCGACGATCAGGTCATAACCCTCGAAGACGGACATGACGTTGTCGTTGTCCAGGCGCTCGGGGTGCAGCACCACGTTGACGTAGGGGTTGGCCTCCTTGATCGCGTCGCGCGCGGACTCGGCCTTGGGCCGGCCGATGTCGGACTGACCGTGGATGATCTGACGCTGCAGGTTCGACTCGTCGACCTCGTCGAACTCCGCGATCCCCAGCGTGCCGACCCCGGCAGCGGCGAGGTAGAGCAACGCCGGGCTGCCCAGACCTCCGGCCCCGATGACCAGGACCTTGGCGTTCTTGAGTCGCTTCTGGCCCCCCATGCCCACGTCGGGGATGATCAGGTGTCGGCTGTAGCGACGGACCTCATCGGTGGTCAGTTCGTCGGCGGGCTCGACCAGCGGCGGGAATGTCACGGTTGCGCTCCTTGCAGAAGGTGGTGGGTTCTCAGTCAGACGAACACCGGGAACAGGCTTCATGTTCCCGCCTTCACCAGGTCGGGGTTTCCCCGCGTCCCGTCATCCGGACCCGAAAGTCTCGGAGTAGGGTCAGCGTGTGGTGAACCCGTGAGGATGAATCGATGAGCCGCCCGGAGGCCGACATGCCCGAACCGAGCGCAGCAGCGCGCCCACGGGGGCTCCGACTCCCGCGACGACAGCGCCGCGCCCAGTTGCTGGACTCCGCCCTCGAGGTGTTCTCCACCCAGGGCTATCACTCCGCCGCGATGGACGACATCGCCGAGCGTGCTGGCGTCTCCAAGCCGGTCCTCTACCAACACTTTCCCGGCAAACTGGATCTCTACCTCGCCCTACTCGACGTCTCCTGCGACACGATCATCGACAACTGTCGGGTCGCTCTGATCTCGACCCACGACAACAAGCAGCGGGTCGCCGCGGCCGTCCACGCCTTCTACGACTACGTGGCCAACGACACCGGCGCGTTCCGGCTCGTGTTCGAATCCGATCTGACCAACGAGCCCGCCGTACGCACCCACGTCGAACGGGTGACCACCGAGTGCGCCGACCTGATCGCCCACGTCATCCACGACGACACCGGCCTCCCCGACGCCGCCTCACGTCTGCTCGCGGTGTCACTGGTAGGAATGGCGCAGGTCAGCGCGCGGTTCTGGCTCAGTGATGCAGCAGGGCTCGAGCGCGCCGAGGCCGCGGCACTGGTGTCCCGCCTCGCCTGGCGCGGCATCGGTGGACAACCGATGTCCGACTCCGAGGGCCAGCAGAACTAGCCCCAACGCAGCGACAGCACAGCTACCCCAACAGAAGGAGATCGACCGTGGAGGTCAAGATCGGCGTGCAACACGCCCCCCGAGAGCTCGTCTTCGAGGTCAGCGAATCGGTGGAAGAGGTCGAGAAGATCGTGAACGAATCGGTCGCCAACCACGGCGTCCTGAGCCTCACCGACAGCAAGAACCGACGCATCCTGGTCGCCGCCGACAAGATCATCTACGTCGAGATCGGCGGAGGAGTCGCAGGCCAGGTGGGCTTCCGGGGCTAGGACTCCAGCCCGAGCTCGCTCATCCGCTCGGCGTGGCGTTCGGTCAGGCGGGTGAACATCCGTCCGATCGCCGCCAGGTCGAGACCGGGGCGGTCCACCCCACCGGTCAGCAACGCGGTCAAAGCGTCCCGGTCGGCCGCGACACGCTGGGCCTGGGTGAGAGCCTCACCCATCAGTCGGCGACCCCACAGGGCCAGTCGACCCCCCTTGCGGGGGTCCGCGGTGATCGCCTCCCGCACGCGGGCCACGACGTACGCCGCGTGGTCGCCACCGTCGACGCTCGAGACGACCAGGTCGCGGGTCTCGGGGTCGAGGTAGGCCGCGATCTCCCGATAGAAGTCGTTGGCCAGCCCGTCGCCCACGAACGCCTTGACCAGTCCCTCGCACCAGTCCGAGGGCGCGGTGTGCAGGTGGAACTGGTCGATCGGCTTGCGGAACGGCGCCATCGCCTCGAAGGGATCGCTCCCGATCGAGGCGATCCGTTCGTGCAACGGCAGCACCTTGCCGAACTCGGCGGTGGCCATCGCGGCCAGGGCGACCTTGTCCTCGAGGCTCGGCGCCAACTTGGCGTCCTCGGCCAGACGCTCGAAGGCTGAGATCTCGCCGTAGGCGATGACCCCGAGGAGGTCGACCACGGCCGCCCGGTAGGTCGCATCCTCGAAGACCTCCGAGATGTCGGAACCGGTGGACACTTCGGCGGGAGTCACGGAATCGGGCATGAGCGGCACCCTACCGATACACTCGTGACGAACGACCTTCGTAGAACCCTGTTGGACCACTCGGGTCCGACCGGCCCGTATGTGCGCGGCTGAGTGTGAATCGGCTGCCCCATCACGTCGCACAACGCGACCTGCTGACCACACGAAAGCGACAAGACTCTGACTACTTTCCGAGACTTGGGCGTCCTGCCCAAGATCTGCGACGCCCTCGAGCGCGCCGGCATCACGACCCCCTTCGCCATCCAGGAGATGACCCTCTCGGTCGCCCTGATGGGCACCGACCTGATCGGTCAGGCCCGCACCGGAACCGGTAAGACGCTGGCCTTCGGCATCCCGGTGCTGCAGCGCAGCGTCACCATGGACGACCCGGCGTACGCCGATATGCCGGAGGGCAAGCCCCAGGCCCTGATCGTGGCCCCGACCCGCGAGCTCGCCCTGCAGGTCTCTGCCGACCTGGCCCTGGCCAGCAAGGACCTGGGCCTGCGGGTCCTGACGGTCTACGGCGGCGTCGGCTACGACACCCAGCTCGACACCCTCGAATCCGGGGTCGACGTCGTCGTCGGCACGCCCGGTCGGTTGATCGACCTCGCGAACCGTCGCGCCCTGGACCTGTCCCACGTGCACGCCCTGGTCCTCGACGAGGCCGACGAGATGCTCGACCTGGGCTTCCTGCCCGACGTCGAACGCCTCCTGTCCATGACCCCCGAGACCCGGCAGACCATGCTCTTCTCGGCGACCATGCCCGCCGCGATCGTCTCCCTGGCGCGCACGCACATGCGTCACCCGATGAACATCCGCGCCGAGTCGTCCTATGACACCACGATGGTTCCGGCCACCGCCCAGTTCATCTACCAGGCCCATGACCTCGACAAGCCCGAGATCATCGGTCGGGTCCTACAGGCCGAGGACGCCGACAAGATCATCGTGTTCACCCGCACCAAGCGTCAGTCCCAGCGCATCGCCGACGACCTCGCCGAGCGTGGCTTCAGCTCCTCGCCCCTGCACGGCGACATGGCTCAGGTGGCTCGGGAGAAGGCTCTGGCGAAGTTCCGCGAGAACAAGATCCGGGTGCTGGTGGCCACCGACGTCGCAGCCCGCGGAATCGATGTCGCCGGGGTCTCCCACGTCATCAACTACACCTGCCCCGAGGACGACAAGACCTACGTGCACCGGATCGGCCGGACCGGCCGCGCCGGGGCCACCGGGACGGCCATCACGTTCGTCGACTGGGCCGACCTGCACCGGTGGAAGATGATCAACAAGACCCTCGACCTGCCGTTCGACTCCCCGCAGGAGACCTACTCGACCTCCGAGCACCTCTACCACGACCAGGGCATCGCCCCGGGCACCAAGGGACGCATCGTCGACCCCGCCCCGGTGGAGCGCAAGGAGCGGTCCGACCGCGACCGCAAGCCCCGCGAGGGTGGCCGTGACGGTGGACGCGAAGGCGGCCGTGAGGGTGGACGCGACGGGAACCGTCCGCCCCGCAACCGCAACCGCTCGCGGACCCGCAGCGGTGAACAGGTCTCTGATCAGAACGCGGGCACCTCAGGGAACTCCGGCGCCCCGAGCAACTCTGCCCCCGCCGCGGACGCACCGGCCGCAGCGGCATCGACCGGCGGATCGACGAGCAACGGCTCGGAGAACTCCGGTGCCGGGTCGACCGGCAACCGCAACCGTCGTCGTCGTCGCCGCAGCGGTGGCGCCGGCTCGGGTGCGGAGAGCGCAGCCTCCTCCACTCCCAGCGAGTGATTCAGCGCTGAACTGCTGACAACGCACTGACCCCGGACGCCGAGCGTCCGGGGTCAGTGCGTTACGGCTACTTCTTGGCCCGCTACTTCTTGGCCCGCTACTTCTTGGCCGGCTTCTTGGGACCCTGCTGGGAACGCTTGACCAGGTTGGCCGCGACCTCGCGGTAGGCCTTGGCGCCCTTGCTGCTGCGCGAGGTCGACAGGATCGACCGGCCGGCCGCGGGTGCCTCGGCGAACTTGATCGTCTTGGGGATCGGCGGTTCGATCACGTCGAGTTCGTAGGTCGCCGAGATTGTCTCGAGCACCGTGCGGGAGTGGTTGGTGCGGCCGTCGTACAGCGTCGGCAGCACCCCCCAGACCTCCAGGGACTTGTTGGTGAAGCGGCGTACGTCGTGGACGGTGTCGAGCAGTTGCCCGACTCCGCGGTGCGACAGCGTCTCGCACTGGAGCGGGATGAGCACCCCGTCGGCGGCGGTCAACGCGGCCACGGTCAGGACGCCCAGGGAGGGCGGGCAGTCCAGCAGGATCCAGTCGTAGTGGGTCTCGGCGGCGGCGAGGTCCTCCACGACGCCGCGGATGACGTGCTCGCGTCCGGTGCGGGTCAGCAGATCGGCCTCCGCCCGGGCCAGCTCGATCGTGGCAGGGAGCAGGTGGACGCCGTCCTCGGTCTCGATGATCACCTCCGCCGGGTCCAGACCCTTGGTCAGGACGTGGTGGACGGAGAGTTCGAGGTCTTCGGGGTCGACGCCGAGCGAGAACGTCAGGCAGGCCTGAGGGTCCAGATCGACGATCAGAACGGCATGGCCCAACTCGGCCAGGGCGGCCCCCAGGGAGGCCACCGTCGTCGTCTTGGCGACGCCGCCTTTTTGGTTGGCTATCGCGAGGGTCGTGGTCTTGGTACTCATCGGGACCCATCATGCCGGACACTTGGTTTACTTCGTGGCATGCCCACCGCACTCATTTCCGGCGCCACCGCCGGCATCGGCCTTTCCTTCGCCCGACTCCTCGCCGCTCGGGGTCATGATCTGGTCCTGGTCGCCCGCAACGAGGAGCGCCTGACGACCACCGCCGCGGACCTGCGGGCCGCCCACGGCGTCCACGTCGAGACGATCCGCGCCGACCTGTCCGACCGCGACGAGATGGCCACCGTCGAGGCCCGTTTGGCCGACCCCGGCCGTCCGATCGACCTGCTGATCAACAACGCCGGCTTCGGCCTGAAGGAGCGTTTCCTCGACAACTCCGCGGACACCGAGACGATGATGCTCGACGTCCTGGTCACCGCTGTGGTGCGGCTGACCCACGCCGCCCTGGGCCCGATGGCCGCCCGGGGCTCGGGAGGGATCATCAACGTCTCCAGCGTCGCGGCCTTCCTGCCCCGCGGGACGTACGCCGCAGCGAAGGCCTACGTGAACAGCTTCAGCGAGTGGGCGGCCAACGAGTACCGCGATCAGGGCGTCACTGTGATGAGCCTGTGCCCGGGGTTCACCCGGACCGAGTTCCACGAACGGATGGATGTCGGTCGGGACTCCGCACCCTCGTTCCTCTGGCTCGACGCCGACGACCTGGTCGAGAAGGCGCTCTCCGACTTCGCCAAGGGCCGGACCTACTCCATCCCCGGTGCGCAGTACAAGGCGATCGTCACGCTGACCCGACTGGTTCCCAACCGGGCCCTGCAGGCGCTCCAGTCGGTGGGACGACGCTGAACCAGGCGTCGAACCAGTGTCCTAGTTCGAGACCTGAGCCATCAGTCGCTCGTACTGCGCGGGGTCGGTGGTGTTGCAGCCGAGTTCGTGGCCCGTCTTCCCCAGGCCGTGGTGGTCGCTCGAGCCGGTGATGATCAGGTCCAGGTTGCGGGCGATGGCGCGCAATTGGTCGCGATCCTGCGGTGAGTGGTCCTGGTGGTCGACCTCGATGCCGGCCAGCCCGGCCTCGGCCAACCGCGCGAAGGTTGCCTCGTCGGGGTGGCCGGAACCGCCGTTGCGTCCCCACGGGTGGGCGATCACCGCCACCCCACCGGCCTCGACGACCAGCGCGACGGCGTCGCTCAACAAGGGTGCGTAGCGGTCGAGGTAGCCGGGCCGTCCGGGGTTCAGGAAGCGGGCGAAGGCCTCATCGCGGTCAGCCACCTCTCCGATCGCGACCAGGGCGTCGGCGATGTGCGGTCGACCGGCGGATTCGCTCGAGCCGCTGACCCGGCGTACGTCCTCGGCGGTGATCTGGCTGCCCACCTCTCGGAGCTTCTCGATCATCGCCGGTTCGCGGTCTCCACGGCCCGATCGCACCCGCGTGAGCACCTCGGCCAATCCGGCGTGGTCGGGATCCGTGCGGTACGCCAACAGGTGGGCTCCTCCCCCGGGCGCTCGGGTGCTGACCTCGATGCCGGGCACGACGGCCACCCCGTAGGTGTCGGCAGCGGCGAGGGCTTCGGCCCAGCCGACCGTCGTGTCGTGATCGGTCAGGGCCACGACGTCGAGACCGGCGTCGGCGGCGGCACGAACGAGTTCGGTCGGTGTCTGGGTGCCGTCGCTGACGTTCGAGTGGGTGTGCAGGTCGATGCGCATCACCGTCAGCCTAGATCCAGGCTGCTACCAGGGCGGAGCGGTCCCCTCGAAGGGAACCTCGACGAGTTCGGGTCCGGCGGTCGAGACGTCGCGCAGGATCCAGTCGTCGCGCAGGAGGAGAACGGCCGAGGCCGGACGCAACACCATCCACAGCCACCGGCCCGCAGCCTCACCGGCGACGACCGAGCGGTCCCACTCCCCCGCGGAGGCACTGATCGAGACCGGCCAGAGGGGCACATCCTGACTCCCGACACGGACCTTGACCGCGGGTTGACCGGTGCGGATCTCCTCCCCGGGGTCGTCGCGCGGGGTGCGGGCGATGCGTGCTCCCAGGCCGGTTCCTGCTTCCTCGCTGACGATCAGCACGTCGACCGGGCCGTCGAGCACGCTGGTGCCGGACACACAGCTCATGGTGGCCCGGGCGCCGGAGTCGTCGCCGACCAGCGCGAACCCGCTGACACCCCACCCCGGACCCAACGGCCACGGGAGGTACGTCGGGAAGTCGACCGCCCGCTGGAGGTGTTCGGCGAACGAGTCGTACGACGTCACCTCGGGTCGCCACAGGGGCACGATCTCGCCGTGTTCGACGCACACCCAGCAGTCGTCCACCCGGGAGACCGGGGCCGGGCACCGCGGACAACCGGCGTCGAGGGTCATGTCGTCATCGTGCCACGATCACCGGGGCCCTGCCGGGAGGCAGCCAACTCGGCCCGAAGGGTCTGGACCTCCTCCAACACGCGTTGCAGGTCGTCGGCGCCCGACTGTTCTGCCGCCTGTTCTGCCGACTGTTCCGCCGCCTCGGTCTCCTCCGCCACGGCCTCGATCAACCAGGCCGCGACACTTGCGGTGACGGTGCCGAGCAGGGCGATCCCCCCGACCATCAGGCCGACCGCGACCAGGCGGCCGGTCCCGGTGACGGGGAACAGGTCGCCGTACCCGACCGTGGTCATCGTGGTCGCCGACCACCACATGGCGTCCCCGAAGGTGGTGATGGAGGCACCTGGTGCGTCTCGCTCGGCGTCCAGGACGGCCAGACCGGCCACGAAGGCGAGCATGGCCGATCCGATTCCGACGTAGAGGCCGACCCGACCGCGCAGATTCCGAGCACCGCTCGCGTTCATCACCCGGAGCAGCAGGACCAGTTGCAGCAACCGCAGCGGCCGCAGGAACGGGACGATCAGGATGAACAGATCCAGCAGGTGATGCCAGAACCACGTCACCCGCTCCTCGGCCAGCACCAGGCTCGCGAGGTAGTGCACGCCGAAGGCGACCCAGACCACGACGACGACCACGTTGCACAGGCGCTTGAAGCCCGAGGGGATGTCGGGTTCGAGAATGGGGATCGCGTAGGCGGCCAGGAACAGCAGCGCCAGGCACGCGAGAATGCGTTCGGAGACCACCTGAAACTTCGTCATACGCTGCAGTCTCGCCGATCGCTGCGTCACCGATCGGGACCAACCCCTAGCCTGGGGGCATGGTCTCTCCGCGCGTCGCCGTCTACATCGACTTCGACAACGTTGTCATCTCCCGCTACGACCAGGTCCACTCCGGCACCCGGGACGCCTGGCGCCGCGACAACGCCCGCGACCATGCGGCCGATCCGCAGGGCGACGACCCGATCGACGTGAAGCTGGCCGAGGCCACCCTCGACATCGGCGCGGTCCTGGACTACGCCTCCTCCTTCGGCACGGTCGCACTCTCTCGTGCCTACGCCGATTGGTCGGTGCCGGCCAACGCGGCCTACCGCCGTCAATTGGTCGATCGGGCCGTGGACCTGACTCAACTCTTCCCGGTCAGCGGCACCAAGAACGGCGCCGACATCCGGCTCGCGGTCGACGCGATCGAGGACCTCATGCAGTACTCCGATCTGACCCACGTGGTGATCGTGGGCGGTGACTCCGACTACGTCGCGCTGGCCCAGCGCTGCAAGCAGCTCGGCCGCTTTGTGGTCGGCATCGGGGTCAAGGGCTCCACCGGGCGCGCGCTCATCGCCGCCTGCGACGAGTTCCGCACCTACGACGCCCTGCCCGGCGTACCGGAGCTGCCGAAGAAGGAGACTCCCGCCAAGGAGACGGCGGAGACCGAACCGGCCAAGAAGGCGCCCGCCAAGAAGACCGCCGCGAAGAAGACGGCCGCCAAGAAGACACCAGCGAAGAAGGCTGCGGTTCCCGCGCCGGAGGTCGAGGAGGTCCCCGAGGTCGAGGCGGAGACCGAGGCGGACGTCGAGACCGACGCCCCCGCGATCAGGACGACCACCCGTCGCCGCTCCACGCGCAGGGTCACCCCGACCGTCTCCGAGCCCGACCCGCAGCAAGAGGGCACCGCGCTGCTGGTCCGAGCCCTGCGCATCGCCCAGGACAAGGCCGGTGAAGGCGAATGGCTCTTCGGCGGCGGGGTCAAGAGCCAGATGCAGCGGATGGACCCCGGGTTCAAGGAGAAAGAACTCGGCTACAAGACGTTCTCCGACTTCGTGGAGTCACGCACCGACGTTCTCGAGGTCAGCTCCGACCACGACGACGGCAACCTGCGGCTACGTCTGCGCTAGCTTCCTGACGCCGGTTGAGGTGCGAGGAGCGCAAGCGACGAGCCTCGAAACCAAGCAACCGACCCCGAGAACTTCCCCGAGATCGGTCACCAGGTTTCGAGGCTCAGGCCTTGACGGCCTTCACACCTCGACCAACGAAGGCGTCAGTCGGCGTTCGGCCCCGGCCAGTTCTTGTCCGGCTGCGGCACCGGGCGGCTGTGCTTACGGGCCGACCGGCTGCCTCCGCCGGACAGATCAGTCCGCGTTCGGCCCCGGCCAGTTCTTGTCCGGCTGCGGCACCGGCCGGCCGGGCTGCTCGCCGCCACGGGCCTCCAGGTAGCTGTCCTTGGGCACCATCACCTTGCGGCGGAAGATGCACACGATCTTGCCGTCCTGGTTGTAGCCGATGGTCTCGACATACACCACGCCACGGTCGTCCTTGGACTTCGACTCGGTCTTGTCCAGGACGGTGGTCTGGCCGTACAGCGTGTCACCGTGGAAGGTCGGGGCGACGTGGCGCAGCGATTCGACCTCGAGGTTGGCGATCGCCTTGCCGGAGATGTCCGGCACGGACATGCCGAGCAGGATCGAGTAGACGTAGTTGCCGACCACGACGTTCTTGCCGAACTGAGTGGTCTCCTCGGCGTAGTTCACGTCGAGGTGGAGCGGGTGGTGATTCATCGTGAGCAGGCAGAACATGTGGTCGTCGAACTCGGTGACCGTCTTGCCGGGCCAGTGCTTGTAGGTCGCACCGACCTCGAACTCCTCATAACTACGACCGAACTGCACCGGGGACTCCTCAGGCTCAAGAAACGGGATGGGGCTCGACACGAGCCGGGCCCCATCCTGTCAAAGATGTCCCCTGGAGCGGTCAGGTGCCCATCAGGAGCCGCCTCCCCCGGCCTTGCGCCGGTGCATCTGCGGGGCGTGGTCCTCGACCTCGGAGCCGTGCGCCTTCTCCTGCAGCGGACCGTCCTCGTGGACGCCCTTCTCCTTGTTGTTCTTCCGGTCGAGCGCCTCGCGCATCCGCGCCTTGTTCTCGGCGTTCGCGTCGTTCTCAGCCATGGAGCCCTCCAATAATTGCCGGACCGCCACTGTCGCATCAGCACAGGTCGCACGTCGACGCATTTCGGCTGGGGAACCCGGTGAACGGCGGTACCGTCTGATCACCATGACTCGAATCCCGCGCGCCCTCGCCTCGCTGACGCTCGCCTCTCTGCTCACCGGGTCTCTGGCCGGTTGCTACGGCGACGCCCAGCCGCTCGCGCAGGACTCCGTCGGTCCCATCGACGCCTCCGCCCAGCCCAGCGCTCCGGGCGGAACCCTCACCCCGGCTCCGGACCCCGCGGACGCCCGCTACCCACCCTTCGGGCCCACCGACTACACCTACACGCTCGCGGTGGGGTGCTTCTGCGCCGACGGCGGAACCCCCATGGCCATCACCGTCGTCGACGGCGAGGTCACCGAGGCGGTGTACTCCGGGGACGGCCGCGGCGTCCAGAAGGGCGAGACACCCCCGGACTTCCGGGAGCTCACCATCAACGACGTCATCGACGCCGCCAACGACCCCACCCTGGCGTTCGTGGACGTCACCTGGCCCGACGACCAGGACTATCCGTCGGTGATCTCGATCGACCGCATCGCCGAGGCGATCGACGACGAGGTGACCTACTTCCTGAGCGACGTCGAGGTGGGTTGAGCGGTTCGGTCACCCGCGAGGCGGACGCTTACCTGCCTTGACCACCAGGTAGATCGCGACCCCGATGAACACCGCCATGGTGCCGAACAGGGCCACCGACAAGATGATCTCGAAGGCGTTCGGAGCCAGCGGGTCCAACTCTTCAGAGGCCGCCATCACGCCTGGCTCCTGATGAACGTCACCTGCGTAGCCATGCTCCCAGCATGCCACGCCAGCGACTACGGTCAGGGTCATGGAGACGATCGAGGACGTGACCATTCGCGGTGAGGACTGGTACGCCGAGGCGCTCGGATCCCGGCGCTACGTCGACGTCACCTTCGTCGACGTCGACCTCAGCGAGGTCACCTCGTCCGGGGCGCACTTCGAACGCTGCGTATTCCGCAGCTGCCGCTTCAACTCCTCGGTCCACACCGCGACCGCCTTCGTGGCGTGCACCTTCACCGGCTGCAACTTCTTCGACGCGACCCTCGACGGCTGCAAGCTCACCGGTTCCGTGCTCGACGGCTGCACCCTGCGCCCGATGAAGGTCGTCGGCGGCCTGTGGCGCGGCGTCACGATCCGGGCGGGCAACCTCTCCTCGCTCGATCTGGCCGGCCTCGACCTGTCCGAATCCGACCTCTCCATGACCGACCTGCAGGGCACCTCACTGCGCGGCGTACGCCTGAGCGGAGCGGTTCTGCACCGAACCGACCTGCGTAGGGCCGACCTGCGAGGCGCCGAACTCGGGGGTGTCGACCTCACCGAGGCCCGCCTCGGTGACACCCGGCTGGACCTGCTCGGAGCGGTCATCCTCGCCGAGCAGCACGGAGCCGATGTCGACCCTGGGACCGCGTGACTCCGATCACGGTGGACCGCCGCCCACACCGGGGACCTCGGTCGGCATACTGGACACGTCTTTCCACCCCGTCAGGAGCGCTCATGACCACGCCTTTCGACCAGCTCGCCACCTCGATTCTGGCCGGCAAGCCCGCGACCGAGGACGAGGCCCTCTCGGTGCTCCGCGCCCACGACGACGAGCTCCTCGACGTCGTCGCCGCCGCCGGTCGCCTGCGCCGCGAGCACTTCGGCAACACCGTCAAGGTCAACTACCTGGTGAACCTGAAGTCGGGCCTGTGTCCCGAGAACTGCAACTACTGCTCCCAGGCCCTCGGCTCGACCGCCGACATCTTGAAGTACAAGTGGCTCAACACCGAGGAGGCCCTCGCCCAGGCCACCGCCGGACTCAAGGGTGGCGCCACCCGGGTCTGCATGGTCTCCAGTGGCCGCGGCCCCACGAACCGCGACGTCGAGCGCGTCGCCGACATGGTCGGGGCACTGAAGAACGAGCACCCCGACGCCGAGGTCTGCGCCTGCCTCGGGCTACTGAAGGACGGTCAGGCCGAGCGCCTGCGCGATGCGGGCGTCGACGCCTACAACCACAACATCAACACCGCCGAGTCCCACCACGACACGATCGTGCAGACCCACACGTACGCCGACCGCGTCGACACCGTGGGCAAAGCCAAGTCCGCCGGCCTCTCCCCCTGCAGCGGTCTGATCGCCGGGCTCGGTGAGACCGACGAGCAACTGGTCGAGGCGCTCTTCGCGCTGCGCGACATGGAGTCCGACTCCATCCCGATCAACTTCCTGATGCCCTTCGACGGCACGCCGTACGAGAACACCTGGGAACTCAGCCCGGCCCGCTGCGTGAAGATCCTCGCCATGGCGCGGTTCGTCTGCCCCGACCGCGAGGTTCGTATCGCCGCCGGACGCGAGATGCACCTGCGGTCCCTGCAGGCGTTGGCTCTCCAGGTCGCCAACTCCATCTTCCTGGGCGACTACCTCACCTCCGAGGGGCAGGCCGCCGAAGCCGACCTCGAGATGATCCGTGACAACGGCTTTGTCGTCCTCGGGTCGCAGGACGCGGCCGCCCAGTCCGACGCTGCCGCCTCGCACGATCCGGCGAAGCGTCGTCGGGGCGCAGGCACCGCCGCCGTGCCCAACGCCTAGTCGTTCCTCGCGACCTGACCGTGCCTGACTCCTCAGCGCTCCTCGACTTCGATCGCGAGCACGTCTGGCACCCCTACACCTCGATGACCGAGCCCACCCCGGTGCGGCTGGTCACCGGGGCGCAGGGCACCCGGCTCACCCTGGACGACGGCACCGAACTGATCGACGGCATGTCCTCGTGGTGGGCCGCCATCCACGGCTACGGCCACCCCACGATGGACGCGGCGGTCCGGTCGATCGACTACGCCCACGTCATGTTCGGCGGGCTCACCAACGCCCCCGCCATCCGCCTGGCCCAGCGCCTGGTCGACCTCACCCCCGACCCGCTGCAGCGGGTCTTCCTCGCGGACTCTGGGTCGGTCAGCGTGGAGGTCGCGCTCAAGATGGCGTTGCAGTTCCAGCAGGGCCGGGGACGACGCGGTCGGACCCGGATGCTGACGGTCCGCGGCGGCTACCACGGCGACACCTTCGGCGCGATGAGCGTGTGCGACCCCGTCGGCGGGATGCACTCGATGTTCGCCGAGGTTCTCCCCCAGCAGGTCTTCGCCCCTCGCCCACCCGCTCCCGGCGGCGACGTCGACGCCTGGGCCGAGGAGTTCCGCTCGCTCGCCCGCACCCACGCCGACGAGATCGCGGCCGTCATCGTCGAGCCACTTCTCCAGGGAGCCGGCGGGATGTGGCTGTACGACGCCGCCTGCCTGCGCGTGATGCGCGAAACCGCCGACGAACACGGGTTCCTCCTGATCTTCGACGAGATCGCCACCGGCTTCGGCCGCACCGGCACCCTCTTCGCCGGGCAAGCTGGATCATCCGCAGGCGTGGTGCCCGACATCATGTGTGTCGGCAAGGCCCTGTCCGGCGGCTACGTCACGCTGGCCGCCGCGCTGTGCACCGACGAGGTGGCCCGTGGGATCTCGGCCTCGGACTCCGGCGTCCTGAACCACGGCCCGACCTTCATGGGCAACGCCCTGGCGTGCACCGTGGCTCTGGCCAGTCTCGACCTGCTCGAGTCGGCCGACTGGCAGACCCAGGTGGGTGCGATCAACGGTGGCCTGAACCGCGGACTCGCGGCGTGCCGTGACCTGCCCGCCGTGTCCGACGTGCGCACCACCGGTGCGGTAGGGGTCGTTCAACTCGACCACGAGGTCGACGGACGGGTCGCCGCCGAAGCGGCCGCGGCGCTCGGGGTCTGGCTCCGCCCCTTCCGCGACTGCATCTACACGATGCCGCCCTACATCTCGACCGAGGACGACGTCGCCCGGATCTGTGCGGCGATCACTTCGGCGGCAGGGGTCGCCTGATGTGGGAGGAATGGCTCGCTGAACAGGCGGCCGCCCGTGAGGAGGCCGGTCTGCGCCGTACTCTGCGGCCGCGCGGCGCGGACGACGTCACCGTTGACCTGGCCGGGAACGACTATCTCGGCCTCTCTCAGGATCCGGCGGTCACCCAGGCCGCCGCTCAGGCTGCGATCGAGTGGGGTGCCGGGGCCGGCGCCTCCCGCCTGGTCACCGGGACGCTGACGTTGCACGCGGAGTTGGAAGCCGAGTTGGCGGCGTACCTGGGACAGCCGAGCGGCCTGGTGCTGTCCACCGGCTACCACGCGAACCTCGCCGTGGTCTCCGCGCTGGCGGACCGGGAGACGCTGATCGTCTCCGACGCCCACATCCACGCCTCGCTGATCGACGCCGTCCGACTCTCCCGCGCGCGACTGCGCGTGGTGCCGCACAACGACGTGGACGCCGTACGCCGCGCCCTGGCCGACCAGTCCGCCGCCGGGGGCCGGGCGATGGTGCTGTGCGAATCGGTCTACTCCGTGTTGGGTGATCAGGCTCCGCTCCCCGAGCTGGCTGCGGCCTGTGCGGAGACCGGTGCACTGCTGGTGGTCGACGAGGCCCACAGCCTCGGAGTCCACGGCCCCGGCCTGGTCGCGGCCGCGGGGCTGGCCGGTCGTCCCGACGTGATCGTCTGCGCGACCCTGTCCAAGGCGTTGGGCAGCCAGGGCGGTGCCGTCCTCGCCTCCCCCGCGATCGTCGAGCACCTGATCAACCGGGCCCGGCCCTTCATCTTCGACACCGGGTTGAGCCCGGCCGCGGCGGCCGGCGCGTTGGCCGCACTGCGACTGGTGCGGGAGCGCCCCCACTTGGTCGCCCGGATCCGGGAACGGATGATCGACCTGGCCGCCACCCTCGGGGTCGAACCCTCGTCCGGTGCGGTGCTGTCGGTACCGATGCCGTCCCCGCAGGCGGCCCTGGCCGCTCAGGCCGCGGCTGCGGAGAACGGCGTACGCGTCGGTTGCTTCCGACCACCCTCGGTGCCGGACGGCATCTCCCGGCTGCGGATCACCGTCAACGCAGGGGTCGACGAGGACAAGTGGGACCGCGCCACCGCCGTACTGGTGGCCGTGGTCAAGGAGTTCTCGTGACCCGCCGGCTCATCCTGGTGACCGGCACTTCCACCGATGTCGGCAAGACCGTGGCCACCGCGGCGCTGGCTGCTTCCTCGGCCGCCGGCCCCCGATCCGTCCTGGTCGTGAAGCCCGTGCAGACAGGAATCGGGGACGGGTCCCGCGGCGACGCCGACGAGGTCCACCGGCTGGCCGGCTGCAAGGTCGTCACCTTCTACGAACTGGACGAACCGTTGGCCCCGGACACCGCCGCGCGCCGGGCGGGAGTCACCCTGCCCACCGTGGGTGAGCACGCGGACCGGATCCTCGGACTCGCCGGCGACCACGACGAGATCATCGTCGAAGGCGCGGGCGGGCTGCTGGTCCGACTCGACACCGACGGCGGCACCCTGCTGGACCTCGCCACGCACCTGGCCCACACCCTCCCCGACGGGATCGGTCTCGACGTCGTCGTTGTCGTCGGCGCCGGTCTGGGCACCCTGAACCACAGCGAACTGACCGTGCGTGCCCTGCGCGCTCGAGGCATCGAGCCGCACGGGCTGATCGTGGGCTCCTGGCCGGCCGAACCCGGGTTGGCCGAGACCTGCAACCTGGAGGACCTGCCGACGGTGACGGGCCTTCCCATCCTGGCGGTGCTGCCTGCCGGGGCCGGTGGGCTGGATCCCTCCGACTTCCGGACTCAGTCGCAGGGCTGGTTCAAGAACCACCGGTGACCGAAGGGGTCGGTGAAGACCGCGACCCGTCCTGCCGGTGGGCTGTCCTCGGGGCCGCGGGTCATGTCGATGCCGTTCGCCTTGACCCGGGCGGCTGCTTCGTCGACGTCGTCGACCGTGAGGTGCAGGCTCACGCCGGCTCCCCTGCCCACCAGTGGCGCGGCGACGCCGGAGCCCTCGAACTCGTCGGACATCATCCAGCGGGCGCCGGCCACCGCGAGCTCGACGTGGCCGATCTTCCCGCCCATGACGATGGGGTCGAAGACGATCTCGGCACCGAGTGCGGCGGCGTACCAGTCGATGGCGGCGCGGGCGTCGTCGACGCAGAGGTAGGGGGTCAGTTCGGACATGGCTGTCACACTAGGCCTGTGTTCGACACTTTGGAACCGACGTCTAGCGAGGTCTACGAGTACGCCGTGGAGCCGATCTCCCGTGGGCGGCTGCATGCCCTGACCCTCGGCGTACTGGATCTGTGGTGCGCGATGAGCGGCGGTCGGTTCGAGTTGTCGAGCACCGGTCAGGTCGTGGTCCGCGAACGCGTGAGCGGCCTCGATGTCCTGCGGTTCCCCGAGGAGAATCCCGAACAGCTGGCGGCCACGCTTGACCTGGTCGCCGAGCAACTCGCTTCGATGGACCCCGAGGAGTTCCGCGCTCAGTGGGCGCTGCCCATCTGATTGACCCGCCTGATTTCACCAGCCTGGCGGTCGCCGGTGGTGCCAGGGCGCGGCCCGCTCGACCTGGGCGGCCAAGGAGAGCAGCAGGGTCTCCTCGGCAGGCCGGGCCGCGAGCATCACCCCGACGGGTAGCCCTTCGGGGGTCCAGTGCAGCGGCAGCGACACCGCCGGCATCCCGGTGACGTTCCACGCCGACGTCCAGGGGGTGAAGGCCTTCTGCGCCTCGAAGTCCGCAGCCGGGTCGCCGTCGTTGCGCAACGCCCCCACCGGTAGCGGGGGTGCCGCGAGGGTCGGGGTGAGGACGGCGTCGTACGGCGCGAGGGCGGTCAGCGCCTGCGCGGCGAACCGGCGCATCGCCCCGATAGCCAGCCCGAACTCGGGACCACTGACCGCTTGACCCCGATCGGCCAACCACCGGGTGAGCGGTCGGATCAGCGCGGCCTGGGCGTCGGGCAGTGGGACGACCGACTGTGCGGTCAGGACCGCCCAGCAGGTCTCGAACACGGGGATCGCCGCGGCGGGCAACGGGACCGGGACGTCGACGATCTCGTGGCCGAGGGACTCCAGGAGTCGCGAGGCGTCCTCGTAGGCCGTCACGCACTCGGGGTCGACGGCCGCCTCGGCGATCATCGGCTCGACGAACCGGGCGATTCGCAACCGGCCCGGCTCCCGGTCGCAGGCCTCGAGGAAGGTGCCTGAGGCCTGGGGTGCCCAGGACGGGTCGCCCGGCAGGCGCCCGGCCAGTACGTCGAGCATCGCGGCCGAGTCGCGGACGGTCCGGGCGATGGAGCCACTGGTGGATAGGCCGATGGGGTCGCCGTACATCGGGGCACCGCTGATCCGTCCTCGGCTGGGCTTGAGCCCGACCAGGCCGCAGCAGGACGCGGGGATCCGGATCGAGCCACCCCCGTCGGACCCTTGGGCGACGGGCACGAGACCGGCGGCCACGGCGGCTGCGGCCCCGCCGGAGGATCCGCCGGCCATGCGGGTCCGGTCCCACGGGGTGACGGCGGGTGGGTAGCCCTCGGGTTCGGTGTAACAAGGTGAACCGAACTCCGGCGTACTCGTTTTGCCCAGGCTCACCATCCCCGCCGCCCGGATCGCCTCGGTGACGGCGTCGTCGATGTCGGGCACGAAACCGGCGGTCGCCGCCGAGCCGAACTGGGTCGGCACCCCCGCGGTCAGGTTGAGGTCCTTGATCGCCGTCGGCACCCCTCGCAGTGGTCGGGCCCGGCCGGAGTTCGGGGCTGGCCCCGTGACTGCTGTGGCCGCAAATCGCGCCTCGTCCCCGGTGACGGTGATGAACGCCCCCACGTCGTCGAGCCGTTCGATCCGATCCAGGTAGTGCTCGATGAGCTCCTGCGGACTCACGTCCCCGCGGCGTACTTCGGCGCCCTGCTCCACCGCTGTCAGTTCATGCAACTCCACCATGGCCCCGACCGTATCCCCTCACGAAGTTCGCCAAATGGGGGCACGAAGTTCGTCAAATGGGGACGCGAAGTTCGCGGGATGGGGACGCGAGATCGAAGCCGCCCCATTCGGCGAACCTCGACGCCCCATCTGGCGAACTTCGTGGGGAATTTCAGGCGGTGTGGTGGCGGCGCAGACCGTAGGTGAGGCCGTCGACCAGGGCACCCCAGGAGGCCTCGATGACGTTGTGCCCGACCCCGACGGTGATCCAGGAGGACTCTCCGTCGGAGGTCTCGATCAGAACCCGGGTGATCGCGTCGGTGCCGTGACCCTGGTCGAGGATGCGGACCTTGTAGTCGATCAGTTCGAACTTCGTAACCGCCGGGAACGCCTGACCGATCGCGGAGCGGATGGCGGAGTCCAGCGCGTTCACCGGCCCGTTGCCCTCACCGGTCACGACGTAGCGGACTCCTGCTGCGGTGAGTTTCACCGTCGCCTCGGAGATCGCCTCCTCGCCGTCCGCGCGGTGGGTGAGGGTCTCGGTGATCACGCGCCAACTCTCCACATCGAAGTACGTCGGCCGCGTGCCTTCGACCTCTTCGACCAGCATGAGCTCGAAGGAGGCATCGGCCGCTTCGAAGGTGTAGCCGCGCGACTCCAACTCCTTGACCCGAGCGGTGACGCGGGTGATCAGCTCGCGGTCACCCGACAGGTCGAAACCGAGTTCCTTGCCCTTGAGTTCGATCGAGGCGCGACCGGCCATGTCGGAGACGAGCAGGCGCATGTCGTTGCCGACCCCGATGGGATCCATGTGTTGGTAGAGATTGGGGTCGACCTTGATGGCGCTCGCGTGCAGGCCGGCCTTGTGGGTGAACGCCGAGGTGCCGACGTACGGCTGGCGCGAAGCGGGCGGGAAGTTGGTGACGTCGGCGACCGCGTGGGCGATGCGCGTCGACTCCCGCAGCAGTCCCTCGGGCAGGACGGGGCGGTTCAGCTTCAACTGCAGGTTCGCGACCACGGCGATGAGGTCGGCGTTGCCGGTGCGCTCGCCGTACCCGTTGATGGTGCCCTGCACATGCGTGGCGCCCGCGTCGACCGCGGCCAGGGTGTTCGCGATCGCACACCCGGTGTCGTTGTGACAGTGGATCCCGATCCGTCCGCCGGTCGACTCGATGACGTCCAGGACGACGTCGGAGACCCAGGGCGGCAGCATGCCCCCGTTGGTGTCACACAGCGCGGCCACCTCCGCACCGGCTTCGAACGCCGTGCGGAGCACCTCCAGGGCGTAGTCGCGGTTGTCGCGGTAGCCGTCGAAGAAGTGCTCGGCGTCGAGGAAGACTGCCTGGCCCTCGGCGCGCAGATGGGTGATGGTGTCGCGGATCATGGCCAGGTTCTCGGCCAGGGTCGTGCGCAGGGCCAACTCGACGTGCCGGTCGTGAGATTTCGCGACCAGCGTCACGACTCCGGCCCCCGAGTCGCGCAGTGCGGCAACCCCGGGGTCGTCGGCCGCCTTGACGCCGACCTTCCGGGTGGCGCCGAACGCGGTCAGCTTCGCGTGTCGGAGGTCGAGTTCCTTCGAGGCCCGGGCGAAGAACTCGGTGTCCTTGGGGTTGGCGCCAGGCCAACCGCCCTCGATGTAGCCCACGCCGAGACCGTCCAGCTGGCGCGCAATGGTGAGTTTGTCGGCGACAGAGAGGTTCAGGCCCTCCTGCTGCGCGCCGTCGCGCAGGGTGGTGTCGTAGACGTGGAAGTCACCGTGCAGGTCCATCGTATTCGGCTCCGGGATAGTCGGTTGTCGGACGAGTCGTGGGCACAAAAAAACCTCTCGGGGTGCGAGAGGTGGGCGCGTCGAGGAGCTCGACGCGCTAACAAATCTGAATCGTGGGAAGCAGTCGTTGCGGGTGCATGACCCCATCGTGCCATGCGCCCCTCCCGACGCAGCCAGATCTCGCGATCCGGGCTCATCGGACGGCCAGGAAGGGGGCCTGGTTCCCGGGCGTCCAGGACACCCCCTGCGAGGTGACCACCGCCCAGCCGACCATCGCCAGAGCCAGGAGTACGCCGACGCCCAGGAGCCACCACCCGGTCGTACGTGACAGGGGGTTCACCAGTCGGGACAGGGGTGAGCGCACCCGGAAACCACCCGGCCCCCACCACAGGGACACCACGAACACCGCCCCGCCGATCAGCAGCGTCACCTCAGCCGTGGCGGAGGCGGCGTAACAGATCAGGACAGCCGCCAGGGCCAATCCACCGCTCCACAACAGCAGCATGGCGGTTCCCGGCAGCGAACGCACCAGGTGCCACGGCGCTCCCAGCAGCAGTCGGGGGCCGTCGTACCACTTGGCTCCGCGGACGCGACGCCGATCGCGGGTCACGCTCGCGGCCACCGAGCCACCGCGCAGCAACCAGACCAGGACGACCACCACCCCGGCGGCGACCCAGGGAGCCGCGGCGAAAGCAACCGCTGTCGCCGCCGCGCCGGCCACCAGAACCACGCCGCGTCGTACGCGCTCCATGGTGCCCACGGGTGCCACCGCCGGGGCCAGCGAGGAGTAGGGGTCCCAGTCAGTCGCCAGCGCGGACTGGGGATCCCAGGCCTCCTGCGGGCGGAGCGGCGGAGCGGGTGGTGCGTGCTGTGTGGGAGAGGCTGTAGTGAGCCATCGGGTCGGCGCCGCTGCCTGGGCGTCATCGTAGGGATCTGGGTCGTCGGGATCGGTCTCGAGAACCGTCTCCTCGGCCGGTGATCCGTGGGCCTGCGCAGCGAGGGCCAGAGGGACGGTGAACATGTCCTCGGCCGCCGATCGGGGCCCTTCGGCGGTCGGCGGGGGGGCCAGCAACGGGCCCGGCCGGGTGGTCTGCGGACCCAACCAGTCCAAGATCTCCGACAGGCTCGGGCGCTTGGAAGGTTCCGGGTCGAGTGCCGCCTCCACGACGTCGCGCAGGGGGCCGGTGAGACCGTCGAGTCGGTGCTCGCCGCGGCGTACCCGGTCCATGATCGCCACCGACGGTCCACGGCCGAAGGGTGGATTCCCGGTCGCGGCGAAGGCCACCGTCGCTCCCCAGGAGTGGACGTCGGAGGCCTGGCTGGCCTCGTCGCCGTACAGGATCTCGGGGGCCAGGTAGCCGGGGGTGCCCAGCAACCAGCCGGTGTGGGTGAGCTTGGGGTCGTCGGCGACCCGGGCCAGTCCGAAGTCGATCAGGATCGGGGTGCGACCCTCCATCAGCACGTTGGAGGGCTTGATATCGCGGTGGAGTACGCCGACCTCGTGCACCGAGGCGATGCCCTCGGCGAGACAACCCGCGAACCACAGCAGGTCCTGCCCCTCTATCGGACCCTGCTCGGGGACATGGTCGTGCAGCGAGAGGCCAGGCACGTAGCGGGTGGCGACGAACGGGATCTCGGCCCACGGGTCAGCATCCAGGATCTCGGCGACCCATCGACTACGGATCCGTCGCAGCGATCCGACCTCGCGTGCCAGGCGGTGGCGCGCCTCCTCGTCGCCGACGATCTGGGGCCGCAGCAACTTCAACGCGATCCGTTGGCCGCCGGGTTTGCGGGCGAGATGGACGATCCCCATGCCGCCCTCCCCGATGCGCGCGAGGAGTTCGTACTCCCCCACCTGCAGGCCGCTACCCACCCCGTCCCGCGAGGCGGGGGCGTCGGCATCGGCGTGGCTGGTCACCGGGTCAGATTACCCGTGTTGAGCGTGTTCCTTCGGTACGCCGTGATCGGAGTCCACCGATCTCGCGTCCCCATTTGGCGAACCTCGCGTCCCCATTTGGCGAACTTCGCGGGGCCATTTGACGGACTTCGTGTCAGACGATGCGGTGCATCCAGTCGAAGGTGTCCTCGGCGCGGCCGAACTGGACGTCGACCAGGGCCTGGCGCAGGCGCATCGTGAGGTCGGTGGAGGCGGGGGCGGGGACCTCGCCACCGTCGTACTTCAGGGCGCCCACCGGGGTGACCACGGCGGCGGTGCCGCAGGCGAAGATCTCCACGATCCGACCGCTGGTCACCCCGTCACGCCACTCGTCGATCGACAGCTTGCGTTGGGTGACCTGGTGGCCCGCCTTGCCGGCGAGGTCGATGATGCTGGCGCGGGTGATCCCCTCGAGGATGGTGCCGGTCTCCGGGGTCACGATGGAGCCGTCGTCGAACACGAAGTACATGTTCATCCCGCCGAGCTCCTCGATGTACCGACCCTCCTGGCCGTCGAGGAAGACCACCTGGTCGCACCCGTGGGAGGTCGCCTCCTGCTGGGCGACCAGTGAGCTGGCGTAGTTGCCGCCGGTCTTGGCCGCGCCCATGCCGCCGCGTCCCGCGCGGGTGTATTCCTCGGTCAGCCACAGCGTCACCGGCTTCACGCCGCCCTTGAAGTAGGCGCCGGCCGGGCTGGCGATCACCATGAAGGTCACGTGCTGGGCCGGTCGGACGCCGAGGAACTTCTCGGTGGCGATCATGAAGGGCCGGATGTAGAGGCTCTTCTCGCCCTCGTTGTCCGGCACCCACCGCTGGTCGACCTCGACCAGCGCGTCGACCGCGGCGACGAAGTCCTCCTCCGGCAGCACCGGCAACGCCAGACGATGCGAGGAGCGCACCATGCGCGCGGCGTTCTCGCCCGGCCGGAAGGTCCAGATCGAACCGTCGCCGTGCCGGTAGGCCTTCATGCCCTCGAAGGTCTCCTGGGCGTAGTGCAGCACCGAGGTCGCCGGGTCCAGACTCAGCGGGCCGTACGGCGTGATCCGGGCCCCGTGCCACCCGTCGGTGGGCGTCCACTCCACGGTGAACATGTGGTCGGTGAAGTGGGTCCCGAAGCCGGGGTTCGCGAGGATCCCCTGAAGGGTGGCGTCGTCGACCGCGGTCTGTGAGTGCGTGGTGCTGATCTGCATGGACGACACGTTAGTTGCTCCTTCAAGAAATGGAGCGGCGACTAGCGCAGCCGCTCGGAGATGGCGTCGCCGACCTCGGAGGTACGCCGCGCAACACCGGGGGCACGGTCGGCGAGGTCGGCCAGGACAGCGGTTTCAACCGCAGCAGCGGCATCGGCGTGTCCCAGGTGGTCGAGCATCAGGGAGACCGACAGGATCGCTGCGGTGGGGTCGGCCTTCTGCTGACCGGCGATGTCCGGCGCCGAGCCGTGCACCGGCTCGAACATCGACGGTGCGGTCCGGTCGGGGTTGACGTTTCCGGAGGCGGCCAGGCCGATGCCACCGGTGATCGCGGCGGCCAGGTCGGTGATGATGTCGCCGAAGAGGTTGTCGGTGACGATCACGTCGAAGCGCGACGGGTCGGTGGTCATGAAGATCATCGCGGCGTCGATGTGCATGTAGTCGACGGTGACGTCGGGGAACTCCGCGGCGACCGACTGGGTCAGGCGCCACCACACGGCGCCGGCGTTGACCAGCACGTTGGTCTTGTGGACCAGGGTCAGCTTCTGACGCGGACGGCGCTGGGCTCGGGCGAAGGCATCGCGCACCACTCGCTCGACGCCGAAGGCGGTGTTGACCGACACCTCGGTGGCCACCTCGTGCGGCGTACCGACCCGCAGCGCCCCGCCGTTGCCGGTGTAGGGACCCTCGGTGCCCTCACGGACGACCACGAAATCGATCTCACCGGGCTCGGCGAGGGGTGAGGTGACGCCCGGGAAGATCCGCGACGGCCGCAGGTTGACGTAGTGGTCGAGCTCGAAGCGCAACCGCAGCAGCAGACCCCGCTCCAGGATGCCCGGCGGCAGGTTCGGGTCGTTGGGCTTGCCGCCCACCGCGCCGAGCAGGATTGCGTCGTGGCCGCGGATCTCTTCCAGGACCGTGTCGGGCAGGACCTCACCGGTCGCAAGGTACCGCTCGGCACCGAGGTCGTACTGCGTCGGTGAGATCTTCACCGGAGCGACCGCCTCGAGCACCTTGAGCGCTTCGGCGGTGACCTCTTGGCCGATTCCGTCGCCAGGGATGACGGCGAGGTTCAGCGGGTTGTCACTGGAGGAGTTGGTGGCGTTCATGGGGCGAACGTTAGTTGTCGTCGGGACGTTCTTCCGACTCGTCTCGTTGATCGAGGGTCTGGTGCTGTTGCTGCTGCAGTTGTTGGTGCAGCGGCTGGATGTGGAGGCGGTGCTTGGCCGGGCCCCACTCGAAGTAGTGATCGAATGTGGATCCATCGAATTCGGCGTGGTCGAACATGACATGTCCTCACTGTGGGAGTGATCGAAACGGTACGCCCTGGCAGGGGCGCCGGAAGGGACCTCGAGGTCACCCACGCGGCGGGCGGCGGCGTAATCCCGGATCACGGGTGGACGCACGGCCCTGCGAGGAGCGGATCGCGCTGGGCAGCGGGGGCGACCCGCCGCGAAGGAGACCTCGAAGAAGTTCTTCGAACTTCGAGAGGCCCGTCACTCACCGGCGTACGCCGAACACCGCGACGAGGTGGCCTCTCGTGGCAGCTAGCGCTGCTGGGCCTCGCCGCGGCGACCGATAAGTACGACCACGTTCCACATGATGGAAGAAGACTAAGCCCGACCCCCCACTTCTGGCCAGAACATTCAGCCTGTGGTCCACCAGTCAAGACTGTTGCCCGCCGGTGACACACTCACGCCCATGAGCGCACCCCCAGAACTGCCCGACGTGGTCCGGCGGGCATTCGACGTCTCTCGCAAGGCCGGTTACGTCTCGTTCTGCCGCAACGAGACGGGCCGGCTACTGGCCACGCTGGCGGCGACCCGCAGCGGAACCATGGCGGAGTTCGGCACCGGCTGCGGCGTGGGCACGGCCTGGTTGCGCTCCGGCGTACGTGGAGAGGATGCGCACATCATCACCGCCGAGTTGGATCCCCGGCTCGCCAAGGCGGCCGCGACGATCTTCGTGGACGACCCTCAGGTCGAGGTGCTCGCGGCGGACTGGTCGACGTTGATGGACAAGGGCCCCTTCGCGTTGCTGTTCCTGGACTCCGGGGAGCCCGGCGCGGTGGAGGTCGACAAGGTCGCGGACCTTGTCGAGGCGGGGGGAATCGTGGTCCTCGACGACTTCACCCCCTGCGAGAGTTGGCCACCGATCAGTTACGGCCGGGTGGACACGTTGCGCGAGCAGTGGCTCTCCGACGAGCGGTTCACCTCCGTCGAGGTGATGGTCGCCTCCGACGCCTCGACCCTCGTCGCCACCAAGCGCTAGTCACACCTCAGATCTCGCCCGGCGAGGCCCGGCGCACCACGATCCGGGTCCAGGCACCGAGGTAGATCCGGTCGTCGTCGGTGACCTCCTTGCGTTGGCCCTGAGGCACGGCGGCGGTGGGCAGGCGACCCGCGGCGCTGCCGACGTAGGTGCCGTTGGAGGACCCGAGGTCCTCGACGAACCAGCGGCTGCCGTCGGTCGTCAGCTGGGCATGCCGTCGGCTGATGCCGTTGTCGGAGGACAGATCGATATCGGGATCGATCCCCCGGCTGCGGGAGGACCGACCGATCAGCACCGAGGTGTGTTGGAGGTGGGTGACGATCGGAAGCCCCGGCGACGGCATCGGGTCGGTGCTGGCCTGATCGGCGTACCAGTCGGGGTCGATCCAGATCTCGGCCACCCAGGAGTCCGCAGGCGCCGGGGACGGGTTGGCCGTCGGCGCCGACACCTCGGCGGGGCCGGCGGAGGACGCGGCGGCTCGAGGAGCATCGACCTGGCGCGGCAGGCTGCCGGTGGTGTAGTCGTAGCCGCAGGCCTCACAGAACAGGGCGTTCGGGGGGTTGGCGGCGGCACAGTTCGGGCAGCGGTCGGCGGGCGCCTCCGGAGTCGTTCCCGGAGTCGGCCCGGGGGCCGCGTCGCTCGCCGCTGGGGTGTCGGTGATCGCCAACCCACACACGTCGCAGTAGTCGGTCGCCGTGGTTTCGTGCCCGGCCGGACAGTGGGTCACTTGCGGATCCTCGTGGTCTTGGTCGACGCCGTGTCGAGAGCCATCTCGTCCTCCTTGGCGATCGCGCTGCGCAGGCGCACGGTGCCCTCCCTTTCGTCGGTGATGTCGACGACCTTGCGCAACTTCGAGGTGGCCTCGTCGTTGCCCGTGGCGGCGGCGAGTTGCACCGCGCGACCGAGCTTCGTGGTGGCCGTCGCCTCATCCCCGGAGGCCTTGGCGGCCAGGCCCTCCTGGATCATCGAGGCCAACTCGGTCTGTCCGGTGTAGTGGGCGACCTGCTTGTCGATCCGGGTCGTCAACTCCGAGTTGCTCGACCAGGTCGCCTTCACCAGTGCCTGGGTGACGGTGTTGTCGCCGAGGGCGAGTTGCACCCGGGCGGCGAGTTGCTCCTGCCCGATCGCCTTCGCGGCGACCCGGACGGAGACGTGATAGTCACGCGACTCATCCGACCAGGCCCCCGTGGGGTAACTCCCCGTCAACGCGTTCACCTCGGTACGCCGATCGGTCAGGTCCTCCACCGTCGGGGAGACCTGGCGGACGAACAGGATCTGGGCACCCTGGGGGGCCCACACCCGCAGGGTCGCGTCGGAGACCCCGCGGGACATCGAGGCGCGCATCATCTCCTGGAACTGGGCCTGCATCTGGTCCGGCGACGGGATGATGTCGACCGACCCGAGCAACGCGGTCGAGATCCGACGGATCTCATCGACCTGCCAATCCGTGCCGGCGCCGCGACAGTCGCACTGGAACACCCCGGTGGCCCGTTGGATGGCGGAGTCGAGACGACCCGGAGCCTCCCGGTTCTCACCGTCGGTCAGCAGGATCGCGTGTCGTTGACTGACCTGCGGGACCGAGGCGAACAGCGTGAGCGCCAGGTCCAGCCAGGTACTGATGGCCGTCCCGCCGCTCCCGGTGAAGCGTTCTACCGCGGCCGTCGCTGCTGCGCGGGTCTCGGCGTCCATCGGAACCAGGCCGGGGCCGGAGGACACATGGGGGTAGGCCAGGGCCGCGCGGTCGGAGCCGGCGATCACCGCGAACCACGTGCCGTCGACGACCTCGGCGAGCGCGGCCTGGGCGGCGGACTTGGCCGCGGCCATGGTCTGCGGACCCATGGACCCGGAGGTGTCGACGATGATGATCTCACCCGCCGAACCACCACCGGTCTGGCCGGCGGTGCCGGCTGCTGAGCAGGTGACCGTCACGATCGCGTTGACGTCGGTCCCGCCGTCGGGCAGGAACTCGTTCTGATAGACGGAGGCGGTGAACTCAGCCATGGGTCTCCCTCTCGGTGTCGCTGGTCTGATGGTCGATCTCGATACGGGCCAGGGCCACGGTGATGTTGTCGGCGCCACCACAGGTGTTGGCGAAGTCCACCAGCCTGGTGGCCAGATCGGCGGCCGTGGCCGGGCCGCCCCCCGGCTCGATGCCGAGCCGATGCACCTGATCGGCCAGGGCGACGGGGTCGGAGGCGTAGTTCCACAACCCGTCGGAGCAGGCCAGCACCCAACCGGCTCCGGTGAGCTCGAGGTGCCCGACGCGGGGCGTCGCCTCATGGCTGTCGCGACCGAGCCACTTGGTGATCGAGTGGGCCATCGGTGACGCCTCGGCCACCTCCCGCGCGATCCCCGACTCGATCTGCAGTTGCGCCGCCGAGTCGTCGATCGTCAGCTGCAGCGGCGGTCCGACGTCGGGAACCCAGTAGACACGGGAGTCTCCGACGTTGGCGTAGACCAGGAGCGGGCCCTCCACCACCGCACAGGCCAGGGTGGCCGACGCCGGGTTGGGCGAGTTCTCCACCGTGGTGTCGATGATGGCCTGGTTGGCCGACCCCACCGCGTCGGTCACCACCCGGTTGATCGCCGAGAGCCGACTCGCGGGAGTCCCCATCCCGGAGGGCAGCGGGGTCCGCAGCACCTCGCGTGCGGCTCGGGCACCGGCCAACGAGGCGATGTCGGAATCGGTCGAACTCGAGACACCGTCCAGAACGATCAACACCGCACGCTCCCCCGGGGTCGTCGAGCCGAGCAGAGCCATCGCGTCCTCGTTGCGACGGTGCCGGATGCCCTTGTCGCACACGCCCGCCACCCAAGGGGCCGGCGCTTCGCGGAAATGGTCTCGGGGGTCACGGGCCTTGGCGCCGCACTGCTCGCAGTACCCGTCGGGCATCACCTCACCCCCGCAGTCCCAGCAGGGACGACGGCCCTCGGGAACCGGGGAGGCCAGACGGGTCAGGTGCGTGGGAGTGCTGATCGGCCCCGAGCCGAGGTCGGCGTCCATCGGGGTCTCGGCAGGGGCCGCGCTCAGGATCGACGCGGGACCGGGATCGGCCCCGGCCGTTCCGGAAGCCACGGGGGTTCCGCAGCCCTCACAGAACCGGGCCGCTGGTTCCAGGGTCTCGCCGCAGGTGGCACAGATCGCCGCCGTCACGTCAGCGACCAAGCTCGAACAGCGTTGGCGTGATTGACCAGCTCGATCCGCTCGGCCAACTGCGGGGTGTCCCGGGCCAGGGCTCGATAGGCGTCCTCCAGGGCAGCCCGCAGGCCTGGCTCGGTCGCCTCCACGGAGCCGATCCGGGTCGCCTTCGCGCCGGTGACGTACGGCGGGGCGGGTGTCGTGGTCACGATGGTCAGCGCCTGATGCAGGATGCGCACCGCGAACCGGTTCTTCGTCGTCGCATCCATGCTCACCGCGTCGATGCTACGCATCGCCTGATCCAGCACGCCCAGGCCTGCCCGGTCCCCCGACTGCGCGTCCGCACCGGTCAGCAGCACCTCGGCCCGGAGTTGGCGGGACTCGGTGTAGCCGCGGCTGGTCGTCGGGACCTGGTCCAGGGCCGCAACGGCGGCGACGGTGTCGCCCCGGGTCGCCCTTATCCGAGCCATCCCGAAGGAGGCGGGGGCGACGTACGCCGCATCGGTCTGGGCGCAGGTGTCGTAGAGGCTCTCGGCGACGTCGGGCAACCCCCCGCGCTCGCACGCGACAGCCAACGCCAGCTTCGGGGCCAACTCTCCGGGCACCTGCTGATAGACGGCGTTGAACGCCGCCTTCGCGGCGTCCCAGTCCTCGCTCTGCATCGCGCCGAGGCCATCGACCCACAGGGCGCGCCACTCCCAGGGGTCCAGGGTCAGCAGTTCCGCAGCGAACCCGCGCACCCGGGACGGGTTGTTCATGGCCAGGGCCGCGTGGGCGCGGGCGAGGAGTACCTCCGCGGTGGTCTCGGGGGCGTTGCGCAGATCCTCGAGCCGCTGCGCGGGATCATCCGAGCCGATACCGGCGAGCCAGGAGTACTGCGGATCGGTGGTGTCCTCCCGCAACTCGGGCAGCTGCGACCAGGTCAGGGCCGAGGCAGAGGTCGCTGGCGCCACGAACAGGACCGAGGCCGCAGAGGTCACGGCCACGCCCGGAGTCGCTTCGGCGACGACCTCACGCAACACGCCCAGCAGTTGGGCCCGCAACTCGTCGGCCGAGGCGAACCGGTCGGCCGGGTCGACAGCACAGCACTTGGCGATCAGCCAGTACAACGAGTCGTAGGTGGTGAACAGAGGCGTGGTCGCCGGCGGCGGCAGGGTGTGGAGGTAGGTCCCCTGATAGCCACGGAACTCCATGCACATCACGACCAACGATCGACCGATCGTATAGATGTCCGAGGCGACGCTGGGCCCGACCTCGGCCACCTCGGGGGCCTGGTAGCCCACCGTGCCGTAGATCGCGGACTCGTCGTCGTTGATCCGGCGTACGCCGCCGAGGTCGATGAGCTTGATCGCGTCGCCGATCTGGATCAGGTTGTCCGGTTTGAAGTCGCAGTAGACCAACCCGAGGTCGTGGAGGTACTGGAAGGCCGGAAGCACCTCGAGCAGGTAGGCCAGGGCCTGGTCGACCGGGAGCGGATCGTAGGCCCCGCCGTTGTCGGCCATCCGCTTCTTGAGGATCTGCTTGATCGATTGGCCGCCGACGTACTCCATCACGATGTAGCCCGCACCCTCGTGGGTGACGAAGTTGTAGATCTCGACGATCAACGGGTGCTCGACCTGGGCCAGGAACTGCTGCTCGGCGATCGCGGCGGCCAGCGCGTCGGGGTCCCCGGAGTTGAGCAGGCCCTTGAGCACCACCCACCGATCGGAGACGTTCTTGTCCTGGGCGAGGTAGATCCACCCGAGTCCACCGTGGGCCAGGGCCCCTGCCACTTGGTACTGCCCCGCGACCAGGTCGCCGTCGACCAGTTTCGGTGTGAAACTGAACTCTTGCCCGCACTGGGGACAGAAGCCTTCCGCGCGTCCGGGGTGGCCCTCCCGGCTGCGACCGATGGCGGTGCCGCACTTGGAGCAGGATCGTTTGTTCTCGGGGACGACCGGGTTCGGATTGATCGCTCCCGCCGCGTCGACCGGTGGGGCCGGTGGCACCCGGGTGAGGCCCGCGCCGAGGCGGGCGGCGCGCATCCGTTGGGATCCCGAGCGGGTACGCCGCGTGGCCGCCGTCCCCGACTGAGCGGCGCGTTTGGATCCGATGGCGGCGGACTGGACGTTGGTCGAGGAGGTGGCGACCGACACCTCGGCGGAGTCCATCGGACTGCTCAGCGAGCCGCTTCCACCGGTGCCCGGCGAGCCGCACACGTCGCAGTAGCCGTCGAGGAGCGAACCAGCACAACCCGCCTGGCCGCACGCCCCGGCGGAGCCACCCGAGGTGGCGGAGGCGTTGGATGAGCCGGTCCGGGTGGCGCCGGGGTTGGCCAGGCCCGGGGAGGTGGCGGTCGAGGCGGCAGGAGCGACATCGCTGCTGGGGGCCATCCCGCAGGTGTCGCAGTAGCCGTCGAGAAGGGATCCGGAGCATCCGGGTTGGGCGCACGTCATCGGGACTCCTGCTGACTGACCGGGGTGTCGAGGGTGGGTGTTGTCGAGGTGGGGACCGTGCCCACCTGGCTCAGCCAGGACTGATAGGTCGTCACCAGCTGCCGCGCCACCGCCATGGGCGCGGGACGACGGTCCAGGACCTCTCGGGCCTGGCGCTCGCTCTCGGCCAGGTCGGTGCGGTCGACGACGCCGAGGGCTCGGGCCTTGGCGACGTACGCCTCCAGCAAAGCGACCAGGTCCGTGTGCTCGGCGAGCGCATCGGCGTACTTGTGTTGAGCGAACGTCAGCGCCTCCGAGACTCGCTCGAGTCGTTGGAGGTAGGGACCGAGAGCCTCCGGGGTGTTCGGGATCGGTCCCAGAGCCTCCACGTCCGGGACCGCGTTGCGCGGAGCCGGGTCGACCGTGCGCACGCACTGGTCGGCGAGTCGCTCCAGCGCCGTTTCGCGTCCCTCCAGGTCAGCGCGCAGTTCCCGGGCGCTGCGCAGCAGGTCCCGGGCGTCTCGGCGTTGGGCGTTGCCCACGATCAGGTCGCGCTCGAAGGTGGCCGCCTCGATCTCGATGGGGCCGAGCACCCCTGCGACATCGGCGCCGCGCCCCGCCTTCTCACCGGCCTCGGAGAGCCGTTGGTGCAGCCCGCCCCACTGGCGCTCGTGAGCGTCACGCATCGTCGCCGGCTCCAAGGCGATCTGGTCGCGCAACCGTTCGAGTTGGGCGCGCAGATCCCGGATCCGCGCGACCGCGGCGTCGGCTCCGGGCACCAGCGACAGGGCGGTGCGGAGCTGACCGGCAAGCGCATCGGCGAGGCGGCAGGCTTCGGGCACCGAGACGGCCAGACCTCCGGGGAGGTTGCTCGCCCCATCCAGGCGTCCCCAGATGAGCGCCGAGATCCGCTCCCGCTCGGTCTGAAGGACGCGACCGCCGTCCCAGGTGGCGTTCAGCAGTTGATAGCGCTCCGAGACCGCCTTCCACAGGGCCAGGGACAGCATCATGTCCCCGGCGACCGAGCCGCCACGGTTGGCCAGCAGCGCCGCCGCGTCCAGGTCGTCGAGCTCGACCTTCCTTCCTCGGATCCAGGCGTCCAACTCACCGAGGTAGGTCTGGATCTGGTCCGGCGGGAGGGCGACACCCAAGCGTCCGGGAGCGACGGGAGCCTTCATGCCGACGGCAGGGGACGGGTGTAGTTGGGTTTCGGCTGTTCGCCGGGGACATTGAGCAGGGGGCCGAGCCACCGCTGGTAGCTCTGCTGCCACCCGCCGTCGGCCCGCTCCTGCTCGAGCACGGAGTTGAGGAACCGAACCAGATCGACATCGGCCGAGTTGGCACCGATCCCGTAGGGCTCCTCGGTGAAGGCCTGCTGGGGAGGTACGACGGCGTACGGGTCCTGGGCGGCCAATCCCGCCAGCACGGTGTCGTCTCCGGTGATGGCGTCGATCTCGCCCTGTTGGAGCTTCACCAGGCACCCGGTGTGGTTGGCCGCCGGCACCAACACGGCCTCCGGTGAGGCGGTACGGATGTTGTCGAGACTGGTGGTGTTCGCCGGAGCGCAGACCCTCAGACCCGCCAACTCCTCGGGGCTGTCCACCCCGTCATCGGCGAGGTCCTTGCGCACCAGCACCTTCTGCCCGGAGCGGTAGTACTCATTCGAGAAGGCGATGTCCTCCCACCGCGAACAGTTGATGGTCATGTTGCGCACGACGAGGTCGACCTCACCTGATTGGAGCACGGGAATCCGATCGGCGGCACTGATCACCCGCAGCGTCACTTTGCTGGGCCCCTTGCTGCCGAACAGTGCTGTGGCTACGGCGTTGACCATGTCGATGTCGAAACCCTCGATCTTGCCGGCGATCGGGTTTCGCGAGGCCAGGAGGTAGGTGTCGGCGGAGACCCCGACGATCAGACGCTTGCGTTGCAGGATGCGCGACACCGCCGGCCCGTTGGTCTGCGCCGAAGCCGGGTAGGTCGCGGTCGCGTCCCCGCACTCCGGGGTCGTGCTGGGTTCCCCGGGGGTGGCCGCGGCAGCAGGTTCGGGGGTCGGCACGACAGTCGGGTCGTACCCGCAGGCGGTCAGGACCATCAGCAGGGCCACGACCAGTGCCATGTAGGGGGCCATCGAGGGGGCCGTCGAGGGGGCCAGCGCGCGAACCGGTTTCATGAGTACTCCTTGCGGCGCTCGTTGATGCCCCAGGTGGCGGCGCCCGAGGCGATCACGGCGATCAGCAGGGTCAGGATCATCAGCACGATCGCGGCCGCGCCGCCCGATCGCAGCCCGTCGGTGGCGTCGGCGGAGCTCTGGTCGACGACCTGCTGAGCCGCCTGGTCGTAGTGGTTCAGGGCGAGGGTCGAGCCGCCGTCCAGCGTGGTCGCCGCCGCCACGGCCTTGTCCCAACTCCCCGCCTCGTCCAGCGAGACGATCGCCTCGTGCTCGGCGACGTAGTCGTCCCACAGCACCGCCGTCTCGGCGGAGACGTTCTCGTCGACCACTCCCTGGGCGAACACCCAGGCGTCCTCGAAGCCCTGCCCCGAGCCTCGTTGGATCAGTCGGCGACTCTCGTTGGCCTTGGCGTCGTTGGCGGCGGTGCGGGCGGTGGCCTCGGAGACCGCTGAGACGTAGGCGCCGTCCTGGATGTCGGAGTTGCCCGAGGAGCGGTTCGCGGCGAAGCCGACCGCGATGACGGTGACCACCAGCACCCCGGCGGCCGCGATCGCGACGCCCACGTTGATCCGGCGACGGAAACGACGGGCCAGCTCACGGTTGACCCACCACAGACCACCGAGCGCGGCCAGTCCGATCAGCAGGATCCAGATCGGGTGCTGCCCCTGGAACTCCTGGTTGGCCCGGTCCGCGTTGGCGTCGACCAGGGCCGCGACGATCGGGAGTGCATCATCGCGCAGCCGCTCTCCCGCGACGGTGAGGTACGACGCACCCACCGGCAGGCCGAGCCGGTTCCCGTCGCGGGCCTGGGCGACGTCGGTGGCGTAGGCGGCGACCTGGACGTTCAACTCGGCCAGCGCGTCCCGATCCGCCGGTTGCGCGTCGGCGCCCGCAGCGATCAGTCGCAGGACCCGCTCGAGGGCTGCGTCGTACTCGGCTCGCTGCTCGGTGGGTTCGAGCCCGCCCACGAGGAAGGCGTTCGCAGCGAGGGCATCGGCGCGGAACAGTGACGACTGGATCTGCTGGACGCGGACCAGTTGTTCGGTGTTGTCGGCGGCGCGACCGTTGGCCTGCCACCCCAGGCCCTGGAGCAGGGCGACCAGCAGGCCGAAGACCACGCAGATGCCGACCGAGATCGCCTGCCACCGGTTCAGCAGCGAGGGCACGTCCTCGACGACCGTGTGGTCGAGGTGTTCGACCGAGTCGGTCCGTGCTGCCGATGGGACGACCGGCGCGACCGCGACCGCTGGGGTCTGCGTCATGACGACTCCTCCTGGGACTCGGTGGCCGGATTGTTGGCGGAGTTGTCAGCTGGGTCCGCCGCAAACACCTCGGTAGAGGCATCTTCTTCCCCGATGCTCTCGGGTTCAACCCTGTCAGGCGCCACCGACATCACGGGGTCGAGATCCGCGACGCTCAGCGAACGCAGATCCGCGAGGGTCGGCTGGTCGATCTCACGCAGTCGCCACGCGTGTGCGCCGATGGCCGCCTCGAGCAGGTTGCGGACGTAGCGAGCGTTGCCGAAGGTGGGGCCCCGGGTGACCTCGGCCAGAAGGGCGCGCACGCGCTCGCGCACCTCGTCGTCCACGTCGTACTGCGCGCCGGTGGCCATCAGTTCGAAGATCTGAGCCAACTCCTCGTCCGAGTAGTCGGCGAAGTCGATCGTGGTCCGGAAGCGGCTCTCCAGTCCGGGGTTCTGACTGATGAAGATCTCCATCGGCACCGGGTAGCCGGCGACGATGACGACCAGGTCTCCGCGCCGGTCCTCCATCTCCTTGACCAGGGTGTCGATCGCCTCGGTGCCGTACTGGTCGCCGGCGAGGGAGTAGGCCTCGTCGATGAAGAGCACTCCCCCAGCGGCGGACTCCACCACCTCGGCGGTCTTCATCGCCGTCTGACCCAGGAAGCCGGCCACCAGTTCGGAGCGGTCCACCTCGATGAGTTGCCCCACCGACAGCAGACCCAGTGCGCGGTAGATTCCGGCAACGAGGCGGGCGACGGTCGTCTTCCCGGTGCCCGGGTTGCCGTTGAAGATCAGGTGTCGGGTGATCGTGGTGGCCTTGAGACCGGCCTCCTTGCGCAGACCCTCCACCCGCAGCACCGCGGCCTGTCGATGGATCTCGGCCTTCACGTCGTCCAGTCCGACGAGATCGTCGAGCTCGGCGAGAAGTTCTTCGACGGTTTTCGGTTCGGGCTCGGGCTCGGCCGGTTCTTCAGGCACTGGCTCAGGGGCCGGGTCAGGTGTGGGTGCCGCCGCGACCGGCCGAGCCTCGGTCCCCGTCAGGTCGAAGGACCCGGGGCCGCGCTGGTCGGTCTCGCTCAGGTCGAGGTTGGTCATCTTCTTCTGGACCTCGCCCAACTGGTCCAACACCCGCGCCAGCAGGTGCTCGCCGACTCCGGGCACCGGCTCGCGCAGCACCGTCGGCATGGTGGACGGGGCCTCGCCCAGTTGCGCCGCAGCAGCGGTCGCGGCGTTCCCCACCACTCGAGGGTTGTCCTCTCCCAGGGAGCAGGCGGCCAGCGCCACATCACCCAGTGCACGTGCGTACGCCGGCGCGTGGGCCGACCGACCCGCGGCGAGATGGCTCATCGAGGGTGTCGGACTCGCCCGGAACCGGCGCCCACGGGAGGCCGCGTTGGTGAAGTCCTCGGCTCCCCCCTGACTTCCGGTCTGCGCGAGCCAGTCGACGTACGCCCCTCGGGCCGGCTCGGCGACGGTCGCCGCCAGGCACTCTCCTTCGCGGCGCGCCGTGGCCGGGTCGAGTCCCGCACCGGTCGCGACGGCTTCCAACGCTTGCAGGGCAACGCTCAGGGACATGCTCATCAGGACGGTCCTAGCTGCAGGTCGGGGCCGCTCGGCTCGCCGAACTTGGCCTGGAGGAACTTGCCGTGCACCAACAACGCCTGCGCGTCAGCGCGGGTGGCCGCATCGAGGATGTCGTCCATCGTGGAGGCCAACAGTTCGAGTTGGTCGACCAGCACCATCAATGAGGTCTTGTAGCCGTCGATGGGGCGGGTGTCGGCCCAGTCTCGGGGCAGCCGCAGATAGCCCGAGACCGCCTCGGGGAGGTACGACGTCGCGGTCGCCACCACCGAGTAGGCCTCGGCGCTGCCCAACCCGAGGTTGCGCAGGCGGGGCAGGGTGTCGTTGATGGTGCGCGCGATACGGACCACCCGGGAGATGACCAGGGGCGGCGCGTTGCCGTCCCTGAGCATGGCGTTGACCCGGTTCAGCGAGGCGAGGATCTCCTGCTCGGTCGGCGGGGCCGGAACCGCGGGCGATGCCGGCTGCTCGGGTTCGCTCCGCTCACGCCACCAGGATCTGATGCCCACCTGGGGTCAGGAGCCCGGAAGCGGTGTCAGGTCCAAGGAGCCGGCCGCGTTGCGGGCGTCGTGCTTCTGCACCCGGTCGAGGTAGGCGCGGGACTTGTCGACCTCGGTCTCGAGCACCCCGATGGTCATCGACATCGAGTCCAGGGCCTTGAGCTTGAACTCGTCGATGGAGTCCATGGTGGCGTAGATGTTCGCGAACGCCGCTTGCAGTTGCTCCATCCCGATGGTCGAGGAAGCGGCCTGCTCCTGGATGGCGGCGGAGTTGTCACGCAGCATCTCCGAGGTCCGCTGGATCATGCCGGACGTCGTGGTGTTCAGCGCGGTGATCTGATCGAGCACCAGCTTCTGGTTGCCCAACGCCTGAGCCACGATGACCGCCGTACGCAGCGCGGAGACCGTCGTGGTCGACGCCCGGTCGACACCCTTGATGAGTTCGATGTTGTTCTTGATGATGATGTCGATCGCCAGGTAGCTCTGGATCGACACGGCCAGTTGGGTCAGCAGATCCTGGTGCTTCTGACGGACGTAGAACAACACGTCCTGAGACAGCGCCCTGGCCGCCTCGGGGTCGGAGAGTTCGAGCTCGGCGATCCTCGCGGCGAGTTTGGCGTCGAGCCGTTCGGCGACGTAGACGTACTGGTTCAGTCGCCCCATCACGTTCCAGAGGTTCGTCTTCTCCAGGTTCAACGCGACGTTGTCCTTGGTCAGCTCGTCCTGACCGTTGCGCAGGCTGTGCAGGATCGCGTTGAGCTGGCTCTGCGCCGACTGGTACTTGCGGAAGTAGTCGGTGACCTTGTCACCGAAGGGCAGTTTGTCCAGCCACCTCTTCGCACCGGTGGCCTGGCTCGGGTCGAGGTCCTCGACGGTACGCCGCAACTCCAGCAGGGTCCGACCCACGCTGGATCCCTCCGCGAGTCCACCCTCCTGGAGGGCGCGAACGGGTTGCTCCAGCATCCGGTTCGAGGTCTCGGCGGCCCGGCGGATGTCGGCGTCGCCCATGGTGCGCACCGACTCGGCCTGCTTGGCGAACTCGGGGCTGCCCGTTTCGACCCCGTTCAGGGCGTCGAGAAAACTGTCGACCTTCGCGTCCAACTCCGGGATGGCCGACTCCGCCACCTGGGGCGCCATCTTCGGCGCCTGGGTCTCCACGATCTGGACCGTCGGCTCGGCGGCCTTGAGCTCGATCACCTGGTCAGGTGGGGCCAGCGGCGCGACCGCAGTTCCGTCAGCGGAACCCGCGGCGCCGGCAGGAGTGTCAGGGGTGGTCATGGCAGGACCTTAGCGACCTGCGGGCTCCACGGGAACGATTGCGCGCGAGAAGACGGGCTCAGGAAGCGCGCGGCGAGGGCAGGCGCACGAGGAACGAAGGCAGCAGCGCCTGCGTGATGGGTCCGATGGCCAGGGCGAAGACGACCGTGCCCGCGCCGAGCACGCCGCCGAGCAGGAGCCCGATGAGAACGACGGTGATCTCCAGCCCGGTGCGGACCAGACGCAGCGACCAGCCGGTCCGACGGTGGAGGCCGGTCATCAAACCGTCGCGGGGTCCGCGACCGAGCTGGGCCCCGATGTAGGCGGCGGTGGCCAGTCCGCACAGGACGACTCCACCGGCCATCAGGGCCAGGCGCAGCACCAAGGAGTCGGGACGGTCGAGGAGGACCAGCGTCGCGTCCGCCGAGATGCCGACCAGCACCGCGTTCGCGATGGTCCCGAGGCCAGGAACCTCCTGCAACGGGATCCACAGCACCAGCACCACGAAGCTCATCACGATGACCGCCTGCCCCAGGCTGATCGGGAGGTAGCGGATGAGCCCGGAGTGCAGGACGTCCCAGGGCGCCAGCCCGAGGTCACCACGGACCATCATCGCCAAGGACGCCCCGTAGAGGACCAGCCCCACGAGCAACTGGAGCAGGCGGCGTACCAATCTCCCTGCCCGTAGTTGAGCCAGCGGCCCGAGGTCCACCAATCCGCTGGGAGCGGTGGGCGGGTCGAGTGGCTCGATCGGGAGGGTCACGTCGCACAGCCTGACCGTGCGACCACCGTGGCACCAACTCGTCTGACCCACCGCCGGGATAGTCCCTGACGTTTGTGCGAACTCGCACGGCGTGTCGTCGCACAAACGTCAGGGACTATCTCGGCGGTTCAAGGTGAGGTGAGGTGAGGTGAGGAGGTTCAGGTGAGGTCGACGGCGCGAGCGGAGACGGCGTCGATGGCCGACTCGATCTCGGCCAGGGTCTCGGCGGAGATCGCGGAGTCGACCGACAGAGCGACCAGGGCCTGACCGCCCTGAACATCCCGGGCGACCTGCATCCCCGCGATGTTCACCCCGGCGGCGCTGAGGATCTGCCCCACCGTGCCGACCATGCCGGGACGGTCGGAGTAGTTGAAGAACGCCAGGTGGGCGGTCGGCTCGATGTCGACGTCGAAGCCGTTGATCTCGACGAGCCGTTCCTTCTGGTTGATGCCGATCAGGGTGCCGCTGACCGAGATCTGCGTCCCGTCGGCCAGGGTGCCCCGGAGGGTGATCAGGTTCCGGTGGTCCGGGCTCTCCGGATCGGTCACCAGGCGTACGGCGGTCCCCCGCTCGGCGGCCAGGAGCGGCGCGTTGACGTAGGAGACCTGCTCCTCGATGACATCGGCGAAGACCCCCTTCAAGGCCGCCAGCTCCAACACCTTCACGTCGTGATCGGTGATCTCTCCGCGGACCTCGACGTCGAGCTGCACGGCGACCTCGCCGGCCAGACCGGTGAAGAGCCGACCCAACTTCTCGGTCAGGGGGATCCCGGGTCGGACGTCCTCGGCGATGACTCCGCCCTGCACGTTGACCGCGTCGGGGACCAACTCTCCCGACAGCGCGAGCCGCACCGATTGGGCCACGGCGATGCCGGCCTTCTCCTGGGCCTCGTCGGTCGATGCCCCCAGGTGCGGGGTGGCCACGACGTTCTCGAGGTGGAACAGCGGACTGTCGGTGCAGGGTTCGGTGGCGAAGACATCCAACCCGGCGGCGGCGATGCTGCCGGACTTCAACGCGTCATACAGAGCGGTTTCGTCGACGATGCCGCCCCGCGCGGCGTTGACCAGCACGAGGGATTCCTTGGCCCGGGCGAGTTCGGGGGCGCCGATGAGCCCCTCCGTCTCGGGTGTCTTGGGCAGGTGGACCGACATGAAGTCGGACTCCCGGAGCAGGGTGTCGAGGTCGACCAGGCGAACCCCCATCTGCGCCGCACGACCGGCCTGGACGTAGGGGTCGTAGGCGATGACGTCCATCCCGAAGGCCGCCAGTCGGGTCGCGACCAGCACCCCGATCCGGCCCAGTCCCACGATTCCGACGGTCTTCTCGAACAGTTCGATGCCGGTGAACTTCGACCGCTTCCACTCGCCCTGGGTCAGGGCCGCGTGGGCGGGACTGATGTGCCGGGCCGCGGCCAGCATGAGGGCGACCGCGAGTTCGGCGGCGCTGACGATGTTGGACGTGGGTGCGTTGACCACCATCACCCCCGACTGCGTGGCCGCCCGGACGTCGACGTTGTCCAGGCCGACCCCGGCGCGCGCCACGACCTTCAGCCGGCCGGCCGCGGCGAGGGCCTCGGCGTCGACCTTGGTGGCCGAACGGACCAGGATCGCGTCGACATCGACGATCGCCGCCAGCAGTTCGGCGCGGTCCGATCCCTGGCAGTGCCGGATCTCGAAGTCGGGACCGAGCGCCTCGACGGTGGCGGGGCTCAACTCTTCGGCGATGAGTACGACGGGGCGATCGGTCATGGAGGGCCTCACGTGGCGTGATGTGCGGGCGGGCAGAGGAGCTGCAGATGGTTCGCGCACGACGCTGTGCCGCGGGCCACACTAGCGGAATCGCGCGTCCGTCTCAGGGGTCGTTCCAGAGCGACCGCGCCACGCCCGGCCGAATGCTGTGGTTCCATGACAGACATGGGCATCGCCGAGGAGAAGTACGTATCGTTCACGACCTACCGCAAGTCGGGCGAGACCGTGTCGACGCCGACGTGGGTGGTCGGTCTCGCCGACGGACGGGTCGGCTTCTGGACCTCGATGGGGACCGGCAAGACCAAACGCCTGCGCAATGATCCCCGCGTGATCCTGCAGGGATCCGACAGCCGGGGTCGGGTCAAGAACGGCACCTCGCCGGTCGACGGGACCGCAGAGATGGTGCAGTCGGGTGCGGCCTTCGACGAGGTGCAGGCCAAGATCCGCGACAAGTACGGCTTCATGACCAAGGTGACCAAGGTGCTCGGAAAGCTCGGCCCCCAGGGTCGCAAGGGACTGACCTACGGCGACACCGTGGTGTTGATCAGTCTCACCGAGGCGCCGGGCTGACCGGCTGCCCTGCTGATCGGTGCGGCATCGACAGCGCCTCACCGGTGTGACCCAGGTCTAATTGCGTAGAAGATAAGGTTAGCCTTACCTTAGCGACATGACATCGCCTCGCACGTTCCTGCTCCTGACCCTCAGCACGCTGGGACTCGGCCTCGCCCCCCTGACCGCCTGCTCCGAAACCCAGACCCCGGACTCCCCCGACCGTGCGTCGACCGTCGATCAACCCACCGCCGACCAAGACCTCATCAACCAGGCTGTCGCCGGGTACGACGCCTATATCGACCAGCAGATCGCCGCCGTACGCCGCAAGACCGAGGCCTTCGCCGCCGCCGTACGCGCCGGAGACCGCGAGGAGGCCCAGGCCCTCTACCCGATCTCCCGCCGCCCGTGGGAGCGGATCGAGCCCATCGCTGGCCTGATCCCCGACTTCGACGGCGCCGTGGACACCCGTGAGGACGACTTCGACAGCCCCCAGGACCCGGACTTCACCGGCTGGCACCGAGTCGAGTACCACCTCTGGGTCGACGGTGACCTCGCCGCGGCCGCGCCGTACGCCGATCGGCTCGTCGCCGACCTCGCCGATCTGGAGGTGGCCGCCGACGACCTCGAGCTCCGTCCCGAGGTGCTGACCGTGGGGGCTCAAGAACTCATCGAGGAGGTCGCCGCCCCGAGCGGGAAGCTCTCCGGCGAGGAGGACCGCTACTCCGGCACCGATCTCTACGACTTCCAGGCCAACGTCGAGGGCTCCCAGGCCCTGGTCGACCTACTGGGCCCGGCCCTCCAGGGGTCCGACCCCGACCTGGCTGCGACCCTCGAGAACCAGTTCGGCACGCTGAACAGCCAGCTGGCCGCGCTCGGCTCCTTCCAGGCGGGCTTCGTCGACTACGACCAGGTCACCGACGACCAGCGCGAGCAGTTCGCGGCCACGCTGGGTGAGCTCGCCGAGTCCCTCTCCCTGCTGAACGGCACCCTGGGGCTCACCTGATGGTCGGCCAGTACGACGCCCCTCGGGTCGGTTGGCGCACCGGACGGCGGGCCTTCGTCGGCCTGGGCGCCGGCGCTCTGACCCTTGCCTCTGTCCAGTCGTGCTCCCGCCCGACAGACACCGCGCCCGGGAACCAGGTCCCCTTCCGGGGCCCTCACCAGGGTGCCGTCACCGTCTCCGGGTCCGCGGGTCTGGCGGGAGCCTTCGACATCCTCGTCGAGGGAAGGCGGGAGCTGGCGCGACTCGTCGCCGACCTCAGCGAGACCATCGACGGTCTGATGAGCGACGCCCCGATCCACGAACGGGGTGGTGGCTTCCCGCCGCTCGACACCGGGCTCATCGATCCCCACCACCCGCCCACCCACACTGCAGTGGTGCTGGGGCTGGGCGCTTCACTCTTCGACAACCGATTCGGCCTGCGCCCCGCGATGCCTCCGCAGCTCCAGCCGATGCCCCGGTTCGGCAACGACCGCCTGGTCACGCCCGCGAAGTCGGACGGTGATCTGTCCCTGACGATCTCGGCCACCAGCCCCGAGGCGGTGGTCCACGCCACCCGGCAGATCCTCCGATCCACGCGCGGTCGGCTGACCCCTCGATGGATGCAGTCCGGCAGCAATCAGGTGCACACGGACCACAACGGCGCTGCCCTCACGGGCCGCAACCTGATGGGCTTCAAGGACGGCACCGTCAACCCCGATCCGGGCGTGGCCACCGAGATGAACGAGGTCGTGTGGGTCCAGGATGACGGGTCTCTCCCGGCCTGGATGGCCGGTGGCTCCTACCAGGCGATCCGGGTGATCCGGATGCTGGTGGAGTTCTGGGACCGGACCCGGCTCTCCGAGCAGGAGGCGGTCTTTCACCGCCATCGCGGTTCCGGCGCTCCGCTGGGTGCAGCCGACGAGTTCGCCCGACCCGGGTTCGCCGACGCGACCGCCCTGGACTCACACATCGGTCGCATCAATCCCCGCCGTCGCGACTCACCCGACTTCGTGATGATGCGCCGGGGTTTCAACTACGCCAACGGCCTGGACGAGAACGACCAACTCGATGAGGGTCTCGTCTTCGTGTCCTATCAGAACGACCTGGAGACCGGATTCCTCGGCACGCAGCGCCGGTTGGAGGGCGAGGCGCTCGAGGAGTACGTCGCCCCCACCGGTGGCGGGTTGTTCTTCGTTCCGCCGGGGCCCGGTGAGGGCGAGTACCTCGCTCAATCACTGCTCGGCTGAACCGCAGGTGAGTCAGAATGACTCAGCTGACTCAGATGGCGCAGCCGTCAGGGCCGCAGGCCTCGTCGGTCGCGCCACCCACGGTCTCGAACACCGGGTGCGACGCCGTCCAAGCCCGCTTCAGGGCATCGTTGAACACCTCGACCGGCTGAGCCCCGGAGATCGCGAACTTCGAATCGAGAACGAAGAACGGGACACCCCCGATGCCGAACTCCGCGGCCTGGTCGAGATCCGCCTCGACCGCTGCGGCGTGCTCGTTCGACTCCAGCATCTGCTGAACCTCGGACGCATCGAGACCGACCTCGCCGGCGATCCTGACCAGGACGTCCCGATCAGCGGTGTTCTCGCTGTCGATGAAGTAGGCCTGGAGCAGCGCCTCCTTCAGGTCGTCCTGCACCTTCGCGGACTTCTCCAGCGCCATGTGCAGCACCCGGTGGGCATCGACGGTCGAGGCCCGTTGGGCCTTGCTGAGCCGGAAGAGCAGTCCCTCCTCGGCGGCGACGGCCTCCATCCGGTCGATCATCTGCTGACCGGCCGGCTCACCCCCGCCGTACTTGCGACCCAAAGCCTGCGCCATGGAGACGCTCGGGTCCGGTTGGGCCGGCGCGCCGGGGTCGAGCTGGAAGGAGCGCCACACGAGGTCCACCTCGTCGCGGTGCTCGAAACCTTCGAGGGCCTTCTCCAGACGGCGCTTGCCGATGTAGCACCACGGGCAGGCCACGTCGGACCAGATATCTATACGCATGTGAGGGGAACCGATCACCCCCAGCAGATGTTCCCGCGAGTCGGCGCAAGTTGACGCTCAGAACAGGCTGAGTCGGCGCCTCTTGCGTCAACACGCGCCGACTCGCGCACCCAGACCCATCAACGGACTCATCGTGTCCTCGCCGACGACGGCAGTGAATCCGGGGCCGACCGACACGTCCTCCAGACCCGCGGCTCTCAGGGCCTGGGTCACCTCGGTGCGGGTGAGCCCGGACCCGTTCTCATCGCCTTCGGCCCGCTCCCAGTCCCACTGGACGAACAAGCCACCCGGCCGCAGGTCGGACACCAACCGTCGCACCGCGGCCGGATAGTCGTCGAGGAAGGAACACACCGACGAACACACGACGAGGTCGTAGGGGCCCGTCAGTCCCGCCGTGTCGTTCGATGTTCGTACGCCCACCCAGCCGCGCTCCGTGATCTTGCCGTCCAGCACGGCGAGCATCGCCGGCGAGGTGTCGATGGCATCCACCTGCGCACCCGCTGCGATCAGTCGTTCGGTCAGCAGGCCGGTGCCGCACCCGAAGTCGACCACCCGAGCCCCTTCGAGGGAGATCGAGCGGGCACTCAGCCGCTCGACCAGGGCAGTGAAGGCCGCTTCGGAGTAGCGCCGTGCCGCTTCGTCGGTGTCCCAGTCGGCGGCGTACTCATCCCACTCGTTGGTGGCGGCTTCCATGGGCTCCCCCTGTGCTCGACGGTCCCGCGACCGTACCAACCAGCGACGCGCGAGTCGGCGCAAGTTGACGCTGGAAACAGCCCGAGTCGGCTCAAGTTACGTCAAGACGCGCCGACTCGCCGGGAACCCACCCCTGAGGCGTCTCAGGGTCGAGGATCAGGGTCGGGCTCAGCGACTTCCCCGATGTGCGGGAGTGCCCCACCCGGCGAGGCTGATCGACATGATCACCATCGAGCACCTGACCAGGACGTACGGCGACTTCACGGCCGTCGATGACGTCTCCTTCACCGCCCGACCCGGCAGGGTGACCGGCTTCCTCGGCCCCAACGGCGCCGGCAAGTCGACCACCATGCGCGTCCTGGTCGGCCTCACTCCGGCCTCCGCCGGGCACGCGACCGTCAACGGACAACGCTTCGTCGACCTGCCCAACCCCGGGCGTGAGGTCGGGGTCCTGCTGGACGCCTCGGCCCAGCACGCGGGCCGGACCGGGCACGAGATCCTCACCATCGCGGCCCGGACGGTCGGGCTCCCTCGAACCCGGGTCGATGAGCTCCTGGACCGGGTCAGTCTCACCCCGGAGGAGTCACGCCGCCGGGTTCGCGACTACTCACTCGGAATGCGCCAACGCCTCGGGATCGCGGTCGCCCTCGTCGGCGACCCCGCCGCACTGATCCTCGACGAGCCCGCCAACGGCCTCGACCCCGCCGGTATCCGGTGGATGCGCGACCTGCTCCGGGACTACGCCGACCAGGGCGGCACGGTGCTGCTCTCCTCGCACCTGCTGCACGAGATCGAGGTCGTGGCCGACGACCTCGTGGTGATCGGCAACGGCCGCATCGTGGCCGACGGCACCAAGGCCGAGATGCTCGCCGGCGCAGGCACCCTCGTGCGCACCTCACTCCCCGAGGAGCTGTCGGCTCTGTCGGACGCCCTGCAGGCCACGGGCGCCACCGTCACCACGTCGTACGACGGGCTGCGGGTCGACGTCGACCCCGACGCAGTGGGTCGGGTCGCCCTGGCTGCGGGGGTACCCCTCAGCGAACTGCGAGCAGCGGACGGCGCCGGTCTCGAAGAGATGTTCCTCGACCTCACCGCAGCCACCCAGCGCGACCACTACGCCACGCCGACCACAGACCAGACCTCGACCCAGAACGGAGCCGCAGCATGACCACCACCCAGCCCGAGGTCATCGACCCCACCACGACCGAACACCCCGCCGCCGACCAGCGAACCGAGCGACCAGGACGCCCCGACGGAGGCTTCGCCCCGATCCCTTTCACCCGACTCCTCGGGGTCGAACTGACCAAGATGTTCGACACCCGCAGCGGCACCTGGCTGCTGCGCAGCATCGGCATCACCGCACTCCTGGCCTCGGCTGCGGTCGTCATCTGGGCGCCCGACAACGTGCTGACCTACGACACCTTCGGCTCAGCGATCGGCATCCCCATGGCGGTGATCCTGCCGATGATCGCCCTGCTCTCGGTGACCAGCGAGTGGAGCCAGCGCACCGGCCTGGCGACCTTCACGTTCGTGCCCCGGCGGGGTCGGGTGATCGCAGCAAAATTGGTCTGCACCATCGCGATCGGCCTGGTCGGCATCTTCGTCGCCTTCGGTATCGGCGCGGTCGGTAACCTGATCGGCAGTTCGCTCAACGGGACCCCCACGGTGTGGGACATCGACGTCGCGCAGATGTCGATGATCGTGCTGGGCACGGTGCTGAACATGTTGATCGGCTTCATGTTGGGAGTTCTGCTTCGCAACTCCGCGGCCGCGATCGTGGCCTACTTCGTCTACCAGTTCGTGCTCACGGGTCTGACCGAGATCCTGGCCTCGCTGCAGGAGTGGTTCTTCGACATCCGCCCCTGGGTGGACTTCAACTTCAGCCAGGGCAGTCTCTTCGAAGCAGTTCCCGACGCGGAACGCTGGGCGCAGCTGGCGACCTCCGGATCGGTGTGGTTGGTGCTGCCGATGCTCATCGGGCTTCGCCTGGTCCTGCGGTCCGAGGTGAAGTGAGGGGCAGGCTCCACCGGCCACTGCGTATAGTTCTACGGACGGCAAAGACGACGAGGGGGCGGGATGAAGACGGTCTCGCTGCGCATCGCCGCGCCGCTGCTCGGCGCGGCGTTGGTGCTGGGGGCGTGCACCGACACCACATCGGAGGATCCGCCGTCCGATCCCAACGCGGACGCCTCGACGCCCTCCAGCGGTCAGGCCCCCGTGCCCGGACCCACGCGCATCGTGCTCACCCCCACCGCTGAGCCGGGCGAGTCGCAGTCCTTCTCGTGGCTCGGGGCCGAATCCTCAGCCGCCGACGCCCCTGACGGCACACCTCTGCTCCAGGTCGAGCCCGCCGAGGAGGGTGAGACCAGTGAGTTCCCCGCGCAGCCGGCCGGAACGATCAACGGCAACGCCAATCAGCATTTCTCCGCGACCGCCGAAGGCCTGTCTCCAGGCACCGACTACCGCTATCGCGTCGGGGCCGAGGACGACTGGAGCGACTGGAACACCTTCACGACCGCGGAGCCCGCCCGCACCGACTTCACCTTCCTCTACTTCGGTGACGCCCAGGTGGGTCTGGACACCACGTGGCCACGCGTTGCCGCCGCCGCCATCTCGGCGTCCCCCGAGTCCGCGTTCTCGGTCATGGCCGGGGACCTGGTCAACGACGGCGACAGCGACCAGCAGTGGGAGGACTGGACCAAGGGGCTGGGCGAGCTGGCCACCACCCGCAACGTCTTCGCCGTACCCGGCAACCACGAGCATCTGGGCGACAGCCAACTCGACGCCTGGCGGGGCACCCTCGAACTCCCGCTCAACGGCCCGAACCTCGACACCATCGGCTCCCTGGCCGATCTCGCACAGGGCGAGGACCCGATCGCCCGCCAGTACGCCGCGTTCTTCGATCGGTTCACGGCGATGGCGGCGGAGTCGATCTACTTCACCGACTACCAGGGCGTGCGTTTCGTCGCTCTGGACGGGAGCCGTGATCAGGCCGCGCTCACCCCGGACGACCTTCCCGCGTGTGCCGATCCCGCGTGCCCCGCCAGCGCTCCGGGGGACCTCTGGATGCGCTTCCAGGCGGCCTGGCTCGACGGCGTCCTGGCGCAGAGCGACGCCACCTGGAATGTTGTTTCCATGCACCAGCCGATCTACTCCTCCACGGTCGGCTTCGATGAGCGCATAGTTCGCAACCGCTTCCTGCCCGTGCTGGAGGCCCGCAACGTCGACCTGGTCCTCACGGGCCACGATCACGTCTATGCCCGCGGCTACACGAACAGCGACGCGACCAAGACTCCCGGTCTGACCTCGGGCCCGGTCTTCGTCAGCACGAACGCCGGCGCCCAGCATCTGGAGCTCGAGACCGACCCGGCAAAGAACGTCTGGACCGCGAACGGTGCCACCCAGGTGATCGCCGCCCAGGGGATCTCGACGTACCAGAAGATCGACGTGACGGACACGACGTTGCGCTACCGCTCCTTCGTGGTGGAGAAGGCCGGCAAGGCGGACGTCGAGACCGAACCCGGTTCGCTGTTCGACGAGTTCACCATCACCCGCCGCAGCGGCAGCACGACGTGGGTGACCGAGCCCGGAGTCACCGCACCGAATTAGCCCACCACACGAGGAGCCCTCATGGGTGCTGCGTTCCGCCGAAATCTGCGGATCTCCAGGGGGCTGTGCGCCGCTCTCGTGGCCCTTGCCCTCGGGCTGGGCGTGGCCGGGGAATCTCCACCGGCCTCCGCAGCCGACCCCGACACGACGGCCCCTCTGCTCAGCGTCCTCGCCCCGACACGGGCGTCCTCCGTCGAGGGACCGACCGTCACCCTGCGCGGTACGACGACCGACGACGTGGGCGTCACGGAGGTCTACACCCAGATCCGGGACAACACCACCAACCACTGGCTACGCCCCGACGGCACCTGGGCCCCCGGTGCCTACCGCCTCTCCACGACCCTCGACTCCCCCGGCGCCACCTCCACCACCTGGTCCCTCACCGTGCCCCTCACCCCCGGGCCCTACGGCTTCGACGTCATCGCCCGCGACGCCGCCCGCAACTGGTCCACCAAACCCTGGACCCCCTTCACCGTCACCGCACCAGACGCGGACACAACGTCGCCCACCGTCGAGGTGACCGAACCGGTCAGGAGGAGTGAGACACCCGGGCCGGAGATCACCCTGCGCGGTACGACTACCGACGACGTGGGA